>JAPOXG010000018.1 GCA_026707225.1 Chloroflexota bacterium
TCCGAGCTGGCGAGCGCCAATCACCATGTCTACGCCTTTCGCGTCGGCTTCGGCAATTCGATCACTGAAGGCATGAGCGATGACGGCGAACCGACCGGTACGGCCGGTCCCCCAACCCTTGCCGTGCTGCGGGGCGCCGGCATCGGTGATATTCTGCTGGTGACAGCGCGCTACTTCGGCGGCGTCAAACTTGGCACTGGCGGTCTGGCGCACGCCTACACCGCCTCGGCGCAAGAAGCGTTGCGCGCGCTGAAGACGGAGTTGAAAATACAGCGACAAACGGTCGGGCTCGAATTGCCCTACACATTTTACAATCTCGCCAAGCGCCTTATTGCCGCGCACAGCGGGACGATAGAAGATGAGGTATTCGACGAACAAGTCCTGGTGATCGTCCGTTTTGTCGCGGCTGACCTGGACCGTTTCGCGATAGAGATTCGTGAGCGAACCGCAGGCCAAGTGCTGCCGATTGCGCTGTCGTGACTTAGTCGCCCATTTTCTGGGCGATCAATTGCTGGACTTGCAAAATGGCGCGGTGGGAGGGCGCAATCGTTTCCGCCAGGGCAATGTACTGGCGCGCGTCCTCAAACTGATCATTTTCGATCAAACAGGAAGCCAATTGCATCAAGAGATAAACATCGTTGGGAAAGCGCTCCAGGGCGGCATTTAGCAATGATATGGCGTCTTGGCGTTCATTTTGCGACCACAAGATGCGCGCTGTTCCCAAATCAATCTGAGGATCGGGTCCTGCAGGTTCCGCCGCCTCGCGCAGCACTTCCAGAGCGCTTTCATCATCCCGCCAGCTGCGATAGCACGCGGACAAGAGCAAATGGAGGTCAACGAGCTTCGGCGCCAGCTCTATTGCCCGCTCCAGCAGTTCCACTTTGTCTTCCGACACTGGACGATTCGCGCTTAGCATGACCTTTGTTTCCGCATATTGTTCGGCAAAAGACGGCAAGGATGCCTGCAGCTGAATTCGCTGAAGTTCCAGTTCCAGATTGTCGTCGATCTCGGCAAACGACGCGCGACAGGCTTCAACCATTTCGCTGGCCAGCGCGCTGTCCGAATCCGCCAGGGCCAGCTGAGCAATAAAGATATAGGCAAAAGCATTGGAATCGAGATGTCTTTCCAGAATATCGTAGGCGCGATCGTGGTCTTCAAACTCAATCAATCGATCCAGAACTTCGCCGGTAAAAGCGCCCTCTTCGTCCCTTTGCAGCAGGCGTTTGAAATAGATCCATCGTTCGTCGTCCGCCACGTCAATCATGTAGGCGAGCGCCAGTTGAAGAGCGCCCAAGTCGCCCCTTACGCCGTCGTTGTATAGCTTTAGCGCGTTTGCAATTTCGACTGCAATATGCGCGTCTTCATCGTATTCATCCGGATCAAGCAGCAACACATCATCAACGTTCAGATTGTTGACCTCGGCTGTCATCAATAGCTCGGCATATTGCCAGTATAGCGCGGGATGCTGCAAGCCATTCTCCAGCGCAAGCTGCGCCGTCTCGATGGCTGCCTCGACCTGCCCGGCATTCAACTGGATCTCAATCATAGCGCACCATACTGACGCGGGCGTATCGGCTCGCATACGCGGCTGCAAGACGGAATTTGCTTGCTGAGCTTGACCCAGCCGGGATAGCCCAAGGGCGGCGGCGGCGGCGCCGGGCGCGGCCAGATCTTCGTCGCTGAATGCGCGCCCGAGTTCGGTCACAATATGCTCGCCAATTTCGGCTATTCCTGGCTGCATCACTTGCTTGGCCATCATGCCCAGGCACCAAAAGGCGAATTGGCCAAGATTCGTATGGCGCAGTTCAGCCACCTCCTCGAACTGATCGCAAACATCCTTCTCGTCCCACTCGACATCCCACAGATAGAGGCAGACATCGAGATTCCAACCAAAGACCGCTTCCAGCAGCGTCTCAAGCTCAGCGTCTCCCGCGTCAAGCGCGTCATACTCGATGATGCCGTTGGTGTTGACCTCCCCCGCTAGCGCCCGATAGACCTCCGCCGCGATAGCTGGCAGCGCGGACGTCAGGCTCGCCAGCGAGTCAAACTGGTAAGCCAAGGCATCGTCGTCGACGTCGCTCGCCGACAGGCTCCTGTCAATTACAAGCCGCAACTCGTAGCCGTCCCACGCAGCAATGAGCGCGCCTTCAAGGATCACGTTGTCGGCTAAGCCCTCAAGCGTCCAATCAGACGCGGAGAACTGGTAATCTGAGGCAGAAATCTCGGCATTATCGTCGGCGCCGCCAATCCTCGCGAAGCAGCGATAGACGCGTGTGTCTTGATATTGTTCCAACAGGTAACAAAGGCAAGATGCCAGCCCCATGGCGGCTTCGGGCATGTCGGCGCATAGGATCGGATAAACGCCGATGCGAAACCGCTCATCGGCCTGAATCGCATGAGCCAGGCCGGCGGCGCTTCCGAAGATTGATGTCGGCGCTCCTGAATCACCGGGCTGTTGACCAAGCGATTTCATTCTGTGGGCGGCATTCAACATGCGCGACGCTCCAATGAAAACACCCTGCCAATATGACAGGGTGAATTGTATATCCGTCTAGGTCGTTTGCAGAGAGCGCTCTGCTAGTTGACGACCCGCAGTTGGCTGAAATCGCCCCGGAAAACGGTGTAATGATTGTTCAGCCAACCCTGCCCGAAACTGCCCTCAACGAGATACCAGCCGCGGCCTCCGGATAGCCCAAGCACTCTCAATACAGTGCCACCGGGCACGGTGGCGACTATGCTGTTGCGAATGCCTGGACCGGAGCGAATGTTAAGAAATGCCGTATTCACAACCGCCCGCGGCGTAGAACCCGAGAGATGCGCTCCCTCGCGCTGGCTCGGCTGGCCAGATCGCGAGAGACCGGCGAAGTTGCCGCGGCCTGCCGTGTAATTGGAATTGACCCAGCCTGTGCCGGCGGATGTTTCGACTTGATACCACACGCCGCCCCCGTCAATTGAGGTGACTAACAAATTGGCGCCGCCCTTGACCGTTATGAGGACGGAATGCCCAATACCGGGTCCGGTCCTGACGTTCAGATAGGCTGTGTTCACAACGACGTGCGGCGCGCCCGCGGGAATAGCTGTGCCGCTGCCCAAATTCGGCGGCGTATATTGGTTTGGCACGCTGGTAAAGTCGCCACGCGTCACAGCATAGAAGGAATTTACCCAACCGGGTCCGCTAGGGCTGGCGACCTGGATCCAGTCACTGCCGACATGGAGCGAAATCACGGGGAGTACCGTGCCCCCGGCTACTGTGTCGATGATATTATGGCTCACCCCTGGTCCGCTTCGGACATTCAGCCGGTACGTGTTTACCACCAAATGCGGCGTATTTTGCGCTACAGCGAGCAACTGTGCCGATGAAAGCAAAGCGACCACAACCAACGTAAAGAGCGATGCCCGATATCTTATGCGACTGGCCATAATCTTCTCCCGTAAAGACCTATCAGCGTAATCAATGCCTGCTAACACGAAAGTCAGTATAGTGGTCACTAACATACGGGGCAAACGATTTCGCTAGCAATCTCAGCCTATTAGCCCAATATATGCGCGATGAACCCTTCGCGCGCCGACCGAGGAATTCAAGCGCGAAAGGCTGGAACCGTCCGCAAGGGATAATATGAAGTTGGCGTCATAAAATTGACACAATGGCCTCGCTGTGTTAACATGACCGCAGATCGCAATAGGCGAAGGGAAAAGTCATGGCTTTGGCCGAGCAGCAGACAGTTGGCGTGGTAACCGACAGCACCGTGATAGATGTCACACCGGCCGCGGTGTCCATCATCAAGAGCTTGCTTGAGCAGCGCGAGATTCCTGATCATGCGCTTCGCGTCTTTGTGACGGGCGGCGGCTGTTCCGGGTTGCAGTACGGAATGGCTTTTCAGGAGGCGCCGGAAGCGGGCGATACTGTCGTCGACTGCGCTGACGTGCGTCTATTGGTTGATCCGACGAGCATGATGTACCTCAGAGGCGCCACCATTGATTATGTCGACAGTTTGATTGGCGGGGGCTTCCGCATTGACAACCCCAACGCCGCTTCCAGTTGCGGCTGCGGCCACTCTTTCAAGGGCTCGGATGAAGATGCTGCTGACCAAAGTCAAGGCTGCGGAACCTGCGGAAGCTATTAGTGTCGCTTCCGCAAATGTGAAGGCGCGCGCCGGTCACCGAGCGCGACCAGCTTTGTCAGTTACGCAGCATACTGATCAACAACCCTACAAATCCCAGACCTGCCAATGCCAGGATCGGAACCAGCGGCGGCAGATCGAGCAGGCGTGGTTCGGACGCTTCGATTACCTCTAGTTGATGGACAAACGCAGGCTGAGTTGCTGGCGGCGTATAAGTCGGCAGCGGCGTGGCCTCGATGACTTCCACGACGCTGACGGCATCCGCTTCACCGGTTGCGATCTCGATGGTTCGTGGGTTCGCGCTCGTCCGATCAGCGTTCTCGTCGCCGATTAGCGCCAAGCTTCCCGCGGCGACGATGGCGTCAAGATTGTCGATCGCCTCTATTTGAGAAGGATCGCCTTCTATCGTCACCAGGTCGCCGTATACCCATGCTCGTCCATTTGGCGACAATTCGAAACTCAGTTCGTACCAGCGATAGTAATTTCGCAACACTGGATAGAGCGCTCCGTGAGCGATGGCGCCAAGCAATTCGCTTTCGATATCAGGCAAGGCGCGGACGTTCACATTCCCCGCGGACTGCAGCGCCTGCAGCCGAGCGGCCGGCAGCGGGGTCAGCGTATAGCTGGGCGTGATGGTCGGCGCCAGCGCTTGCGCGCCTTCTGGCGTGGCTGTGACCAGGTTGGCGCGCACTGGGGTCGCATCTGCGCCGCCTTGCGCGAATGAAGGCGCAATTGTCAAGAGGAGCGCAACGCAGAGCGCCACAGTTCCAATTGATCCGCGGATTCGGATCCAGTCACCAGGAAATGGCGTTGACATCAGTGTATCGACCTTGCTCGGCGATCACGCTGCGGTTGTCCAGGGTGTTCACCAAGAAGCCTTGATAAAGCTGACTGCCCAGCCCAACGACCTGCCAATGGCTCATGACAAATGGCGGAACGGCAACCTCTTGCGGGCAGCGATTGCAGTCGGCCGGGATCCATTCGCCATTGAAGCGCCTGGCGATATGCAGATGCGTCGCTGTACTGAATCCACCGGCGCAGGACGTGTATCCCAGGATGTTGCCCGATTCAACGACCTGGCCCTCCTGCAAGGCGTCGTGCGGGCTGACATGCAGATACAGTATCGTCCAGCCGCTTCCCTCATTGCCGTCGCCATCGAGGTCCAGCACGATTAGGCCGTCGTCTATTCTGGCAATGATTCCAGCAGCAATCGCCGTGATCGGGAAACTTGATGTAAAACACCAGCTGGCTTGCTCCTCGTCGGGCGGCGCAAAGTCTACGGCGGACCAGGCGCTGCCGTTTCCCCATCCACCGTGGAAGCCGCCTGTGAAACGCCATATATCGCCGCGTGGGAACGGAAGCGTCAAGAGAGGCTGAATCAGTTCAGCAGGCTTGGTTTCATGCGCATCCTCAAATGGATCGCCAAACAGGCGTCGATACGTCTCGAACAACCCGGTCTCGCCGACGTCAATTTCCCATTGTTCAGCTTCGCGAAGTTGGGCCATCGCGAATTGCAGGCCTATTGTTCCGGCGTTCAAGTCCGGATGAAAGTTTAGACGGCTGCCGTCGGCGGCTTCAAGAATCGTTACGCTGCGGTACTTCCAGTCGTAATATCCCTCGTTGAGCCGGTCCGCCAGCCAACTCAGCTGGGCGTAAAGCCCTTTCCGTCCGGTCGGCGTCGGCGCGTCCGGCGCGACTAAAGGGTAAAGCAGCGCATTTTCATCGTCTGTCGCTGCGGTGACCAGACCGGCGAAGTGTTCAAGAAACGCGAGCAGGAGGCGCGCGTCCACACTGTACTCGCGCGAAACGCGTTCGATGATCTGGCTAGCCGTCAAGGCGTCGCTGCGCTGTGTGCCATCAGCCAGCCGCGTCGGGGTGAATACGTTGATCTGCGGCAATATGCCTGTTTTTGAGCGAAGGAAGGCATCGGTGTCGAAGCGGATGGCGCCCGCTGATCTTACCAGCCGCGAATCCGGCACAATGCGAAACGCTGGCGTATATTCCACCGGCGTCTGTGGCAGATGAATGACCTGCCCCACCTCTAAGAAATCAGGATTCGGCAGGTCATTGACTTTCAGCAGCGCGCTGATGGAAACATTGTAGCGTTCGGCGATTCGTGTGAGCGTGTCGCCCGGCTGAACGGTATGAGCCGGTTTTTGCCCATCCTGGATATCTGATTCGGCGGCCGAAGCTTCAAGGGAATGTGTGGCGACCGCCGTAATGGATTCGTCCAAGCTGGTCCCAAGCACCGGGGTGGCAATCGCTTGGCGATTGAGCGGGACGGTGTGGTCTGATGATGCTGCTGGGTGTAGCGATTCCGTCGTTGAGCGCGCCGGCGACGCGTTTTCTTGGGCGGAGGCGGCTGAGCGCTCGACCTCTGGCGCAGCTAGGTCCGAAGCCATGGTACAGCCGGCCGAGGCGAATATGGCAAGCAGCAGCGCCACAGTCGGAAAGAACCGAACACGGCCGGTCTGGGAGATCGTCTTGCTGTCGGTAAACTGCACTTGGGACTGCCTTTGAACACCTGTATACTAATTCAGGATTTTGGATCGCGACATCAACATTAGGAGTGAGCTATGGCCAACGCTGAAGAGGTAAAGAACCTGTTTCCGGCAATGGTGGATCGATTCCTCTCTGAGAAAGCGGGAGATATGAGCGCGACCATTCTCTTTGATCTGAGTGGCGACAATGGTGGATTCTATTGGATCAAGATCGCGGATGGCGCCGCCACCACCGGCGCCGGAGAATTGAGCGATCCGTCGATGACGGTCAAAGCGAGCGCTGACGACTGGTTCGCGGTGGCCACCGGTGAAATGAATGCGATGCAGGCATTTATGACGGGCAAACTCAAAATCCATGGCGATATGGGGCTGGCGATGAAGCTCCAGACGATCTTCGCGCAATAAGGTCTATGCGCCATCTATGGATCGTCGTCAGTTTCCAGCCCCAAGGAAGCAAAGCTCAAACTGAAGCCGGCCTTATCCAGCGCCTCGTCAATCGCCGCTCTTGAATCATCATCGGTCACGATTTCGTCCAGGCTGCCTAAAATGTCAAAAGCCTGCCGGCCGCCGATTTCACCCAAGGACCAGATCGCAATCATTTGAATCTCTTGGTCGTCGCTGAGCGTGAACTCGCCGACCCGCCGCGCCGCTTCTTTCAGCTGTATCTGGCCACACGCTCTGATAGCTTCAAAGACGCATTCGCCGTCCGCGCTCTCGAGCTCGTCCATCAATTTGGCGCGCCAAATCGAGTTGCAGGTGCGTCCCATTGCGTAAATGGCGCCGATTCTAAGTTCATGGTTGCCATCCGCGTAAGCGGTCTCGATGAGGCCGCTGACCTTCGGATGGCTTGAATTGGCGAGCGCTTCCAAAGAGCGGCGGCGGATTTCCACCGGCTCCTCAGGATCACTGTGAATGCCATAAACCAGCGATTGCGCCTCAGCCGCGAGATCGGCCGGGACATCCCCGTATTCGCCCAGGAGAATGAATCGGCCCAAATGCTCCAGCGCGCGCGCCCGAACGGCGGCGTCATCGTCGGATGCCGCCATTTTCATCAACGCGCGCATGGTCACGGCTGATTCGTCTATCCATAGCAGGTCGATCGATGCGGCGCGGACGAGGCTGCTGGCATCTTCCAAACACAGCAAGGCAATCTCGCGAAAATTGAGCTCAAACATGGCTTCGCTGGCTTCATTCAGCGAATGCAATATGCGATGCTTGGCGACAGCGGGAAGCGGATTCCAGACCGGTTCTATTGTCCGCAATTCCTCATGCGTCAAATCACTGAGTCCATATACTATCGCCGCCGGAATGACGGCTTGAAGCGAACGCGCCTCGTTCTGCAATGATTGCGCAAGCTCTTCAAGCGAAGGCTTGGGCATGGGCAGGTCAAGCGCTTCATCTTCGAAGGCGGGCATTCGCTTGTCTTCCATAATCAGTTGATAGTCGGCGGATGAATCAAGTCATATATCATGACCAAGACGCCCAGCAGCAGCAGCAGCATGATGCCAATTTGATGCACTCGCGCTTCGGTCTTGGGAGCGACGGGCCTGCCGCGAAGCATTTCAACCAGGACGAAGACGATCCGCCCGCCGTCAAGAGCCGGTATCGGCAGCAGGTTGCTTATGCCCAGGAAGATACTGATCAGGGCGATGAATTTGAGCATGATGCCGGGACCCTCCTGCAAGCTGCGCTGCAAGAATTCTCCACCGATCTTGCTAATCCCGATGATACTGATGGGGCGCGCGTCCCGGCCGCTAAGCGACCCATCGAGCAAGCGACCTGGAATCGAGGCGATGAGCTTTAGGGTGTCCACCGTGGTGCGCGCGCTGTAGGAGATGGCGTCAGGTATGCTCTGCGGGATCAACTCATGTTTGAGCCCCGCGTTGGCAAATCGGGTGTGGTCTCGCAGACCAAACTGGGAACGAACACCCATTCCCAGCCGCCCTTCTGCTTCAGGCGGATTCACACGAGGCGTGACGACCACAACAATGTCTTCAATTGAACCGTCTTCATGCTCTCGCCTAAGTGTGAGCGGCAGTTGCCTGCCTTCAAAATTTTTCGTGGCCTCCCGCAAGGTCTTGGCTGGGTTACCCGAAGGCGCAATCGGCAAATGATTGATTTGGCTAATGATGTCCCCAGCCTGAATGCCAGCCTGCGCTGCTGGCGATTCTTCCAGCACGGTCATCACCTGCACGAAACCGGAGCGCCCGGAGAAATCCGCCATGACGCGCAGCTCGTATTCGTCGCCTGTTTCTTGGCGGATGAGCGAAAACTGAATTGACTCGCCTTGATAGGCTTTCAGTTGCTCGTGAAAGTCTACAAAATCGGCGAAACGCTCTCCGTTGATCTTCTCGATGGCATCCCCTAGGTTCGCGTTCGTCCCATAAAAGAGGGAGCCGGGTGGAATCGCTACAATTTGACTTAATCCGCCAACTGGCAGGGAAAGCCCGATCAAGGCGACTGCAAAGAAAAGCATCAGCGCCATGAGAAAATTGGCGAAGGCGCCGGCAGCCATGAAGAAAATGCGACCCAAAGCAGGCGCTTCATTTACTGACATCATCTTGCGCTCGTCCACACCGCGCAGGCGCAGCATTTCGCGCTCGGATACCAGGCGAACCAGCCCCGAGCGCCGCCGCTCCAATGTGACTCGATCACGCTTTACCTTGTCCTCGCTGGCTGGACCAATCATGTCTTCGCCCAGTGGACGAACGAATCCGCCCAAGGGCAGAAGATTCAAGGTGAATTCCGTTTCACCGAGCATGAACAAGCGCCCAACGCGAGGCGGAAAGCCAATGCCAAACTCGAGTACATTGATGCCGACCAGCTTGGCGGCAATGTAATGGCCTAGCTCATGGATGATGACTGCCGGAATCAAAACGAGCGCGAAAGCGGCTATGGCAAGCGCGATGTCATTTGTAGCGGCGTGAACCAGCATTGATGACAGCCCTCCAAATGGATTCGATTCGCCTTCATTATACGTCCGAGTTGCGGAGAGACGCAAGGAATGCTATTGGCGTTAGCCCTACGGCTTTAAGATATAGGCGCCGCAACCCACCGTTGATCGTAAGATCTCCAGCTCGCTCGAAAGCGCCTGCAGGCGCGCGACCACCGCATCGGCATCGGTGGAGGCGCAGATGCAATGGACATTGGGTCCGGCATCCAAGGTAAAACATACCTGCAAATGCTCTACCGTTCGCCAATGGCGCACTTCCTTCATAATCGCGAAGGAGAGCGGCGCCCAATAAAGCAGCGGGGGATCGCTCGTCATCATGACCGCATGCATCAAGTTGCTGTCTTCCTCGACCACGCTTGCGAATTGTTCGAAGTCTCTGCGCATGATTGCCGACTTCACGGCGCCCATGCGGTCAGCTGCCGATCCTATGCGCGCTGGCTGCAAAACGCTGGAACCAGCCGTCTCGTGACCAGCGCTGGAACCCGTCCGCTTGTGCGCCCGGCTAACGATGGCGATGACATCAATCAATTTCCAGTGGTCAGACGACGCAAACGTTTCCGCGAAGGATGTCTCATGAGAATGGCCCGCGTGCCATTCGACATATCCTGACGGGATCGAACGCGCCGCCGATCCTGAGCCCATCCGCGCTAATATGGAGAGCTCGCGCTCGGAAAGATTCAAGCCTAGCGCGGTGCCGGCAGCCATCGTTAAGGCGGCGAAGGCCGACGCTGACGAAGCGATACCTGTCCCCATCGGGAAGTTATTCATCGAGCAGACGCGCGCGTAGCGCCTTGTCTTGAATCGCGCGCGCAGCATATCCAGATGATTGCGGACGCGCTCAAGCGCTGAATCAGCTGCGAGCGCGCCATTGATGCGAAGCGTGTCCAGCCTCAGGCTGCGCTCCCAGGCGACCGTTGTCGTCGTATGGAGGTCGGCCAGGTTCATGCTGATTGACGAGTTGGCGGGCAGCCGCAGGCGATGATCTCGGTTCCCCCAGTATTTGACGAAGGCGATATTAGAATGCGCTCTAGCGGTAGCCGACCGCGGGCCATCAGCCATACGTTAGCGCCGATCTCAAACTGTGACTGAAGTTTTACTAGAATTGTGCGACAATATCACTAGACTTATGGCTCTGTCCATTGCCAACCGGGCGGGGAACATTTTGGAAACCTTACGCAATCTGATCGAGACGATGCGGCCCAAGCAGTGGTCGAAGAATTTTCTCTTCGTCTTTCCCGCGATCGTGTTCAGCGGGCAACTTTTCGAGCTGGAATTGCTGGGCCGCGTGATCGTCTGTTGCGTTCTGCTCATCTTAAGCTCTGGCTGTGTTTACATCATCAATGATATAGCTGACATCGAATTGGACCGCGCGCATCCGCTCAAACGCCAGCGACCGATCGCTTCCGGCACACTCTCCCCGTCCGCGGCCAAGGCGGCGGTGGTAGCGCTTCTTCCGCTCCTTCTCCTGGCTGCGTATTATTTTGATGAGCGCCTTGCCTTGCTCGTCATCGTGTACTTCACAGTGCAGATTGCCTACTCGCATACCATAAAGCATATCGTGATATTGGATCTGCTGGTGGTGGCGGCGGGCTTTGTCTTGCGGCTACTCGCCGGTGGCATCGTCATTGATGTCAGTTTGTCACCCTGGCTTTACGCGTCGGCCGGCATGCTGGCGCTCTTTCTAGTTATCGGAAAACGCCGCCAGGAACTGGCATCGCTCGGTGACGACGCTGCGGCGACGCGGCGCGCATTTGCTCATTACAACCTCCCGCTGCTGGATGACATGCTGCGCATCGTGACCGCGGCGACGACTATCACTTATATCATCTATACGGTCGAAGCGCCTACGATGGTTCGTGATGGGCAAAACCTCGGACTGATTACGGTTCCCTTCGTCATCTACGGTCTGTTTCGCTATCTATATCTGATTCATGTCGAAGAGCGCGGCGGGGCGCCCGACGAAGTTCTACTCAATGACCGTCCGCTGCAGGCTACCATTGGCTTGGCAGCCCTCGCCTACATCGTGATCTTGTATGTGTTCTAAATCTTCATGAGCGCGCAGGCCAGCGCGCCGGGAAAAGCCATTCTTGCTGGCGAGCACGCGGTTGTTTATGGCAAGCCAGCGATCGCGCTTCCCCTCTCCGGCATTCGAGCAAACGCGGCTTACCGCCCTACGGGGTCGCCCTTGACCCTCATCGCCGAAGATCTGGCGCGCCCGCCGCTAGTAATTGACACTGGCGATATTGTATCATCGGATCCACTGGCTCTGATGGCTGCTTTGACCATGCAGTATTTCGGCCTGGAAAGCCTCCAAGGCGAAATCCGAATACAGTCGGAAATACCGATCGCCAGCGGGCTCGGCAGCGGGGCCGCCGTGTCCGCCGCGATAGGACGCGCTATTGCCCAGCTGCACGGTACAGCCTTGCCTAATGCAGCCTTGAATCGGCTGGTGTTTGAGGTGGAAAAGCAGCATCATGGCACGCCGAGCGGCATTGACAATACGGTGGTCGTGTACGAATCGCCGGTATACTTTGAGATAGGTGGCGCGCCAGCCTTCCTTGAAATCGCTGACCCGCTTTTGGTGGTGGTGGCGGATAGCGGAATCGCCTCATTGACGCGAGACGCGGTCGCCGATGTACGTACGCTGGCTCGTTTGGCGCCAACCCAAACTGCGCGTGTATTCGAGGATATCGGCGCCATGGTCAATGAGGCCAGGCAGTGTATCGAACATGGCAATATAGCCAGGCTGGGCGAGTTGATGAGCGCAAACCATCGCTTGCTGCGGGCGCTTGATGTGTCCGCCGCGGAACTCGACAATCTAGTCGACGCTGCAATAAACGCGGGGGCGCTGGGGGCGAAGCTTTCAGGAGGCGGGCGCGGTGGCAATATCATCGCCCTAGTGGATGAGGCGTCGGCGCCAGTGGTGAAGCAAGGTCTCATTGAAGCCGGCGCCACGCAAGTGATGCTCACAGTCGCAGGCCAAGGATCGCAAAATGACGATTCTGATTAAGCTCGGCGGATCGCTGATTACGGACAAGACCAAAGCCAAGACTTTTCGACCGGAAAGGGTGCGCCGAATCGCGAAGCAGGTCCTTCGCCTGCGCGATCATTCCCAAAGTATCCGCATCATCATTGGACACGGAAGCGGTTCCTTTGGCCATTTCGAAGCGCGGAAATACCGGACGCTTGAAGGCGTGCGCACCGAGCGCGAACGTCAGGGCTTCGTTCAAGTTGGGGCGGTCGCCGCCGAACTAAGCCAATTGGTGTTAAATGAATTCCACGCCGCTGGCTCGCCAACGATGCGATTCCAGCCCTCATCTACCATCGTCGCCAATGATAGGCGGATTCAGTCCTTCGACATCCGCGCGCTGAGCATGGCGCTCGACCGGCAACTGATACCGTTGATCCATGGCGATATCGCCCTTGACGAGAACATTGGCGGAACGATCATCTCAACCGAAGCCCTCTTTGCGCATCTGGTCGGAAAGCTGGGCGTTCAGCAGATCATTCTGCTAGGAGAGGCGCGCGGCGTGCTTGACCACAATGGAGAGCTTATTCCTCGAATCACGCCGAACTCGTTGGCAGACGTTCGTTCCGCGCTCGCCGGGTCTCACGGCGTGGATGTCACTGGCGGTATGCTGCAAAAGGTAGATTCGATGGTCGCCCTCGTGCGCGATCACCCGTCTCTTACCGTGGTAATCGCGGACGGAGGTCGCGACAATGTGCTGTTAGATCTGCTGATCCGCCGCCAATCGATTGGCACGCGAATCTGCGCGGACGCCTGATTCAGCTTGCTGTGACCGCCACGTTGGACAGCAAGGGGTATAGACCATAGGCGTCATATCGGAGACCGGCTACATCGGCGCTGACCGCTCGCAAGCGCGCCACCTCGCGGATCGGAAGCAGCAGCGCCTCTTTCATCAGCAGCGATTGGATCTCGTAATACTGCGTTCGACGCTGGGCTGGGTCCTGCTGTCGCGCGGCACTTGCGAGCGTGTCGTTCAAAACGGCGTGCTGGGCAAGCGCATAGGAATACGGGGAACGGTCGAGGAAGATGCGGCCGAGTATGCCCGGGTCTATTCCATAATTGGTAACGGGGAGCAAGTCAAATTCACGTGATTGGATGAGAGCCCGGAGCTGTGATTCACCCGCCACTGGCTCCGTCGCCAACTCTACGCCAATCTGCCGCCATTGTTCTTTTAGCAGAGCCGCTACTTCCGGAAGCTGCCCCCACGGCGGAACCATCATCGTCAGAGAAAGCGGAACACCGTCCCGGTCGAGCAAGCCGTCGCCGTCTGTGTCGGCATAGCCGGCCGCCGACAGCGCCGCTTGCGCCTGAGCGAGATCAAATTCGTATTCGCCGATGAAGCCGGTATGGGCAAAGCCAGTGCTTTCGGACAAGGGCATCCAAGCGAGTGGCGATGTGTTGAAGAACACTCGGTCAATGATGGCGATCCGATTGGTCGCTAATAGAAGGCTAAGGCGAACGGCGCGATTATCGAGATGCTGACGGTTCGTGTTGAAGACGAATTGCACGGACTGCCCGGGGATCTGCGTCGGGAGCAGCATCGCGCGGCTATTCCCGGACAAGAGTTGCGCCGCTTTGGGACTGACGTCATCAATCACGTCTTGAGTGCGCCCCAAAAGCGAAACCAGATCAGCGCCGCTTTCGCCGATAATCGAAATCTCAATGCGTTCGATTTCCTCTCCTGTCAAGGGCTCATAAATGGCAGGATCGACCGAGTAGCCTTGGTATCGACTGAGGACGATGCGCTCACCCGGCAGATAATCCACTAGCATAAAAGGACCGGTCCCAGACTGATGATACTGATAGCGCAATCTGTCGTATCGCTCGAGCGCCGCCGGGCTGGCGATGCCGAGATAGGGCTGCGCCAACCCGTCCAGAAGCGCGGCGTAGGGCTCAAACAAGCGCAGACGAATCGTGTATTCGTCCAAGATTTCGAATTGCTGGAGCGGTCCGAATAATTCCCGCGCCAACGACGATCCCGATTCGGGATGAAAAATGCGTTCAATATTGCGCGCGACCGATGCTGCCGTGAAAGCGCTGCCATCGTGGAAGGCCACATCTTGGCGCAAATGGAAGGTGTAAACGAGACCATCGCGCGATACTTGCCAGTCGCTGGCCAATCCAGGTATAAACTTGCGGCTCTCGCCGTCTCTATAGACTAATGTGTCGTATAATTGGCGGAAAATCATGCCGGCTTCCGGCAAGGCGCTGACGTGCGGATCCAGTATGGGGATATCCACTGTTATGGCGTAGCGCAGGCAGCGATGGTCAGCTTCACAAGGCATGGTAATCCCTGCCGCGCCGCAGCTCGCCAGTACCAGAATGCCATACATGCTAAAGAGAAAAGGCCTGAAAGCCCGCCATAACGCCGCCACGAACCATAATGCAGTCGCGTTGCTGGCGGATGTGTACCCGCCGAGCGCGCGCTGCGCCATAAGTCGGCCGCGTTTACGATTCGCATCTTGAGCCACAGAAACGTCGCGCAATGCCACTTTACATTCCTGCCAAGTTTCACTAGGTTAAATTATAGACGGTCGCAACAGCGTCTGGAAGAAAAGCGTCCAGTCAATGCAGTCGGAAACCCGTGTCCAACCCGATCCTGCGCAGGCAGATACCTATTCGTTTCTGCCCGTATGGCGCAATCTTGTCTTGCAACTAATCGTCTTGACTTCCGTCCTGCTGCTCATCGTCCTGGCCGGAGAGTTCATTCAGCCGCGCTTCGATCCGCGGATTGAGCGCGCGCTTTCATTTGCCCTCGCAGCCTTGCCTTTGCTACTATGGCTGTATGTTTCTGTGCTGCCAGAATCCCGCGTTGCTCGCCCACGGCGGCGATTGTTCGGCGTGGCAGTCGTCTCGGCTTTGACGGCTTCCGCCATCGGACTGCCCCTCGTGCAAGAATTCTTCCGCGTTCAGGACTGGCTGCCGCTACAATCAGTATTCTCACGGATCCTCGGTTACACATTTACGGCAGGCTTCGTCGATGCTGGGCTGAAGTTCATTGTGCTCCGCTACCTCATCTACCCGCAAGGTTTGCGCGTTCGCGGCGATGTCATCGCTTACGCATTTGCCGGCGCGCTTGGCTACAGCGTCTTTCTGAACTTCGCTGTGGTTTGGCAGCTTGAACCCAATTGGAATATCGCGGCGATCTACCTGCTCTCAAATGTAACCGTTCAGTTGGCGTCCAGCATGTTCATCGCTTTGGGCATCATAGAATCGTACTTTTCCGATGCACATCCGTTGGTGCTGCCGATCAATGTCCTGGTCGCGGCGCTTTCGACTGGATTGATAACGGGCTTGGTCGGCGGCTTCCTGAGCGGGCCACTAAGCACAGCCGGAAACGCCGATCGGCCGCTCTTCGCATTCGCGTTGCTCGGCGCCTCGCTGGTGCTTGCCTTGGGCATTGTGTACTTTCTCTACAGCAATTCGGAGCGGCGTGAACGCGAAGCCTACGTGAGCCGGTGGAATCTCGATGGAATTTGAAACCGGACGGACGCCCGCGATTCAGATCACCCCGCGTCAGCGTTGGTCAATCGCCATCACCTATTTTCTACTCGTCGCCGGTTTCGCTCTTGGGGTCAATCAGCGCGAATCGACGCTCAATCTGGCCAGCGATTACAGCAATCTTGAAGCGGGTATCAGCGCGAAATATCCGGCGCGCTGGCTGCTCGAAGAGACCGGATCATTCATTTTTCGCGTAAGAGATATGGCGCACCGCGGCTTCAATACAGTGATCGAAGTGAGCGCGGCGCCGGTCGGGCGCGATACCAGCGAGCGCAACATTTTCGATCTGTTGACGCTCCGGCGGTCCCAAGTCCTGACTGACTACGCTGTTCTGGGCTACGATAACTATCTTCTGGCCGACGACACGCTGGCGGTCTCGATGTCTTATTCATTCGTCGCGCGCGATTCCAGCCCATTCCTGGAAGGTGTTTCGTCAATAGTCAATGGCTTAGACATCCTGACGATTCGGCGGGGACAGGCGCTCGTGGTCTCTTTTCGCGCCGATGCGGACATCTATCAGCGCGAGTTGGAAACCTTGCGATGGTTTATTCAGCACCTAGAATTCTAATGGTCTGCTGGAGTCAGCATGCTTAAGCGTTGCTTCAGCGCGGTTCTCTTGCTGTTTCTGCTTTCGGTCAAAGCTTGGACGCAAAGCGCTATTTCACTTGACATTGACCGTATCAAGCGAGCGACCGTATTCATTTACCAGGCGGAGAGCGTTAACAATGACCTGGTTATCAAATGCGTGAGCAGCGGCACCTTGGTAAGCGCCGACGGATTGATTATCTCCAATGCCCATAGCGTTCTGCCGAGCCGACTTTGCGCTGGCGATCAGCTTATCGTAGCCCTCAATGTGGACTTGTCTGAACCGCCCATTCCCAAATATCGAGCGGAAGTATTCAGCGCCGATGAAGGCTTGGACATCGCCATCCTTCGCATAACACGAGAATTGGACGGCAGGCTCATCGCCAGGAGTGAATTGCCGATCTTGCCCTTCGCCGAAATCAGCAGCTCAGATGATGTGTCCCTCGACGACACGCTGATCGTAGCTGGATTCCCCGACTTCGGAAATGAAGCGGTGGCGACGACGCGCGGCACGGTTACGGCAGTCATCAGTGAGCCAGTCGGCCCGCGCCCGTCGTGGTTCAAGACCCGCGCCGAAATTCCCGGCGCCATGTCCGGCGGTGGCGCCTACAGTAGCGAGGGCCTGCTCATTGGCATCCCAACCAGCGCCCCTTTGGTCGGTTTGGCGGCCGCCGCAAGCTGCCGCTATTTCGCCGACACGAATCGCGATGGCTTGGTGAACGCCAGCGACAGTTGCGTTCCTATCGGAGACTTTGTTAGCACCGTGCGACCGATAAGCCACGCGCGCAGTTTAATTCGCGGCGTCCGCAATGGCTTAACCGTAAATTTGGTTAGCGGGCCTGCGGAGCCGCCGCTGCCCTTGAACCCGCCACGTGTCTCTCGTCTGTTCTTCGCGCCGTCCGTCTCCGATGGGGCGCCATCGACCGTCGTTGGATCAATGCCGAACAATACCAACAGTTTGTTTTTCTTTTTTGATTACCGCAATATGACGCCTGAAACCGTCTATGAGTTGCGCGTTTCGCGTGACGGTATCCCTGACGCGACGTTCAGCTTGCCTCCGGTGCGCTGGAGCGGCCGCGAAAACGGGCTTTGGTATATCGGCAGCCGTGAGCAAGCCTGGGCCAATGGCGCCTACGAATTCACTCTGCTAATCAACGGCACGTCGGTGGGAAGCCAGCGCATCATCGTCGGCGGCAGCGCTGTGAACAGGTCGCAATTCAGCGACATTGTCTTCGGGACGCTTGACCAAAGCGGGGCGCTGGTCGGCAACGGCTCCATCTTGCCCTTGGGTGAAATCGCCTCCGCGCGCTTTCTTTATGCGAATATGACGCTAGACAGTCCCTGGTCGGCTATCTGGTATTTCGGCGGCGTCGAAGTCGCGCGCAGCGCCGACCGCTGGTCTGACGAAAGTCACGGCGCCAAAGTGATCCGCGTCGCGCCAACTGGCGGCCTGCTGCCCGGGCGGTACCGGCTGGAGCTGTACATTGACGGCGCGCTCTCGGCGACATCAGACTTCATCGTTTCCGGGCGGGCCGCGGGACCCTTGCCCGAGATTTTTAGCCGCCTCCGATATGTGACCGCGGAGTCGCCGTCCGCGGCGCGCCGGGCGACCGCTCTCTCAAGCTTTCCCACGTCGATTCCCGCGCTATACGCCCTCTTCGATTGGCATCTGATCGCGGCCGGCACACCCTGGACCTTGCGCTGGCTTGTGGATGACCAGGTATTCTTCGAAACCACCAATCCCTGGCAAACCGTCGAATCGGGCTCTGATTACACCGTTTCGCTGGCGAACCCGGCCGACGGCAGCTACAAATTGCAACTCTTGGTGAACAACTTGAAACTGATTGAACAAGAAGTCATAGTCGGCATCGGCCAGCTGCCTATTGACCGCTTGGCCAGGTTTGAAGGCGCCATCCTTTCCGGCAAGGTGATTGACGCCGCGACCGGACGGGGAATACCCAGCATCACCATCGTGCTCATTGGCGCTGATTATACGGCGAGCGAGTTCGATTGGAGAGAAGATCAGGTCTACGACCTCGCCACGTCAGACCGCAATGGCGACTTTCAATTCCCGCGTCCTTTGGCATTCGACACTTTCTACAGCGTGGTCATTGAGGCTGACGGTTTCATCCCGCACGCGGCCGACGAATTCTATTTCTCTGCCGACCAACCTTATGCAAATATTGAAATCGCCATGGTGCACGGGTGAAGCCAGCGACGAAAACCCGGCTTGATGCCCTGCTTGTGAATCGCCGGCTCGCCATCAGTTGTAGCAAAGCCGCTGCCATGATCATGGCGCGCGAAGTGAGCGTAGAAGCCAATATCGTGGACAAGCCGGGTGCCCTGGTCCACCCCGACGTCGACATTTCTTTGAAACAGAAGCCGCGATACGTCAGCCGCGGCGGGCTCAAGCTGGAAGCCGCTCTTGCGACTTTCCCCGTCGATCCAGCTGGCCGGGTTTGCGCCGATATCGGGTCAAGCACAGGCGGCTTTACCGACTGTCTCCTTCAGCATGGCGCGGCGAAAGTTTACGCGATTGATGTCGGCAGAGGCGTTCTCGATTATCGTTTGCGCATTGACAGCCGCGTCGAATCAATGGAAAACGCCAATGCCCGCTATCTGGAATCGCTTGGCGAACCCGTCGATCTCGTCGTCATTGATGTCTCCTTCATCTCGCTGCGCCTGATTCTGCCCGCCGTATCGCGCCTGATTGATTGTCAAGCCGATGTCATCGCCTTGGTTAAGCCGCAATTCGAAGCCGCCAAATCAGAAGTTGGCAAGGGCGGCATTGTCCGCGATGTGACTGTGCATCGGCGCGTGCTGCACAAGACGGCTGCGGCCGCGGAGTCGCTTCGTTTTGCCGTCCTGGATTTGATGCGCTCGCCCATCACCGGCCTCAAGGGCAACGTGGAATACTTCATGTGGCTGAGATTCTCGCCAGCGGCGGGAGCTCGGCTGCCTCTCCATGACAAGATTCGCGCGCTTACGGCATTTAATCGGTAGCCTGCCCTACTCCATTTTCCTATCATGCTTCATAATTGCATGATTGCTGAATGTCCACGGACAACCGATGAAGATCGAGCATATCCGCAATTTCTGCATTATTGCCCATGTTGATCACGGCAAGAGCACCCTGGCCGATCGTCTGCTCGAACTCACCAACACGGTCAGCGAACGCGATATGCAGGAGCAACTGCTTGACAGCATGGCATTGGAGCGCGAGCGCGGCGTCACCATCAAGGCATCCGCGGTGCGCATGAAGTATGACGCGCGCGATGGGCAGACCTACATCATCAATCTCATTGACACGCCGGGCCACGTTGATTTCACCTACGAGGTCAGCCGCGCCCTGCAAGCCTGCGAAGGCGCCATACTGGTCGTTGACGCCAGCCAAGGCATCGAGGCGCAAACATTGTCCAACGTTTATCTCGCGCTGGAGCAGGACCTTGAGCTCCTGCCGGTCATCAACAAAATTGACCTGGCGGCCGCGCAGCCGGAAGAGGTCGCCAACGATGTCAAAGAGCTGCTTGGAACGCCAGTCGAGGAAATGCCGCGGATATCAGCCAAGAATGGCTTGGGCATATCTGACCTGCTTGACAAGGTGATTGCCGATGTGCCGCCGCCGAGCACAGACCAGGCGGAAAAACTGCGCGCGCTGGTATTCGATTCCCATTATGACGCTTATAAGGGTGTCATCGCCTACGTTCGCGTGGTGGACGGGAACATCAATACGCGCGGCCTGCTCAAGCTCTTTGCCACCGGCGCCCGCTTCGAACCGGTCGAGATTGGCGTATTTGATCCGGTGATGCGCGCCACCGGCGAGCTTGGAGCCGGCGAAGTCGGCTATATCGCCACTGGTCTCAAGTCGGTACAGGAATGCCGCGTCGGCGATACGATCACACTGGCGAAGAACGGCGCTGGTCAGGCGCTGCCGGGCTATGAGCAAGTCAAGCCTATGGTTTTCGCTGGCATCTACCCGACGAACAACGAAGACTATGCTGACCTGCGCGACGCCCTGGAAAAACTTCAGCTCAACGACGCCTCGTTGGTCTATCAACCGGAGACCTCGCAAGCGTTGAATTTCGGCTTTCGTGTCGGTTTTCTCGGCCTCTTTCACATGGAAATCATTCAGGAGCGGCTAGAACGCGAGTACGATCTGGACATCCTCGCCACCGCCCCCAGCGTCGAATATCGTGTCTTGCAGCGCGACGGCAATACGCTTTCGATCGACAGCCCCGCATTGCTGCCTGACGAGGGCACAATCGATGAAATTCATGAACCCTGGATGAAGATCCAGATCTACGTTCCGCAGACTTATATCGGACCGGTCATGGACCTGACGCTCAACAAACGCGGCCTCTACGAAACCACCGAATACCTGGACGCCAGCCGCGTCATCCTGCACTTCGCGATCCCGCTTTCTGAAATCATCATAGACTTCTACGACAAGCTCAAAAGCGTGACGCAGGGCTACGCCAGTCTCGATTATCAGTTCTACGAATACCGCGCCGGGGATCTGGTGAAGGTTGAAGTGCTCGTCAATGAGGATTCGGTGGATGCGCTGGCGATGATATGCCACCGGGAGGACGCCTATCACCGGGGCCAGCGGCTGGTGAGCCGTTTGAAGGCGTTAATCCCGCGGCAGATGTTCGCGGTGCCGGTGCAGGCAGCGATTGGAAAGCGCGTTATTTCCCGCGCCAATGTGAAAGCTCTGCGCAAAGACGTCCTGGCCAAGTGTTATGGCGGCGATGTCACGCGCAAGAAGAAGCTGCTGGAGCGGCAGAAAAAAGGTAAGAAACGCATGAAAATGATAGGCTCAGTGGAGGTCCCGCAAGAAGCATTTATGGCGCTACTAAGCCTCGACGAATGAGCGTCAACAGTAGCCTCAGCCATGCTCGCTTTGCAGCATCCGCCACAAACTGGCGAGCCCCCAGCGCGATATCCACTCCCGCGCCAAGCTGGAACGCGTGCCAAAGCCATAGCCGCGGAAGCGAGTTTCCGCCGCAGTTGCAATCGCGACCGCGCTGCCCTGCCGCGCATCAGCGTTTTCGTCCAGGTCTGGATAGCTGAGCACGACGATGCAAGCGTCGACGCCCTCCTGTATACGAATGCGCTGCGCGACATCGCTGGCAAATTCGGTCAATGAAAGATCCGCCGGACTGATGGCAAATCGCGCGAAAACCTGGCCCGGGTCGTCGTAGAATTGCGCGCGCAGCGCATCGGATTCTTCGTTCCAGGCATTGCTAATCACGCCGGGCAATCCCGCTTCGACCACCTGCACTTTCAAATTGCGCTGCTTCAAATGCTGCCATACCACGTCTTCCAGGGTGGCGTCGTCCACGCCGAATACATCTTCACCGATGCGCGCTTCCAGCCGCGCCTGCATTTCGTCTAGCAGCGCGACTGCGTTCGAGCGGCTGTCTGCTTTGGCGGTAATCCGCACATCGACGGCGCCATGGTGCGCAGCCAATCCCACACTTGGATTTCGCTCATTCAAGATATCTCTGCCGATTTTATCGTCTAGCGAGCTTTCGCCAATGCCCGCTGTCCGCAGCGTGCGAGCCACAATGATTCCCAACTCGTAGGCGCGCAGCAGATGCGGTATCACGGACTCGGTCACCAAGTATTTCATCTCGCGCGGCACGCCAGGAAGGCTGATCACCACGCCTCGCTCGGATTCCACCAGAAAGGCCGGCGCGGTGCCAACCGGATTCTCGATCAGCGTGGCGCCCTGCGGAAGATAAGCTTGCTGCCTGTTGTTCGCTGTCATCGCGACGCCAAATCCGCGAAAACGCTCTTCAATTGCCTGGTACAAAGATTCGTGGAATACCAACGGCCGACCCGCGACATCCGCAACAGCCTGCCTCGTCATGTCGTCAACTGTGGGACCCAATCCACCAGTCGTAATGACGATCTCCGCGCGCTCCAAAGCAGCCGCAATCGCGTCGGCAATGCGAGCCAGATTGTCGCCAACTGTCGTCATAAAGAAGACGTTGACGCCAATATTGCGCAGTTGCCGCGCCAGATAAACAGAATTGGTATCGGTGATTTCTCCAAGTAGGATTTCTGTACCGATGGCGACGATTTCCGCATTTGGATTATCGGGCATGTTCACTCCAGTCGAAGAATCGCGATTGACTGATTCTACATCAATTGAAGGAATATTTTGCAAATTCAGAAAAGCGCGATATAATTGCCACTATAAATCTATCTTGCTGTCAAGTAAGATATTTGTGCAGTTTTACCAGTATTGTCGTCCAACTGCTTATTTGAATGGAGGTTCCTGTGGCTGGTGTCACTTTCAATCATGTTTCAAAGGATTTCGGTGATCAGCGCGTCGTAACCGACCTGACTATCGAAGTTCAAGACAAAGAGTTCCTGGTATTCGTTGGTCCTTCCGGCTGTGGCAAGTCGACCAGCCTGCGGATGCTCGCTGGCTTGGAAGAGATTACCGAGGGCGAGATCCTCATTGGAGATCGCGTTGTCAACAATGTCGCGCCGAAAGACCGCGATGTCGCCATGGTGTTCCAAAGTTACGCTTTGTATCCACACATGACCGTCTATGACAACATGGCCTTCGGCCTCAAGCTGCGCAAGACGCCGAAGAAGATCATTGACGAACGCGTGAATGAGGCGGCGAATGAATTGGGAATCGGTCATTTGCTCGATCGCCGTCCGCGTCAGCTTTCCGGTGGTCAGCGTCAACGCGTCGCTGTCGGGCGCGCTATCGTGCGTGAGCCGGCCGTCTTCTTGATGGACGAGCCGCTCTCCAACCTGGACGCGAAACTCCGCGTGGAAGCTCGCTCCTTCATCAGCCGCCTGCATCAGCGCTTGGAGACGACCTTCATCTACGTAACGCATGACCAGGTCGAGGCGATGACGATGGGGACACGCATTTGCGTGCTGAACGAAGGCAAATTGCAGCAGATCGACTCGCCCTTTAATCTATATCACAACCCGCACAACATTTTTGTCGCCGGCTTCATTGGCAGCCCGTCGATGAATTTCTTTGACGCGACGCTCAAGGAAGACGGCGATGGCATGGTAGTCGATGTTGGCGCGTTTACCTTGCCTGTGCCGGCCAGTAAGGCGGACAATTTCCGCAGTCATGTGGGGATGGAAGTGGTTTGCGGCATTCGGCCGGAAGACATCGACGACACCAACTATCTGCCGCAGGGCATCGTCCCGGCAAATATGGTCTGCAACGTCGAGGTTGTCGAGCAGATGGGTAATGAGGTGATCATCTATCTGGAAAATCAAGGCAAGAATTTCATCGCCCGCACCGATCCGCGGACCGATGCCACCGTCGGCGAGCCGATGGATATTACCTTCAACCTGGATAATATGCATCTCTTCGATACCAATACCGAGATGTCGCTCAGCTACGAGAGCAAGACCAAAGGCGCAAATATAATCGCCTAAGCACGATTGAATTCCCAAAAGAAAGAGCCACGCTTAAGTGGCTCTTTTTTGTGATCCACTGATATCGTCAATTGATAACGGGGCGGAACTTGTATCCATATACGATCATGCCGCGTTGACCATCCGTGGTTAGTTTTCGCGTAACCATTTCCACGGCATCGCCAATCGCCACTCCGCCGTCGACATCGGTTAGCTGGGCTGTAATCAATTCTCCACCTACTAGCTCCACCAATGCCAAGTAAAAGGGCGCCTGCGACACGAATTCAGCGGCCGCTTCCTGGACCAGCGTGTAGCTGAATATGGTTCCGCGCGCGCCGCCGCCGCAGTCATACGCGCGATTGACACACGCCGGCAGTTCTGCTCCGCCCCTGTTCATGAGAAGACCTTGACCTGCATGGCAACAGGCTGATGATCGCGTGACCTGCTGACCAAACGCGTAGGTTCGGCCTGACTACCGTCGTTTCTGATTCGATCCATCTTCCTGATGAGCCGATATCGCAGCTTCTGGTTGCGCCAGTGTTTCGCTACGCGCATTGATCCGCTCCTCACCCCGTTTCGCGCTCCTTGCCATTCTGAGTCTAGGTTCCGCCGGCTATCAGAAGCTATCTTGATAGGATTTGGCACTTTCAGAGCCTATCAAGTCAGGCGGGCGGCGCGCTCAAGACGTGCGTGGCGACTGTCGCTCCCAGCCCGCCTATGCTCTGGATCAGGACATGGCGCGCGCCGGGAACCTGATTCTCTCCCGCCTGCCCATGCAACTGGCTTACCGCCTCTACCGCCTGATAGATACCGCTGGCGCCGGCCGGATTGCCGCGGCTTTTCAGTCCACCGAAACTGCTCAAGGGCAATTCTCCATCTGGCGCGATTCTGGCGCCTTCAGCCTGCGCCCATTCCCAGCCACATCCGCGGTCGCTAAAGCCAATTGCCTCCAGCGAAAGGGCGGTCAGGATAGTGTAGGCGTCGTGCAATTCGAGCGCGTCGAGTTCACCTGGCGCGAGCCCCGCCTGATCCAGGCAACGAGCCGTCGATTTCGCGACCGCCGCCAGGGCGAGCGGATCTGCGCGATCTTGCAGCATCAGGCTATCCGTCGCTACCGCGCTGCCGCGAATGGATATCGGTTTCGGAACTAAATCCGCCGCCAACTCTGAATTGACGAGCACGACAGCGGCCGCCCCATCGCCGTCCGGGGCGCTGTCGAAGAGGCTGACGGGATCGGCAATCATAGGCGCGTTGACGAAGGCGCCAGACCGCAGTCGATTGCGAAACATAGCGAATTTGTTCCGCGAGCCATTTCGATGCGCATTGATGCTAAAACCCTCGAATTGCGACAACTCCAAGCCAAATTCGTACATATAGCGGCGCATCAGCATACCGGCCATCGCCGTCAAGCTGGCGCCATTGATGGCTTCGTATTCCGCGTCCAGGCTGACATTTCGCGCGGTCCATCTTGCAGGACCCACGATATCGGTCGCTTTCTCGACGCCAATGACCAGCGCTGAACGCATCGCGCCTGAAGCCACCGCCAGATAGCCGGCGCGCAAGGCGACGCCCCCAGACGCATCACCCGCTTCGCAAGTGAACGCCTCAACGCCTGGCAGGCCAATTTCCGTCGCGAGCAGGCTGCCAAGCTGCGTCTGCTGGTTGTACGTCGCGCCGTAGGCATTGCCGATATAGAGCGCGTCTACCTGCGCAATATCAGCGTCGCGCAATGCCAATGTCCCCGCTTCCGCCGCCAATTCCGCCAGCCCGGTCGACCAATGCTCGCGGACAGGGACCATGCCGACTCCTACGATGGATACGCCCATTTCACCTATTCCTTGAGTTTGTCGCGGAAGCGCACATAAGTCCCGTAATCGATTTCCCGGCGCCGCTCAATATAGTCTGTTGTGCGCCGTCGGGAGGATGGAAGTTTGGTGATGCGCGCGGTCACGCGCAGATCAAAAGCATCGGAACCGGCGCCACTGCCGTAACTGACCATCAAGATGCGGTCGCCCGGCTTGGCGATATCGAGAATGGCGGTCAAGCCAATCATGCAGGAACCCGAATAAACATTGCCGATTTCGTTCGCGAGCAAGCCGGCGGAAAACTGATCCGGCGCAAAGCCCAGCGTCTTGGCGGCTCGCGCCGGGAACTTGATGTTGGGTTGATGAAAAACAGCGAAATCATAATCCGGCGCCCTGGTATTCATCATGCTCATCAGATTCGAAGCGGCATTGATCGTGTGGGCAAAATAAGCCGGCTCGCCGGTGAAGCGGTCGCCATGACTCGGGTAGACCTCGCCCGCCCGCCGCCAGAAGTCGGGCGTATCGGTGACATAACTATAGCTGCCTTGGTAGACGGCATAGCTTTCCTTTGCCGGTCCCAGGATGAAAGCGGCGCCGCCGGAGCCCGCCGTATATTCAAGCGCGTCGCCCGGGCGACCCTGCGCCGTGTCCATGCCAATGCTCATGACATATTGCGACATCCCGCTGCCGATGAGGCCGAGCGCCGCCTGCACCGCTTCCGTGCCGGCTTTGCAGGCGAATTCCCAATCAGCCGCCAGAATATCCGTAGGCGCGCCAATACTCTCGGCGACAATGGTGCTTGTCGGTTTCACGGCATAGGGATGACTCTCGCTGCCCACCCAAACTGCGCGGATTCGCTGCGGGTCTATCTCAGCGCAGACGAGCGCGTTCCTCGCCGCTTCAATTGACATCGTGACCACATCTTCGTCGATGCCGGCGACGGCTTTTTCCCGAACCGGTGATGGAGTTAGGCCATTCGTCCAAACACGTGCGATCTCCGAACCCGGCAGGCGATATCGCGGAATATACGAACCATAGCCGACAATGCCCACCCCGCGGTCCGTGTTCATCAACTGCATTGCATCTCCTGTCATGACATGTCCCTTTGTTCGCGCACGATATCTTGCGCGCGCGCCAGGCCGATATTGCCTTCGTCGACCATTTGCGCCGCTACAGCGCGGACGTTCTCTTCGGCAGCGCCCGCCGCCAGCGCCAATTGACGCGCGTGCAGCCGCATGTGCCCCTTCTGAATGCCATCGGTGGCCAGCGCGCGGATCGCCGCGAGATTCTGCGCCAATCCAACAGCCGCAGCGACCTGCGCCAGCTCTTGCGCGGACTTTACCCCTAACAGCTTCAGGCTGGTCTGCGCGCCGCGATGTATCCGCGTCGCCCCGCCTATGATCCCGGCAGCCAGGGGCAGCTCGATCTCGCCGCGCAGGTTGCCGAGGCTGTCTCTCGACCAAGTTGTCAGGCTCCGGTAGCGCCCGTTCCGTGACGCGTAAGCATGCGCTCCCGCCTCAACCGCGCGCCAATCGTTGCCGGTCGCTAGCATCAGCGCATCGATTCCATTCATGATGCCTTTGTTATGCGTGGCAGCCCGATATGGATCGGCTGCAGCGAAAGCAGCCGCCTCGCAGATCCATTGGATCACCTCCGTCCCAGGCGCTTCAGCCATTGCCAGCGCTTCACGTGGAATCGTCCCGCTCGCCCTTGCTAATCGCCGGTCGCTTAAATTGCTCAAAATCCGCAGATTAACCCGCCCGCCGCTGATACGCTCAACGAGCGGAGCGATACGCTCAAGCGCGGCATTGATCAGATTGGCGCCCATCGCGTCTCGCACATCGCAGTGCAGATGCAATATGAGCATGTCGCCAGCTTCCGTATCGCGCAATGGACGGATCTCCAAGTCAAGAGCGCCGCCACCGCGGGCGACAATGCTGCCGGCGCCTTCATTTGCGCGCGCGAGAATCTCCGCTTTGCGCGCCAATATCGATCCAGTCGCGGCCTCCATATCAGCCAAGTCCAGCAATTGAATCTGGCCGATCATGATCGGTTCGTCAGCGCTGGCGGTGAATCCTCCACCCTGCCGAAACAGCTTCGCCGCAGAACTGCAAGCCGCGACAACCGACGCCTCTTCAATGACCATGGGCACCAGGTAATCGCGATCGTTGATCTTGAAGTTGGTAGCGACGGCAAGGGGCAAGCTGTATCGACCGATGACGTTTTCGATCATGAGGTCGGCTTGCGCCAACGACAACCCAGAGTCCCTCAAAGACTCTAATTCGCCTTCCCCAAGGCCGGCCCACTCCTTAGCGATCGCTTGCCGCTCAGCCACAGTCAAGCCGTAGAAACCGGGAATCGCCGAGCGAAGTGTCTTGTCCATGATATCAATCTAGCGGTGCTCAGCTTGCAATAGCTATCAGTGAATGATTCACATCTCTCATTTGCTCGCCAATAGTCGATGAGGGCGCCGCTCTATGCCAAAATGAAAGAATCCACCAGCCGGTGGATCCCATTTAGGTGAGATGAGGGATTTGCCTAATCAGGCAAAATCCGCGTGTCCATGAAGGCGTCGAGCCAAATCACAAAGACCAGCCCAATCGGAATCGAGGTGAACAGATAATACTGGATGCCGTACTCTTCAATCGATACGCCTTGGGGCGTTTGCACCGCGCTGAAAAGCGGCAGCATATCGAAGCCGACGGTGATGATGCCGTAACCGACCAAAAGTCCTAAGACCATCGATACAACCCAGACTATGATTCTACGAATCGCCAAGCTGGACATGTCAAGCTCCGAACGTCACTGTAATTTACGACTGTATTGTACACCTGCGCGACTTGTCCGCGCAAGTGAGTTTTTTCACGAACGCTTCTCGGTTCGCCCAAATGGTCATTGTGAAAGCCAGTGCCTGCTGTTAGACTCTGCACGGTAGGGCGCAGGCCACCAAAGTCTGCGACGCGCAGCGACGGTCTTTCCTGGTGGCTTGCATTGTCGAGACTAAACGCTGCCGACGGAACCGTCGAAACATAGCGGTCCGCTTCGCTGAGGGCTGCTCAGGAGAGTATAGTGGCAGACTTATTCGACAAGCTATCGGAATTCACGGTCGCCAAAGAGGCGATGGAAATGGGCATTTATCCCTTCTTCCGCGCCTTGAGCGATTCCGAGGGCGCCACCGCCACTTTCGAAGACAAGAACGTTGTGATGCTGGGGTCGAACAATTACCTGGGTCTCACAACAGACGCGCGCGTACGAGACGCGGCGATCGAGGCGACGCGGCGTTATGGCACCAGTGTAACCGGTTCGCGCTTTCTAAATGGAACGCTGGAGCTGCATTTGGAAGCCGACCGGCGATTGGCGGACTTTGTCGGCAAAGAAGCGGCGCTGGTATTCTCGACCGGCTATCAGACGAATCTGGGCACTGTTTCGGCTCTGCTGGGCAAGAATGATGTTGCAATCCTCGACAAAGACGCGCATGCCTGTCTGGTTGATGGCGTGCAGATGTCGCGCGGGACGATGAAACGCTTCAAACACAATGACGTGGAGGATCTCGAGCGCGTCTTGAGCCGCGTGCCCGCGGATGCTGGCAAGCTCGTCATCGTTGACGGCGTCTACAGTATGGGCGGCGACTTCGCCCCATTGCCGCAGATTGTCGAGATTTGCAAGCAATTTGACGCTCGGATTCTGGTGGATGATGCTCATGGCATCGGCGTCGCTGGGGGGGGGCGCGGCACATCGGCGCATTTCGGCTTGACTGATCAAGTCGATCTGATCATGGGCACGTTCAGCAAGAGTTTCGCTTCCATTGGCGGTTTCATCGCCGGCTCAGCGGATGTCATTCATTATGTGCAGCATCATGCGCGCTCGCTGATCTTCTCGGCCGCGTTGCCGGCGCCCAATCTCGCCGCCGTTCTGGCCGCCCTGGACATCATCGAGACCGAGCCGAAGCATGTGCAGCAAGTCTGGAAAAACGCTGAGTATATGCGCAAGGGTCTCAAGCGGCTGGGTTACGACACCTTCAACAGCCAGACGCCGATCATTCCGGTCAAGATCGGAGAGCAGTTTCGCACCGGTTTAACCTGGGCTGCGTTGATTGAAGAGGGCGTCTACACCAATCCCGTTGTGCCGCCGGCCACGCCGCCAAACCAGGCGCTGCTGCGCACCAGCTATATCGCCACGCATCGCCAGAAACACCTGGATCGCGCCTTGGTCGCTTTTGAAAAAGTCGGCAGGAATCTTGATCTGATTCCCCCCGCCGCAGCTGTGTAGCCGGCGTCCCACGCGCGCCTTAAGCTAATCGCCCCTGATTGAAACGCTAGCTAGGCTTGACCACAGCGATGTTTCCGGGTCCAGCGGCGACATCGCCAATTTGGAACGCCTCTTCGCCCTCGTTATGCAAATCGGCGAGCAAGGCGGCCGCCCGGTCCGCCGCCACTGACATTAAGAGCCCGCCGGAAGTTTGCGGATCAAACAACAAGCCTCGCTCATATTCGGCAAGCTCGCCATCATCCACAAGCCATTGGCTGTAGTATTCCCGATTTCGCTCCATGCCACCGGGGAAAACACCATTCCGCGCGTAATCGATCGTGCCCGGCAGCAGCGACAGCGCATTCACATTTAGCCTGAAGTCAACGCCGCTCAGCTTGGCCATCTCAAGACCGTGACCGACCAAGCCAAAACCAGTGATATCAGTCATCGCATGCACGCCATGCCGCTGCGCCAACTCGGCAGCGTTACGATTCAAGAGCGACATGGACTCAACCGCCGCCGCCACGTGCTGTGGCTTTGCAATATCGCTCTTGAGCGCGGTTGTGACGACACCCGTGCCCAGCCGCTTGCTCAAAATCAACACATCCCCAACCCGCGCGCCCGACTTGCGAATGATCTTTCCGACTTCCACCTCGCCCGTGACCGACAAGCCGTATTTCGGTTCAGCATCGGAAATGGAATGCCCGCCAGCGATCACGGCGCCGGCCTCTTTGACCTTCTCAGCGCCCCCGCGCAGAATCTCCGACAAGATGGCCTTGTCCAAATCATCGGGATAAGCGACGAGATTGATCGCCATCAGTGGCTGCCCGCCCATCGCATACACATCGCTTAAGGCGTTCGCCGCCGCTATGGCGCCAAAATCGTAGGGATCATCCACCACCGGCGGAAAAAAATCGGTCGTCGATATGATCGCTCGCGCCGGGTCAATCTGGTAGACGGCCGCGTCATCCGGCTCCGACAAGCCGACTAGAACCCGGGGGTATTCGTCTCCGCTGTAAATCTCGCTTAAGGGACGCAATACTTGCGCCAACTCGCTCGGGCTGAGCTTCGACGCTCAACCGGCGCAGCTGGCGAGCGAGGTCAGCTTGATCGCTTGATTCTGCATTTCGTTACCCTTTCCAATAAAAGAGCCCACCGCTGGGTGAGCCCGTTTGTTTTCAGTCGGGGTACCCGGATTCGAACCGGGGACCTCTTACACCCCATGCAAGCGCGCTAGCCGGACTGCGCCATACCCCGCCATCATCCACATCATAACATATTTTGCGCCGATTGCCACCACGAGACGAATCGCGCGTCAACGCGAAGACGCGACTAGCAGTCTCAGCCATCAAGCGGCAGGACCCCAAAGGTACAGGACTCATAATCCCGCCCGATGATCACGACGTAATCAAACGCTCGGTCCGCTCTGACCTCAAGATTCACCTGCTCTTCCGTCATATTCAAAGCTTGGAGGATACCCGGAACCAGGCTGCCCTTTTCCGCCGCGACATGATCAATCAGCTGATTGATGGGATAATCTTCGCTGGCGTCCAGGCGCCCCAGTGCAATCGCATTGTAACCGCCCCAGCGCAGCCGCTCGCTGGCGACAACATCCCAGTTGGCTTCACCGGACGCGTTGTAAACGGCGATGCGAGGGCCAGCGAGAGCGGTCTGATGCCTGGAGGGAGGCGTATACAGCGCCTGCATCAACTTGGCAACCGCTTCCCGATTCGGCAGCAGTACAATCCAGCCATCCGGCGTGGTCCAGTTCCGGGTATGGTATATCTTGCGGAAAGTGTAATTCTGCACATCGTCAAGATCGAGGTTGATGACAAGCGGCAATAAACGGAGCATTTGCTCAAATGGCAAGTCAGTATCGACGATCTTGGTGAGCTCGGGCCAGAGCTGCGGCAAGGTCGTCGCCAAGCCCTGGCTCCGCGCCTTGCGCCATATTGCGCGAATGAGCAGTTGATGCCGGCGGCCGCGATCAAAGTCATCGGTATACTTTCTCGTGCGCGCGTACCACAAAGCATCGAATCCATCAAATGTATAGTAGCCAACCGGCAGCGTGCGCAGGCGATAGCCGCTCGAACCGGACCGTCGGACGTCGTCCGTTCCAACCGGATAGTAGTCGCGATAGACGCAATCCACAGCGATGTCGACGCCACCCAAGCGGTCGATGATTGCTTCAAAGCCCGAGAAATCGACCCGCGCGTAATAATGAACATTGATGCCGAAGTTGTAGAAAATGGTTTGACGCAGCAGACCGAATCCGCCGCCGGGATCCCAGTTCAGATTCTCGCCGAGACCAAAAGCGGTATTTAACCGTCCCATTCTTCCGTGCGGGATGTACACAAAAAGATCACGCGGGAAGCTCAACATAGATAAGGTCCCGGTTTCCACATTGAGCGAGACGACGATCATGGTGTCAGTGCGGATGAAGTTGTCATCGCTCACCTGCTCGTCGCTTCCCAACAGCAAGACATTCACCAGTCTGTGCGCGCGGAAAGCCTCAGGCGCGCGGCTTGGCGCCTGCGTTCCCGACAGCCATTTTCCTGCGGGCGGGTCGCGCGGCAGCAGCAGCTTCGGCAAGCTGATGTCCTCTGGAGCTGGCGTTTGCGCCGGTACAGTCGGCGAGGCGGTCGGTACCGCTACCGGCTTTGCGGGCATAGGGCTATCCAAATCCAGTTGCAGCAGGACGATAGAAGAGCCAGCTCGCAAACTGACGCGCTCATGCTCGACGTTGATTGCAGTGGCGGTAGCGCGATAGGCATCGCGCCTAGCTGCGGTCGTTCCATCAAGCGAGCGACCCAGATCATGCACGGAGGCAATCTGCAGCACCGTCCAGAGGAAAGCAAGCGCCAATACAAGCACGATGCAAGCGACAGCGCATGTCCCCGCATGGCGTAACCAACGCGTAGCAAACGGCATCATAGCCTTGCGTCCGGCGGCAGATTCGGCTCCGACAACATTCCGCTTTCACTCATCCTATACTGACAGATCACGATGATCCAAATATAAGCTCGATTTCGCAAATGCCGCCTTCGATTAGTTCGCCGTCGTCATCAAGCACTGTCAACTGAATTCGGTGCGCGCCCATGCCGAATAGCTCTGAATTGATCAATCCCAGCACGTCATTGCTGACAGCTTGCTCCGAGACCAAATACAGAAAGTATTCATTTGACCAGCCCGGTTTCAGCGCGATATGATATTTGCCGCCTGCCGGCAACCGGGCGCTGCCGACTAGCGCGAATACGCCTTCCACATGTTCCAGGGGCGCCGGCGCAACAATCCGAGCCGATCGGTCATCGCAGCCAACCATCGCCTCCGCCGCATCCTCTATCGAAAATTCGGGCGCAGGTACTTCAATAGGCAGTTCCGGAAGCTGCGGCACAAGCAGAGTCTCCCCGGCAAAGATGCCGCGAATCGGCTCAAAGCAGTTGCCGCCGCGCAATTCCAGTAAACTGACTCCCGACGATAGCGCAAGCGACAGCATTGAATCGCCGGCCCTTACTTCATAGGGAATCCAATCTCCCCTGACCTGGCAGTCGATGCGGAAGTCGTCTTCAACCGGTCGGTAGGCAGTCGGCGTCGGAACCAGGTAGGCGAAATAGAATGGCAGCGGCGTCGGCGTTGGCGAGAACGTTAACGCAACCAAAGTCTTGGTCGGCGGGTCAGTCTCTGTCGCGGTTGCGCTTGGCGTCGCTGTCTCAGTTATATCTGTCGAGCTTACCGTCGGTGACGGGTTTGTAGCAGTCAACTCGCGGCGCTCGGCGATCGTGGCGCGGATGGCGGTCAGCGTCAAATTCGCCGGCGCGATCTCTAGCCTCGCCGTCGCGACAGTTTCCGACGGAAGCGGCGTCGCGCTCGCGACGATCACAATTGTCCGCGGCTCTGTCTCTGTCGCGGCTGTGCTTAGCGTCGTCGTCGCTGCGAATTCTGTCGGGCTTGCCGTCGGCGACGGGCGAAC
>JAPOXG010000067.1 GCA_026707225.1 Chloroflexota bacterium
CATACGCCTTTTCGTCTCGGCGCCAGTCGCGACGTGGAGCGCGCAGGCGCGGCCCCCAGCGGCTGCGTATTGTGCAGGCGCCAGCCGGGATCAAGCTTGCGGATAACTTGTCGGATTTCTGGCTCGGGCACGGTCATGTTCTTGGCTTCGTCGGCTCTATCGCTTGCCTGATCGCGTGGTGCTGCTGTCTATCATTCCGCCCACCAATGACGGAAGCCGCATTCGGCAAATGATAACCCGAAGGAAGACCCGAAAAATGCCTGAATTTCTGAGACGGTTCTCGGTAGTCTGGCCCGGAGATGGCCGGTAATTGGTGGGCTAAACGCGGCGCGACAGGCGTCAATCTCTGCAGGAAAGCAATTGCCACAAGGACATTGGCGCCTGTCAGCCAACGAGTTGCATCTTGCTGGGTCAAACATAGGGCACTTCAGTTTTCCTCATTGAATCCAACCAGCGAGGGCGGATATGTTCCGCGTCAATACCATCGTCGGTATCGAAAATCGGAAGCTGTAATTTAGCCGAGATCTAATGTCGCCATCACGCCGATGTGATCAGACAGCAGCAGACTGCCATCATTAATCGGCTCCGCATTGACCAGCGAGACGCTGACGACCCGGTCAAGGCGGTCGCGCTGCGTGAATAACCCGTCGATGCGTTTGACGAGCTGCTCGTCATGGTCTAAGGGGGCGGTGTATCCGGTCTCGCTTCCGTTTTTCGCGGTCCACAGATCGGCATAGCGATGTTCTGAAAGCGGCGCCAGGTATTCCGGCTGCGCATCGAGATTGATGTTGAAGTCGCCGGTCAGAATATGCTGGTGGCTGGCAAATTGCGCGCGCCGCATGAAGTCCACGCAAGTCCTGATACCGCTTTCTTTCTGTCCTCTGCTCAAGAACAGGTGCGTATTGAAGACGGTAAGGGAATGACTGGATGGCGTTACCACCGTCGCATACTGCAGATTTCGCATCCAGGGATTGCGCATCTCGCGCTCCCGCCCAATGTTGACCTTGCCTGCGTCCAGCACGGGCAGCTGTGAGAACATCGCCAGGCCTTGCGGGTAAGGCGTTACTGAACCATCATCGCTCGGCGCATAATAGGCATGCGGAAAGCGCCTGAAGCTGTGCGACTTTAGATACTCGAAGTGTTCAGGCTGCGACTCCTGGATGCAGACAATATCGACTTCCAGCTCGTCCATATTGCGCCCGATCGCATCCGCCCGTTCCCGCCAATGGTTGTTCTTGTTCCAGATGTTTTGAGTAACGATTCGCAACATATCCATGCCTTTACAAGTGATTCCAAGTTTGTCGTGCGAAAAAGTACGGAGAAACCATAGCAGGTGTGGACGAGCCAAGGCTCGCCCCTACAATGCTGCTGGGTCGATGTGAATTTCTCTGGCGTAGAATGCTCCTCGGAGACCTCAATAGAACTCGGTGTACTCGGTGGTAAAACTTCAATCACTTACTTGCGTCTGCTTATTTGTGCCGCGTTAGGGCAAAGCCCTGCAGGAACTGCTTCTGCATCACAACGAAGACGGTGATTGGCGGAATACTCGCGATAACGGCGCCCAGCATGATCGGCCCCCAGGTACGTCCGATTTCCACGCCATCGTCCAGCGTGCTTAATCCCACCTGAATCACCTGGAAATCCGGGTTGGTGACGATCAGCAGGGGCCACAAATAGCTGTTCCAGGCGCCAATGAACATGATGACGACAAGCGCGGTTACCGTGTTTCGGCTGAGAGGCAGGAGCACGCGCAGCAGGAATTGCAGCGGGCCCGCGCCATCCAGTTGCGCTGCTTCGGATAGTTCCGGCGTGATGCTGGCGAAGTGCTGCCGAAAGAGGAATACGCCGGTAGGGCTTGCCACAGCCGGCACAACCAGGGCCGTCCAGGTGTTGCCCCAGCCCAACTCAAGCGCGACCAAGCGAAACAGAGCGATAATCGTCACCTCGCCCGGTACCATCAGCGCGGCAAGGATAAGTCCAAATACGAGCGACTTAGCGGGGAAGCGGAAGTAGACCAGCGCCATGCCACTGAAGATCGACAAGACAACTTTGCCCAGTGTGACCATGGTCGCCACGGCAAAAGTATTGAACATCAGGCGCGTGATATTGCGATCGAGCACCGTCTGCAAATTGAAGCCGAATGAGTCGCCCGGAATCATTTGCAACCTGAACATCTGGGCGTTGTTTTGTGTGCTGACCAATGCGGCGTAAAATAGGGGAAAGCCCATGAATATCACGGCGATCCACAGAAGGATATGGATATACCAACGCCTGAACGAGATCTGCTCGCGGAGAAGGCGAAACAGTGGCGGCGGTTGATCATCCCCGCGTCGGCGAGTTGTGGCAGTCATCTTAGTCAGCCCCGTAGGTGACGCGCCGGCCCATAACGCGAAACTGCATGTAGGTGAGGCCGACCACCACCATGAACAAGACGATAGACTGCGCCGCCGCTTTCCCGATATCGCGGCTCTCGACGCCGACGCGAATGACATCCACGACCAGGTTCGTCGTCGCGTTCACCGGTCCGCCCTCGGTGAGGTTGTCAATAACGGCGTAGAGGTCGAAAAAGCTGTAATTTAGATTGAGAAACACGACGAAGAAGATGTAAGGGGAAATCATCGGTATGGTCACATTTAGGAAGCGCTTCCAGGCATTGGCGCCATCAATCGAAGCGGCCTCCATCAGTTCCATGGGAACCGACTGCAGAGCCGCGATGTATATCAAGACGTTGAAGCCGAGTTTGTTCCAGGCAGCGGCCGCCACTACCGAGGCTCTCGCCCACCAGGGATCGGACAGAAATGGTAGGGGCTCTGCGCCAAAGAGTCGCAAAACCTGATTTAAGAATCCCGATCCCCCACCGCCCAGCAATATCGCGAAAACGATGCCGACCACGACACCCGAGATGGCATAAGGCCAAATCATCAGCGTGCGATAAACCGACGCGCCGCGAATCTTCTGTGACGCCAGCAAGGCGATAGCGAGACCCAACACGTTCGCGACAAGCACAATAAACACGGAGAAAAACACGCTGTTGCCGAAAACCGCCAAATAGCGCGCGTTTTCGGCATGCCAGATGAAGCCATCGCTCAAGATGTAATAGTGGGCGTCTTGCAAGCGACTGGTGATCAGACTGGCGAAGTTATCCAGACAATTGAAGGCAGTATTGGCCACCCCGCGCCGCGCCAACTGTGTGCCCAAAAAGAAGTTCTGCGCCGCCGGATAATAGGTGAAGACAGCGAGTCCGACGAGGGTCGGCGCCAGGAAAATCCAGGGCGAGAAATCGTAGCCGACGAAGGTACCCGGCGCCGTGTCCGCCTTCCATACCGTAGTGCTGCGGGCCTGCCATTGATGACGCAGTCTGTCAATCGCTAGCGCGAAGGACCACGTGACAACAAAGACCAGCAGGATTCCAAGGAGGGCGACAGCGTTTACGGTGACCGTCTGGCCCAGAACGCTGAGCTCGAAGAACATATGGTTCTCAGGTTCGAGGACGCAGTATTGCAAGGGGACCATGGTCGCCAGGCTGCCGAGAAGCCCGGCAACAGCGCCCAGCGCCATACCGCCCATTAATCCTTTCCCGCGGCGCTTTAGGATCGCGCCGACAATCAGCGCGCCCAGCGCAGACGCGAGAATCGTGAATAGGACTGCCATCACCGTCTCGGCGCCTCCCGGGAGCGGCTAAGACGATTTGCTAGAATAGAGTAAAGTCGCCGGTCGTGTGTACACAGCTTACCGCATGACCAACGGCCATGCGCGAGCGCTGCTGAACAAGATAGGGCGGGGGGATGGGGCGATCGCCCCATCCTCTTTAGCATTGCCTTGCCTACATTTCCTCGCAAGGCACCAGCAAGTTGTATTCTTCGATTAGCAGGTCGGCCTCCGCCTTGAGGCGATCCAGCGCCCCCTGGATATCGGCATCGTTACGGAGGATATTTTGAAAGACTTCCCGATACATCTGGTAGACCTGCGCGAAGCTACCGAAGATCGCGCCAGCGGTCTGCGGGGCCCGGGCGGATGCCATTAATTGGTTAGTGGCAACAGCGAAGGTCGGGTTTTCGTCGAACCAGCCTTCCGCTTCCAGGTAGTCAAAGCCGGACTGCGTAACAGGAATGTACCCGGTTGACTTGTGCCAATTGGCGATGTTCTCCGGTTCCATTAGAAACATGAGAAAGGTCAGCGCGCCTTCTTCAACTTCCGGCTCGAGACCGTCCGTCAAAAGGATCATTCCGCCGCCGACGGTGTTGCCGACGTAATCCACATCCTGATTGTAGGGCATGCGATCGGCGCCCACAGTGAAGCCGTTTCCTTCACCGATTTCCACGCGTCCACGGGCGGCGGCGCTGGATGTCATATGCAAGGCCAATTTGCTGTCCGCCCAGGTGATGTTGTACTCGGCCCGGCCGTAATCGACCCAATAGCCGGCCTCCTCGAGGCTCTTGTGCCAGGCCAGGTAATCTACCGCCTCCTGACTGTTGAACAGGACCTCGGTGACGCAGCCGCCTCCGCGACCGTTCTCGTTGTTCGCCATAAAGGCGCCCTGCATTGCCAGGGCGTTTTCAAAGTACCAGCCGCCGGCGCCGAAATTGATGCAATCCACATCATCAAACTTGTCAACGATGACGGCGCAGACTTCATGGACTTCCGCCCAGGTTGAGGGGATGGCGGCGAAATCGTTGACATCTTCGGCCACGCCGGCTTCCACTAGCAGATCCATGTTGCCAAAGACGATCGGCGTCGAGGCATTCCACGGCAATTCGTAGTACTCGCCATCCAGCTGATAGAAGATCGCAGCGGGACCGACAATCTCGTCGAGCCGCACCGGTATGCCATTGATTTCTGTCCGGCCGGCAATGGCTTCGTGGAGCGGCTTGAAGAAACCGGAATCACGGGGCGCCTGCGTGTTGCTTGAGGTGCCCTGCAGAAGCTCGGGCGGATCGCCCTGTTCCTGCGCCAGCGTGTATAGATCATAAGCGTTGCGGTAGCCATCCAAAACACGCAATTCCAGGTCGTACTGCGGGAAGGCGGCTTCAAAGGCCGGTTCCACCACTTCGGGCAACCAGGTGACGTTGCCCCAAATGTGCCAGAAGCGGATCGTGATACGGTCGTCATCCTGAGCATTCGCCAAGGATGGCAGCAGGAGCAGAACCACAAGCATCAAAACAATTATCCTCTTCATGCGATTATCCTTTCCATTACAGATTCTTTATGCATCAAGCCGCAACGAATCTACCCGCGCCAGCCTGCGCATATAGATTATAGACATTTCGCAGGCACTTGTCGGTTTGTTGAGGAAATTGGCAAGTCAGCGTACAATATTCTTGAACGTCAGTCGCACATCTTCACATTAACTGAAGTATCAATGCCGCAGCCGTTCGCAGAACGATGCGATTGAGGCGCTCGGTACCGAAAGCTTATGTCCGTCGAAAACAGAACTCTTTCATTTTGAAGCCGCCGAATTATTTGTTGCTGCCCCGAGATGGAGTTTCATGACCTTTCCACAACGACTGAAGCAGATTCTTAAGAAGCGAAAAATAACGCAAAGGGAACTGGCGCATCGACTGGGGGTTTCGGAAGGCGGGGTTGCCAATTGGATGAGCGGCACAATGCCTTCGATTGCCCGTTTGATTCAGATCTGTCGCGTCTTGGATGTCAGCAGCGACTACTTGCTGGGCACAGACGAGCACGGCTGTATCGAGCACTATGAACATGGCGCATTGGGCTGGACCACGAATATCCCCGAGAACCTATCTGAAGAATTGCGCGAAGAATATCGTCAGGGTATCCGATTCTTTGAGGCAGTAGTACAAGACGGATTGCGCGAGTCCGAATTAACGGGTCCGAATGGTCGATTCGAGGGACAATCCATAGCCGGCCTCGAACGATCGTTTCGTACGACAGTCTTTGCAAATGCGCTAAAACTGACCAGGGTTGGTCGAAATCATCTGCTGGAGGATGACTTACTAAAACTATATTCACCACAGCTGAAGCAAGCGCTTGTGGTCGAGCTTCCTAAAGGGCGGAGGAGCTCTAGAAGCTGCACATCCTCCCACGTGTTCAACGTCGAGTTCCTGTCACATTGCGCCGCTACAGAAGTGTTTCCCGCGCTTGAAGAAGGGGCGATCGGAATCGGACCCGGCTATACGCTCTATCGCTGTGCAGAATTGATTCCGCCCAGCCAACATCAGTACAAAGGCATCACCTGGGCTTCCACCATGGAAGTCAACAACCACCAGCAAGAGGCGGCTTCTGTTTCTTCGAATTTGGCCGTTAAGCTGTTAGCGTCGCGCAATCCAAACACGCGGGCGTTTTACTTGCCCTACCTGGACACTGAGCGCCGGAATCTGCACCGGGACGACTTGGACGCGTATCAAGCTCAGGCAGCGGCGACAGTAGAAGAATTGCGACTGGCGCGCGCCATCCTTATAACCGTGGGCGGTGTCTCCGCCGCCGGCGTCAAGAACTCGCTAGCGTCGCCACGAAGGCGCACATTCAGTCCAAAGTTTCTTTACAGTCTTCACGAACAGTTGAGACTAGAGGATAACGCGACTGCTTTCAGTGGCGAGGTACTGGGGCATTTGCTCGATAACAATGCCCAAAGCATCGGCAGCGCATCGTTTCAATCGACCCAAGAGCGGAAGGTGTATGCCCCCGCGCTCAGCTTGCTGCGAAACGTGATAGACAGGAATAGCGGCTATGTGTGGGTCATCGCTACCGGGGACCACAAAAAGGTCGCGACTGAAATGGTCGTCAGAAGCGGGCGGGCCAATGCGCTGGTCATTGATGAGGACATCGCTGAATTTCTGATCGAAGCCAAGCGCGTCCGCTGAGCACCGCTCCAAAAGGGGCTTATATCGCAAAGTGCCACTTGACGCTCTACTCTTATCACGATACAATAGTGCCATAAAGTTAAGCTGAAAGGGATTGTACATGGCACAAAATGCACCCGGCAAGCACTACCGCAAGGGTATCACGCTAGCCAAGCTCTTTCAAATCTTCCCGGACGATGATACTGCCGAGGCATGGTTCATTGCGTCTCGCTGGCCGGACGGTATTCGTTGCCCGCACTGCGACAGTGACAGGATCAAGGACAATGCAGCGCATGCTACTATGCCTTTCCGATGCAATGATTGCAAGAAGCGCTTCTCTGTGAAGTCCAAGTCCATCATGCACAGCAGCAAGCTCGGCTATCAGAAGTGGGCAATCGCCATGTATCTTGTGACGACAAACCTAAAGGGTATCAGCTCCATGAAGTTACACCGCGACCTAGGCATTACCCAGAAGGCTGCTTGGCACATGCTACATCGTATCCGTAAGGCGTACACCGGCGCCAACACCGTGTTTGATGGTGAGATCGAGGTCGATGAAACTTACGTCGGCGGCAAGGAAGGCAACAAGCATGCCAGCAAGAAGCTGCGCGCTGGCCGCGGGACGGTTGGCAAGACGGCTGTTGTAGGCATGAAAGAGCGTGATACCAACAAGGTACACGCCCAAGTCATCGAGAGCACGGACCGGGAAACGCTGCAGGGATTCGTCACCGACAATACAGCCGAGGAAAGCACTATCTATACGGATGATGCGCGCGCCTACCTCGGTATGCCACGGCGACACGCAACGGTTAAGCACTCCGTCGGCGAGTACGTCCGGCAGCAAGCGCATACCAACGGCATGGAGAGCTTCTGGTCGCTGCTCAAGCGCGGCTTTACTGGCACCTATCACCAGATGTCGCCCAAGCACCTGCACCGGTACATTGACGAATTCGAGGGCCGGCATAATGACCGGCCACTCGATACCGAAGAACAGATGGCAAATATTGTCAAGGGCGCCGCCGGTAAGCGGCTACGGTATCAGGATCTGATCGCGGAGTAGCTTGCTACGCGACTTTCTTAGCGAGTATTTGCTTCAATACCGCCACTGCAAGGTGTTTAGTACGCCGCGTCCTATTGCGGATCACAATCCACTCTTGCTCTGCTTCGTCGCCATAATCAAATGGTAGTTCTAGCTGCTGGGGGTTGCCATGCTGTCGCTGAAGTGCTACCATGATGGTTAGCCTTTCTTGATTTTCTAAACGCAACTCCGAACCCCGCTGCTCTTACAGCGGGGTTCTGCGTTATTTGTCATTGCCTACCAGTCTACCGACGACGATGTGGCTAAGTCAATGACGTTTCCGACGCCCTTTCATCTGTCGGCGCAAGCGATTGTGCTCTTTTGCTTGTCCGAGAAGATCTAGCTTCTTGTCACGCAAGGTATTCTTTTCAAATTCCTCCAGCTCTCCTTTCAATCTCGCATCCAACCAAGCATTAGAAGCCCACTCATAAATGCGATAGACCCCACCTATTATCATGGCAATTACAAATATCGTTAAACAGAGCGGTCCTAGTTCCATTGCAAACACCTCCTCTCTATTAACCCATTGATCCCAAAAAGTCCATGAAGTTCACGATCACACCGGCACCCACTGCCGCTACGAATGCCCAGGTAAGCAAAACAATGACGATTGACGCGCAGCCAAAACCAAGGCCGAACTTAAAACCACTCTCGATCCCAATGTCAACCCGCGAAGGACGACCATGCCGAAACTTGATCTGATCAATTACATCATATTCTTCTGCATCGCTGCTCATATCTACACCTCCAGTTCGCCCTTGAAGCGTTAAGCGAAATTGTGTATACAATGCGCGCGAGGGCGGCATGCGCCGACAAGGAAGCACACCGCTCTCAACGCTAGGTCTCCTGGGGCGGTGAGTGTCCAGCTCAAGAGCCGCCCTAGGGGACTTCTCCCTACAGTACCGCACATTCAGACGTTTAACCAATAGGTTAAGGCATTCTGCCCATCAACAGCACAAAATCTGTGCTATGGGACAGATTGGGAAGCCATTTGGCTGTGCGATTCGCAGGCGGCGCCGAGAACTTGCACTTTCTCCGGAAGCACTTAGCGAGCGTTCGGGGGTGCACTGGGTATACATCAGCCATATTGAGAATGGACAGAAGTCGCCAACGCTGCGTGTGATAGAGCGATTGGCCGATGCGCTAAAACTAGACATGTCGACACTGATGCGCATGGCAGAGCAAATTAGCAAGGAAGAAGCAGTGGAATAGATTTGGCTTTGCAAGCATGCAGAATGTAGGGTATTCTCTAAATTAGAGCTTGATTAGAGGAGATCACAACATGAGCGAACCTGGAAACACCGATGGGCGCTTGGAAAAGCATGTTACAAGAGCAGAGTTTGACGAAGTAAAGGAATTGGTGCGTGAGAATCGGGAAGCGATTCGCGTAATCGACGAGCGGTTGTGTGATATGAACACAGAGTTTACAAACCAGTTTAACGACATTAACACGCAACTGCATTCGATTTTGACAATCCTCAACAATGGACATAACCCCGATGCCTAAAGACAAGCCCCCCAAGCCCGAGGGCAAGCGCCGCCCTAAGCCAAAGAAGAAGCCAGGCCCGCCCCCACTAACCCTCCACATTGACGACACGCCGGAGAACGTCGCCCGTGCGCTATTCGGCATCAAGTCCGATACCCCCGGCAAGGTGACGGTCAAGCGCGGCTAGACCTCACCCTTGGCACTTTGCGATATAAGCCCCCTCCAAAAGATTGCGATATGTCCGTTTCCATTCATCGACAGTCCTTTTGCAGAGTTCCAGCCGATGTTGCCGAGCCTTGGGCAAGTTGGCGCATTGCGTGCCGATGGAGGTCTGCATTATTGGCGCTGCATCTCTTTAAGCAAACCTAGCTCGTCCGACGGCTCGCGTAAGTTTCGATCTGGGAGCTGCCTAGCGGTGGACTCGCAGAGGCCCCTGCCTCAATCGCCGTTTGGAGATCAGTCTGATCCGCTTGGCGCTTGCAAACCAGCGGAACAATTGCTTTTTGCACATGTCGGCAAAAGATGGATGCAAAAGAATCCGGTTCTCAAGCCCGTACTCTTTCGCTCTTGGGGTCATAAAATGGCTTTAGCGACGCTTGCGCTGGAATACGCTCGCCAGCGACTTCAACTTCATAAACGCCGGCGTTAATGTAATCCGGTGTAATGACTTCATCGCCGGTGATATAGCCCATCCCTATGGCTACGCCCAGCGTATACCCAAACATGCCAGAGCAAATGTGACCCACAATCTGGTTGTTCCGCCAAATCGGCTCGTTGTGGTAAAGCAAAGGCTTATTGTCTTCAAGGGCAAACATGACTAAGCGCCTCTTAACGCCTTGCTCTTTCTGCTTCAGTAAGATGTCGCGTCCATTAAAGTTGATATCTTTTTTGAAGTTGACCGCAAATCCGAGACCGGCCTCAATGGGACTGTCTTCAGCGGCAATGTCGTGTCCCCAATGTCGATAGCCCTTTTCAATGCGCAAAGAGTTTAAGGCATGGTAGCCACAGTGTACCAAATCAAAGACAGCGCCTTCGCCTACAATCGCGTCGTACACATGCTGGGCATATTCGGTGGGGACATACAGCTCCCAGCCCAACTCACCGACATAGGTCATTCTGGTGGCTCTAAGCCGAGCATAGGCAAAATCTATTTCTTGTGAGCTGCCAAAGGGAAAGGCCCGCGTCGATAAATCAGCATCGGTAAGGTTACGTAACAGCGCTCTTGAATTTGGTCCCATCACGCTCAAAACCACATAGGCCGAGGTCATATCGGTTAAGGCAGCAAAGTCATCGGGACCAATCTGGCGCTTTATCCAGTGAAATGTCTTGGTTTGACTTGTACCCGAGTCGACAATAAAGAAGCTGTCTTGATCTATTCTAGTTACGGTAATGTCAGCCTCAATGCCGCCGCGCTCATTTAATAGCTGGGTATAAACCACTTTCCCTATTGGGACGTCAATATTGTTGCCGCAGATGCGGTTGAGAATTTGCAGCGCGTCCCGACCCTGGAGCAGGAACTTGGCAAAGGATGTCTGGTCAAACAGACCGACATTCTCCCGCACCGCACGGTGCTCGTTGCCAGCGTAGTCAAACCAATTTTGCCGACCATAGCTGTACTCATACACCGGCTTCACACCGGCTGGCGCAAACCAGTTGGCTCGCTCCCAGCCGGCTACTTCGCCAAAGCAAGCGCCCTGTTTAGCCAAGCGGTCATGCAAAGGCGACTTCCGAATGCCCCGGCCGGTCTCATACTGGCGAAAGGGCCAGTGCATGTCGTACAGCAAACCCAATGATTCTGTAACGCGCTCACGCAAATAGTTTCGGTTGTTTTGAAAGGGGAAATTGCGCCGAATATCCACATCCCATAAATCCATCGGCGGATGACCATGGATAATCCACTCAGCCAGCACCTTGCCCACCCCGCCGGACGATTGGATGCCAATCGAGTTGAAACCGGCCGCGACGAAGAAGTTCTTCAGTTCCGGCGCTTCGCCCAGTTGGTAACGGTCATCGGGGGTAAAGCTTTCTGGCCCGTTCATGAAAGTGTGGATGCCAACGGCGCCCATCAGTGGCATACGGTGGATGACCTTCTCAAATGTCGGTGCAATATGGTCCCAATCTTCGCCCAGAGCGCCAAACTCGAAATCGGGCGGAATGCCATCCATGCCCCAAGGCTTGGCGTTGGGTTCAAAAAAGCCGGTCAAAATCGCGCCGACCTCTTCTTTGTAATACGCGCGGCCACCCGTGTCTCTTAATATCGGTCGATTTGGTTCAAGGTCAGGTACGGGTTCGGTGACAAGGTAAAAATGCTCGGCGGCGTGTAAAGGTACATTTACTCCCGCCATTTTTCCTACTTCTCTGCTCCACATCCCGGCGCAGTTGACAACGACCTCAGCCTGAATGTCGCCCCGGTCTGTGGCCACGCCAGTTACCCGCCCTCCCCTCTGATGGATCGCTGTTACCTTGACGTTTTCGAAAATCGAGGCGCCGTAGTTTTCGGCGCCCTTGGCAAAGGCGCGGGTGGTATCGATCGGGTTTGTTTGGCCATCGCCTGGCAGATAGATCGCCCCAACTAGGTCGTCAACACGCATCATCGGCCACATATCCGCTACTTCTTTGATTGAGATAACTTCAACCTCAAGCCCAAAGACCTTGGCCATTGAAGCCCCGCGCAGCAGCTCCTCATAGCGCTCCCGATTGGTAGCAATTGAAATCGAACCGGTCTGCTTAAAGCCCGTGTCCTGGCCAGTTTCTTCTCCCAAGTCTCGAAATAATTCAGTGGTGTATTGGGCTAATTTAGTCATATTCTGTGTGGCCCGCAATTGGCCGACCAAACCGGCCGCGTGCCAGGTTGTGCCGCTGGTTAGAACTTTTCTTTCCAGCAAAACAACATCGGTCATGCCCAATTTAGCCAGGTGATAGGCCACGCTGCAGCCTATAACGCCGCCGCCAATTATCACAACCTGGGCCTGGCTTGGTATCGGTTTGTTCATTAATGATCCCGTCCCATAATCCGCTCTAACTCACCGAGCGGGAGTTCGTAGACGGTTCGCTCCCTGAAACCTGTCATGGTCTCGGCTGTCGTCAGCGCGTTCAAAATCGCTTCTTCGACCGCTTCCACAACGCCGAGGAAAAAGCTGTTGAGTTGATCGTTTGGCAGCATTTGAAGCGCATAAGACTTTTGCGTTTCACTTGCCAACTGGTTGCCGGTGGCGAAGGCCAGGAAGATGTCACCGCTGCCGTGGTAAGCCATCCCGCCTACCCTCGCCAATCCAATGGTGGCGCGCTGTGCCAGACGCTTGCATTGCGAATGTACCAGCGGCGCATCGCTAGCGATGATGACGATTATCGAACTCCCACCCGGCGCTTCCGCCCGGCCTGAGGCGACGCTTTCGATTGTGATCTCCCGACCGACTGGGACGCCATCCACCATCAGGTCTTCGCGCGCCCCGTAATTGGCTTGCACCAAGGCGCCAACGGTGTAGGTCCCGCTGGGACAGGCGATCATCCGCGAAGCCGTTCCTATCCCGCCTTTGAACTCGTGACAGATCATCCCGGTTCCGCCACCGACGTTGCCTTCCGCCACCGGACCGCTTCTAGCCGACTCAATGGCTTGGTACACGTGGTCTTTCGTGACGTGAAAGGCAGCCATATCATTCAGCCAGCCGTCCCAGGTTTCGGCGACGACGGGAAGATCCCAAATCTCCGTCCAGCCCATCTCGTAGCCGTAGCGGTTCAAAGCCTCATGCGCCGTGCCCACTTGCGCGGTGTTGGTGATGGCGATAGGCGTAGTGAGCATCCCGGATTCCGCGATCCAATGGGCGCCGGTCATCTCGCCGCTGCCGTTGAGGCTGTGGGTGGCGGCGAAGGCATGGTCTTTCCAAATCGCGCCTTCGCGCGGCAATATGACAGTCACGCCCGTACGGGCGACTCGTGGCGCATCGAATATCAAGGTGCTGTGGCCAACGAGCACACCGGGCACATCCGTGATGGCGTTGTGTTTTCCCGTGGGCAGCCGCCCGATCGCAATACCTAAATCTCGCAATCGCTTTCGCATGCTTTCACCTGGATATGGAGTATACCGGCATCATGGGTCAAGCCGCGCATCCGCCACCATCTTGTGGAATTTCAGCCCGCTCGCCATTGCCTGTGCGAGGAAAGCCGCTTCATCTCCTGTGTAGATATTCCCTCGTTCAGTCGGCATCCTGAGCTCGATCGTCATATATTCCTTGTCGTAAGAGGATGCGGCAATAATTCGGGCTAGCCGATCCCAGTCGACCGTGCCGGAAAAAATCAATCTGTGTTGATCGGCAGTGCCGTCGTTGTCGTTCAGATGAAACGCGATCAAGCGATCTTTCACCGCTTCAGCGAAATCCAAGCCGTCACCGGCCATATTGCCATGTCCGGGATCGTAGCAGATGCCCACGTCTGAAGGGCTGTAAGCGGCCAATACTTTATGCAGTGTCACGTGGTTGCTCAATAAATTTTCAAATGCGATGCGAACGCCCCTCTCCCTGGCAAAATGTAGCAGCCCATCCATTGAGCGATGGACCGCTTCCCAAAAGGCGATGCTTTTATCAGCCTTGTCAGGCCGTGGCAGATGCAGCACGATTACATCCGTGTCAAGTCGGTTCGCCATATGAATGCGGTTCTTTACAAGTGCCACGCCTGCTAAGCGGATATCTTCGTGCTCGGAGTAGTAATGATTGTGCTCGCCGGCTGAGGCATGCAGATCGTTGACAGCAAGCCTGTAGGATCGCAGCCATCGAGCGATCTGGTCGATCTCATCCTCAGAATAGAGATAGTCGGATCCAAAATGATGGCACCAATGAATCTGTGAAAACCCGGCATCAGCGATCTGCCTCAGGCGGGGTTCCGGGTTGCCATGAGAATTTATATAGTCGGCGTTAATGGCGAGCATATCACCCCTTCGTGATGCGGCAGCGGTGGGTCCAGCTTAATGCGTATCAACCGCAGCCTAATGCGTTGCGACGCTGGATAGGCTAATAAGATCCACTTGCGACTCCCGCAATTCCTCAAGCGGGATGTGACAGCGAATGACGTGTCCCTCGGCCGCAAGCTGGCTGGGGGGCGTCTCGTCATCGCAGATGGATCCGATGCGGCGGGGGCAGCGTCGCTGGAAACAGCAGCCCCGTGCCGGCGGTTCCGCCTCCTGCACGTCCTTGGCCAGCAATTGCGCCCGCGCGCCCGGCACCGGCTCCGGCACCGCCGCCAGCAAGGTCTCGGTGTAGGGATGATAAGGCGGCGCGTAGATGTCCGCCACCGGCCCCACCTCGCAGATCCTGCCCTGATAGAGCACGGCCACTCGGTCGGCGATGGCGCGGACGACAGCCAGGTCGTGCGAGATAAAGAGATAGGCCGCGCCCCGATCGGCTTGGAGCCCCGCCAAGAGCTCTAGGACCGCGGCTTGAACCGAAACATCGAGCGCGGAGGTCACTTCGTCGCACAGCACCAAGTCCGGCTCGGCGGCAAAGGCGCGCGCGACGGCGACCCGCTGTTTTTCGCCGCCGGACATTTGGCCGGGATGCCGTTCCAAATATCGCGGGGTGAGCCGCACCTCTTCCAACAGCGCGCCAGACCGGTCAAGACGCCCTTTGCCGTCCATTTCGAAATAAAGCCGCAGCGGGGCATCGAGAATTTGCTTAACAGTATGGCGCGGGTTGAGGGACGCGTCCGGGTTCTGGAAGATAATCTGGATTCTGTGGTGCATCTCCGCCGGACGGCTTTCGACGGTTGAGGCGAGATCCTGCCCCCCGAAGTCAATCCGCCCGGCGCGGGGCGGCAGCAATCCGGCGATAGTGCGGGCGATGGTTGATTTTCCCGAGCCGCTCTCGCCAACGAGAGCCAGCGTTTCGCCCCGGTGGATTGTAATGGTAAAGCCGCTCACAGTCGTGGGTGGTTCGGGCTCGCCGCGCCAGCGCGCCACCAGCGCCGCCAGACCACGCTTGGCATAGGTAATGTCCACCTCGGTAAGTTCGAGCAGCGGTTCTGCTTCCGCGTCTTGGTCCAACCCAGCCTTAAGGTCGCGCATCTGGCCGGAAGGCCCGCTTGCCACAACGCGCTGCCAATGATGGCATTGCACCAAATGGCGTATCTTCCCTTTGCGATCCGTTGGTTCGAGCGCCGGGTCAATGGTCCTGCAAGTCTCATCGGCGAAGGCGCAGCGCGGGACGAAGGCGCAGCCAACCGCGTCTTCGCCGGGCGCGGGCGGCCGCCCGGCCATCGCTTGCGGCAAGCCAGCGTAGGATAGACGCGGCACTGAACCCAGCAGACCGCGCGTATACGGATGCACCGGATCGGCAAAAACATCGTCAATGGCTCCATCCTCAACGATTTCGCCCGCATACATCACCGCCAGACGGTCGCAGACGCGGGCGATCGCGCCCATGTCGTGGCTGATGTACAGCATCGCCGTACCCGTCGACTCCTGGATTTCCCGCAGCAAGTCGAGGATGTGCGCCTGAGTGGTCACATCGAGGCCAGTCGTCGGCTCGTCGAGCACTAGTAATTCGGGCCTGCCAGCCAAGCCCATGGCAATGGCGACCCTTTGCAGTTGACCACCCGAGAGTTCGTGGGGGAACCGCCGGACGAGCTCGTCCACTTGCGGCAAGTGCACCTGAGCCAGCAGCTCCAGCACGCGTTCCTCCAACTCAGCGCCCGCCAGACCGAGATGCAGCGTTAAGACCTCGGCAATCTGTTCGCCCACCCGCATGGTGGGCGTCAGCGCTGAACTGGCGCTCTGTGGAATGACCGCCACCCGCTGTCCACGTATGCTTGCCAGTTCGTCTGGCGGCAGATCGAATACATCCACGCCCTCGAAGCGCACCGAGCCAGCCAGCACCTGGCCGCCGGGCCGCAGATGACCCAGCAGGGTCATGCCAAAGGTGGTCTTGCCGCAGCCGGACTCACCCACCAGACCGAGTGTCTCGCCCCGCCCCATTGAAAGCGACACATTGCGGACCACCTGCACAAACTGGCCCGCTCTGGTGCGGAAACCGGTCGTTAAGCCATCCACCTCTAGCAGTTTCTGGCTCATGTCGGCGCTTCCTGGCTGCGATCCAGCCCGATGGCTTTGGACAGGGCGTCACCCGCCAGGTTGATGCCAATGATCAAGCTGGCGAGGGCGATCACTGGGAACAAGGTTCCCCAGGGGGAGACCGCCAGCAAGACCTGGTTTTCGAAAACCATACGCCCCCAGTCCGGGGTTGGCGGGGCGATGCCGAAGCCGAGGTAGGAAAGCGAGCTGATGGCGGTCAGTGCCCATGACGCTCGCATGACGTATTCGACCAGAAGCACATCCAGCAGGTTGGGTATCAATTCCCGCAGGACGATGTTGGTCTTGCGTTCGCCACGCGCCCGCGCCGCCGTGATGAAATCACTCGCGACAAATCCCAGCGCAGCGCCTCTGGCAACGCGAATTGTCGATACACCGTATGCGTAGCCCAGGGTTAAAATGAGCACGCTGAATTCGGTGCCGAGCGCCACGACAATGAGCAGTACGACAAGCAATCCTGGTATGGCCAGCAAGGCATCAACAAAGCGCATAACCACTTCGTCAACCCGCCCGCCGATAAACGCGAGCAGAATGCCGAGCAGCCCGCCCCATAAGACTGCGATCGCGGCGGCCAGCAGAGCCACGCCAATCGCCGCGCGCCCGCCTAGCAAGACACGCGTAAAGAGGTCGCGACCGAAGGAATCGGTGCCAAATGGATGTTCGGCGGAAGGCGCCGCCAGCCGGTTCTTGCCGTCAATATCATGGTGAGCATAAGGGACGATATAAGGCGATGCCACGGCGATAAACATATGCACGATGACGATTATCAGGCCGATGGTACCCTGCCGGGATCGGCGCAGGCTGCGCCAGACCTGGGCAATCCAGCCCAAGGATTGCGCTAACCGTTTTGGTACAGCCGACAGCGATCTCATTCCTTCAGGGTCCTAACCGCGCAGTCCAGCCAAGCGCACGGCTTCTGCATACATGCGCTCTGGCGCGCCGTCATGCAGATCATAGCGCAGCGCCTCCAACATAAAGATTGGCTCTTGGGGAAAGTCGATGGTACTGAATACCGCATCAAATGGGACAGCGCCTTCGCCCGGACCCAGATGCAAATCCCCTCGGCCCAAGGCGAAGCTTTTGCGGCCCGCATAATCTGAGATGCCCATATTGTCTTGCACATGAAAATGTGTGGTCAGCGGCGCCAGACGAGCGATGCCTTCCAAGTAGTCGAATCCATACCAATGTGATGCTAAAAATGAATGCCCAAAGTCGATGCAGACGCCGATCCCCGCATGGTCAAGCGATTCCACGAAGCGCGCGTGCCGCTCGGGGAAAGCGGTGTAACTGGCGTTTTCTATAAAGCCATGTGTTTCAATGCTGATGTTCCCGCCCCAGCCGGCGACCTCATCAGCGTAACTCAGCAAGATGTCGCGTTCGCGCGCCATCAGCTCCTGCATTGGCTTCGAGGTGCCAGCCGGCAGTGTGAGGCGATAGCCGGCGTGATAAGCCAGTGCCGTTGCGCCGACGGCTTTGCCCACCTCAAGGCCAGCCTCCAAGAGCCTTTGATGATAGTCAAGATCGGCGATGTCAAACATGTTGGTCTCGCCGGGGAGATGCAAGGTGTAGCCTAAGCGATCGCGGAACTTGTCCAGCACCGCGGCCAGTTGCCTCAAACGTCGCTGATCAACGCGGCCGCCAACCCACATGCGCCAGGTATCAGGTTCCACCTCAACATAGTCATAACCGCAATCAATCAGCGTCTGCAAGTTCTCCGCCAATTCTGCCGGGGATGATCCCATCGGGACGGCGTAACCTATTCCTTTGAATGGCACGTTGCTCTCCCTTTGCTGCTTCTAATTGCTCCGTCTTGCGATACGCCCCGAAAGTGGCTAACCCCGCAGCTCAGCCAATCGTTTGGCTTCTGCAAACATGCGAGCTGGCGCGCCGTCATGCAGATCATAGCCCAGCGCCTCGAGCATAAATACAGGCTCTTGGGGGAAGTCGATGGCGCTGAACACCTCATCAAATGGGATAGCGCCTTCGCCCGGCCCCAGGTGCAGGTCCCCACGACCCAGGGCGAAGCTCGTGCGGCCCGCATAAGCCGGGATCCCCATATTGTCTTGAACATGAAAATGAGTGGTCAGCGGCGCCATGCGCGCGATACCCTCTTTGTAGTCAAAACCATGCCATTGCGATGACAAGAAGGTATGCCCAAAATCGATACACAGACCAATCCCGGGATGGTTAATCTCTTCAACGAACTTCGCTAGCATATCAGGGAAAGACGTGTAACTGGTATATTGATACCAGCCATGTGATTCAATGCTGATGTTCCCGCCCCAGCCAGCGACCTCATCCGCATAACTCAACAGGATGTCGCGTTCGCGCGCCATCAACTCCTGCATCGGTATCGAGGTACCTGCCGGCAGGCCGAGGCGATAGCCGGCATGATAAGCCAATGCTGTCGCGCCAACGGCTTTGCCCACCTCAAGGCCGGCCTCCAGCAGCGCTTGATGATATTCAAGATCGGCGATGTCAAACATGTTGGTCTCGCCGGGGAGATGAAATGTGTAGCCTAATCGATCGCGGAACTTGTCCAGCACCGCGACCAATTGCTTCAAGCGTCGCTGATCAACGCGGCCGCCAACCCACAGTCGCCAGGAAGCAGGCGACACTTCAACATAGTCATAACCGCAATCAATTAGCGTCTGTAAGTTCTCCGTTAATTCTTCCGGGGATGATCCCAACGGAACGGCGTAACCTATTCCTTTGAACTGCACGTTTCACTCCCTTTGCTGCTCCCAGTTGGCCCGTGTTCCATTTGCTCAATAAATGACTAGCCGCGCAGGCTGCGCAAACGGGGATCCAGAAATGTGGTCACCAGGTCCGCGCCCAGGTTGAAGAAGACATACATAACCGCCCAGAGCAAGGCGATGGCTTGAATCATCGGCACGTCGCGGAAACTGACCGCGTCGACCAGCGCCCGTCCCAAGCCTGGATAGTTGAAGACGACCTCGACAACGAACGTTCCGCCGAGCAGGCCGCTGAGCATTAGCGCCATGATGTTGATCGTCGGCAATAGAATATTGGGCAGCGCGTGACGAAATACGACCCGCGCGCGCGGCAAGCCCTTCAAAGTGGCCATTTCAACATAGTCACTGGTCAACACGTTGATCGTGATCGTCCGAACCATGCGCAGGAGATAAGCTGACGAGGCAATCGTCAGGGTAACGGTTGGCATCACGACGTTGGGCAGCAAATCCGCGATCGGCGCGTCCGGGTTTAGCAGCGTGATCGACGGAAAGAGTCCCAAGCCAACGCTAAGGATCCAGATTAGCAGGGTGCCGATTACAAATTCTGGCGTGCTCATCCCCACGATCGAACCCGTCGAGATGATGACATCCGGCGTTCGGTCGCGCCTTAAGCCAGCGATGATGCCCAACAGGGTGGCCAAGGGTATAGTGAACAGTGCAGCCAGCCCACCCAAGAGTAGGGAATTGCGCAGCCGAAAGCTGATTAACTCCACAACTGGCTCATTACGAGACAGGGAGGCGCCAAAATCACCCTGCAGGGCATTACTCAACCATTCGGCAAAGCGCTCGGTCGCCGGACGATTGAGGCCGTACTCTTCCCGCATGGCGGCCAAACCTGCTTCCGTCGCCCACCTGCCAAAGTAGGCTGTCGCCCAGTCACCCGGCAAAAGGTCGGTCATCGCAAAGACGACAATCGCGACGATAGTCAGCGTGATGACCGAGAATATTAGCCGCTGAACAATGAGCTTTACCATCGCGTCAGTGCCTTAGTAAATCCCAGTAAGTAATGCCAATGACTGCTGTATGAAAGAAGTCGCCAACATAATCGGAAAGTTGTAATGCTTGTCCCTTAAATCAGTTGTCACGCAACAGCAACTGGAGCATAGCCATGTTGATTAGTATTTCGGGTCGCCAGAGTTAGAAAACATACGAATTATCACCGATCCCGCCTGGATTAGCTCCCCTTCCTCCAATGCATTGGGGGAAGGGGCCGGGGGATGAGGGTAGAATTGCCCGCCCACGTTTGCTACAGAATGCCAATCACTTTTTCGCATGACAAACTTGGGACTACTATACCATTCGGAAACCTCCCTTTGCCAGCCATTTGGTATCCACAGCCGGCAAAGGGAGGCTGAGAGGCCCCTCACCCCCAGGTTGCCTGGTTGGGGGGGAAGGGCATGCGGATGGGGACTAGCCCAGCAAACGCTGGCTCTAGTCCTCCTCGAAATAGAACAGATGGATGTACTCGGTGAAGTTTCTGGTGACGCCCTTGACGCGGGAATTGAACAAGTCAATGGCGGTAAAGAAGACAGGGTTCAAATAGCCAGCCTCTTCACTTGCCAATATCTGAGCCTTGCCGAGAAGTTCCTTCCGCTTGTCAAAGTCGAGCTCGGCACTCGCGTCCGCCAGCAGCTGGTCAAATTCCTCGTTGCACCATTTGGGGGTGTTGTTACGGGCATCGCAGCTAAAGAGCTCTAGCATCCCTGAGAGGGCCTGGCGCTGGCCCCTCCAACCATTGTAGAAAGGTACCTTCCTATCATAATCGGCGTAGTATGTGTCGGCAGGCACCTGGTCGATCTCGACCCTGATCCCGGCATCGGCGGCCTGTTCCTTGAAGGCGACAGCCAGCGGGACAAACGCTGGAAAGACATCCGCGATAGTCAGCACGACATCCAAGCCGTCCGGGTAGCCTGCTTCAGCCAGCAGTTCCCTGGCCCGCTCGACGTCCCGTGGGCAATCCAGCTCATGATAATAGGGGTCGTTTTTCCAGACGGAGGTATCGCAGGCAATGTCTCCTTGTCCGCTATAAACCACTTCAAGCGTCTCCTGGCGATCTTGGACCAGTTTAAAGGCCTGGCGTACGCGCAGGTCATCAAAGGGAGCCACGGTGGTGTCCATCACCAGGTGTGCCTGACCGCCAGACGCTTGAATCAGGAAGGTAAAATCATCATTCCCCTCGAACAGGGCGAAATACTCAGCTGAGATCTGACCGATTCCCACGTAATCGAGCTGGTCCGTGAGCAGCGCCTGCGCAACGCCAGCTGAGCTAGCGATGTGGTAGAGTTCGATCCCGGCCAAACCTGGCGGTCCCTCCCAGTAATCGTCGAAGGCCTCCAACACGGTTACCCCAACCGGATCCTGCGACACTAGGCGGAAGGCGTCAGTGCCGATGCCGGTCTGCGCAATGGTGTCGCCACTGCCTTCGGGTATCATCGCCATACGCCGGTCCGCCAACATGGTGGGGAATTCAACGTTGACCGAATGCAGCGGTATCACGATAGTGTAGTCGTCTGGCGCCGTCATATTCGCCTCGTCGATGATCGAGAATTTGTCTCTGACAGGCGAGCCCGTATCCGGGTCCAAGAGGCGCCGAATGCTGTAAAGCGCGTCGGCCGCAGTGAAATCCGACCCGTCATGAAAGGTTACCCCCTGCCGGAGATGGAGAGTCCACACCTGGCCCGTGTCATCCGATTCCCATGACTCGGCCAAATCGGGAACGACATAGGTCGCGCCCGTATCCAGGCGTGTCAGCTGACTGAAGATATACTGCATGGTGAGCCCTTCCGGATTCGGCCCATGCGGATCGACGTCATTGGCGGCCGAAGCGCCGGCCTTCGAATGCCGCAATACGCCCCGTGTGTCCTGCGCCTGGACGAACGACGTGAGCGCCATCACAAGCGCTACAACAAATATCACTCCAAATATGGAGCGAATCCTGGATTGTGTGTACATGAGTCTTTTCCTCTCTATACTATATCTTTTGGAAATATCTTCCGACTGTAAGTATATCGCGCGGGGGGGGGGGGATTGCAAATTTTGGCCGCTACGGCGACGGGTCAGCCACCGTCTGACCCCTACAGCCAAAATTTATGTGAAACCTTGTAGCCACACGCGCGACAATGCCGCCGCCCATCCATGCAAAGGGTTTCGCCTTATTCCGCATTCCACATTGCAACGAAAGCTGTAGGGGCGTTTCGCTGAAACGCCCACAGGAATAATTCGGATGCCTGCGATGAGGGCGTCTCGGCGGGTCGCGTAGACACTGACCGTCAGACGCCCCTACACGAGAATCCATATCGGAGAAGGGTATGCCGACTGGGGACTAGCCCAGCAAGCGCTGGTTCTAGTCCTCCTCGATATAGAAGAGATGGATGTACTCGGTGAAGTTTCTGGTCACACCCTTGACGCGGGAACGGAATACGTCAACGGCGGTGAAGAAGACCGGGTTCATCGTGCCGCTCTCTTGCGCGACCAATACCTGAGCCTGTCCCAAAAGCTCTTTGCGCTTGTCAAAGTCAAGCTCGGCGCCCGCGTCGATCAGCAGCTGTTCGAATTCCTCGCTGCACCATTTGGACATGTTGTTGCCCGACCCACAGCCGAAGAGCTCTTTCATCCCGGATGACGCCTGGCGCTGGCCCCACCAATCAAGGTAGAAAGCGTTCTTGCCAAAATGATCGGGGTAGTAGGTGTCGGCAGGCACTTGGTTGATCTCGATTCGGATGCCGGCCTCGGCCGCCTGTTCCTTGTAGGCGACAGCCAGCGGAACCAGCGTGGGATAGACATCGCCGACCGTCAGCACGACATCGATGCCGTCGGGGTAACCCGCTTCAGCCAACAGTTCCTTGGCTCTCTCGACGTCGCGCGAACAATCCTGCTCAAGGAAATAGGGGTCTTTCTTCCAGACGGAGGTATCACAGGCGATGTCGCCTTGTCCGGCATAGACCACCTCAAGCGTCTCCTGGCGATCCTGAGCCAGCTTAAACGCCTGGCGCACGCGCAGGTCATCGAAGGGCGGCTGCGTGACATCCATCGCAATCTGGGTAAAACCGCCAGAGTCCTGAATCAGGAAGGTGAAATCATCGTTCCCCTCGAATAGGGCGAAATTCTCAGCCTTAATCTGACCGATTCCCACGTAATCAAGTTGATCCGTGAGCAGCGCCTGAGCAATGCCAGCTGAGCCAGAGACGTGGTGGAGTTCAATGCCGGCCAACCCTGGCGGTCCCTCCCAATAATCGTCGAAAGCCGCCAACACCGTTAGCCCTACCGGATTCTGCTCCACGACATAAAAGGCGTCCGTGCCGATGCCGGTTTCGGCAATGGTGTCGCCACTGCCTTCTGGGATCATTACCAGGCGCTTTTCCGACACTCTGAGGGGGAATTCAACGTCAACCTGATGCAGCGGTATCACGATGGTGTAGTCGTCCGGCGCCGACATATTCTCCTCGTCGATGATCAGGTATTTGTCTCTGACAGGCGAGCCCGTGTCCGGATCCAAGACACGCCGAATGCTGTAGAGCGCGTCGGCCGAAGTGAAATCCGACCCGTCATGAAACTTCACACCCTGTTCGAGATGGAAGGTCCATACTTTGCCCGTTTCGTCCGATTCCCATGATTTGGCCAAATCGGGGACGACGAAGGTCGCGCCTATATCCAAGCGAGTCAGCTGATTCCAGACATACTGCAGGACGAGTCCTTCCGCATTCGGTCCATGAGGATCGAGGTTGCTGGCGGGCGTAGTGCCGGCCTTCAAATGCCGCAATACGCCGCGGGTGTCCTCCTGGGCCCCGACAGTCGCCGTCAGCGCCAGCACAAGCGCTACAAGAACGATCACTCCCAATATGGAGCGAATCCTGGATTGTGCGTACATGAGTCTTTTTCCTCTCTATACTTTTCTTTAGGAAATATCTTCCTACTGTGAGTATATCGCGCCATTTATTCGAATGCGAATTTCATGCTGGACGTGGGCTGCTGTGACCGCTTCTCGGCTGTTGCGACTGCGCGCGCGAAGTCCGATGGGGGCGCCCGCTGCCTCGCCGGGCGGCAACATGGTGTCAACTTTGAAATAGACAGGCTGGTCCAATGACCATCCTTCAGCCAAAAGTAGCCACCTGTCTCAGAATGTCAATCATGGTCTCCAAGACTAGAAGCATCGTTGCCTGTAGCTGGCGAAACTTACTGGAATTGACAGCTACGAGTCGGAGCGTGGCGAGCGAGCGCGGACATCAGTCAAACACGCCCTGCAGCGTCAGTTCATCGGCTAGATGGCAGCTGACCTGACGCTCGCCATCGATCAAGCGCAGCTCAGGGCGCTCTTGGCGGCAGCTCTCTTTGGCGTAGGGGCAGCGCGGGTGAAAGACACAGCCGGAGGGCAAGTTGAGCAAGTCAGGCGGTTCGCCGCTGCTAGCATCCTGCAAGCGGCTGCTCCCACGGCGGCTCACTTTGGGCACGGCTTTGAGCAGCATTTCTGTATAAGGATGCAGCGGTTGGCGCAGAATCTCATCGCGGGAGCCGGATTCAATGATCTTGCCCGCGTACATGACCAGAATACGATCGCTCATGTAACGGATGACGCTCATGCTGTGAGTAATGAATAGGTAAGACAGGTCGAACTCACTCTGCAAGTCTTTCAGCAGGTTGAGCATCTGCGCCTGAATCGAGACATCAAGCGCGGACACCGGCTCGTCGGCGACGACCAGCTGTGGGTTGATGACCAGAGCGCGGGCGATGCAGATGCGCTGTCGTTGACCGCCGCTGAAGCTGTGGGGAAAGCGCTGCAGATGGCTGACGCTGAGGCCCACGCGCTGGATGATGCTGGCGACGCGCGCTTCCAGCTCGCTGCCACTGGCGATGCCATTAACCAGCAGCGGTTCGCCGACGCTGCGCAAAACGCTCATGCGCGGGTTGAGCGAGGAAAAGGGATCTTGAAAGATGACCTGAACGATCTGGCGGAATTCGCTGTTGTTGGCGCGGTTCAACTCGTCGAGGTGGAAGACCCGATCGCCGCCCCGCACGATGATATCGCCGGCTGTCTTCTCGTAGAGGTAGGAAACGCAACGGCCCAGAGTGGTCTTGCCGCAGCCGCTTTCGCCAATGACGCCGACCGTCTCCCCCTTGCGCACGACAAAGCTGACATCATCAACCGCCTTGATCTCGCCGATGGCGCGCCGCAGCAATCCCTTCTCATGCAGCGGGAAATACTTCTTCAGATTCCGCACTTCGAGGACGGGCGCCGCGTCGGCTGCCGCTGATACGGTTTGCTCCATCTCCCTCACCCAGCCTCGTCATATAGGATGCAGCGGACCTCGTGCCCGGGCTCGACCTCGACCAGCGGCGGTGGGATCCTGTCACAGAGGCCGCTGACGCGCAGGTCACAGCGTGCATAAAACGGGCAGCCGGCATGTACCGCGAAGGGGTCAGGCATGGCGCCTTCGATCGGCTGCAGCCGCTCCAGCGCGCCGTCGACGGTCGGGATCGAACGCCAGAGCGCGCGCGTATAGGGATGCAGCGGATTCTCGAAGATTCGCTCGACGCTGCCATGCTCCATTATCTCACCCAGGTACATCACGATGACCTCATCGGAGACCTCGCCGATAACGGCGATGTCATGGGTGATGAATATGACCGCCATCTGGTATTCGATCTGAATCTCTTTGATTAGCGACAGGATCTGCGCTTCAATGGTCACATCCAGCGCCGTAGTAGGCTCGTCGGCGATCAGCAATTGCGGGTTACAGGTGAGCGCCATGGCGATCATAGCCCGCTGTCGCATGCCGCCGCTGAACTGAAAAGGGTAGGCGTCGACCAGCTCCTCGGCGTTGGAGATGCCAACGCGTGTCAGCAGCTCCACCGCGCGTTGGCGGGCGCCCGCGCGATTCATATTTTCGATATGCAGCAACATGGCTTCCGTGATCTGATCTTCGATGGAATGAACCGGGCTGAAAGACGTCATCGGTTCCTGAAAGATCATGCTGATATCGTTCCAGCGGATGTCGCGGATGAGGTCGCCAGTGGCCGATAAGTCTGCCAGGTCAAAGATGTTCTGCTCGCGCTCAGCGCCGCGATTCAGCCAGATTTCGCCCGCCGAGATCAATCCCGGCGCCGGCGTGAGCCGCATCAACGCTTGCGCGGTGACGGATTTGCCGCTGCCGCTTTCGCCGATAATGCCGAGCGTCTTGCCGCGTTTGACTTGGAAGCTGACGCCGTTGACCGCCTGCACTGTGCCGTCGCGCAGTCGAAACTCCACTTTGAGGCCGCGCACATCGAGCAGAATATCTGGAGGCAGATGAGGTGGATTGTCAAGTTGGCTCATCGATGCGCCCAGACTTTAAATGCCGGAGTATGGATCGGCCGCATCGCGCAAGCCGTCGCCGACAAAGTTAAAGAGTAACACGGTTGCCAGCACGAAGAACGCCGGGATGAGCAGCCAGGGGATATGGAATATCGCCAGTATGTCTCGGAAGTCTTGCAGCAGAACGCCCCAGCTCACTGTCGGCGGCTGCATGCCCAATCCAAGGAAACTGAGCGCCGTTTCGTATAGGATCATCTGCGGGATCATAATGGTGACGGAAAGGATCAAGTGACTGGTGAAGCCGGGAAGCAGATGACTGACGATGATGCGCAGGTCGCTGGCGCCCGATGAGCGCGCCGCCAGGGCGTAGTCTTCCTCGCGCATGGAGAGCAGGCGACCACGCACCACACGCGCCAATCCAACCCAGTTCAGCAGCGCCAGGATTAGCGTGATGGCGAAATAGACATTGAGCGGGGGCCATTCCTTGGGTACTGCGGCAGCCAGGGTCATCCAGAGCGGCAGCTGCGGTATGGCGCGCAGGAACTCAATAATGCGCTGAATGATGTTGTCAACCAGGCCGCCGAAATATCCCGATATGCCGCCCAGCAGCGTTCCCAGCGCGAATGTCAACACCACACTGACAACGCCGATCGTGAGGGAGATGCGCGCGCCGTAGACCGTGCGCGAGAAGACATCTCGCGCCAGTGAATCCAAACCGAATAACCAAATGCCAACGCGCGCTTTCTCCCCGGCTGAGCCCAAGCCGAAGAGCTTGTGCCGCAGCTCAAAGACGCCCCACAGCTTGTACGGTTCCGTCTCAACGAAGAAGCGAATCGGCAGAATCGTCTTGCGATTTTCCACGAAGGTCACGCGCCGCGTCACCGGATCACGCTTCTGCACGACAGCATAGACGAAGGGACCGCGGAATCCATTTTCGTCCGACCAATGAATTGTCGAGGGAGGCGCCTGCTGGTAGCGGCGGAATCGAGTAGTCGTCTCGTATGGCGCGATGAATTCGGCGAAAGCCGCCATCAGATAGAACAGAGCCAACAAGCCGATGGAGATTAAAGCCATGCGATGGCGGCGGAAGCGCCACCACATCAGCCGCCATTGGCTGGCATAATAATAGGCTTCATCGACCTTTGCCGCTGACGCATCATCGAGAGCGGCGGCCGGCGCTTCATCGGCCAGGCCGTACCGGGCGCGGATGCGCTCGCGGCGTTCCAGCAGGCTGTCATATTGATCCGTCATCGCGCTGTTCCCTCAAAGCGAATACGCGGATCAAACCAGGCCAGCAGTACATCGGAAGCCAAGGTGGCCAACCAGATGACGCTGGCGTAAATGAGCAGGATGGTGCCCGCCAGGATCATGTCTTGCGCCAGCAGCGAATGGAGCAGAAGCGGTCCTAATGTGGGCAATCCCAACACGATTCCGATCAAGCCCTGCCCGGCAACGATGCCGTAGACCAGCATGCCGAAGTCGCTGATCAAGGGGTTGAGGGCGATCTTCACCGGGTATTTGCGCACGAGCTTTGGCTCCTTCAAGCCCTTGGCTCGCGCGGTTACCACGTACTGCTGCCCCAGCTGGTCCAGCAGATTGTTCCGCACAACACGGATCGTGCCGCCGATGGACGGAAGCGCCGTCAGCAGAATGGGCGCCCACAAGTGCTTGGCTGTGTCAATCGCTTTTTCCCAACTCATCGGCGCCGCCAGATACTCCAGTGAGTTGATGCCGAGCGGCACAAAGTCCAGAAAGTACAGGCTCGCCCAGGCGACGATGATGGCGAGCAGCCAGCCAGGCGCTCCCAAGCCGGCGAATGCCAGAAAGGTGATGATATAGTCGGCGATGGAATACTGATGCGTGGCGGAGAATATGCCAAGCGGAATCGCTAGACCAAGCGATAATATCAGCGACGACAAGCCGATGATGATGGTGTATGGCAGCGTTTCAAGCAGCACATCGATATTCTCGCGCCCGTCTACCGTACTGCCCAGGTCGCCACGTATGACGATATTCTCGACCCAGCGCAGATAGCGCGCCAGGAAGGCGTCATCCAAGCCCCACTGCGCCCGCATGCGCGCGATCGTGGTTTCATCGACTTCGACGTTTTGCGCGCGCAAGGCGATGACCTCATTGCTGACGACATCGCCCGGCGGCAGCTCTATCAGAAAGAAGGTGATGGTGGACAGCAAGATCCAGAGCGGAATCATAGTCAGCAGGCGCTTGACAATGTAAATGCCCACTGGCGCTCTCCAGTCTCGCTAATGGCGCGGTGACGCGTTTGGCATGGAGAGGCTGAGCCGCCTAGCGCTGGCGCGGCTCAGCCAGTTGCATCAGGTTACTGCACTGTCCGATAGAAGAATTGCTCGCCGGCGCGAGAGGCGCCCATCTGCGTCCCGGCGGTGGCGATATTTCCGAAATCGGCGTTGAAGATGGTGGGACGAAGCACATTCTGAATCATGGGCAGGATCCAGACGTTTTCGTAGTGGAGCGAGAAGAGCTCATCGACAAGTGCCAAGTCCGATTCCGAGTAGGGCACGGTTGCCTTGCGCGCGACGCGGATTTCGTAGAGTCGCTTGACCTCGGCCGGCGGTTCCGTTCCCGATGCGCCACCGGTATCCAGCCAGTCGCGCCAAGATTTGCACCACTGTGAACTGGTCGCGTATTCCTGGTTCATGCCCGGTCGCCACTGATAAGATTGGATCCAATGGATTGACGCTTGCGTTTCGTTATTGGCGATCCGCTCGTTTTTCACATTGGGGTCTTCCTGCCTTAATTCCGCGCGGATATCAGCGAAGGTTCCCAAGTGATCCACAATCAACTCCGTCACCGGTATCATATCCGGGCGCACCGGCGCCACCTCTATGTACAGCGTGAAAGCCTCGCCAGCTGGCGACATGCGGTAGCCGTCGCCATCGCGCTGATCCATGCCCATGTCATCCAACAATTCATTGGCGAGATCGGGATCGAATTCCGCCGGGATCCAGGTAGGAATGCTGCCAAGACCGAGATAGATCACATCGATAATCTCCTCGCGATCGATCGCGTGGCTAAGCCCGCGGCGGAAGCGGACATCATCAGCGACGGCGACGTAAGCCGGATCGTTGTTGCAGGTCTGAATATAGAGCGCCGTTGGGTCGGCGTGCAAGATCAGCGGAATCGTAACGAAATTGCCGGATTCCTCGTTTTCTTTGTAGAGCGGGAAGTTGCTGTATTGCGTGCCGTACAAGAAATCGATGTCGCCGGCGATAGCGCCGAGATTTACCATCTCGCCATCGCCAAAGACTTGCGCCACAAGCGTGTCCAGATAGGGCAGCTGCTTGCCCTCGGTATCGACCTTCCAGTAGTAGGGGTTGCGCTGCATGATCGTGCCGGATTCAGAAAGGTCTGTGACCACCCAAGGGCTCAACTGCGGCAAGCCGATGCATTTCTCGCGCATGATATGAAAGCGCGGACAATCCTTGTTGTTGAACAGGTTGGGCCACTCCTCAGCCGACAAGCCCTCGGCGTCCAGCTTCTCGGCCAATGCATCGGCATCGGCATAAGCTGGATGATAGTCGCCCAGATAGTGAACCGGCTTGATCATATCGTTGTAGGAGGTCCAGCCGGTAATTGCCAAATCGCGCAAGATGCCGCCGGAGGGTACATCAAACGAAAGGCTGAAGGTGTAATCGTCAACGACGGTCAGTTCCGCCGGTGTGCCGCTGGCGGATTTGAATTTGTTGGGGAAGGCGCCATAGTCGCTGTTACTGTAAAGGTCGTTGAAGACGAAGGCGACATCGGCGGTGGTCACCGGCGTTCCGTCCGACCACTTTAAGCCTTCGCGCAAAGTAAAGCTGAAAACGGTCGCGTCATCGTTGACTTCGAAGCGCTCCGCGACATTGCCGTAGAAGCCTTCGACATCAATATCCGGCGCAGCGATGATCGGCTCGACATTCATAACGAATAGCTCGCCGGAGAAGCCAAAAGCGCTGGTGAAGGCGGTGCGCAAAGTGCCGCCATGCTGGCCCGGCTCCCAATCCGGCAGCGCCGCTTCCGGCATCAACAAGCCGGGGCCCACCACCAACGGATTATTGGGCAGGCGTTCTGAGAGCGGCGGCAGGTTGCCCGCTTCTACCTCGGCGCTGAGCGGATCGTCGCTCATATCCTGGGCGCCGGCCATTGCGCTGAAGAGCGCCAACAGGATGACTATGACTGAACAAATAAGTGTGAGCGCTTTTATTGACATGATATTTCCTCTCTAGGTTCTGAATCTCTTTCGGTTAATGTCGATCGCGCGCTCGGCTAAGGCGAACTCCAGCGTCAGTTTTCGCTTCACCTCCTGTTCACGCAAAGGGATCATGCGCTCGGGGGAACAGGGACGCAAACTCGTCGCGCAATGCTCCGAGTCGCGATTGATGCGCCGCATCATGCGCGGCATTGCGCATTTCGCCCGGGTCTTGGGCGAGGTCAACGAGCTGTTCTCTATTCTCACCTTGATAGTAGCGCATATATTTGAAGTTTTCCTGCACGATCATCTGCCCAATGTCGCTTTCGACCGGTGTCGCATGACGCCAGGCCGCCGCGGGCGCAGCATCGAGCAGCGGCAGCAGACTGCGCCCTTCAAGCTCCCCCGGCGGCTCGAGACCGGCGAGGTCGCAGAATGTCGGTACCAGATCCAAGCCGTTGGAGACCACATGGCGGCTGTCGACGGCGCCCCGCGCCAGCCCGGGGCCGGCAATGAGCAACGGCACGCGCGCAGCCTCGTCGTAGAATGCCGTCTTATGCTCCATGCGATGGCTGGCATCCATATCGCCGTGATCGCTCGTGAAGACTACAACTGTCGATTCGACGAGATTCTTATCTTGAAGCGCCGCCAGCACGCGCCCAATCTGGCCGTCGGCCCTTTCGGTCAAGCGGGCGTAAGCCCAGCGGTGCAGGCGCCAGTCTTCCTCGCTGTAGCGCTCGCGCGCCTTTAGTTTGAAGGGGCTGCGCGCCTGCATGATCCGGATCGCTTCCGCTTCCGCTGGCGGGATTGCGAAATTCGCCGGCAGGGGAGGGCAAACGCCCCCGAAGAATGCTTCCGTCGTCATCCCGTCAGGAATCTGCAGCGCGGCATCAAGTTCCTTCAGTTGAATACGGCCTGGTCGGGAGAGATCTCGCTCCCGCGGCGTTTCGGCGAAGTCTCGTATCGCCATGTGGCAGATGTCATGCGGATTGATGAAAGACGCGACCAACAGAAAGGGATCGCCGTGATCGCCGGACAGGAACTGGACACAATCCTCCGCCAGGCCGTCGCGATCATCATAAGATATGGTCTCGAATCCGAAGTCTTCCGGCGTTAAACCGCGAGGGAAGTGCGTCTTGCCGCCGTATGCCGTTCGGTAGCCGGCGAGGCGCATTTGCCTGCCCATTGCGTGTTCGAGGACGGCGGTGGGCATCTGCTTGATATGGTCGTCCATATTGTTCAGCAGGCCAATGTCGCTGCCGCGGCGGCCGGTGAATAGGCTGAAGCGCGAGGGCACGCAAACCGGGTTCATGCAATAGGCGCGTTCAAAGCGCGTACCGCGGCTGGCGATGCTGTCCATAGCCGGCGTCCGCAGATGGCGGTTTCCGGCGCTGCTTAACATATTGGCGTTCTGCTGGTCGGTTAGGATGAAAAGAATATTCGGTCGCTGGTCCATGAAAACGCCATTAAACGCTTGCTTCAATAAACTTGCGCAGCGCGCGAATTTGCAAGCTCTAAAATTGTCTACACTGCTGAAACTGTAACTAATCAAACGGCGCTTTTCAAACGCCTCAGTGACAATGGCGCGCCCATATTTGGGCAGGCGCCTGTTTCTACAGTAAGATTACGGCAAGCGCAAAGAGAGAAGCCGCAGCATGATTATCGATACTGATATCCATCCGGGCGCTGATCGTCAGCGAATTCTAGACTTCCTGCCCGAACCCTGGCGGACCCGCGTCATCAGCGGCAATTCGGGGCCGGGGCATTTGGGCTACTGGAATCCCAATGGGGTGAATCGCGCTGACGCATTGACGCCAGAAGGCATCTACATCAACAGCCGACCTGACACCTTGTCCCAGTACCACTTTGACGCATACGCGATCGACTATGGCCTGCTCAACTCTGGCGCAATCGCCACCGGTTTGTCGCCCGAGCCCGATTTCGCAGCTGCCTATTGCAGCGCGATGAACGACCTTTATATCGGCGACTGGCTGCCGACAGATCCGCGCTTCAAGTATTCGCTGGTCGTCTCTACAGCCGACCCGGCGCAAGCGGCGGACGAAATCCACCGACACGGAGATCATCCCGATGTAGTGCAGGTGCTGATGGCGAGCGGCGCTTATTATGGATATGGTCATCGCTTTTATCATCCCATCTATGAGGCGGCGGTGGCTTACGATTTGCCGGTGGCGATCCACCCGGGCTCGGAGGGCAGCGGCGTCTCTGGGCAGCCCTCAGTGACCGGTTACCCGGGCAGCTACTTCGAGTGGCATACTAACCTCGCCGGCAGCTATATGGCGCACCTGTTGAGCTTGGTGGCGGAGGGGACTTTCCAGAAGTTCCCGACCTTGAGATTCGTGCTGATTGAAGGCGGCGTCTCCTGGCTGGTGCCGATCATGTGGCGCTTCGACAAGAACTGGAAAGCCTTGCGTATGACCGTGCCCTGGCTGGATCGGCCGCCGAGCGAAATCGTATACGAGCACGTTTACTTCACGACGCAGCCGATCGAAGAGCCGGAAAACCGGGGCTACCTGCATCAACTGCTGGCCATGTTCCCCGCTGACAAGATGCTGATGTTCGCCACCGACTTCCCGCACTGGGACGGTGATACGCCTGATTTCTCCATGCGCATGCTGCCGAAAGATTTGCTGGAACCGGTGATGTGGCGAACAGCGGCGGCGCTGTACAAGCTGCCTGTCGTTGATCAAGCTCATTGAACTTTGGCCATTTTCGAGCCTGAAATTTACTCAGGGTACGGCCGACGACTGCGCTTGGTTGCAGCCGCTTTCTTGCAACCCTCATGCAGCGACGCCGCCACATCTTTTCGTTGCGAGCGGCAGACCCCCTCCCCCATAGAGATTGACGACAGGACAGTTTTGCAGCGAGCAAATTAGAGTCGTGGATTCTGTATTTCCTGGTGCTTTTCCGGGCGACTCACAGAGTCCTCCCTACCGTTTGCGCCAAGTGAGGATATTCGGCGCAAGCGCGGCTGGGCGTTTTGCGAAATGCCCCTGCGAATGGGGATGGCTGGCGCATCAAGCAAAATCAAAGCCGATGCCGCCGTTTTCTACGCCATACCAGGCGAGTGCGGTGGCGATGACGGTGTCGTCATGCGTGCCGGGCGGCGCGCCATAGCGATAACCGCCGCCGGGCAGGCGCTCCAGCGAAAAGCTCGCCAGCTCGCCA
>JAPOXG010000096.1 GCA_026707225.1 Chloroflexota bacterium
TTCGACTTCAAATCCCGCCGCTCCATGATCAGCGCCCGCCGCGGCATGGTCGGCGCCAGCAACCCGCTGGCCGCGCAAGCCGGTCTCAATATCCTGCGCCAGGGCGGCAACGCAGCCGACGCCGCCGTCGCCACATCGGCGATGATGAATGTGATGGATCCGGGTTCCTGCGGGGTCGGCGGCGATTGCTTCGCGCTTTACTTCGACGCCGAGACCAAGCGAGTGACCGCTTTGAACGGCAGCGGACGCGCGCCGCAGGCATTAACGTTAGACGCGGTTCGCGCGCTCGGCTGGGAGAAGATGAATCCCCGTCACGCGCATTCCGTCACCGTTCCGGGAGCGGTGCGTGGCTGGCACGATCTGCTGCGGCGGCACGGAACGTTGACGCTTGCTGATGTGCTGCCAGACGCCATCCACTATGCGGGGGAGGGCTTTCCAACCGCGCCAGTCGTGGGTTACCGCTGGCAGCATTCAGGCGCCTTCCTGCGCCGCGCCGCCAATGCTGAGGAATACCTGCCTAATGGCGTGCCGCCTAAAGCGGGGCAGGTGATCCGCTTGCCTGGCCTGGCGAAGACCCTGCGCGCCATCGCCGAGGGTGGACCAGAAGCCTTCTACACCGGTCCAATTGCCGAAGCCATCGTGTCATCTCTGCGGGAACAGGGCGGCCTCATGACGCTGGACGACCTGAAGCATCACCACTCCACCTGGGACAAACCAATTCAAGCGGACTATCGCGGCATCACCGTCTACGAGTGCCCACCCAATGGGCAAGGGCTGACCGCGCTCATCGCGCTCAACATCGCCGAGAAATTTGATCTCAGGGCGCTCCCTTGGGATTCGCCGGAGCGCATCCATCTGATGGTGGAGAGCATGCGTCTGGCTTGGGCTGACGCGCAGGAATACATTGCCGACATGAGCCGGGCTGATGTTCCGGTTGATGCGCTGCTAAGCAAGGAATACGCGGCTGCGCGAGCGGCGCTCATCCATCCCTACTACGCCGCTGATCCGCCGCCGGCGCCGGGCGAATTACCGGGCGGTTCCGACACGATTTATTTGAGCGTGGTCGATGGCGCCGGCAACGCCTGCTCCTTCATAAAGAGCCTGTACATGGGCTTCGGCGTCGGCATTGTGGCGAAGGGCACGGGCGTCTGGCTGCAGAATCGCGGCGCTGGCTTCTCGCTCGCGCCGGGGCATCGCAACGCCCTGGAGCCGGGCAAGCGCCCCTACCACACCATCATTCCCGGTATGGCGCTGAAGGACGGCGCGCTTTGGGCCAGCTTCGGCGTCATGGGCGGATTCATGCAGCCCCAAGGGCACTTTCAGGTGATCAGCGCCATGGTCGATGACGAACTCAATCCGCAGGAGGCGCTGAATCGCCCGCGCTGGCAGGTCAATGGTGGCGATCCTGGCGGAAACCTCCTGATTGAAGAAGGCACGCCGTTTAAGACAATGGCGGATCTGGCCGAACGCGGGCATCGGATCCAGCCGGAAGCGGGACTGGGACGCGGCAACTTCGGGCGCGGGCAGATCATCCGCTACGACCCCGAATCCGGCGTCATGCACGGCGGCAGCGAACCCCGCGCTGATGGGCAAATCGCTGCCTTCTAGCCCGTCCTCCACTTACACAGAAACTGTGTAGGGGCGACCTAGTAGGTCGCCCGCCGAAGCGCGAAAATGATGGGGCGACCGTTCATCAGCATGTGGCAATTTGTCACGAAACCGATTAACCTACTTCTGCGTCCGATTTCACGATAAGTCCAATAGGGAGGATTCACCTAATGTTTGTCAAAAGAGCAATCTTTATGACGCTCCTGCTTCTCATTGCCGTCGCGCCGTCACTCGCCCAAGACGTCACCACCCTCACCTGGCTGACGCTCGGCTGGCCCGCCGAAGCACTCATCGAAGAGTTTGAAGCGCGCAATCCCGATATCAAGGTCGAAGCGGAACAGATCGGCTTCAACGATCTCTTCGCGCAAATCCAGGTAAGGTTGGGCGCTGGCTCGGCTGTGCCCGATGTCATCGCGGTTGATGTGCCCCTGGTCTCGGGTTATGCCCTGCGCAACTGGCTGCTGCCGCTTGATCCCGTCTTCACCGGCGACGAAGTGGAAGACTGGCTGCCGGCCGCAGTGAATGCCGGCTCCTACGAAGGCACGCTCTACGCCGCGCCGATCAGCACCTCGACGCAGTTGCTTTTCTACAACAAGGGCTGCTTTGACCGGATCGGCATGGAGCCGCCAGGCGCCGATGACCGCCTGACCTGGGAAGAAATCGCCGAGATAGCCCAAGAGTTGACCTTTGATGATGACGACGACGGCACACCCGATGTTTGGGGCTTCATCTGGGAGCAGATGGTGCGCATCTATCAGTTGCAGGCGCTGCCGGAATCGCTCGGCGGGGACGCCATCGGCGAAGACGGCTTGTCCGTTGACGGCGTGATCAATTCGCCCGAGTGGATCGAAGCCTTCACCTACTATTACAATATGTTCAACGTCTGGAATGCGGCGCCGCAAGGTGAGGAATTCTGGCCCCCCGATATCTTTGAGACTGGCAATATCTGCATGTTCGTCGGCGGTCCCTGGAATATCCCGCGCTTCGCAAATAACGCTGATCTCGAAATCGAATGGGGCGTCTCAAGACATCCCTACTTCGCAGACGGCGTGGCAGCCACGCCAACCGGCAGTTGGCATATCGGCGTGAACGCCAACACTGAAAACGTTGACGCGGCGACCAAGTTCGTCCACTTCATCTCCACCGGCGAGGGCGCTGAACTCTGGTGGCGCGAAGGCAGCGGCGATTTCCCCGCCCAGCAATCGGTGCTGGCGCTCTTCGCCACCGAAGCCGAATTTGATGAATTGCCCATGTCCTATATGCGCACCGCCGCCGACGAAGCGACCGTTAATCCGAGACCGCGCGCCGTCACCGTGGGCTTCCTGGAATACGAGCAGATCTTGCAGAACATCTTCCAGGACATTCGCAATGGCGCCGATGTTGAAGATTCACTGAATCTGGCCGTCCAGCGTATCGAAAGCGAAATGGCCAAGTATCGTTAGATCAAGTGAAATCTGCAGACACAGGCGCGACAATGCCGCCCACGCAGAATACCTTGGATCCCGCCATGTTTAGCTCCCTCTCCCTGATTTCTCGGGGAGGGGGCCGGTGGGTGGGGTTGATTTTCCGCAAGGTTAACAGGGGCGAGAATTGTCTCGCCCTCTTCCTTTTCAAGACCTGCCATGCGCCTTAGCCGACACATCATCCCCTACCTTTTCCTCACGCCAGCGCTTGTGTTGCTAATCGTATTCAACTTGGCGCCGACCATCGCCACCCTGGTGGAAAGCGCCTTTGTGCTCTCGCTGCGCAGCGGCGAACGCGTCTTCGCCGGCTTCGCCAACTACAATCGCATCTTCAACGATCCGGTTTTCTGGAAGTCCTTGCAGGTCACCATCGTATTCAGCCTGTTGGTGAACCCGATCCAGATTCTCCTGGCGCTTTGTCTCTCCATTCTGATCAACCAAAAGCTGCCCGGCATCGGCCTCTTCCGCAGCATCTACTTGCTGCCCATCGCCGTCTCGCTCAACGTCACCGCCATCGTCTGGGGGCTGATGCTCGACCAGAACTCGGGCATGATCAACGGCATACTGACGCAGTGGGGCATAGCGCGGCAGCCCTTCCTGCACTCTGTCGATCAAGCGCTGTGGTCCATCATAGTCATCGCATCATGGATCGGCGTGCCACTGTGGAGCCTGTTCATCCTCGCCGGCTTACAAAACATCCCGCCGTCTGTGCTGGAAGCCGCAAAGATCGACGGCGCCAACGCCTGGCAATCCTTCACCAAAATTACGCTGCCGCTGCTCCGTCGTGTGCTTGCATTTGTGCTGGTCGCCGATACCGTAGCCAACTTCCTGATGTTCGCGCCTATTCTCCTGCTGACAAATGGCGGACCGCAGCTATCGACTAATCTCATCATGTACGAGACCTATCGCCGCGGCTTCCTCTATGGCGATCTTGGCGCGTCCTCCGCCATGCTGTCGGTGATGCTGGTCATCGTCTTTATCATTATCGGCGTCGAATTGTATGTCTTGCGCGGGCAGGACTAGCGTTTCAGCTGATCAGACATGTCTCAACTGGCGACAGATAACGCATCGACGCAGGACCGGGTGATCGTAAAGAAAAACGTCAAACCCGTAACTTCCTATCTGTGGCCAGCACTTGTATACGTCTTGCTAATTCTCGGCGTTATCATCGTCGTTGTGCCCCTGATGTGGGCATTTGCCGCCTCCTTCACGCCCAATCACAAGGTCTTCGAATACGCCTATCCCTTTTCCTGGCGCGCCCTCTTCCCAGTGAATTTCACAATGGAAGCCTACGACAACCTCTTCGAGCGCGGATTCGGGCGCGCAGTTGGGAATACTTTTTTCCTCGCCATCGCCACTGTGATCATCGGCGGGGCGGCCAATGCGCTGGCCGGTTTCGCCTTTGGACGATTTGAGTTCCGCGGCAAGCAGTTTCTCTTTCTCGCCGCCATCATGCTTACATTTATGGTGCCGGTTGATCTGACGGCGATACCGCGATATATCCTGGTCAATAACTTCGGCTGGATCAACACTTGGCAGGGCTTGCTGGTGCCCGGCTTGGCCAACAGCCTGGTGATTTTCCTCTTTCGCCAATTCTTTGCCGAGATCCCACAGGAATTGATCGACGCCGCGCGCGTGGACGGCGCATCCTGGCTGCGCGTTCTGGTCAGCATCATCCTGCCGATTTCCAAGCCCGTGCTGGTCGCCGCCGGCTTGCTGATGTTCATCAGCCAGTGGAATTCCTTCTTCTGGCCCCTGCTCATTGCCCCGCGCCAAGAGATGCGCGTCGTGCAAGTCGAGATTTCGCTGGCGATCGGCCAATACGGCACAGTCTGGAATGAACTGCTGGCAGGCTCCATGATCGCTGCCATCGTGCCCATCCTGCTGGTCATGCCCTTTCAACGCTATTATGTTCAGGCGATAACCGGCACTGGTTTGGAATAGCCCCTCCGATTCATTTGCAAAACGCTACATCTTCGCAATGCTCAGGGAATGAAGCCGCCCAAACAAAAATACTTGCGCAATCGGTTTTCCATGCGTTATTATTTTCCAATAGCTTATGTTTTTGCGCTTTCTGGTATAAAATTTCCCCGCAGTGGAGTAAATCATTGTGCTAGACCAGTCCAGCGTAAGCGCGAATTGCGGAAAAATGTGAGCCAGCGCAATGACGTGAGAGCTACTGGACGCACACAATTCTGTGGTCAAATTGTTCGGCCGTACCGGTGAGGAGGAAACATGAAAGGCATAAAGATTCTTTTTGCGATCGCACTTCTGATATTGGCGCTTGCGCCCGTCGGCGCGCAAGATGTCACCACCGTCTCCATGTGGTTTGGCGAAGGCTCCACGCTGGATTGCTGGGGTCCCATCATGCTGGAATTCAATGAAGTCGACCCATCGATCCAGTTGGAAATCGTGCCGCAGGCGGATACCTGGAATGTCACCCGCACCGCTGTCGCTGGCGGCGGCGGACCGGACATCGTCCGTACGCCCGGTCCCTCCTTCGTCTACGAAATGGCGCAGGCGGGCTTGATCCTGCCCATGGACGCCTTCGCTGACGAAATGGGCTGGGGCGATTTCTTCTTCGATTGGGCGCTTGACCTGGGCTTGGTCGAAGGCCAGCTCTACAGCCTTTCCGATGAACTCGAAACCCTGCTGCTCTATTACAACACGGACGTCTTTGAGGCGAACGGCTGGACGCCGCCCGATACGATTGACGAATTGAACGCCCTGGCTGAAGAAGTCGCCGCAGCCGGTTACATCGTCTTCTCGCATGGCAACGCCAGCTGGCGCCCGTCGAACGAATGGTTCGTCGGCGAATACATGACCCAGATCGGCGGTCCCCACAACGTCTACAAGGCACTCACCGGGCAGATCCCCTGGACGGACGAAAGCATGGTGAATGCGATGGAAGTCCTCGACGCGCACATGCAGGCGGGTTGGTATGGCGGCGGCATCGATCTCTACTTCACCAACGACGGCGCGACCCGCCGGTCGATGTTCGCCGATGGCACAGCAGCCATGAATATCGAAGGCAGTTGGGCCATCCGCAGCTTGGGCGAATACTTCGGCGAGACGGGCCAGGATTGGGATTGGGCGCCCGTACCCAGCCATGACGGCACTGATTACTTCACCATCGGCATGGGCAACACCAGCTCCATCAACGCCAACAGCCCCCATCCCGAAGCGGCGGCGCAGTTCCTGACCTGGTACTTCTCCCCAGCTACGCAGGGCAAGATGCTCACCAATTGCCGCAAGGGACCGGCTCCGGTAACCATTTCAGAAGAAGTCATGGGCGAGCTTGACCCGCGCATCGCCCGCGTCTATGCCGAGCTGTCAGACGCCTCCGCCAACGACCGCTACGGTTACACCACCTGGACTTTCTGGCCGCCCAAGAGCGATGTCTACATCTATGAAGAGGTAGAACGCGTCTGGACTGGAGAAATCACCGTCATGGATTATCTCGAAGGCTTGAACGAACTCTTCGCCGAAGAGCTAGCCGCCGGTGATATTCCACCGATTCCAGCCCGCTAAAGCAGCTAAGCCGGCGCTGGCTGTCATCAAGGCGGTCAGCGCCTCTTCAGCGCAAGACGATTGCGAAGAATACCTTTCGACCGTCACATGTTCAAATACTCCAAAGGAGGAGACATGAAACACATCAAGATTCTTTTTGCGATTGCAGTACTAGTCATGGCGCTTGCGCCCGCCGGCGCGCAAGACGTCACCACCGTTTCCATGTGGTTCAGCGAAGGTTCAACGCTCGACTGCTGGGGTCCCCTAATGTTGGAATTCAATGACATCGACCCGTCGATCCAGTTGGAAATCGTGCCGCAGGCTGATACCTGGAATGTCACGCGCACCGCAGTCGCTGGCGGCGGCGGACCCGACATCGTTCGTACCCCCGGTCCCTCCTTCGTCTACGAAATGGCGCAGGCGGGCTTGATTCTGCCCATGGACGCCTTCGCTGACGAAATGGGCTGGGGCGATTTCTTCTTCGACTGGGCGCTCGATCTCGGCTTGGTCGACGGCCAACTTTACAGCCTTTCCGATGAGCTCGAAACGCTAGTCATGTATTACAACGTCGAAGTCTTTGAAGAGCATGGCTGGACCCCGCCCGATACGATGGAAGAACTGAACGCCCTGGCCGAAGAGGTCGAGGCGGCCGGTCTCACCGTCTTCTCGCATGGCAACGCCAGTTGGCGCCCCACCAACGAGCATTTCGTGGGCGAATACTGGACGCAGGTCGCTGGACCGCACAAAGTCTATCAGGCGCTTTCCGGTGAAATTCCCTGGACCGACGAGAGCTTGGTGGAAGCCATCGAACTCCTGGACGCGCACATGCAAGCTGGTTGGTATGGCGGCGGCGTCGATCTCTACTTCACCAACGATGGCGTTTATCGTCGTACTTCGCTGGCTGAGGGCTCCGCGGCCATGAATATCGAAGGCAGCTGGGCCATCCGCGGCACAGTCGATTACTTCGGCGAGTCGGGCATGACCTGGGATTGGGTGCCGGTGCCCAGCCATGACGGCACCGATTACTTCACCATCGGTATGGGCAACACCAGCTCCATCAACGCCAACAGCCCTCATCCGGAAGCGGCGGCGCAATTCCTGACCTGGTATTTCTCTCCCGCGACCCAGGGCAAGATGCTCACCAACTGCCTGAAGGGGCCGGCCCCGGTTGCCATTGGCGAGGATGTGCTGGGCGCGCTTGACCCGCGCATCGCTCGGATCTATGCCGCGCTGTCGGACGCCTCCGCCAACGATCGCTACGGTTACACCACCTGGACCTTCTGGCCGCCCAAGAGCGACGTCTACATCTACGAAGAAATCGAGCGCGTCTGGACCGGCGAAATCACCGCGATGGAGTATTCGGAAGGCTTGCAAGAGCTCTTTGCTGAAGAGCTCGCCGCCGGCGATATTCCACCGATTCCAACCCGCTAAAGCTGAGTTTGATAGCGCCGGCCGTCTCCACGGCGGCTGGCGCCATTTCCTCTCCTCCGTCGTACAGGAAAGGCAAGCACCATGGCGGTTCTGACACAGAAGAAACCGACGACCATTCTTGAAAAACTCAATGATGAAACCTGGCGCCGGAAATTCATTCGCAATGTACTCATCCCCTGGCTCTTCATCGCGCCCTTGCTAATACTCCACATCTATGTCGTAACCGTTCCAGCGGTGCAAGGCATCTACATGTCCATGACCGATTGGAAGGGCGTGGGCCGAAACGCCAACTTCATCGGGCTGGAGAATTACCGCGAGCTGTTTTTCGAAGACGAAACCTTTGGCAAGGCGCTGGGCAACAATATCATCTGGATGATATTCTTCCTCACCGTGCCCTTTATCCTGGCACTCTTTGCCGCCACCATGCTCAGCCAGATCAAGCGCGGCGGCATGATCTACCGCAGCATTCTCTTCATCCCTTATGTTTTGGCCAGCGTTGTCACCATCACGATCTGGAAGAACCTCTTGAACCCGCAGCGCGGCATCGGCGCCGCTTTGGATAAAATGCTCGGGTTAGAGGGCGCCTTCGGCATCGCTTATCTCGGCCGCCCGGAGAGCGCCTTGATGTCTATCGCCTTCATCGACAATTGGCATTTCTGGGGCTTCTTGATGATCCTCTTCCTGGCGGCCATGCAGGCTATCCCGCCGGTGCTCTACGACGCCGCCAAGATCGACGGCGCCAACCGCTGGCAGGAATTCCGTCATGTCACGCTTCCCGGCATACGACCGGTCGTGCTCTTCATGTTTATGATGGTGGCCATCTGGTCCTTCCTCGCTTTTGATTACATCTTCCTGTCGACCCAAGGCGGCCCCGGCGGCGCTTCCGAGGTGATCGCCACTTTGCTCTACAAGAACGCCTTTTTCCGCTTTGAAGCCGGTTACGGCGCGGCGATGGGCGTCGTGATCAGCATATTCGCTGGCTTCATCATCATGATATTCGTCACCCTGCGGCGGAGAGGATGGGATATATGACCGCCATCGGCAAAGTCTCGCTTCAGGACGCGGTACTACAAAGAGGGCGCAGCCGCGAACGCAGCAGGCTGCTTGTATTCAACCATGCTGTGCTGCTGCTATTGACCGCCTTCGCCATCGTGCCACTCTTGGTATTGGCTTTCAACTCGGTCAAAACGAATCTCGAAATCGGCCAAAACCCCTTAGGTCCCCCGGTCAATATCGTCACGGATAATTTCCCCAATGCCTGGGCTAAAGGCCATTTCGCCACCACCATGGGCAACAGCATCATTTATGTCGTCGCCACTATCGCCGCTGAGCTGGTATTCGGCGGGTTGGCCGCCTACGCCCTGGCGCGCAAAAAACCACCCGGCTCCGATGCGCTCATGCTCTACTTCCTGGTCGCTTCGACCATCCCGCTGTGGATGTATATCGTGCCTCTCTTTGTCCAAATCAACGCCTTGAAGCGCATAGGCGTTGACGCCAGGCTGCTGCTCATCATGGTATATGTCGCCGGCAACGCGCCCTTGACCATCTTCTTGCTGCGCTCCTACATGATCGATTTACCGTCCGAGCTGGAGGACGCCGCCCGCGTCGACGGCGCCAATGAATTCCAGGTGCTGACGCGCATCGTCATTCCCTTGACCATGCCCGGTTTCCTGACCGTCGGCTTGGTGGTTGGCTTGGGCGTCTGGAACGAGTTCTTGCTAGCGCTGACCTTCATTCACGACCCGAACCAATACCCGGTCACGACCAGCTTCTACAAATTTGTCGACCGCTTCGACCGCGATTGGGCTTTAACCAGCGCCGGCGCTGTCATCATCATCTTTCCCGTCATGGTGCTCTTCCTGGCTTTGCAGCGGCAATTCATCAATGGCTTGGCCGAAGGCGGCATCAAAACCTAAACCCGAGAGTGAAGGCCGTCGGGGCGGCCCTTGGGTCGCCCGCCGCAGCGCAAAATCTGGAGGGGCGGCTCACTGAGTCGTCCACTGGTTTGTATATGATGTATGGACGAGACGACGATTCGTCCTGCAGCAACAAAGCCAAAGGCGCCACCCATGGGGTCGCCCGCTTGAATGTACGACAAAGGAGAACAAAATGGCACTGCCTCCCGATTATCTCGAACGCGTCTATGCCGGCGTCTTGGGCAAGATCATCGGCGTCTATTTGGGCCGCCCCTTTGAAGGCTGGACCTATGAAGCCATCAGCCAGCGCCTGGGCGAGATCAACTACTATGTGCACGACAAGCTGGACAGACCGCTGATCGTCACCGACGATGATATCTCCGGCACTTTCACCTTCATCCGCGCGCTGGAGGACTACCATTTCGACCGTGACGTGACCGCCGCGCAAATCGGCCAGACTTGGCTGAATTACCTCATCGAAGAGCAAACCGTGCTCTGGTGGGGCGGCATGGGCAATTCGACCGAGCACACGGCCTACTTGCGGCTCAAGCAAGGATATGAGCCGCCTCACAGCGGATCGGTCGAGCTCAACGGCAAAGTCGTCGCCGAGCAGATTGGCGCGCAGATCTTCATTGACGGCTGGGCGCTGGTGGCGCCGGGCGATCCCGAATTCGCGGCCGACTTGGCGGGACGCGCGGGCAGCGTCAGCCACGGCGGCGAAGCGGTCTATGGCGCGCAATGCCTGGCGGCCATGGAAGCGCAGGCATTCGTCGAATCCGATATCAACAAACTCATCGATACTGGCGTCTCCGTGATCCCGGCGGATTCGATCATTTACGCCATGATCAACGATATCCGCGAGTGGCACGCCAAAGAACCCGACTGGCGCAAAGGCCGTGAGCTGTTGGCGGAACGCTACGGATATCACATTTATGGCGGCAATTGCCACATGGTGCCCAATCACGGCTTGATGATCTTCTCGCTGCTCTACGGCGATGACGATTTCCAGCGCACGCTTATGATCGTCAATACCTGCGGCTGGGATACCGATTGCAACTCCGGCAATATCGGCTGTCTGATGGGCATCAAAGACGGTCTGGCGGGCTTGTCCAGCGGGCCCGACTACCGCGGACCGGTCGCCGACCGCATGTACATCCCCACGGCGGATGGCGGCAACGCCATCACCGACGCCGTCTCCCAGACCGTGCGGCTGGTGAACATGGGTCGGGCGCTGGAAGGCATGGCGCCGATCGCGCCCAAAGATGGCGCCCGCTACCACTTTGACTTGCCCGGCGCCGTGCAAGGCTTCATGAACGAAGATTCGATCGCAGCGCGCGATGTCGTCGCGATCAGCAACATCGAAGCGCCCGAGCTCAGTTCTAATGGCGGTCGTCTGCTTGCTTTAGCATATTCTGGTTTGGCGCTTGGGCGCGTAGGCCGCGTTGAAACCGCGACCTTTGTGCCATCGCTTGAAGTAAACAAGCACTTTGAAGGACCCGGCTATAGCTTGATGGCCAGCCCGGCGCTCTCCCCCGGTCAGACCATCCGCGCCCGCGTTTTGGCTGACGGCGAGAATGCCAGCGCCGTCGATGTCGCGCTCTATGTCCAACATTACAACCGCGAAGACGGGCTCGACCTCCTGGAAGGAACCGGTGAACGTCTAACCGCGGGCGATGTCGCTGAGCTGGAATGGCAGGCGCCGGATCTCGAGGGTTATCCCATCGCCAAGGTCGGGCTGCAAATCAGCGGGACGGGAAGCGCGAGCGGCGTCGTCTATCTCGATTGGCTGACTTGGGACGGCGCGCCAAATGTGCGCTTGAAGCGCCCGCATACGCGTGACTTCGCTCGTTGGGACCGCAAGCTGAGCGGCCTGATGTGGAAGCGGGCTTGGGTAAACGGTCTCGACGCGGCAAGAGGCAAGATGGTTTTCATGGACTTTTATCCCGAGACCTATCGGCTGATTCAAAACGAAGGACGTGGGCTGATGATGCACGGCTGCCGCGATTGGACTGATTATCAGGTCAGCGCCAAGATAACGCCGCATATGTGCAAAGCCGGTGGGTTGGGCGCCCGCGTTCAAGGCATGAAGCGTCATTACGCGTTGCTTTGCGATGAGGAGAGCACGCGCCTGGTTTCGACGCTGGAAGGCGAGGACACCGTCTTGGCGGAGGCCAGCGGCGGCTGGACCTTGGGCAACGCGCATCAACTGGCGCTCAGGGTCGAGGGGAATTCCCTGTCCGGCTACCTTGACGGGGCGCTGGTGGTCAAAGCCGAGGATCCGGAAGCGCGCTTCAGCGGTGGCGGCATCGCGCTGATCAGCGAAGAAGGGCGCATCGGCTGCGAAGACGTCGAGGTACGCCCGATCTAGATTCTGTTACTCGCAGCTGCTGTAGGGGCGACCTATCAGGTCGCCCGCCTACCAACCGTTGGGTCCCCCAGAATGACCATCCTCTGCTACGGCGAAATCGATCTTGACATCTACGTCGCCTTGAATCGCCTGCCGACCAGGGAACGCTCCGCCTGGTGTTCGGACGACTTCGAGAATATCGGCGGCGCGGCGGCCAACAGCGCGATGTGGCTGGCCAACTGGGGCGTTCCAACGCGGCTCGCCGGTCACGACCTGGGTGATGACCGGTCGGGCGATGTCGTGCGGGAATTGCTAGTCGCGCTGCCAGAGCTCGACACGCGTTATATCGCCTGCCATGCCGGCTATAGAACCCCGCGCTGCCAGTGCCTGGTCACGCCCGATGGCGAGCGCAGTTTCATCACGCATTGGCCCCAAGAAGTGCTCATGACGCCGCCATCGCCAGCCATGCTCGACGGCGTAAAATTGCTCAATCTCGATATGTCCGGTCCAACGCCGCTGCGCCTGAAAGCGGCTGAATTAGCGGCGGAAAGAAATATACCGGTCTTGATCAACGACATATACCAGACCGACCATCCGCTGCTTCCCTTGATAGACGTGCTGGTCATTTCTGTCGCTGTCGCGCGGGGCAAACAAGCCGACGCGAAACCCTTGGACTTGGCGGCGGATATGAAACAGGCCGGCGATTGTGACGTAATCGTGACGGACGCGGGCGCGGACATCCACATCTTGGCGCGCGACGGAACGTTGGAGGTGGTCAGCCCGCCGGCCCTCAGCCCTGTCGACACCACTGGCGCCGGCGATATTTTTAAGTCGGGCTTGGCTTATGCCTTGTTGCAGGGTTTGCCGCTAACAGACGCCGTCAGATGGGGCGCTGCCGCCGGCAGTTTGATGTGCCAATACGCGGGAACAACGAAAACGCTGGCGCCGCTCAGCGAGGTTCGAGCGCTCCTCGAGACAATGATTTAAGACCGGCCCGCAACAACCACGCTCGCCCGCCGCCCGTCCTCTCCGTTGAGAATCCCAGCCAAGCTGATACAATCACAACGCATTTTGATTCCGAGCGCGAGGCGCGCATGAGCGGCGAAGCAGGCTGGCCTATCATCACTGATGTGGAGGAGGCGCGGGATACGATCCTCAAGCGTCGATCTTTGCGCGATTACGCCGTTCCGCAGCATGTGATTGAGCGCTCGGTGGATCTCTTTGGCGAGCGCGTCATGCCCGATGACGCCGTGCGGCGCATCATCCGCAGCGTCCGCGAAGCTGGCGATCAAGCGCTGATCCAGTGGAACCAGACGATCGACGGGACGCGAACCGACAGCCTGCTGGTGACCCGCGCCGAGCTGGAATTGGCATTGAGCGCTGTCGCCCCCGAATTACGCCGCGCCCTCGAATTTGCCGCCGAACGCATTCGCGCATTTCACCGCAAGCAGCCGCTGAGCAGTTGGATCGACGCCGGCGAAGGCGGATCCCTGGGGCAGTTGATCCGGCCGGTTGATTCGGTCGGCGTCTACGTGCCCGGCGGCAGCGCGCCCTTGCCTTCCTCGCTGCTGATGAGCGTCATCCCCGCGCAGGTCGCTGGCGTGCCCGATGTTATCGTCTGTACGCCGCCGGGCAGTGGCGCGGGCGATATCCACCCGACGATTCTGGCGGCGGCCGCTATCGCCGGCGTGGAGAAAGTGGCGCGAGTAGGAGGCGCGCAAGCGATCGCCGCTATGGCTTACGGCACGAAGAGCGTCCCGCGAGTCGCCACCATCGTCGGCGCCGGCAACCTTTTTGTCGCGCTGGCGAAACAGCAGGTTTATGGCGATGTCGGCATTGATGGCATATTGGGACCGACCGAGACCATGGTCATTGCCGATGAGAGCGCCGACCCGCGACTTGCGGCCGCGGATTTGCTGGCGCAGGCCGAGCACGATGAGCTGGCATCCGCCATTCTACTGACGCCCAGCATTGATTTCGCCACAGCCGCGCAGGCAGATATTCATCGCCAATTGGAGCGCCTGGCTCGCCGCGACATCATCCTAAGCGCCATCGGCAATCGCTGCGGAACGGTCATTACCGCTGACCTGGATCAGGCATTTGATCTGGCAAATGATTATGCCGCTGAACACCTCTGCTTACTGGTCGAAGATCCCTGGTCCTGGATAGGAAAAGTACGCAATGCCGGCGGACTCTTCCTGGGCGAGCATTCTTATGAAGTGCTGGGCGATTATGTCGCCGGACCCAGCCACGTCATGCCGACGGGCGGCACCGCTCGCTTCGCCTCGCCTTTGAACTTGCTCAACTTCGTCAAAATCACCAGCTTGATTGGGCTGGACAAGGGCAGCGCTGCCGAATTGAGCGCGCCCGCCCAACAACTGGCGCGTGCGGAGTCGCTGGATGCCCACGCCGCCGCCGCCGAACTGCGGAGCCGTTGACATCATGAAGGGCGAAAAAGTGCGCATCCGCCGCGACATCGCTTCAATGAGCGCCTACACCCCTACCACATCGTTGGAAGTTTTTGCCGAACGGCTTGGCTTGGAAGCGGATAACTTGATCAAGCTTGATGCCAACGAGAACCCCTACGGTCCCTCGCCCCGGGTCGTTGAGGCGCTGGCGAAGTTGCCCAACATGCAAGTCTACCCCGATCCGGAATCGGGCCGACTGCGCGACGAGCTGGCTGATTATACCGGACTGCCCGCCGAGCAGATCCTCTGCGGCGCCGGCGCTGACGAGCTGATTGAGTTGATACTGCAGTTGTTCATCGAGCCGGGCGATGCCATCATCAATACCCCGCCCACATTCGCCATGTATAGCTTTAACGCGCCGCTCTATCACGCTCAGGCGGTGGATGTCTACCGGCGACCCAATTTCTCGCTTGATGTGGAGGCGATTCAAGAGGCCGTGGCGCAGCATAAGGCCAAGCTGGTCTTTCTCTGCTCGCCGAATAATCCCAGCGGGGGTCTCATCGCGAGCGAAGACATCAAATCCCTGCTCGAATTGCCCGCGACAATCGTCGTTGACGAAGCCTATATCGAGTTCGCCGAGGGCCGCAGTCTGGCGAACTGGGTAGGCGAATACCCCAATCTGATCGTCCTGCGCACCCTGAGCAAATGGGCGGGGCTGGCTGGCCTGCGCATCGGTTATGGCCTTTTCCCGCGCGCGCTTATGCCGCACCTTTGGAAGATCAAACAGCCTTACAACGTGAATGTGGCGGCTGACCTGGCGGCGCGCGTCTCGCTGGGTGATGTCGACTTTCTCCTCGAGCGCGTTCGCCAGCTTGTCAAACAGCGACAACGCATGGAGGTCGCCTTCGCCGAATTGCCCTATCTCTCGCCGTATGCAAGCCAAGCCAATTTCGTCCTGAATCGCATCAGCGGGATGTCAGCGGAATACTTCCGTGACCAGCTGGCTCGCGCCGGCATCATTGTGCGCTACTATAAGAAACCGCGCCTCGAAGACTGCATCCGCATCAGCGCCGGGACACCCGCACAAATCGACCGCCTGCTGGAAGTCTTGCGCGCCCTCGCCAATAACGAATTGTAGGGGCGTTTCGCTGAAATGCCCGCAGTCTACAGGTGAATCTTTGCGGGAGGGCGAGACTTGTCTCGCCCCTACAATGCCGATATGTGGCGGAAAGACACTTTGTGGCGGGACCTTGCCCGCCCAGGTAGCCGCACCCTGTTCGCTCTCTGATTTTGTGCTATCTTTCCGTCGGAGGACAAAGCCCATGACAGCGCGAAAAGCTGAAATCTCGCGGAAGACCAAAGAGACCGAGATCGAGTTAAGCCTCAGCCTGGATGGCGCCGGCGCCGCGGAAATCAACACCGGCATTGGCTTCTACGACCACATGCTGAGCCATATCGCCCATCATGGCAAATTCGACCTGCGCGTCCAAGCCCAAGGCGACTTGCACATTGACGCCCATCATACGATTGAGGACATCGCCATCTGCCTGGGTCGCGCGATTGACCAGGCGCTTGGCTCGCGCGGCGGCATCCAGCGCATGGGCGCCGCCTATGTGCCGATGGATGAGGCTCTGGCTCGCGCCGTCATCGACTTGAGCGGCCGTCCTTATGCCGTCATCCGCGCCGATTTCCAAACGCCAATCATGGGCGAAATGCCGACCGACTTGGTCGTCCACGCGCTGGAAACGATCGCCGCCCACGGCAAGATGAACCTGCATGCCGCTGTGCTTTACGGGCGCAATGATCATCATAAAGCCGAGGCGCTGTTCAAAGCCTTTGGTCGCGCTTTGGCGGGCGCGGTCGCAGTCGATCCGGGGCGCGAGGGCGTCCCCAGTACGAAGGGCACATTGACGGAGTAAGCGTCATGCGTGAATTTGTGGATTTCAGCAAAGCGCTCGCCCACGCCAGCGGCGAGGTCATCATGCGCTACTTCCGCCGCGATTTCACCGTGGAGACCAAAGCCGACGAATCGCCAGTGACCATCGCCGACCGCCAAGCGGAAGAAGTCATGCGCGAGATGATCATGAAGGAATATCCTGAGCATGGCATCATCGGCGAAGAATTCGGGATTCACAATGAATCGGCCGAATACCAGTGGGTGCTTGACCCGATTGACGGCACCAAGTCCTTCGTCAGCGGCACCTTTCTCTTCGGCACCTTGATCGGCTTGCTGAAAGCCGGCCAGCCCATCGTCGGGGCGATTCACCACCCGGTGACCTCGCACTTGCTCATCGGCGATGGCGACGAGGCGCGCCTGAACGATGAAGTCGCGCGCGTCCGCGATACACGCAGCCTGCGCGATGCCGTCATGCTCTATACGGATTTCATCCATGTTGGGCAATATCAGAACGGCATCGCCTTCCAGCAATTGATGGGCATGACAAATTACAACCGCACCTGGGGCGATTGCCACGGCTATTTCCTGCTGGCCACCGGCTATGCCGATATCATGCTCGATCCCGTCATGCACCTCTGGGACATCGTCGCCTTGATCCCCATCATTGAAGGCGCCGGCGGGGTAATCACCGCCTGGAATGGCGGTCCCCCTTTGAGCGGGGACGGCATCATCGCCAGCAATCGACATCTCCACAGCCAGGTGCTGCGCGTCCTCCACGCCTGAAGATCGCCGACGCATCCGCATCCATTCCAGCATCGCCTCAATCTATATCAATAGCTGAGCAATGATCACACTTTGTGGTGATTTGCATACAGGTTCAGTATCATCTGGCGCATAGTCCTTGTCACTTTGTCGCGAGTGATTCTGCGGGGCAGGAACAATGAAATTCAGACTCTCAATTGCATCAGTCGTTCTTCTAATGGTGTGCTCGGCGGTCTTGGCGGATAGCTATCAAATCCGCGTCCGATTTACCGTGAGGCTGCGCGCGTCCCACGACCTCGACAGCCCGGTTGTAGGCAAAGCGCTGGCCGGCGATGTGCTGCAAGTGGTGGACCAATACAATCGCTGGCTAAAGATCGAGCGGGACGGCGTGATTTCCTGGCTGGCCGATTGGGTTGAGTACACGCGCGTGGATCAAGAGCAAGCGCCATCACCCGCGGAGGCCGCCCCTAATCAGCAGCAGCGGTCGAACATCGACAACTGCTGTTTCGTCAATCGCCAGTGCCACAGCGACCGCGAGTGGGTCGACGGCTATTGGGCATACCAGCGCAACGAATGCCCGGCGCAGCCTACAACTGGGTCATCGGTGGCGCGATTAAGCGGACACCCTATCACAATAAACGGGTCCTTCCTGTTTGTGGGCATCATCACGGAAGCGCTCGACGCCCTGCGCGAAAGCGCGCCACAATGGTATGCCTATGTAACGACCAACTTGTACCAGATTAACGAGAGCATTCCCGGTTCCAGCAGTGGCCATGGTAGCGGCCAACCAGGGATCTGCGGCTTGACGCCATACAGCACGAGCCCGTATTTGGTACATGAGTGGAATGTTTACAGCTATGTGTCATCGATCGTTCATTACGCCTGTCATTCTGCTTATGATTACGCCGGACTTCCCTATAATGGCTATACCAAGGTGAGCGAAGAGGCGGATTGCGTTCGTATGGATAATGCCGCAGTAGACCTGGTCGCATCGAATCATCCAGCCGGGACCTTCGGATCGCAGGTGGGCTTGTCGCATTGCGACGGCGATTTGACGAACTCCCCCCATTGCCGCTGGGCGCGCGAGAATTGTGAGTGGGGTCCTAATATGACGCTGCTCGATTGTCCGGCGGCCGGTCTGATCACCACCGACACGCTAGAAGAGCGGCTATATAGAGATAGAAACCTTGGAGTCCCAAATGGTTGACAGAAAGAGACAGCGCTCATGCTGGGTGGCCTTACGGCAATCGTAACCGGCGCGGCCGGCGACTTGGGAAACGCGATGGCGCGGCAGCTGGCCGAAAACGGCGCCCACGTGGTGATGTGGGATATCGTCCCGCGCGCGGATGCTGCTGACGCCATCAAGCGCGTCCGAGCGCATGAGTCCGATGCGGAATACGCCGAGGTCGATGTCCGCGACCGCGCCGCGGTTGACGAGGCGATCGCGAATCTGGAGCAGCTGGACATCGTCTGCTCCAATGCCGGCATCGTCGAAGCTCAGCCTTTCCTCGAGTTAAGCGGGGACAACTGGCGGAACCACCTCGATATCAACCTGACCGGCTGCTTCAACGTCTGTCAGGCGGCGGCGCGGAAGATGGTCGCGGCCGGCACGAAGGGTCGCCTCATCCTTACGTCAAGCTGGGTCGGATCGATTCCCTGGCCCGAGATCACCGCCTATACCGTCAGCAAGGCGGGACTCAACATGCTGGTCAAGCAGATGGCGCGCGAATTGGCGATTCACGGCATCCTGGTGAACGCGGTGGCGCCGGGTATCGTGGACGCCGGCTTGGCCGGGCGGCAACTGCGCGAAGAGACGCAATACGCCGCCCGCGTGGCCAAGGTGATTCCGCTGGTCGAACCGGGCAGTCCGGAAGAGATCGCGGCCGCGGTCGTCTATTTGGCGGGCCCGCAAACGGCTTATATGACCGGCAGCATCTTGACGCTCGATGGCGGCTGCTCGCTCTTCCAGTTCGACGGTTAAAGCCACCACCGCAGCCCTCCCGTTCATCTTGCGCATAATTGCGGGCGACCTGATAGGTCGCCCCTACAAGGCTTGCCCGCTAAGGCCAGACCGTCTCCGCGCCGGAGCTCGCCCGCGTGACATAAAGCGAGGGTTGGATGCCCGTCGCCTCGATGTAGCATTGGCTGACGCGCTCGACGAAGTCTTTTGCGTTGTCGGTTTCCACCAATGCTACCGCGCAGCCACCGAAGCCGGCGCCGGTCATGCGGGCGCCATAACAGCTTTCGTCGGCCTGGGCGCAATCGACGATGGCGTCGAGCGCCGAGCTGGATACCTCGAAGTCGTCGCGCAGGCTGATGTGGCTCTCCATCATTAGTTTGCCCAGGGCCACGGCGTCGCCGGCGTTCATCGCGTCGTGGGCGCGCAGCGAGCGCTCATTCTCATGAATCACATGGCGGGCGCGTTTGCGACTTAGCGCGTCCAGCTCAGGCGCGCGCTCCGCAAATGTCTCGCTGTCGATATCGCGCAGGGCGGGCAGCCCGAAGTGCCGCGCCGCCGTTTCACACTGCTCTCGCCGCTCGTTGTAGCCGGAATCCACCAAGCCGCGCCGCGTGCCGGTATCGAGGATGACGACGGCGGAGCCCGCCGGCAGTGGCGCGCTTTCGGTCTCAAGGCTGCGGCAGTCAATCAAGAGGGCGCGATCTTGCAGGCCGGCGGCCGAGATCATCTGGTCCATGATGCCGCAGTTGACGCCCAGCCACTCGTTCTCGGCGCTCTGGCAAGCCAGCGCCATCGCCTTGGCATCCCAATCGAAGCCGGAAACGCAGTAGAAGGCGCGCGCCGCCGCTAGCTCCAGCGCCGCTGATGAAGACAAGCCCGAGCCGATCGGCACATCGCCGCTGACGACCCCGTCCCAGCCGCGCAGCGCATATCCGCGTTCCTGCAAGACCCAAGCGACGCCGATCAGATAATCGATCCAGCCGACTTCCGCCGGGGGCTGCAAGTCGTCCAGGGCGAATGCGCGGCGGTCGTCCATATCGAGGGATATGGCCAGCACGCGGTTGTCGTCGCGCGGGCGCAGGGCGATGAAGGTGGCGCGGTCAATCGCCAGGGGGAAGACGAAGCCGTCGTTGTAATCGGTGTGCTCGCCGATGAGGTTGACGCGCCCCGGCGCGCGGACGATGTAGGCGGGCGGTTCGCTAAATGCGGCGGTGAAGTGTGCTTTGACTTTGTTGGCTAGTGACATCTTGCGTCCGTTTCTGGATGTAATTCCACGTGGAGATTGTAGCGCAGATAGACGAGGGAGCGCGAAGGGACTTTCATCAACCCCAGCCCCAAACCCTCTTCCGGCCATCTCTATGGCGGGCATCCGAAGCGTCAAGGAGGGGGCTTAGTCGAATGTGGCGGGGTTGGGTTGTGGGATAAGCTGATAATTGCGAGAGGCTACGGCAATTGCGCCGGCGATTTGAAATAATTGGCGAAACCCGCCATAATACAAGCTAACAGCGCCAGGTCGTGTCTCTCACGGCGTTAGGTCCCCCCTATCGAAAAGTGCCTGGCAGACTGTCGAAAGATAAACAGGGAGACACGAATCATGATTCACTTCACGCTTAATGGCAAAACGGTACAGTACGATGGCGACCCCGACCGCGCTTTGATGAACGTCTTGCGCGAGGACTTGGGCATCATCTCGCCGAAGGATGGCTGCGCGCCGCAGGCCGCCTGCGGCTGCTGCGTCGTCGGCATGGAAGACAAGGCGGTGCTTTCCTGCGTGACCAAGATGAGCAAGGTCGACGGCAGCTCGGTCACCACAACGGAGGGGCTGGGCGAGTATCGGCAGAATATCTTCGCCAACTCCTTCGTCAAGGAGGGCGGCGTGCAGTGCGGTTTCTGCATTCCTGGCATCGTCATGCAAGCCAACAACCTCATCAATCACAATCCGGAGCCCAGCCGCGCCGACATCGAGAAATGTCTGACGCCGCATCTCTGCCGCTGCACCGGCTACAAGAAGATCGTGACCGCGATTCAGAACGCGGCCGAAGCCATCCACAACGAAGAAGAAATCGAGATGCCGGAGGTCGATGGCGGCATCGGCAGTCGGCTGCCGAAGTATCAGGCGCAGGATCTGGTGCTGGGGCAGCACCGCTATGTCGATGACATCCGCATTGACGGCATGAAGATCGGCGCGCTCAAATTCAGCGACCATCCGCGCGCGGTCATCAAGTCGATGGACCTGAGCGCGGCGGAGGCGCATCCGGGCGTGCTGCGCGTCTTCACCGCTGATGATGTGCCGGGCGACCGATTCATTGGATTGATCAAGCAGGATTGGCCCTTGATGATCGCGGTCGGCGAGACGACGCGTTATGTCGGCGATGTGCTGGCGATTGTGATCGCCGAGACCGACGCCATCGCTCGGGAAGCGGTGGGCTTGATCGATATTGATTACGAGGTGCTGGAGCCGGTCACCGATATGCACGCGGCGATGCTGGAAGACAGCCCGTCGATTCACGAAGGCGGCAATGTGCTGTCGCAGTCAATCACCAACCGGGGCGACCTCGAGCAGTCGATGGCGGATGCGGCTTATACGACGACGGGCGTCTACGAGACACAGATGATCGAGCACGGCTTCATGGAGCCGGAGGCTTGCGTGGCTTATCCGATTCCCACCTCCCCTAAATCCCCCCCGACAAGTCAGGGGGGACTTTCAGCCTCCCCCCATCCTGATGAGGGGACCGAGGGGGGTAGAATCGAAGTTCTCTCGCAGGGGCAGGGCGTCTTTGAAGACCGGGTGCAGATCGCCAAGCTATTGGGCGCCCCGCAAGAGGATGTTCATGTAGTGCTCGTGCCCAACGGCGGCGCGTTCGGCGGCAAGGAAGACCTCTCGGTGCAGGGGCATGCGGCGCTGGCCGCTTACTTGATGGGCGAGCCGGTAAAGGTGCGTTTGACGCGGGACGAGTCGATTGTGATGCATCCGAAACGGCACCCGATCTGGATGGAATACACGATCGGCTGTGATGAAAAGGGCATGTTGACTTTCTGCAAGGGGCGTTTCGTCGGCGATACCGGCGCTTATGCCTCGGTGGGCATGAAGGTGCTGGAGCGCTCGGCGGGCCACGCCACCGGCGCTTACAATTTCCCCGTCACCGATATCGTCAGCACGGCGGTCTACACCAACAATCTGCCTTGCGGCGCCATGCGCGGCTTCGGCGTCAATCAGACGGCTTTCGCGCTGGAGAGCTGCATTGACGATCTCTGTGAGCAGGGCGGCTTCGATCGCTGGCAGTTCCGCTATCAGAACGCGCTTGATGATGGCGACATGACCGCCACCGGTCAGGTGATCGAAGCGGGCGCAGGCGCCAAAGCGACGCTGGAAGCGGTGAAGGACGAGTTCAATCAAGCCAAGTTCGCTGGCATTGCCTGCGGCATCAAGAATACTGGCATCGGCAACGGCATGCCCGATTCTTCCAAGGTTACGCTGTCGGTCGTTCCCAATCCCGCGGCGGAAGCGGGGGAGGAGAAGGCGAAAGTCATTATCGATCATGGCTGGACCGAGATGGGGCAAGGCGTGCATACGATGGCGGTGCAGGCACTGGTAACGGAAACGGGCATCCCGCCGTCCATGATTGAAGTACGGGTGGAAACCAGCTCGGAGATGGTAACCGGCATGACGACGGCCTCGCGCGCGACTTCGCTGATCGGCAACGCCATCATTGACGCTTGCAAGCGCTTCAAGGAGGACCTGGAATTCCATAAGCTGGAAGAACTGGTGGGTCGCCAATACGAGGGCGAATTCACCGTCGACTGGACGACGAAGCCGGGCGCCATGGTAGAGAAGATTTACACCCACTACTCCTACAGCTACGCGACGCAGCTGGTGGTGCTGGATGAAGACGGTCAGTTGGAGAAAATTGTCGCCGCGCATGACGCCGGGCGGATCTTCAATCCGACGCTTTTCGAGGGGCAGCTGGAAGGTTCGATCCACATGGGCTTGGGTTACGCGATTAGCGAGGACTTGCCGATGGAGGGCGGGCGCCCGAAGAGCACGATGCTGCGCAAATGCGGCATATTGCGCGCCAAAGATATGCCGGAGATGGAGGTCATCGGCGTGGAAGTGCCGGATCCCTACGGACCCTATGGCGCCAAGGGCGTCGGCGAAATTGGCTTGGTGCCGACGGCTGGGGCAGTGGCCAACGCGCTCTATCAGTTTGATGGCGTCCGCCGACACAAGCTGCCGATGAGGCTGCCGCGGAAGCATCCCCCGCGGCGCTCGCGGGTGAATGGGGGGAATGGCAAGCGATAGGTACCAACTTGTAATCTGCCTATAAATGGAAGTAGGGGCGATTGACGGTCAGTGTCTACGCGACCCTATGAGTCGCCTACAATGAAGACCGAATCGTCGGGCTGCGAGTCGCAGATGCCCCCAAAGGCGGAGAGAATCTTAGCGCGTATGCGCCAGCGCAGACGCAACTGGTCAAGGCGCGACGTGGTTAGCGTATTGAGATGGGCGGGATTTACTGAAGATTCAGAACGGGGACGCGGCAGTCATGTGTTTTTCATACATTCGAAACATCGGCATTTGAACCTGATAATTCCATCAGCCGATCCCGTAAGAATCTATATCGTCAGTCGCCTGCTTGCTATGCTAGATGAGCTTAGCGAATTGGAACGAGATTAACTATGAACAAAGAACTGCTTGACCAGGCTAGCGCGCTGGCGGCCCGCGGCTATCAGGTGGGTGTGCAGCGAGAAGATAATGAAAACGGGAATCCCGTCTGGGTAGCATTTGTGCCGGAGATGCCTTCTTGTTTCGCGCAGGCGGACACGGTTGAAGGCGCGATCAAGGCGCTGAAGATCGTCCGCGAAGATTACATTTATTTCCTGATGAAACACGGCGTACCTGTGCCAGAGCCGAATCCGAAATCCCGAGAGATCAATCACAACAAGACTTGGACGAAGCGGGCGGATGCGGAAGTCCTCAACTCGGAATAAGGCTGCCGATGCGGTCGCGAGCGAATGGGGGGAATGGGAAGCGATAGAAACATCTGCTAAAGTAAGATTTTCCGGGGCGACTCAGACGGTCGCCCTTTCGTGTTCCGTCGGCGGGCGCCTCGCGGGGGAGTTAGACGTTGGCAGGGACGTGAATGATCTCAAGTGGGGGCGCCAATTTTCGCGGGCGTTGGGAAAAGACACCACCAATGAATTCGGCGATATTGCCCGCTGCTTGCTGAATGGCGTCTCCCAGGTGCGCCGTTTCTGTAGCTTTTCCAAATGTATCCACCAGCTCGGACAGGCGCGTCTGTGCGAATTCCGTACGCTCCACGAGGCGGAAACCGAATAAAACGAGCGGGCTGAACACGAGAGCAACGAATGGACTGATGCCTGCCAGCCAAGCCAGCCCTATGGCGACAAGAAGGCTGGAGGCGAAATCCGAAGTCGTGACAAAGTAAAGCGGGATGTAGATCAACCAGACGAGAGCATTCGTGATGGCCGCAAATAGCAAGCCTCCGATTGTACCCGCGAGCGCCAGTAGCCCGGTGACAGAAATACTTTGACCCAAAAGAACGACCGCAGTGATCATCGCGACAGCCTATATTAGTTTCAGCACCGTGCTAATGCGCTGGCGCTTGATACATTCCCAGATCTTATGCAGTGACTGACTCAGTTCGGCACGCCAGAAGAAGTCCGCCGCTTTTTTCTCAATGCTCTCCGGGCGGCTCGCTGAATCTAGGGAGTCATTCCTACCATTCGTTTTCTGCAGCGACTCGCTCATATCGGCGCGCCAGAAAAAGTCCAACGCTCTTTGCTCAGAACTCATGGACGCACTTGCTAAATCTTCAATGTAGTTCCTACTGTTCAACGCTACCAAAGTTGCCATTGTTTACCTCCGTCGCTACAAGCCTATATGCCAGTGTAAGGGATGGTGGCGGCTTTCTAGCCCCCACAAATTGGGGGTATTGCTAAAACAAGCTAAACGAAGGCTCTCGGCAGGGAGTGGGCGAGGTGTTGCCGCCTCCACTGGTAGTGGTGCAATGCGCGAGGGATCAGCCGGGGAAGATATCGCTGACGCGGAGTTCAAAGCCGGGCAGCACATCGCCGCCGGAGAGGGTATCGTCTCCGCGCAGGGTCTTGGCGCCTGCGGCCGTATGCGTGGTGACTGTTCGGCTTTCGGGATAGACCAGCCAGACGAGGCGCGTACCGGCGTCCATTAGCTGCATGACTTTCAGATGGGTGTCGCTCGTCTTGTTGTTGGGCGAGATGACTTCGACAGCGAGGTCAGGCCCCATTTCGTGCCAGACATTTTCCAGCTCTGCTGGCACACGCGGTTTGCTGATAAAGCCGACATCGACGCCTCGAATGGTGTCGCGTCCATGCGGGTTTCGTTCCAATATAAAACCGGTGTCGGCAGCTGTTACCAGACCGAGATCATTCGTCTCTACGTGGATGCCGATTCTCAACGCCAATCGCATGGTGACAACGCCGTGCTTCAATTTGGGCTTCGGCATTTCGATGATGACTCCTTCCACGAGTTCGAGGACACGGTCTTGATATTCGGGCTGTTCTACCAAGTCGAGAAAGGTCTCGGCTGTGATAAATTGCTCTTGGATTGCCATAGTGAGTGCGAACCTTCCTGTGTCACCCTAGCTAAAGCTATTGTACCTGCTGTATCTGCCAAGCCAAAATAGGGGAGTCCGAGGGAGCTATCGGTCGCCCGTTTGCTTTCTGTCTTGCCTAAGGGAAGCCGTCAACCTGGGAAAATGTCGCTGACGCGGAGTTCGAAGCCGGGCAGGACGTCGCCGCCGGAGAGGGTATCGTCTCCGCGCAGGGTCTTGGCGCCGTCGGCGGTATGCGACACGACGGTGCGACTTTTGGGATAGACCAGCCAAATTAGCCGCGTGCCGGCGTCGAGCAGTTGCGTGACCTTGAAGTGTATGTCGTCTGCTTTGTTGCTTGGCGAAATCACCTCGACCGCAAGGTCGGGACCCAGTTCGTACCAATTGAAGTCCGGCGGTCCCAGGTCTTTGGAATTGCTGACGAAAGCGATGTCCAGCCCGCGCACGGTGTCGCGCCCGTAGGTGTTGCGCTCAAGTACAAAACCGGGGTCACCAGAAGTCACCTCGCCGAGGTCATTCGCGTCGACATAGTTGGCAATCTTCATGGTCAGCCGCGCTACGACAACTCCGTGTATTCGCTTGGGCTTTGGCATTTCGACGATGACTCCTTCCACAAGCTCCAGGACGCGGTCTTGGTATTCGGGCGCATCGACCAAATCCTGGAAGCGGTCAGCGGAGATGAACTGTTCTTGGATAGCCATGTGTCGTTCAAACCTTTCAGCATTGTTGCTGATAGCGTGATTGTACCAGCCACGCCCGATGATTCAAAATTGCGGATCATCCATCTTCAGCGCGGCACAGCTTACTCGCACAGGTCGGCGCGGAGCTTGGCTTTTTGGATTTTGCCGAGGGCGTTGGCGGGAAAATCGTCGACGAATATAACGCGCCGGGGGACTTTGTAGGGCGCTAGCTGCTCGCGGCAAAAGGCGCAGATCTCGGCTTCGTCGGCTGCCGCGCCGTCACGCGGGATGATGGCCGCCAGCACGCGCTCGCCCCATTCTTCGTCGGGGCAGCCGATGACAGCGCAAGCGGCCACCGCCGGATGCTCCATCAGCACGAGCTCGACTTCGGGCGGATAGACATTCAAGCCGCCGGTGATGATCACGTCTTTTGCGCGCCCTTTGAGCGTGTAGTAGCCGTCGGGCTCGCGCAGTCCCATATCGCCGGTGCGCAGCCAGCCATCAGCGGTGAAGGCAGCCGCGGTAAGTTCCGGCTGCCGCCAGTAGCCCTTGCAAACGTGGGCGCCTTTGATTTGCAATTCGCCGACCGCGCCATCAGGCAGGGGAGCATCGGTCGCCGGATCGACAATGCGCGCGGACACGCCGGGAAGCGGCCTTCCAACGGAGCCAACCCGCCGCTCGCCATGCAGCGGATTTGAGAGGTTCATGCCCGTCTCCGTCATGCCATAGCGCTCGAGCAGTGCCACGTTGAAGGTCTTCCGATAGCCGAAGAAGAGATCATCAGGCAAGCGATCGGAGCCGGAGGTCATCAAGCGCAGATGGCTGAGATCGAAGCGGCGCTCGCCCGCCAACTGATGCAAGCGGCGGTGCATCGTTGGCACGCCCATGAAGACGGAGAAGCGGCGCGAGCAGAGCAGCTTGAGCGCGGCAGCCGCTTCAAATGTCGGGAGCGCAAAGGTTGAGGCGCCGGCATGAAGCGCGCCATGCAAGGCGACGACGAGCCCGTGCACATGAAATATCGGCAAGGCATGCAGCAACGCGTCGTCTTCGCTCCAGCCCCAGGCCTGATGCAGGGCGCAAATATTGGCGGTCAGGTTGCCGTGCGTGATCTGCGCGCCTTTTGGCCGGCTGGTGGTGCCGCTGGTGTAAAGCATCATCGCCGTCAGATCAGGATCGGTCGGCAAGGGCGCGGACCACTCGCTCGAGCGTGAGGCGACGCGGGCTTCCCAGCTATCGGCCGGGTTGATGAAGACTAGGGATTCGAGCGCGGGCAGATCAGGCCGGATCGTATCGATCTCGGGCTGCTTTTGCCGGTCGGCGAAAAGGATCCGCGCCCGCGAATCAGCCAGGAAATAGCGCAGTTCCCTGATTGGATAGGCTGGGTTGAGGGGCAAGAAGATCGCCCCGATCTGAGCCGCCGCCAGATGCAAGTAGATGAAAGGCATGCACTTGGGAAGTTGGACGGCGACGCGGTCTCCGGTACTAATGCCCAGCGATAGCAATTCATGGGCGGTGCGGTTGACGGTGGCCTGGAGCGCGCCGTAAGTTATGGGGGCGCCGTTGATAAATTGGATGGCGACTTTGTCTGGCTGGTTGCGACAGTGGTCGGCCAAGGTGTCAAGGAACATAGGCATCCACCTTAGAGACACAGAGGGCACAGAGAATGGCATTATATCCACAAGGGATGTTGGCCCCGTGAGCATAAGCCGGATTAAGTTTACATCATTGACTGGCGAGTGGAGCTGCTGAATTAGCGGGCGATCAGAATAATGACCGAGCGCGCGCCAACAAGCATGGCGTCTTGGTCTTCCAGCGGGATTTCTTGGCCGGGCGGATAGGCGTCATCCGGCGGCGTCATGCTGGTGTTGACGGCCACGTGCCAGAGCAAACGCTGTGGCAGCCGCGGCAAGCCAAATGTGGACGTTTCCCAATGCGCGTTCATGATCACAAAGACGATATCTGCAGAGGGTTCCTCTTCTTCGTTGGCGGAACCGCAAAACACCACCGCCAACTGACGGCTCGCGGGCGACCAATCGGGCGACCAGGGCTCGGCGCCATGATAGGAAACGCTTTCGGAGAACTGATCGCCGTTGACCAGGTCGGTGGGCTGATGTCTGAGATAGGCGCGCCGGCGCAGAACCGGGTGCGCCTGACGGAGTTGAATGAGATGGCGGACGAAAGCGAGAAGCGCCGAATGCGCCCGCATTTGGCTCCAATCCAAGTAGTTGATTGGGTCGTCGTGGCAGTAGCTGTTGTTGTTGCCGCCTTTGCTGTGGCCGATTTCATCGCCCATCAAGAGCATGGGCACACCTTGACTGACCATGAGAATGCTGAGGAAGTTCTTCATTTGGCGGATGCGCAGGTCATTGACGGCGGGATCTTCGCTGGCGCCTTCCCAGCCACAATTCCAGCTGAGATTATCGTCCATGCCGTCGCGGTTGTCTTCGCCATTGGCCAGATTGCGCTTGCTGTCGTAGCTCACCAGGTCGCGCAAGGTGAAGCCGTCATGGGCGGTGATGAAATTGACGGAGGCTTGGGGTCCGCGCTCGCCATAAATATCGGGCGAGCCTTGAATGCGCGCCGCCATCGCCCCGACCATGCCGGGGTCGCCCTTCATGAATCGGCGCAGATCATCGCGGAAGCGGCCGTTCCACTCCGCCCAGCGACCGTAAGCGGGGAAGCTGCCCACTTGATACAAACCGCCGGCGTCCCAGGCTTCAGCGATGAGTTTGGTGTTGGCCAAGAGCGGATCGTAAGCCAGCACTTCGAGCAGAGGCGGATCGGGGTCGGGTCTGCCTTCGGGGTCGCGCCCCATGCTGGAAGCCAGATCGAAGCGAAAGCCGTCGATATGATACTCGCTGACCCAATAACGAAGACAATCGAGCAAGACGACGCGCACGACCGGATGATTGCAGTTGAAGGTGTTGCCGACGCCGCTGAAATTCTGGTAGCTGCCGTCGGGCTTCAACAGGTAATAGATGCTGTTGTCGATTCCGCGGTAGGAAATGGTGGGTCCGTTCTCATTGCCTTCGGCGGTGTGATTGAACACAACATCCAGCCAGACCTCAATGCCGGCGCGGTGGCAGGCTTTGACCAGTGACTTGAGCTCGTCAATCGGCGCGCCACAGGCGGCATAACCCGCTTTGGGCGCGAAGAAGCCGATCGGATTGTAGCCCCAGAAGTTCACCAGGGTTTCGCCGGTTTCGGGATTCAGCAGGTCATTGTCCAGTTCATCAAACTCGAAGACCGGCATGAGCTCAATGCAGTTGACGCCGAGATCTTTCAGGTAGGGGATTTTTTCGATGATGGCGGCGAAGCTGCCGGGCGCGCTGACCTTGGCGGCGGGATGAGCGGTGAAGCCGCGGGTGTGCATTTCGTAGATGATGATATCTTCCAGCGGAATGTTGAGCTGCCGGTCGCCTTCCCAATCGAATTCATCGACGTGTAGGCGGGCGCGGTAGGGATAGATGCCTTCCCGCGTTCCGGATTCGCCCCATTTGTCCAGCCCGCCGATTGATTTGGCGTAGGGATCGAGCAGAATGCGCTGGGCGTCGAAGCGATGTCCGTTGGCTGGTTCGAAGGGTCCGTCAAGGCGAAATCCGTATTCGATTTCGGCGGGGTCGAGGTCGAGTACGGTCATGGCATAGACGTCGCCGGTGCGGAATGATTCGAGAAAGGGGATCTCCACCAGCGGCAACTCGGCGCCTCTTTGAAACAGGACCAGGCTGCATGATGTGGCGTAGCAGGAGAAAATCGAGAAGTTGATGCCGTCAGGGGTGACAGTCGCGCCGAAGGGACGGGGCCGGCCCGGGCGGAATTTGAAGCTGCCAAGTTTATAATTGGGGAGGGATGTCATGATCATATTGTAGCAGAGTTCAAGAGCCGATTGCATCGAATGGGCGTGGTGAAGATCGCGCATGTATTTTCTTTTTGAACGCGCAATGCGCAGAAGAGGCGAGCCAGCCGACGATGTGCATGATGGGAAAATATGCGCGCGACTCACAGAGTCGCCCCTACGATTTTCGCCATATACGATATTCGATACAAGAGCGGCGGACGCCTGAGCAAAGTTTGCGAGTTTATCGGATTATGGTTGCTTGCCGACGAGAAGTTGAAGAAAGGCGCAAAACTTGGCATACTAACAGGCGTTTAATTGGGACGCTGAAATCATAGAGTCTATGATACAGAAACTGCATTGTCTCGTAGTGGTTTGTAGTTGTGGCGCAGAGGGTGACACAAGGGGCGCGTAGGGCACGTAGACATCGCCCTTCGACACAGCCCTTCTGTCGCCCCTACAGGGTGGTAGTCCTTTGAATAAGGCTTCCGGCTTCTCACAGTCCGCATTGGCGGGCCGTCTCAACCGGCTGATTGATTTCGCGCCGGTGCTCATCGCCTTAATTTTGGCGCTGCTTGTCGCCTCGGTCTTGCTGCTGGCGCTGAATGCGAACCCGCTGGAAGCCTACGATTTCATGCTGCAGGGCGCGGCTGGCAGCGAGAATGCGCTTGCCGAAACGCTGGTCAAGGCGACGCCGATTCTCTTCGTCGGCATCGGCATCACGATTGCTTTTCGCGGCGGCATGATCAACATCGGCGGGGAAGGGCAGATGATCGCGGGGGCTTTGGCCGGGGTGACCGTTGCGCTGGTCATGGGCGAGATGCGCGTTCCGCCGGAGCTGGCAAAGGAGAAAGGCGCCTTTGATCTCATCATCGTGGCTTGTTCGCTGGTGGGCGGCTTTCTGATGGGCGCGCTTTATGGCGGTTTGGCTGGTTTCCTCAAAGCGTATTTTGACGTCAACGAAATCTTAAGCACGATCATGCTCAATCAGATTGCCGTCCAGATGATGAATTTCTTGCTGAATGGCATCTTGCTTGATCCGGCCGAAGCCGGCTTCAACAACATTCCCAAGACGGCCAGGCTGGTTAGCGCGGCGCAGCTGCCCCGCCTTTCGCTGCCGATTGGCGATCCGCATCTGTTCGCTCGAACGCGCTTGCACTGGGGTTTGCTCATCGCGATTTTCTTGGCGGTCATCATTTATGTCTTTCTCTGGCGCACCTCGCTGGGTTATCGCATTCGGGCGGTGGGCGAGAATCAACGCGCGTCGAGCTATGCGGGGATTAACGTCAAGCGGCAAATGATGTTTTCGATGTTTCTGGCTGGCGGCTTCGCTGGGTTGGCTGGCGTCGTGCAGGTGTTGGGGCTGCAGTACCGCTTGCAGACGGATGGGTCGCCGGCGGGCTTCACTGGGACGGCTGGCTTCAATGGCATCGTGGCCGCGCTATTCGGCGGGCTCAACCCGATTGGCGCGATCCCGGCCGCGGCTTTTTTCGGCGGGCTGCTGGTTGGGGCGCAGAAGATGCAGCGCGAGCTAGGCGTGCCGGCTTCGCTGATCACGGCGGTCAATGGTTTGATTGTCGTCTTCGTCGTCAGCAGCGAAATCTTCATCTTGCAGCGCAGCAAGCGGCGGGTCAGCGTGGCCGAGCAAACGGAGGAGAGTGATGCCGGGGAGGAGGACGGGTAGTGGCAAGTATGATGGAAATCTCCCTATGTTGAGAAGCGCGCATATTTTCACCACAGCCGCTCGGCGGCAGCGAATAGAATCAACCGCGCTCACACAAAATG
>JAPOXG010000002.1 GCA_026707225.1 Chloroflexota bacterium
TGGACGACCAGACGGAGCGATATCAACTCTCATCTGCTAGTAGCGGACAAGCCTTACATTTGCGACGTGGCGGGCGACGCTTTCACCGCATGTACGGGCGAGCCGGCGGCTCGCCCCAACGAATTCTGATTTGCGGGCGACCGGATGGCGCGCGCAGGTCGCGTAGACACAGACCGCCGACACTGCGCTTCGGCAGCGCCTACAGCTTGGTAATTGGGTCGCCGACTTTTATCTCGCCGTCTTGAACGACATGGGCATAGACGCCGCGGCGTCGTTGGCGCGCGCCTTCTTCGGTGGCGGTCCATTTGCGCGCATGCCCCCCGAAGCGGCGAGCGAACTTGGTGCAGCCGGTATGTGGCAGCGTAGATATTTGCATGACCACCTCGCCGAGTTGGATGCGTGTGCCCGGCGGCAGGTTGTCTTGCGAGATGTCGAGATCGACGAAGAGTTGGTCGCCGGCTTCGGCCCAACGCGCTTTGTCGCCAGCGAGCAATTGGGCCACGCGCGCGTTCATCAGCGTGATCTGCGCTTCAATCTCGTCGCCATGCCGCCGGAGCCAATCGTCGCCCAGCAGACCGGCCGCAGCGCTGAAGGTGGCGCGCTGCAAGGGCTCGCGCTGATCTGGCGCCGGTCGGCGGACGATCAATTCCACTGTGCCATTGTCTTGCGGCGAGGGGTCGGTCTTCGCCCAGCGCGCCTCCAGGTTTTCGATTGTTGCTGTGGCTGCCATCGTGTTCTCCGGGATTTCATCGGCTTCGTGAATAAGAACTATAGACGAAAACGCGCGAATTGTCTTGAGGTTTAGTGTATCCATTTCGGTTGAAACAATAAACTTTGCCACCGAGTACACCGAGGAAAAATGAGGTCGAGAATCGTATGCGAAACATGCCTTTTCTTTGTGTCCTTCGCGCTTTGACGGTCAGTGTCTGCGCGAGCTACGCGACCCTGCGAACCGCCCGATGATATTCGTGAATTTGCGGCTAACTTACAAAGTCGCCCCTACGGTTGCGCCGCTCCTTGCGCTGATTGTTCTAGCATTAGCGAGGCGTTGATGTTACGATAGCGGCTTGCGTTGACGGCAATGCAGAAGGAGTCGGCTAACTGATGTCAATCGAACACAGACGCTTGGGGAAACACGGCGTGTTGGTCAGCAATCTCTGCCTGGGCACGATGAACTTCGGCTGGCAGACGGCAAAGGAAGATGCCTTTGCCATTATGGATCGGGCGCTGGAGCTGGGCATAAATTTCTTTGACACCGCCGATGTTTACGGTCGGCAGGTCGAATACGGGTTGACGGAAGAAATCATTGGCGAGTGGTTCGCCCAAGGCGGCGGAAGGCGCGACGCTGTTGTGCTGGCGACCAAGGTATTCAATCCTGTGAGCCGCAAAGAATATTTGCCCGAGCCCAATCGGGATATCCGCAGCCTGTCCGCGTACAAGATCAGCAAGCATTGCGATGGCAGCCTCGAGCGCTTGCGGACCGATCGCATCGACATCTATCAGATGCATCATGTCGATCGCGACTGCCCCTGGGAAGAAACCTGGACGGCTTTCGGCAGCCTCATCGGGCAGGGCAAGGTGGTTTATGTCGGTTCGAGCAATTTCGCCGGCTGGGATATCGCCACCGCCTGCCATGAAGCGGCCTGGCTACGCATGCTGGGCTTAGTCAGCGAGCAGAGCATCTATCACTTGGACAATCGCGCCATTGAGTTGGAGGTCATTCCCGCCTGCCGGCATTATGGCTTGGGGCTGATCCCCTGGAGTCCGTTGGCTGGTGGATTGCTAGGCGGCGCGCTGGAAAAAGTGGAGACGGGGCGGCGCAGCAACCCGGAAACGGTCGCGCGCGTCGAAGCGAAGCGGAGCCAACTGGAGGCATATGAGGCGCTCTGCCGCAAAATCGGCCATCCGCCGGGTGAGGTCGCTCTGGCTTGGCTGCTGCACAATCCGGCCGTCAGCGCGCCGATTATCGGTCCGCGTACGATGGAGCAGTTGGAAAGCGCCGTTCTCGCTACCGAGATCAGCCTGGATGGCGAGACGCTGGATCGACTCGACAAGATCTTTCCCGGTCCGGGCGGGGAAGCGCCGCAGGCTTATGCCTGGTGAGCAGCGCGCTTTCGCCGATGTGGTCGAGAGCCGTGGGCGTATTCTATTCGCGTTTACTTGAATAACAAAGCCGTACTCAATATCATATAAGTACAGTCCCGCAGTGAATTCGAACAGGAGCGTGCGAGATGCGGAATTTTACAATTGGCTCATTGCGGCGTGTAGTCTTCGCAGTCGTGGTCGGGATCTTTCTCTTCGCTGGGCAGACGGCGTTTGCCAAGGATATCCACGTTCGAGGCGACTGCGACCTGCGTGATGCCATCAGAGCGGCCACTTACAATACGGCAATCGGCGGCTGCGTCGCTGGCGCGGGCTCCGGCGATATCATCTACTTGTATGAAAACCTCACGCAGAGGCGGACGCTGCCCGAAATCACGACGAACATCACCTTGGATGGCCGGGGCCGCAGCGTGACTTTCAAAGATCGCATCCCCTTTATGGTAAACGAGGGCAAGCTGACCCTCCAGAATATCAAGATCCGGTTTGAATCGACGCGGAGCGGAGACGTGCTGTTTATCGACGATGGCGCCTTGACGCTGGCGAACGCCTATTTCCATGATTGCACGGGTGGCATGGAAGTGGAAGGAGAAAGCACGATCCAACTGCTGGGACAATTCGGCGTTTGCGGTCACTCACGGGAAGTCATCTGGGATTGGTTCGATTATGAACCGCCGCGGCCGCCGACCTGTCTGGAGCTGAGCGACGCAGTCGTCACGGCGGAACAAGGCTTGGACAGCGGTGTTCAGTGTCAGGATGTTAGCGCGGCTGGCGTCGGCAATCAGACAGTGTATGACGCTGGCTTCATAGCCGCGGTCGATATATGGGGCGACTTGGGCCCCGGCGTGGAGATTTGCTTCCCCCAAATCGGCGCGCTCATGTTTCTGGACGCGGCGGGGGCGCCTCGTGTGGCGAGCTCGCTGGCATCTTATGGCGTAAATGGGTTGACCTGCGCGTCGCTGAATCGCGCCGGGATGGTTGTGCTGGTGCAGGGCCAGCCTACGACTAAAACAGCGTCAGCCGTTGTTTCCGAGCCGATGGTTGATGGCTGCCCGATCCGAACCACGGGTCATATCAATTTCCGCGCCGAGCCGTCTTGGAAGGCGGAGAGACTTGGTGTTGTCTTGCGTGGGACCACCGTTGGAGCGATCTCGCGCATTTGGGGCTGGTACCAAATTAACTTTCAGGGGCGGACCGGTTGGATCGTCGGCAAGTACGTTGACAACATCGGCAACTGCTGAGAACAAGCAAGAATCGATGCGGTGCATACGACAGGCGCGGTTCACCGGGAATTGCCCCTAATGGTCCCCTTCGTATGCCCGCCACAGCAATTCCGAAATGTGCAAGACTGGCAGTGGGTTCCCGATGAGGGCAAGCTGCTGGCGCAGTTGCGTGATGCAGCCGATATTGCCGGAGGCGACCAGATCGGGCTTGGCGGCCAGGATGGACTCGACCTTGCGCTGCCCGAGTTCCGCTGCGATGACGGGCTGGTCAATGTTGTAGGCGCCGGCCGAGCCGCAACACATGCCGGCGTCGGCGATGTTCAAAAGGCGCAGATTGGGGATCTGTTGCAGCAGGGCACGGGGCTGGCTTTGAATGCCTTGAGCGTGCAGCAGATGGCAGGCATCCTGATAGACAACGCGGCGCTCGCTTTCGAAGCCGGCCGGCGTACGCAGCCCAAGTCGCGCCAGATAGGCGCTGAAATCCATCACTCTGTCTGCGAATGCGGCCGCGCGCTCGGCATCTCGCTCGCCTTTGAATAGCAGTTCATAATCGTTAATGCCGGAGCCGCAGCCGGCTGCCGTTGTGATGATCGCGTCAATACCGTTGGGAAACTGTGTGAAATTCCGCCGGGCGATCTTCTGCGCCTCATTTTCCGCGCCGATATGCAGCAGGATAGAGCCGCAGCAGCCGGCGTCGGGCGGGCTGTGCACTTCGATGCCGTTCGCCGCCAGCACCTGGGCCGCGGCGTAGTTTATCTCCGGCGCCAGCACTTGTTGCACACAGCCGGGCAGGAGCGCGACCACTCCCCGACGCTCGCCCTGCGCTGGCAGGACTGGGGGCAAGGGCATTCGAGGCGGCAGTTTCTCCGGCAGCAGGCTGAGCATGGAAGCGAAGGCGGCCGGCAATGCATCGCGGATAGCCACCCCGATCGCGCCCGTTTTCGCGGCCAGCCGAAAGCGATTGGGGTAGGGCAGCGTCTCGATCACCAGCTTGCGCGCCAGCGCATCCAGCGGCGGGCGACGCCGCGTTTCTTCTTGCGCGCCGCGGTAGCTCACCAGCAGGTCGCCGTATTCGACGCCGGAGGGGCAGGCAGGCACGCAAGCCATGCAGCCGAGGCAGCGATCGATATAGGGCTGCGCGTCTTTGGCGTCGAGCCGTTCTTCCAGCACGTTTTTCATCAAATAGATTCGGCCACGCGGCGAATCCATCTCTTCGCCGAGCAGGCTGTAGGTGGGGCAGGCGGGCAGGCAGAAGCCGCAATGCACGCATTTTTCGATGGCGGTCGCCATCTCCGGCGCTCTCAGGTCATCGCTTTGTATCTGATGTCGCATGTTGATTCACCAATGAGGCAAAGAAATGATTGAAAGAGAGCATTTAGAATGATAGCAGCAAGGAACGAATTCCCAAAATAAAAGAAAGGTTGTAGGGGCGAGCCGGTGGCTCGCCCGCCATATTGCCCACCCGCAATTGGGCGACTCACCGCCGCGCGTAGACACAGCGGGTCAGTCGCCCCTACACGTTTCGACGATAGTGTACCTGGGCTAACGCGGGCACAGCAATCAAGAAGCATATGAACACAGAGATAGCAGCACATCAGAAATTCATACCAGTTTGCCAAGCGGGTCGAGCACTTGCTTCACGCGAGCGGCCAGCACATTTTCCAGCGGCGCGCCGATGATGGCCGATTGGACGGCGCCACGCAAGCACAGCCCGGTCAGGCTGCAGGCCTTCAATGCATCGACGAGCTGGCTTAGATCCTCATCCGCCACCCAGGCGACGTTGGCGCCGACGCCATAGCGTCTTTGCGCCGCGGTTATCGCATGGTCAAAGGCGGGAACCTGCTTTGGCGATAGGGCCACCTTGACCAGGTACGCGCCCGTCAGGTCCGCCAGCGGATCCCAAAGCGTCGCGCTTTCGTCCAGCTCGGCGAGGTGTAGAAGCGATGTATGATGAGTCATCGCTGCTGAGAAGCGCTCGACGCGCCGGGGCAGGGTCTCGTCAAAGCCGGCCAGGCGCGTCAGCAGCCGCCAACGGCCTGCAAGCGGTATGAGGTCCAAGGCATCGAGCTCAAAGATGTTTTGATTGATGAAGTAAATGGCGGCCAGCGCGTCTTCCAAGCTCGTGTAGTCGACTGCCAGGCTGCGAAAGCGCGGCACATCGGGAAATACCTTGAAAGTCAACTCGGTCATGATGGCGTAGGCGCCCAGGCTGCCAACCAGGAACTTGCTCAGATCGAAGCCGGCCGAATTCTTGACCACTTTGCCACCGACGCGAAAGGCTCGTCCCATGCCATCAACTACCTCCGCGCCCAGGATGAAATCGCGCACGCCGCCATAGCGATAACGACGAGAACCGGACAGGTTGCCCGCGACTGTTCCACCAAGGGTAGCGGAGTCCGGCAGCAGTGGATCGCAAGGCAGGTATTGCCCCCGCTCGCGCAGCGCCGCCGACAGGTCTCGAACCGGTGTGCCCGCGCGGACGGTCACGGTGTATTCCGAGGGCTGATATTCGATGATACCGCTCAACGCGGAGAGATCGGCGAGGACGGCGCCGTTGACGCGGCGGTGCAGCGCTGTCTTGCTGCCCTTGCCGATGGCGTGGATTCGCTCGCTTACCCGGACGAGCGTTTGCAGCTCGTCGACTGATGCGGGCGCACAGACCGTCATTCGCGTGAGATCACTCCCGCTCGCTCAAGGGGGTGCATGCCATGCTGCGCCAGCGCCGGCGCTTCGCCCCCAGGGAACATCTTGCCGCGATTGGCGATCTCATTGGGGTCGATCGCCAGCCGCAGCATTTGCATGATTTCGATTTCTTCTTCGCTGAACATGGCTGGCAGGTAGTCGCGCTTTTCCATGCCGATGCCGTGCTCGCCAGTGATTGACCCGCCGAGACGGATGCAGAGCGCCAGGATCTCGCCCGCCAGCGCCTCGGCTTTCTCCAGCGCGCCTGCTTCGCGCCCGTCGTATAAGATCAGCGGATGCAGGTTGCCATCGCCGGCGTGGAAAACATTCGCCACATCCAGTTGGTATTTTGCTTTGAGCGCGCTGATTTCCACCAGCGCCTCGCCCAGGCGGCTGCGCGGCACGACGCCGTCCTGCACGACATAATCGGGACTAAGCCGACCGACGGCCGAGAAAGCGCCTTTGCGTCCCTTCCAGATGCGCGTCCGCTCTTCTTCGTCATTGGCGACGCGCGTTTCAAAGGCACCCGATTGGTCGATGATGCCTCGCAGCTGATCAAACTCGGCCTCGACTTGGGGCGCCTCGCCCTCGAGTTCGATGATGAGCAATGCTTCGGCATCGGGGTAGCCGGCTTGGACCGAGGCTTCGGCCGCTTTGATCGCCAGAAGATCCATGATTTCCATCGCGCCCGGCAGCAGACCGGAAGCGACCACCATTGATACGGCGTCGCCCGCCCGTCCCAAATCGTCGTAGGCGGCGAGCACCGTGCGATAGAGCTCGGGCTGCGGCATCAAACGGACGGTGATCTCCAAGGCGATGCCGAACAAGCCCTCGGAGCCGACGAAAAGCCCGATGAGATCTGGACCAATGCCGACGCCTTCAATGCTTTCGCTGCCGAATTGCGTAACGGCGCCATCGGCTAGGACGACCCTCATGCCCAGCACGTGATTGCTGGTCATGCCGTATTTCAGGCAATGGGCGCCGCCGCTGTTGAAGGCGATGTTGCCGCCGATGGTGCAGATGGATTGGCTCGATGGGTCAGGCGCGTAGTAGAGGCCGTAGGGCTGCGCCGCCTCGGTGATGGCCAAGTTGATCACGCCCGGCTCTACAACGGCGATGCGCTGCTCCGGATCGATACGCTTGATGCGGTTCAGGCGGTTCAAGCCGATGGTCAGCCCATCAGGAATGGGCAGCGAGCCGCCGGAGAGGCTGGTGCCGCTGCCGCGCGCCACGAAGGGCACAGCCAGCTTATGGCAGAGCCGCACGGTGTCGATGATTTCGGCTTCATTGACGGGCAGAACTACGGCGCCCGGTACCGCGCTGAAGGCGGTTAGGGCGTCGGATTCGTAGGGCAGCAACTCCACATCGCGCGTCAGCAAGCGTTCAGCGGGGTAGATATTGCGCAGGGATTTGAGAAAAGCCTGGTTCATGCACGAGTCCAAACGTATGGTGCTGGGCGAGCTATTGGGTCTCCCAACCTTAACCTGCCGTCTCCAGACGCAATTCGACTTGTTTGCTCAGCTTCTTCAGCGATTGTTTGGCGATCTGTTTGGCCGCCACATCAAGCAGGCGCTGCCCGACGGCTGCGATTTTGCCGCCGATGCGCGCGTCGCCGGCGTAATGCATCACCGTTTTGCCGTCGGCGCCTTCCAGGCGGATCGTCCCTTCGCCGGTGACATGCCCGGCTGGCCCCTTGCCCGCGACCAGCAGGCGGTAGCTCTCGGGTTCATTGACATCGACCAGTTCAAATTGTGATTCGAACTTGCCGTTGACCGGTCCCACGCGCACGGACAATTTGCTTTGGTATTTGTTTTCGCCGATCGCTTCCAAGCCCTTCGAGCCGGGGATGATGCTGCCGAGGACGTCAATGTCCATCAGCACGTCCCAGACCAGCTCGCGTTCAAAGTCGAAATCGTAGCTGCCTTCAATGTGCATTGCCGTTCTCCTTGCAACATTCCTCGTCGATTTTTCTGAATAACTCTTTCATGGCACTCTTTACATGATTCTGCGCCATCACTTGCAAGGGGCCGGGATGATCGATCCTAACTCGTAACGGACCCCTCATGAACAGAGTAAGTTTTCCTCTATATTTCACCTTGGTCGAACCTCCAATTTTGCGGAGGGTGAAAGTTCCTTTGCCAGACACGCGCTGGTCGTGCCATTTTCCGTAGACTTTCAAAGTGAACCGCTTAGGTCTGTCGAGTTTCTTAAGTTTAAGTGTTGTCCGTAGCCTTCCTTGGATTGGGCCGAGAGTCACTGGCAGCCTGCCTTCGTATCGGTTTCGCCCGACTTGACTCAGACCTCTGCCATCGGCGATGATCCCGCCCAAGAGGTCTATGTCCATTAGCTTTTCCCATACCTGTTCAGGGTCGCACGTTTTGAACTCGTGCTCGCTAGTTATCGTCAAAGTTGTGCTCCATACTTTGCTATGCTAATAATAATGAACTTCGGACGAAATTACGAACCTGGCATCGGAATTGTGGCCGGAGCGCTGGTGAGCCAGTATGATTTCGCAGTGCAGTTTGGTACAATATGTCCAACCAAGCGAAGGATGAAAGACGCGAATCGCCATGGTCATGGAACAGCAACTGCAAAAGCTAAGCGCCGACCAATTCATCGCCCTGGTCGACAGCCCGGAATATGCAGACCGCATCGTCGAGCTCGTTGAAGGGGAGATCATCGAGATGTCGAAGCCAAGTGGATTGCATGGACAGATTACGTTTCTCTTGAGTCTCAAGATTGGGAACTACGTCGTCGACAATGGACTTGGGATCGTAACAGCGGCCGACACCGGCTTCATCCTGGAACGCAATCCCGATGTCGGCGATACTGTTCGTGGTCTGGACATCGCATTCTTGAGCAGCGCAAACGCGCCTGCTGTATTGCCTGACCAATTGGTGGATGTGACGCCAAATCTGGCTGTTGAGGTCATTTCGCCCAGCAACAAAGCGACGGATATGCATCGCAAAATTCGGCAACTGCTAGCCGCAGGCACCACTTTGATTTGGATCGTATATCCTGAGTCGCGCACTGTGGACGTCCATACGCGGGACGGCGCCACAACCCTCAACGCAACGGACATTCTAAGCGGCGGCGATGTGCTGCCCGGCTTTGAAATCCCCGTCCACGAGTTATTTCCCGCCCCTGGAACCAGCTAACTTCTCACCCGCAGAATCACCTTGTTGACGCCTTGCTCGTAGGCGGCGTTGCTGGCGTAGGCTTGCGCCGTTTGCGAGAGATCAAAGCGGTGAGACACCAGCTCTTCCAGCTTGACTTTTCCCGAAGTCGCCAGTTGAATCGCGCGCGGATAGGTATGCTTCATACGCCGCGCCATGATGATTGACAGCCCCTTGCGCCGCGCCACCGAATGCTGGAGCTGCAGCTTGTCGTCCGGCGGGATGCCGACCAGCACGAGCCGCCCGCCATAGCGCGCCATTTCCGCCGCCTGCTGCACCGAATGATCCGACCAGGCCGCTTCGATCGCCACATCGACGCCGCGCCTGCCGGTCAGATCCATCACCACATCGGCCGGATCGCAATCGTCAACATTGTAGGCATAAGTCGCGCCCCATGCGTCTGCTACGCTCAAGCGCCAATCGAACTTGTCGAAGGCGAACACTTTGGACGCGCCGGCCAAAACCGCCAGACGCGTGATCAGCAATCCAACGGGACCGGCGCCAACAACCGCAACCGTCGCCCCGATGCGGATCTTGCTCAGGTCGATGGCGTGGATGGCGACGCCCAGCGTTTCCAACAGTGGACCGACCTCATCGCTGAGCGAATCGGGCAGGGGAAAGCAGTTGCGGGCGCTGACGTTCATGCGCTCGCGCAGGGCGCCGTCTTCGGGGAAGAGCCCGTAGAAATAATGATTGGGGCATAGATTGGGATGGCCCCGCTCGCAAAGCTCACAGCGCCAGCAGGGCACGGCTGGCTCAACGGCGACGCGCTGCCCGATCCGCAGGGGCTGATGGGCGCCATCAAGCGCGTCTTCGCCGACCGCCGCGACTTCGCCCATGAATTCGTGACCGAGGATGAAGGGCTGGCTGGCGACGGTGTAGCCGATGCGCCCTGTCTCGTACATGTGCAGGTCGCTGCCGCAGAGGCCGACCGTTTTGATCTGCAGCGTGACCTCGCCGCGTCCGGGTGGTGGCGGTTGTGGTTCGTCGGCGATGCGAATGTCTTTCGGTCCGTGTAGTCGCGCGACTTGCATCTATCGTTTTCCTTGGGATGTGTGATGCGCACCAATCTATCACTGGCGCGCGAAAACAAAAAGAGGGCGACTGAATTCAACCGCCCTCCTGTGGGAAACGATAAGGTCAAAGCAGCAAGCTAGTCATCCTCCTCCGCCCAGGTATCTTCTATCTCCGCTCGCTGTTCGGCGATCATCTCCGGTGAGCAGCGCAGCGTCTCCAGAAAGGCCAGATCAGCGGCGCGGCGTTCTTCGATAGACATATCGGGCAGGGTGGTAACGACCTCGGGCAATTCGCGCGTGGCGCCGGCGCTGCTGACGCCGTCCTCAATGACAAAGTCCGCCATCGCCAACATTGCCTCGGGTATCTCGACGCCCTGCTCTTTGGCTGAATCCAAATTGATGGCGATGCCGAAGTCTTCGGTCCGGTTGATGCTGATTTCGGAAATGTCGATATCTCCGTTCAAGTGCGCGACCAGCATGCGACCCTGGATGACGCCCTCGCCATAGACGTTGTTGAAGCCGGCCGCCACCGTCGCGCCGTTGTAGGCGTGGTAGGGAAAGATCCCGAACAAGGGTATGCCGTACTCGGCGGTCAAAGTCGCAAGCAGGCTTGTGCCAGACAAGATGATGGAACTGATTGGATTGATGAGCGCCCCCACGCCCCGGTTCACCAAGGCTTCGGTGGCAAGGTTGAGATCGCTCAAGGTCACGACCGTCGCGGTTTCCACCGTCAAGCCGAGATCTTCGGCCGCTCGCTGGAGACTCCTGGCGCCGGACACGCTAATCGGTTCGCCTGGGGCGATAATGATGCCAATGACCTGAAGGTCTGGATTCCACAGCTGCATTACCCCCACAGATTCCGCATAGGGCAGATGATACTGTGAGCCGCCCACATGACTCGGCTTGATGCAGGGCGCGTCGGCGATGCCGGCGAAATAGGGAGAGCCGACGAGACTGAACATGATTGCCGGCGGGTCTTCCAGTTCCCGCGTGGCGTTGACGGCGATTTGCGTAACCTGTGTCGTGACGATAAGCATCGCATCCACGCCACGATCCAGCGCGTCTTCAACCATGAGGTTGGCTGTCGGCGTATCAGAGCCGGCGTTGCGCCAGAGCACATTCATGCTTTCGCCGACGAGGTCTTCGCCTTTGTCCAGCACGGCGCGTTCTTCGTCGTTGAAATATCCATAAGCCTGCAAGACATCAAATGCGCCTTTGGTGGCCAAGGTCTGCCCGGCCGAATAGCCGAAATTCATCATAGCAATCGTGGGTTTTTCGTCGTCCTGCGCTGCTGCCGGAACGGCGATCAGCGCCAATACTGCAATTAGAAACAGGATTCTTTGTACCATTTTTCACCTCGCGCTATCAATATGTTTTGATCATGTGAAGCATATCTCTAGAGTAATCGAAAACAGTCGCTGGAGAAACAAAAGGAGGGCGGCTGCTTTCAACCGCCCTCTTTTACTTTCGAAACGACTAGGTTGACTGCGCTGCCTATTCCTCCGCGGCATCCAGGGCAGCTTGTTCTTCGGCGATGCGTTCCGGCGTGCATTCCAGTTCAGCCAGGAAGGCGGCGTCTTCCGCCTTGCGCGCTTCCAGCGTCATTTCAGGCAAGCTGGGCGGCTCGCTTAGTACATTGAGCTCTCCGCCCTCGATAACCATTACGGCCGCATCCATTATGGAATCGGCAACGGTAATGCCAAATTCCTCAGCAGAATCGAGATTGACGGCCACGCCGAGGTTTACCCTGGAGCTGATTCCGGTCGTGCTGATATCCAGTATGCCGTCAATATAAGCGGCGATCATCCGCCCTACAGTCACGCCTTCGCCGTAGAAATCATCAAAGCCCGCGCCGACCACCGCGCCATGATGAATCATGCGAGGGGATACGCCGAAGACCGGAATACCGAAGTCTTTCGCCACGCCTAGGACCGCCGGTATACCCCTCGACTCTGTATAGCCTGCGCCTATCATCACCATCTCCACGCCTTTGTCCGCCAGGCTTGCTGTCGCCTGGGGCAGATCGGCCGCCGATGCGATGGAGGCGACTTCAACATTCAAGCCGAGCGCTTCTGCGAATCGAGTGATCTGACTGACGCCATAGACGCTTTGCGATTGCGCCGGATCGACTATAGTGCCGATGGTCTGAATATCGGGCGACTGGACCTTGGACAAGCCCACATATTGCTCGTAGGGAATCGTCAAGTGTGTGCCGCTTACATGCGGCATCTTGAGGCAAGGCGAATCAGCGATGCCGGCGGAATAGGGAGCGCTGACGATAGCGAAGAGCAGAACCGGCGGGTCATCCATCTCCTTTGTGATGTTTGCGGTAATCTGGGTAACCGGCGTTGAAAAAGTCAGAAGTATGTCGGCGCCGCGATCCAACGTCTTCTCGACCATGGCGTTGATGTTGGTTACATCGCTTGCCGCGTCCAGCCAAAAGACGTTGATGCGCTCGCCGTTCAGATCCAAGTTCTCATCGAGCAATTCGCGTTCGGATGGCGAAATCAACTCGTGAGCCTGCAAGACATCCCATATGCCGGGTTTTGCGATATCTTCCGTGCCAGTAGCGCGATAACGCAGAAATGCGATCGTTGGGTTGTCTTCGTCTTGCGACAGCGCCGGCGCAACGACCAATAGCGCTGTAATCAGAAGCCCAAGCAATAGCTTTGTATACATATCGTAATCCTCCGATTTGACTGTTCCCAATCGATAAATGGTCTTCAAAGGGAAGCCAGCGTTTTCATCATATCACTGAAATGGAATGGAATCGCAAAGCAAGTAGAGGCAAAATAGAAAGGGTCGTCTATTGAAGTCATATATCAGAGTTATTAATGTTGTGCCAAGCGACTGATTTTTACTTGACGTCGAAACAAAAGGACGGTTGTCAGGAACCGTCCTTCGGCAGAATTGCTTGCTGGAAACCTAGTCTAGCCTAGCTGTCGGCGGCGGCATCCAGAGCGGCTTGCTGCTCGGCGATCATTTCCGGCGTGCATTTCAGCCTGGCGAGGAAGTCCAGGTCGATTGCGCGGCGTTCCTCTAAGGACATGCTTTGCAGCGTCTTTCTGTTCTCAGCCACGTCGGACGCCATGCCTTCGGATCGCTCGCCATTCTCAATCACGAAGTTCGCGTGCTCCAGCAGGTCATGTGAGATTTCGATGCCTTGTTCGGCCGCCGTATCAAGGTTGATCGCGATGCCAAAGCTGCGCGACTGATTAATGGCGATGTCGGCGATATCGACTTCGCCGCTGAGGTGCGCGTTCAAGATTGTTGCCGCGATCACGCCTTCATCATAAAAGCTGTAAAAGCCCGCTCCCACTGTCACGCCGCGATACACCTGCTGAATGATGGGCGCGTACAGCGGTATGCCGTACTCGGCCGTCATCTGAACCAGGACAGGCGTGCCGTGCAGCGTCAATGGAGTGACCGAAAGGACAATTGCCTCGACGCCTTTGCCCAAGAGGCTTTCTGCGGCGACGCTAAGGTCAGCCAAGGAAATGGCGGAAGCGACCTCGACCGTCAAGCCAAGCGATGCGCCGATATCCTGGATTAACTGGGCGCCGACAACACTCGTTGGTTGATCCGGTGTTACGATCGTGCCAATAATCTTGATATCCGGATTTTGAACCAGTACGAGTGGCACGTAGTCGGCAAAGGACAAAACCGGCTGCGTGCCGGCGACATGCGCTGGCTTGATGCAGGGTGACTCCGCGATGCCGGCGGTGAAGGGAGTCGTCACCAGACTGAACAGAATCGCTGGCGGGTCTTCCATGTCGCGGGTCGCATTCACGGCGATCTGCGCCACTTGCGTCGTGATGGTGACCAGCGCGTCCGCCCCTTTGTCAATCACTTCCTCGACCATGAGATTGACCGATGGGAGGTCGAAGCCAGCATCCCGATAGAGAAGATTGATCTTTTCGCCATTCAGATCAAAGGATTCATTCAGCGCGGCGCGTTCAGCGGAAGTCAGATATCCATACGCTTCCAGCGAGTCGAGAATGCCTGCGGTTGCCTCGGCGACCGGGGCTGTACCGGCGTAGCGCAGAAAGGCGATGGTCGGTTTCTCATCTTGCGCCAGCGCCGGCGCCGCGAGCATGAGCAGCGCCACTAAAGACCCAAGCAGCATTCTTATTTGCATGACGTTTCCTCCCGTCGTTGGATCACTTTGTGATATAGCGAGTGCGTGAATAAATCAGTATTCGCGTCATGATATCACGAAAATGTTCAAATTTGGCGCGGTCGGGCCGCTTGCGCTACTCGTCTGTTTGCGCCAATGCCGCACGCTGTTCGGCGATCATTTCGTCGGTGCAGTAAAGCTCGGCCAGGAAGGCGAGGTCGGCTTCGCGCCGTTCTTCCAGCGACATTTCCTCCAGCTCAATGCCGACTTCCGGCAAGTCGGGTGTGACGCCTTCGCTGCTTTCGCCATTCTCAATTGTCCAGTCCGCCACAGCCAGCAGGTCGTCAGAGATAGCAACACCCGCTTCCGCCGCGGCATCGAGATTGATCGCGACGGTGAAGCCGGGCTCCAGGTTGACGCTCAGACGCGAAATGTCGATGTCGCCGCTGAGGTGAGCAATTAACATGCGGGCGGCAATGACGCCTTCGCGATACAGGCTGTAGAAGTCGGCGCCCACAGTCGCGCCGCGATAGACATGTTCGGCCACTATCGAAAAAATCGGTATCCCGCCGTGCTCTGCGGCGGTTTCTACGATGGCTGGTAAACCGATAGAGGTGGTATAGCCGGCGGGAAGGACGATGGCTTCGACGCCTTTGCTTATCAGGCTGGCGGTTGCCAATTGCAAATCAGCGATGGCGACTACTGGCGTCACTTCGACTCGCATCCCAAGTTCTTCGGCGAGTTTGGTGATGCGTTCGGCGCCGAAGACGCTGTTGGGTTCAGCCAGATTCACAATTGCGCCTACGACAAGCATATCCGGGTCCTGCGCCTTCAGCAGCGGCACGAACTCATCATAGGGCACTTCGGTCTGCGTACCGGCTATATGGCTGTCCTTGACACAGGGAGCGTCGGCAATGCCGGCGAAATAGGGCGCAGTGACGATAGCAAAGATAATGGCGGGCGGGTCGTCCATTTGGCGCGCGATGTTGGCGGCGATTTGCGACACCGGCGTTGAGAGCGTCAAAAGCGTATCGGCGCCGCGGTCCAGCGCATCCTCAACCATTATATTGGCTGCAGGGATATCGAAGTCGGCGTCGCCGTAGACGATGTTTAGGCGCTCGCCGTCCAGGTCCTCCGCCTCGTCCAGAATGGCGCGTTCTTCCGCATTAACCAGGCCATAGGCTTGCAACATATCCAAGATGCCCTTTTCGGCCAAAGCGGTAAGGGTCGTGCCACCGTAGCGCAGTATCGCGATCGTCGGCTTGCCACCCTCTTGCGCCAGCGCCGGCGCCGCGATAGAGAGCGCTGCGAACATAAGCCCAATCAATAATTTTGCGCGCATCGGTTATTCGCTCAGCTTCTATTCATTCGACAGGCATGCCTTGATGAGACAGGTCTCTTAACATCATACCATGAGTACCCTTGCGCCCTGCTCGTTGGTCTCTGATAGGTCGTTTGCGCTATTGGTTTGCCTGCGCCAAAGCCGCTTGCTGCTCGGCGATCATTGCCGGTGTGCATTCCAGCCCGGCGAGGAAAGCCAGGTCGGCCGCGCGGCGCTCTTCAATCAGCATGTCGGGCAGGTTGATGTCCGCTTCTGGATATTGGGCGCTTACCCCTTGCGCTGTCTGTCCGTTCTCGACGATGTAAGCGGCGCCTTCCAGCAGAGCCGGTGAAATCTCTACGTCCTGCAGATCGGCGGCATCGAGGTTGACGGCAAAGGCGAAATCATCGCTTTCGTAAATGCTGGTTGAGGCGATGTCGAAGTCGCCGTTGAGATGCGCGACAAGCATGTTTCCGGCGATGACGCCTTGCTTGTAAAGACCATAGAAGCCGCCGCCGATTGTGCCGCCGCGATAGGCGTTTTGGGGCGCTGAAAAGACGACTGGCAGCCCATAGTCGTAGGTCAGCGACAGCAGCAGGCTAAACCCTTGAAAGGTGAAGATGGGGATGATGATGGCTTCGGCGCCTTGATCCGCCAGGTTTTCGACTGCTTGATACAAATCGGGGGTCACGATGATTGACTCGGCGACGACTGTCAAGCCAAGCGACTCGCCGATTTCCGTGATCCGCGCGACGCCGACTTCGCTGGCTCGCTGTTGCGGCGAATAGATGGCACCGACCACTTTCATGTCCGGGTCTTGCATCAATAGCAAGGGAACAATGTCTTCATAATTGGTCACCGGCACCGTGCCGATGACAAAGTCGGGTTTGACGCATGAAGATTGGGCGACCCCGGTAATGTACGGTCCCGATGTTACAGTAAAGATTAGCTTGGGCGGGTCAATGAATTCGCGGATGGCGTAATAGACAATTTGGGTCATCTGAGTGGTGAAGGTGAGGAAGACGTCGGCGTCTTTGTCCAGCGCCTCGTCGATGATGGCATTGGCTTCCATTCGGTCAAACAGGGAATCGCCGTAGATGATGTTGATGCGCTCGCCATCAATCGAGCGCTCGTCATTCAGCAGGGCGCGCTCGTCCGCGTTGATGAAGCCGTAGACTTCCAACATATCCAGGATGGCTTTTTCGGCTAAGGCAACGTTGCTGGAATCGCCCCATTTCAACCAGGCGATTGTCGGTTTGTCATCGCCCTGCGTGAATGCGGTCGGCGCGATTAGCAGCGATGTCAGAGTCAGCAAGAGCACAGCTGTCTTTATCATCTTCACCATCCAGGGTCTAGCCGAGCAGTTGCGCGTCCGAGAGTTCGGCGTCTTGCAGCGAATGGAAGCGATCGATCAGGTCGGCCGGCTTCAGATTCCTGCGTTCTTCGCCGGCGATTTCAAACTCGATTCTTCCCCGATTCATCATGATGACGCGGTCGCCCAAATCACAGGCTTGCTGCATGCTATGGGTAATCATGACGACGCAGAGGTCGTTCGCTTCCGCCAACTGTTGCGTCAGCGCGATCACTTGCTCGGCGGCGTTCGGATCCAGGGCGGCGGTATGTTCATCAAGCAGCAGCAGCTTGGGCTTGGTCAAGGTCGCCATGACCAGGGTGATCGCTTGTCGCTGCCCGCCGCTGAGCAGGGCGACATCGGCGTCCAGTCGATGTTCCAATCCCAGACGCTGGCGTTCCAATTGCTCGAAGAACCAAGCCTCTTCCGCCTTCTTCACATCGCGGCGCAGGCCGGCGCTGCGCCCGTGGATCGCGGCCAGAGACAGGTTCTCGCGGATCGTCAAGCCGGGGCAGGTGCCCAGTCGCGGGTCTTGAAAGACGCGCCCGATGTCATGGGAGCGGCGGTATTCGGGCCAGTAGGTGATGTCTTCCCCATCCAGGCTGATATGGCCGCTATCGGGCTGCGCCGCCCCCGATATCACGTTAAATAGCGTACTCTTGCCGGCGCCATTCGAGCCGATGACAGTGACAAATTCGCCTTCCGCCGCCAGGAGCGAGATGTCCCTGAGGGCGCGGACCTCGTTGACGGTGCCGGCGTTGAAAGTTACGGATACCTGATCGAGTGAAAGCATCTTATTGCCTATCCGCCAAGTCGCTGTTTATAGGTCTTCCAGCGGTCGTACAGCCTTGGCGCGCCCAGGGCCGCCAGCACGACCAGCGCGCTCACAAATTGGATATCGGTTGTTGGCAGATCCAGGGCGCTGAAGATCCAGGCGCGGGATATGTCGAAGACCAACATGCCGGTAACGGCGGCGATCAGCAGTTGACCGACGCTGCGCGGACGCAGCAGCACCTCGCCGATGATCACAGCCGCCAGCCCGCGCACAATCAGCCCAAAGCCGAGGCTGACATCGGCGAAACCGAATTGCTGCACGACCAGCGAGCCGGCCACGCCAGCCAAGCCATTGGCCGACATCAAGCCAATGATGATCATCAGATTGTGGTTCAAACCTGTCGCCCGAACCATCTGCGGGTTTTTGCCGGTGGCGCGGATCGCCAAGCCGATTTCGCTGCGCAGGAACCAGTAGAGAATGGCGAGCACGATGAAGACGATGAATCCGAAGAGAATGATCTCCAGCAGATTGGTCGATTGCCGGCGCATTTGATCGCCGAATTGCTCGACCAGCCAGGTGCGAAATGCTTTGGAATAGCGGCTGATCAATGTTTCCTGCCCGAGCAATGGGATATTGCTCTTGCCTTCCATTACGTGCAGGGTCACGGTATAGGCGGCGGTGATGACAATGATGCTAGCGAGCAAGCCTTCGATTTTGAAAATGATATCGATCAAGGCGGTGGCCATGCCCGTCAGCGCGCCGGCGATGAAGCCCATCAGCATGGCGTATTCGGGGCTGTGTCCATTGACGATGAGGATGGCGCAGGCGGCGCCGCCGATGGGAAAAGCGCCGTCCACCGTCAGATCGACGAAGCCCAATACGCGGAAGGTCATAAAGACGGTGACGCCCGCCAGCGCGTAACCCAGCCCCTGCCCAATCGCGCCGATATTGACGTTGCCAAGCGACATGAAGGCCCCCACGACGACCGCCAGCAAAATACCGCGCAAGACGAAGCTCCGATTGGCGCTCAAGGCGGAGGCTTGTGGTTGATTGGCGGCTGATGCTGTCGCTGTCATTTTGCAACGCTCCGTCGTCCGGTTTGATTGGACTGTCCGTTTCCAGCTTAATGCAAGTATATGTGAGGTCGGGCTTTCAAATCAAGAAAAGTCGCGCCAATTTGAGTCGATGCGCGGCGGAATGCCGGCGCTGAATTGAAGCCATTCGCGTTATGATATGATTATCGGTCAATTGCAGTTGCAGAAGTGTCAGGCGAAGAAACGTGGTTGAGAAGCATGCCATCGACAAGCTGACGATAAAGGGATTCAAAACTCTGCAAGATGTGGAGCTCGAATTGGGCCATCTCAACGTGCTGATTGGTCCGAATGGGGCGGGGAAGAGTAACCTGGTTTCGTATTTTGAGATGTTGCGCCGCATGGTTGAGGAAGACTTGCAGATTTGGGTAACACAACAAGGTGGTTCGGACCGTATTTTGACTTTCGGGTCTAAGACAACGCCTAAACTCGAGTCACAGATTCATTTTGGTCTGAACGCGTATCAGTTCTCTTTGGTTCCCGCCCCAGAGGATAAGTTGGCATTTAGCGATGAAGTTCTATCTATGCCAACCAGACCCCAATTTTCTATTGGGTTAGGTCGAGGACACTTAGAAGCGAATCTGAAGTCGCAGACGCGGCCAGTTTGGGAGCTGCCGCGTCAAGCAGATTACTGCTTTGCATCCATATCTAGTTGGCGAGTCTACCATTTTCACGACACTAGCCCCACAGCCCGCGTTAAGAAGGGACACGATTTGCGCGATAATCAGACTCTTCACGCCGACGCCTCTAATTTGGCCGCATATCTTTATAGAATGCAGCACGAACATCCGGTCATTTATCAAGAGATTATCGACGCCATACAACAAGCCTTGCCCTTTTTTCGCGACTTTGTTTTGATGCCCGAATTGAACGAATTGGGCGCGCACAATATCGTACTAAGATGGCGAAATAATCATGACTACGAGCCATTCTTGGCGGATCAATTGTCGGACGGCTCGCTCCGCTTCATATGCATGGTTACGGCTCTAAAGCAACTGAATCCGCCAAGAACTATTATTTTCGACGAACCAGAGCTAGGTTTGCATCCTTATGCCCTTTCGGTGTTAGGTTCGCTGTTGGATACGGCTACATTAGATATGCAGGTCGTTGTCGCTACCCAATCGGTTTCTTTGGTCAATGAATTCTCGATTGATAACTTAGTCGTTGTTGAACTAGAAGATGGTGTTTCTAAGTTCAGCCGCCTCAATGAATCTGATTTCAATGTGTGGCTTCAGGACTATTCATTGGGCGAACTGTGGGACAAGAATGTGCTCGGCGGAGGCTTGCCTTAGTGATACGTTTGAACATAGTCTGCGAAGGCCCGACGGAGTCGACGATTGTAACAAACATCCTAAGTCAACACTTGGCGACTTTCAATGTAGGCGCTAGCGCCCCGATGATTGGCACGTCGGGTAGAATGGGTGGTTCTGTTACACTGAAGCGGATCAGTGATAACGTCAGGGATTGCCTTCGTCAAGATCGAAACTCGTATTGCACTACATTCATAGACTTCTACGGCATAGACCCTGACTTTCCGGGTAAGAGAGAAGCGGCTGGAAAATCGGGTCTGTCCGACAAACAGCGCGTCGTCTGCGACGCGTTCGCGGACAGACTAGCGCAAACGTTGGATGAAGGACCGATGCTGCGGTTTATTCCTTATGTGCAAATGCATGAGTTGGAGGGCTTGCTATTCAGTGATCCAAATCAGTTGGCGTCTGCATTGCGGAGGCAGGATTTAGCTCAGCAATTCTGGGCGATTCGCAATGACTTTGATACTCCAGAACACATAGATGACAGCCCGATAAGCGCGCCGAGTAAACGCATCCAGAAAATATTCCCGCGTTATAGAAAAGTACAGATGGGCGAACGCGCAGTTAGGTCAATCACTTTAGAGAAAATCCGCCAACAATGCCCCCTCTTCAACGCCTGGATCGCCCAGCTCGAGAACCTGCCGCCGCTCGCCGCTTAGACCCCCCAAAGCAGCGCCAAGCCCAGCAGCATCGTCAGCAGCGTCACAATCGTCATGCCGACGCCCACCTTGGAAAAGTCGCTGAACCGATAGCCGCCGGGTCCCATCATCAGGATATTTACCGGATGGGAAATGGGCGTGATGAAGGCCAGCGAGCAAGCCATGGCGACCGCCAGCGCCATCGCGCGCGGGTCGATGCCCATTTGCAGCGCCGCTTTGATGGCGATTGGACCGACCAGCAGGGGCGTCACTTGCCCGCCGATCACCTGGACGACGAACATCGTCAGCAGGGCGATAACGGCGAACAGCAGCAGCGGGCTGGCGTTCATCAGGCTCGATTCCAGAAAAACGCCGACGCGGTCGGCCAAGCCGGTCTCGGTGATGGCGAGGCTGAGAGGCAGCATGCCGGCGACCAAAAAAATCGTGCGCCAGTCCACCGCCGCGTAAAACTGCTCCATCCGCAGGCAGCGCGTGAGCACCATGGCCGCCGCCCCCGCCAGCATGGCAATGGGCAAAGGCAGGATATTCAAGAAGGCGAGCGTCAAGACGATGGCGGTGATGCCGACGGCATAAGGCGCTTTGCGGCTTTCAATGGTCTGCGCCGAGTATTCACCGGCCGGCAAGATGAAATTGCTATTGTTCGCCAGGTTTTGAATATCTGAGGATTGGCCCACGACCAGAATCGCATCGCCGACTTGAAGCGGCATCTTGCGCACATCGGTGTGAAAGCTCTGCCCGTCGCGCCAGAGCGCCATCGCCAGCAAGCCAGCGTCGCGGTTGAGTTTCATTTCGGAGAGCGTCTTGCCGATGGCATTGGAACGGGGCGCAATCGTGATTTCTATAGGTTCAATCGGCAACTCGCTCGCTGCCGCCTGCGCGCCACCCTCGATTAATTCGTTGCCCCAGGCCAGCAACTGCTCCAGCCTGTCTTTGCGTCCGACAATCAGCAGCTCGTCGGCAGGGAGGATCATCTGGTTGGATTTTGGTATGGTGATCGTCTCACGCCCGCGCCAGACCGCCGCCACTGTCAATCCCAATTCGGCGTTGATATCGCTTTCCTGAACGGTCTGATTAGCCAGGCGGGAATCGGGAGTGACGCGTACCTGCCACATCTGCTCGGCTAATTCGTACGTATCGTGCAGGTCGACTTGGTGGAAGGATTGCGTCAGCGAAGCGCGATCGGGCAGCAAACGCCGGCCGAACAACAGCATATACAGCAAACCGGCTGCCACAATCAGGCCGCCCACCGGCATGAAATCCAACATCCCCAAGCCAGCGATGCCTTGCGCAATCAGCAGCTCGCTCATCAAGATATTTGCCGTCGTGAAATAAGTTGCCATGCCACCGACTGTAACGCCGAATGCGAGCGGGATCATCAGTTTGGAAGCGGCGACGCCGCTTTCTCGCGATACCTGCAGAACAGCCGGCAGCAGCACCGCCCCCGCCGCTACATTGTTCATGATCAAGGAAACAGCCGCCCCAGCCGACATGACCAGGGCAATCAGCTTGGCTTCGGCGCCGCGCCCATAAGCTTGCAGCTGCCGCGCCACCCACTGCATGACGCCCGTCTGCTCCAAACTGCGGGTGATCACGAGCAAGCCGATAATGGTGATGACCACTGAACTGCTGAAGCCGGAGAGGGCGGCGTCGGCCGGCGCCAGTTGAGCCAGCGCGACCATCAGCAGGACGAGCAAGGCGATGAGATCAATGCGCAGCCGTGTCAAGGAGATCAGGGCGAGGGTGACCACAATAATGCCAATGACGGTGAGTTCGGGCGTTGTGAGCATGGCGCCAGTATAACCCGCGCCGCTAATGCGGGTCTACCGCTCGCCCTTACAAGGCTTGTCTGAATATTGGGGCTTGGCGTTGATTTCCCGCTGCTGCCCGAGCGACAAGTAAACACTTGCCTAAATTAGAATATATGTTCTAATCTCTTATCCGATGAGAGTTCGGATAAGCGCATGGCGAAAATACGAAAGATTTTGCATCTCGACCTGGATGCCTTTTTTTGTTCGGTGGCGGAGCAACTTGACCCGACGATAAAAGGAAAAGCTGTTGCGGTGGGCGCAAAACCAAGCGAGCGCGGGGCGGTGGCTTCGGCTTCTTACCCGGCTCGGAGCTACGGAATAAAATCGGCTATGCCAATGGCAAAGGCGCTTCGGCTCTGCCCAGAGTTGATTATTGTGCGGCCTGATCCCCGGGTCTGCGTAGAACGTTCCCAGTTGGTGATGGATATTCTGCTGGAGGAAGCGCCAAAGGTTGAGCCAGCGTCGATTGATGAGGCTTTCGCCGATGTGACGATTCTGCGCGATTCCATCGACAAAGTCGCCGAAGATATTCAGCGGCGCGTCAACACGGAGGTAAATTTACCCTGCTCGCTCGGTGGCGGGACCAGCAAGCTCCTGGCAAAAATGGCGAATGCTCACGGCAAAACCCAGCAGCCGAAAGACAAGCCGCCAAACTCGATAATGATTGTCCCGCCTGGCGGAGAAAAGCTATTCCTAGAAAATTTTCCAGTAGGCAAGCTCTGGGGCGTCGGCTCTCGTACCGAGGAGGCGCTTGAAGAACTTGGCGTGGAGACCATAGGTCAGCTTGCCGCCAGTTCAATCGACATGCTCAGCAAGCGTTTCGGCAAGCCGGGCCGCGATATGTGGTATCATGCCAACGCCATCGACCCCAGTCCAGTCCTGCCTCTCCCGATTCAAAAATCGGCCGGCCGGCAGATGACTTTTCAAAGCGATACTAAAGACGAAGTTGAGCTTAAACACACCCTGCGTCGCTTGTCTGCTGAAGTCGGACGACAAGTGCGGCAGGCGGGCTTGTGCGGACGCACTGTAACCCTCACCTTGCGCTGGGCGGATTACTCCACCTTTACCCGACAGATGACGCTTCACTATCCCATTGATCGCAACGATCAAATCTATGCCGCTGCCGTAGACTTGTTTGATCGATTTTGGCTGCGAGGGGAGTTGGTGCGTCTAATTGGCGTCGGTCTAAGCGGGTTTGGGGAACGTCATCATCAATGGGGCCTCTGGGAAGACCTCAAATCCAGCAAAAGAGCAGCTGATTTGCAGGCTGTCTTAGATAAGCTGTGGGATAAATATGGTGAGAAATCAATCCGTCCGGCTAGCGATTTGTATTATGAGCCAGCCTACTACATGTACGAACATCTGAGAGGCGAAAAGTACTGCTAGAAATGATGGCGGACAGCCCTTACAAGATGGCTTAGCTCTGTGGTTAAATCAGTTGGTTTGCCAAAGCAGAGGACGAATTTATGACCAAAGTGACCTTCATCGGCGCTGGCAGCACCGTCTTTGCCAAGAACTTGATGGGCGATATCTGGAGCTACCCCGAGCTGGCGGACGCGACGATTTGCCTGATGGATATCGACGGCAAGCGCTTGAAGCAATCGGAGGCGGTGGCCGGGCATATCATCAGAGCGCTTGGCATCAGCCCAAAGGTGGAAGTCACCACCGATCGGCGCGAGGCGCTGCAGGGCGCCGATTATGTCATTTGCATGATTCAGGTCGGCGGATATGAGCCGGCTACGGTCATTGACTTTGAGATTCCCAAGAAATACGGCTTGCGCCAGACCATCGCCGATACGCTCGGCATCGGCGGCATCATGCGTGGCTTGCGCACGATCCCCGTCCTCATCAATATCGTGCGCGATATGGAAGCGATTTGCCCGAAGGCGCTGCTGATCAACTACGCCAATCCGATGTGCATGAATCAGTGGGCACTGAACCGCGCCACCGACATCGCCACCGTCGGGCTCTGCCACAGCGTACCGGGCACGGCGCATGAGCTGGCGCGGGACATTGGCCTGCCCTATGAGGACATCAACTATCTGGTCGCCGGCATCAACCACATGGCTTTCTATCTCAAGTTCGAGCGGCGCGATACCGGCGAAGACCTATATCCGCTGCTGCATCAAGTTTATGAAGAAGGCCGCTTCCCGCCGCATAACCGCGTACGCTACGAGATGCTGAAGCGGCTCGGTTATTTCGTCACCGAATCCAGCGAGCATTTCAGCGAGTACGTGCCCTGGTTCATCAAGGGGAGCGCGCCGCAGTTGGTTGACGATTTCAATATCCCGCTGGACGAATACATCGAGCGCTGCAAAGCCGGCATCATCAGTTGGCAGCTATTGGAAAAGGCGGAAGCGGACGGTCGAATCCCATCTCGTGAGGAGATCCTTCACGCCCTGCGCGATGTCAACACCGACGGGGTAGAGTGGACCGTGCGCAGCATCACCAGCTTGAACGAAGTCGTGCGCAGCGTCGAATACGGCTCGCAGATCATCCATAGCATGGAGACGGGCGAGGCGCGCGCGATCTACGGCAATGTCGCCAACGACGGCATCGTCGACAACTTGCCAGCCGGCTGCTGCGTGGAGGCGCCTTGTCTGGTGGATGGCAACGGCATTCAGCCGACCCGCGTCGGCGCGATCCCGCCCCATTTGGCCGCGCTGATGCAGACCAATATCAATGTGCAGTCGCTGACGATTGAGGCGGCGTTGACTGCCAAACGCGAGCATATCTACCACGCGGCCATGCTCGACCCGCACACGGGGTCCGAGTTGACGCTGGACCAGATCTGGTCAATGGTTGACGAGCTGATCGAAGCGCACGGGGATTATCTGCCCGCCTACCAATAGTTGAGGTGGGAGAGCCATCAGCTGGAAAGGAATCCTGATGAGCAAAAGAAACCTGATCGGCGGCGAGTGGCGCGGCAGCGATGATGTCATGGAAGTTCGCTTTCCCTACGACGGATCGCTGGTGGACAGCGTGTCGATGGCCAGCGCGGCCGACATGGACGCGGCGATGGCGGCGGCGGTAGACGGCTTTGAAGTCACACGCAAACTGCCCAGCCACCGACGCTCGGAAATCTTGTCGAACATGGCGGGCTTGCTGCGCGCGCGCTTTGACGAAGTGGTCGAGGCGATGATCCTCGAGGGCGGCAAGAACCGCAAGACCGCCATCGGAGAGACGACGCGCGCCTTGGAGACGCTCAAAATCTCGGCGGAGGAGGCGCGGCGGATCGGTGGTGAAGTCTTCAGCATTGATTGGACGGCGGCCGGCGAAAACCGACAGGGATTCACGCGCCGGCAACCGGTAGGCGCCGTGCTCGGCATCACGCCTTTCAATTACCCGATCAATCTGGCTTGCCACAAGATTGGTCCGGCAATCGCGGCCGGCAATCCCATCATCATCAAGCCGGCCGAGAAGACGCCGCTTTCCACTATTATCCTGGCGGAGATCGTTCTGGAAGCGGGCTTCCCGCCGGCGGCTTTCAGCATGCTGAACGCCTGGGGACCCGATAGCGAATTGATGGTGACTGATCCGCGCGTGGCTATGATCAGCTTCACTGGCAGCGGCGCCGTCGGCTGGATGCTGAAGAGCAAAGCCGGCCAAAAGAAGGTGACGCTGGAATTGGGTGGCAACGCCGGCGTCATCGTGCATAAAGATGCTGATCTTGAGGACGCGGCCGCTCAAGCGGCGGCTGGCGCTTTCGCCAATGCCGGGCAGAATTGCATCTCGGTGCAACGCCTGCTGATTCAGCGCGATGTGTTTGAGGATTTCGCCGATCTTTTCGTCGAGCAGGTCGGGGCGCTCAAAGTGGGCGACCCGCGCGATCCCGATGTCGATATCGGACCTATGATCAGCTTGCGCGATGCCGAGCGGGCGGAGGCTTGGGTAAACGAGGCGCAAGGAGCGGGCGCGTCGCTGCTGGTTGGTGGCGGGCGCGACGGAACGCTCTTCCCGCCGACGGTGATGACCGAAACGGCGCCCAATATGCGTGTGAACTGCGAAGAAGTATTCGCCCCTGTCGTCACCATCAGCGCTTATGACAGCTGGGACGAGGCGGTGGCGCTGATCAACGATGGACCCTATGGCTTGCAGGCGGGCGTCTTCACCAGCGATATCAAGCGCGTCATGGATGCCTGGGATCGCGTCGAGGTCGGCGGGCTGCATATCAACGCCGTCTCGACTTTTCGCGTTGACCACATGCCTTACGGCGGGGTCAAAGCTTCCGGCTATGGGCGCGAAGGCATCAAATACGCGATCGAAGATATGACCGAGCTGCGTTTGATGACGCTGAATTTGCGCTGACTTCACCGAAGCGGATTGTCAGGCGCGGCTGTCAGCGCGCTGCGACATCCCGCGCGTCCGCTTTTGTGCCCCGCGTCACGACCACTTGCAGGCCAGCCAACCTAGCGCATGTGATATGATTGAAGACAGCATGGGCGAGATTTCCTCGGCAGGTTGGGAAGTAGGGATGGTGATATGAAGGGGTTAACGGGTCGATTTCTCATCGGCGCTTTGATCTTGTGGAGCGCCGCCAGTGCTTTGGCGCAAGACGCGATCGAGTTGCGCTTCCTGTGCTTTGAGGATGGAAACGAATGCGAAGTTTACGCCGACTTGCTGGCGCAATTCTCAGAAATCAATCCGGACATCAAAGTTGCGGTAGACGTGACCGCCGAAGAAGAAGTGCTTGCGCGACTGCAAGCAGCGTATGACGCCGATGAGTCCTACGATATCGCTCGCGCCAAACGCGGCTGGATGCCGGGCAAATACGTAGATTTGCAACCACTGCTCGGCGAGGCGCTGACCGCCAACTTTCGCCCCGTCTACTTTGAGTTTCTGCGGGTTCTTCCCGACGACCGCGGAATCTACGCATTACCCGATGCCCTGGGCGTGGTCGCGCCTTTCGTCAACGTATCGCTATTTGAGCAGGCGGGCGTGCCGCTGCCGGCTGAAGGCGCGAGCTGGGACGAATGGCTGGCGGCGCTGGACGAAGTGGTGCGGGCGACGGACGCCTCTTATGTGCTGGCAGTCGACAACAAGGGTCACCGTTTGGTGGGTCCCGCCATGAGCCTGGGCGCGGCGTATTTTGATGAAGCAGGTCGGCTGACGCTGCCCGATGCCGCTGGCTTGCGCGAATTTCTCCAAATCCTTCACGGGTTGATGGATGAGGGAAAGACGCCGGCCGATACCTTGCTGGGCACGGGCAAATCGCAGGATTATTTCGTGCGCGGCGAGACAGTCATGTACATCTGCGGCAGTTGGAAAGTCGAAGAAGTGGCGGCGCAAGTCGGCGATGACTTTGAGTGGGCGATTGTGGCCAATCCGTCGGGACCAGGCGGCGGCACGGGCCTTGCGCAATTGACCGGGCTCATGGCGTTCGCCGAGACGGATTATCCGAAAGCCGTTGGCAAGGTCTTCGAATATCTTTTGGAGCCCGAAGTCAGCGCCGAGTTTGCCGCGCGCACCCTGACGATACCGGCGCGGGAGGACTTGGCTGCGAGCGGGATCGATTATCAGGCGGACAACAGCGATGTCGCCGCCGCGCTGAATGCTTTCGCCCGCGAAGTTCCCAAGTTGCAGGATCAGGCGATTGCGCTGGATTTGCATCCGCTGGCCTCGGTCTATTACGAGGCATCGAATGCGTTGTTGCGCGCTTACTTCGCCGGCGAGCTGACGCTGGATGAGGCGCTGGCGGGTTTGAAGGCGCGGCTGGGTGGGGCGGGCGAGTGATTTTTTGGACGGCGAACGCGGCTTGGTTGCCGCAGTTTGGGTGAGGCGCTTTGAGGTAAAATCGGTCAGAGTTGACCTTCCTGTGAGGAGTATGTTCAATGTCTAAGGTTTTGCGTCTGAAAGGCATCATTCACGATATCGACTACGAACCTAAGGTACGTACAAAAGCGCTTGAGCCTTTTGCCTTTGAAAGATTTGACATCAACGCCGCGGCTGGATCCGGGATCTTGGAATTCGCGGACGATACATCGTTTGGCTTTTCAAAATGGAAGAGTCCCAAACCGAGCCGAAGTTACCCCTCGAAGGACATATACAGAATTTATCACTTACAGACCAAAAGAGTTACAGTCATTCCGGTCATCAAGGATGAAGGCAACGATACGCCGAACAACGATCGCATCACTTCAATGACCCTCGCGCGGATGAACTTGACAGACGTTTACATTGTCCTGGCGTGGTACGACCACGCAGACCCAAACACGGAGCGCGGCGGCGACAGGATCACTGGCCAGCTGCTCAATAATGAATTTGTCGTGGATAGAATGCGCGAGATCAAACGCGCTCAGAAGTCCGCATTGCATTGGAATACAATGCACTTTGAGAGAGACTTTGAATATGTGTATCGGCAAGCCGTCGAAAGCTACCGACGGATTGGCGAACAGTGTAATGTAGAGATGCATTCGACCGAAAAACACCTCGCGATACTCGAACAATATCTGGCTGATGGTCAGTTCAATTTGGAGGCCTTCGCCCGCTATTCGTCGGCCAGGTCCGCGGCCGCGGCAAAGCGCGAAGCGATGACGACGCATGACTTGGAACAGCTTACGGATGGCGACAAGGCCTATTTTGAGTTGGTGAATCTGCAAGGCGGGAAATACCATCTGACAGTCGATGAAGTCTTTTGGGAAGATGGCCGACTGGTCGTGCAAGAGTCAAAGAACGCTCCTAAAGACAAAATGCCAGGCTTGGGAGTGATTCAGGATGGTCTGTTCAAGAACATTCTCTTTTACAGCATCGACGAGCTATATCTGGACAGCCAAAGGATCGAATTTGTCACTCGGTTGAAGCTGACTGGAAACATTTCAGGCGAGCTGATGCTTCCAGACGACGGCGAGGCAGCCATAGGGCCTTTCGCCGACTCCAACAACTTGACGTCTACGAACCGATGTTTGCTAAAATACTTGTATGAGGAGGTCACCATCAATCCCGGCTTTACTATCGAAATCGCGCCAAACTCATGAAACCGGTCAAAAGCCCCTTGCGCTACCCTGGCGGTAAATCTCGGGCTATCAAGCAGATCCTTCAGCACGTTCCAGCGCGCATTGAAGAATACCGCGAGCCTTTTGTCGGCGGCGGCTCGGTTTTCCTGGCGATGAAATGCCTTTTCGGCCGGCGAATCCGGCGTTATGTGATTAACGACTTGAATGATGACTTAATTCACTTTTGGCGAGCCGCACAAGAACACATTGATGAACTCGCCCATTGTGTGGAGGTATTCAAGGACAACTATGATGAGGGCCGCGAACTATGGCGCTTTATGCACACGCCCGGAACGATGTCCTCTGAAATGGAGCGGGCGGTACGCTACTTTGTCCTCAATCGCATTACCTTTTCTGGTGTAGTGGATTCAGGCGGTTATTCACAGTACGCATTTGAACGGCGCTTTACCGATTCTTCAATCGGACGGCTGTGGCGGCTTGAGCCGTTGCTTAGAGAAGTAGAGATTTGCCACGGCGACTACGAGTCTCTACTGCATAAAGAGGGCGAAAACGTGTTTATCTTTCTCGACCCGCCGTACTGGAAGGCGACGCAATCGAAACTGTACGGCGTCAACGGCGAGCTGCATACCAGTTTCGACCACGAGCGTTTCGCCGATAATATGCGGCGCTGTCCGCACAAGTGGTTGATTACCTACGACGATTCGCCGATGATTCGTGACTTGTTCAGCTTTGCGAATATCAGCGAATGGACGCTGCAATATGGGATGAACAATTACATGCAGGGCAAGGCGGAAAAGGGAAGGGAATTGTTCATCAGAAACTATTGAATTCCTGCCAACGCTGTGGCCATGTCGACGGTGACCACAGACGGAGGGATTCATTATGTATAGCATTTACCACTTTTTCGCGTTTCTGATTAATGTGCGCTCCGAACTATCAAGTGTCACAAAATTGCAGGATTATCACTTTAATTCGGTGCCATTGGCATACCGCGCCAATTCCAATTTCCCCTCATTGATTCTGCGCATGCACAAAGGCTATTCCTGGCCTGGTGGTGAGTTTGTTGAGATAATAGATAGCGACTCCTATAATGTGCCGCCCTTTGAATCGCATATCCCAACTGGCGCGATGTCTTTTGACATGCTGGGGCATGATAGGAAAGCGAAAATATTCAAGTCAATGCAAGCTGCTGGCGAGGTGCCGGGCTGGATAAACGAACGGGAGGTATATTATTTGATTCGCGGTAGGAACAGTGGCAACTGCAAGATCTGCTTGGTGCATGGAAGTTTCTTTGAGGACAGAGTAAAGCCAGAGCATTATGTTCGGGAAGCGCTTCAGGAAGTCTTGTCTGACTGTCTAGAGGAGCAAACTCTAAGTCATGACCAATTCAACATGTTGTCCCGCATATTCGCTCAAGAGATATTTTCGGAACAGTTTCGAAAGGTCAGTCTCGGTGCAGTTGAATTTAGGCTGTGGATAAGGACCCGTGCAAATTTGGGCGCAAACTTGTTAAGCTCCTTTTATTTTCCGATAATCAAGGACAATACGCTGAATTTAGTTGTCCCTCATTATCCAGAAGAAAAAAATGCCTATCGGATGCAGAAATTGAGATGGACGCTTTCAGCTTCCACTCTTGAACAAGGCGAGAAAATATTCATTAAACACCCTCAAAAAGGCGATTATTCTGTCCTGAGTTACGCCTTGTAAACCCAGCCCCACCAATGGACAATGGCGCCTATCCCGCATAGGAAAGGCAACCCATGAAAAATGTATTCGTCGTCTACGCCACCGACAATGTCGGCACCGCCGTGCTCGAGCCCATCCATACCGGCGACCATGTCGGCTGCAATGGCGAG
>JAPOXG010000120.1 GCA_026707225.1 Chloroflexota bacterium
AACGTCAGTTATACAGGCAGAAGCACCCGGCCTATGACGCACACCTCATCCATTTCCTGTATCCATAAAATTAGACACTCCCAGCTTCCTCTACTAAATTTGACATGGACAGCGCAATAGGTTATATTCCAACAAAATTCTTGTTGCTTTAAACATATATCTTGAACATGAATGTTTTAGAAGACACACAAGCTGTTGATAATAAGAATATCGACGGCACATCGCACAGTGGCATGAAATTGAGCGCTGGCGAACGGCGGACGGCGATCATGCGGGTCCTAGACGCGACCGGCCGTGTTGTCGTTGCTGAGTTAAGCAAACTGACCAAGGTCTCTGATATGACTACCCGTCGAGACCTTGAGGCGCTGGAACACGAGGGTCTACTGAAGCGCACCCGTGGTGGCGCGATAAGCGTCACTTCGCTCAGCTACGAGCCTCCGTACATACTGCGCAAAGATACAAATGCAAGCGCAAAGGCCCGCATCGGAAAGCGAGCGGCATCGCTGTTGCGCGAAGGCGAAACCGTGATTCTTGATGTGGGCACCACCGCGGTGGAGGTGGCGCGCGCGCTCAAAGGACGTAAGAATTTGACGGTGCTGACATCGAACCTTTGGGCGGCCACGATCCTCGCCGATGAACCCGGTATCGTACTGATGCTAACCGGTGGAAAGACGCGCAACAGAGAGCGCTCGTTGGTAGGCCATCTGGCAACTCGCGCTTTTGAAGAATTGGTCTTTGATGTGTTCGTCATGGGAGTTGCCGGCGTCCACCAGGACTTTGGCATCACGGACTACAATGTGGATGAAGCGCAAGTGAAGCGAGCGGCGGTAGGCGCTTCACAGCGGCGTATCGTCATCGCGGATAGTTCGAAGCTTGGGAAGGTGGCCTTCGCCAAACTATGCGACTTGCACCAGATTGATGTGATCGTCACAGATGACGCTTCACCTGACGCTCTGTCCGATTTTATGTCCGAAGACATAGAGATTGTAACCGCCTGAGGAATGCAGATCCTATGAGGCAACGATGACAAGTTGGCTGCAGAAGATGTTCGCTGTTGAAAAACCCGTCATCGGGATGTGCCACTTGATGGCTCTCCCCAGTGATCCGTACTACGACAGCGACGCTGGACTGCCTGCAGTTGTCGACGATGCGCGAGCCAATCTGCACGCTCTCCAGGCTGGCGGCGTCGACGGTGTTATGTTCTCCAATGAGTTCAGTTTGCCCTACCTCACCAAGGCAGACTGTGTCACTGTCGCTGCCATGGCTCGTATCATCGCCGAGCTTTATGACGACATCAGGGTACCCTTTGGCGTCAATGTCCTATGGGACCCCTATGCCTCCCTTGATCTCGCGGTCGCCACCGGCGCCCAGTTCGTGCGCGAAATATTCACCGGTGTATACGCCAGCGATTTCGGATTGTGGGATACGAACTGCGGCGCGATTGTGCGCCATCAGCACGCTATTGGCGGCAAGAATGTCAGGCTGTTCTTCAATATCTTGCCTGAAGCAGCCGCTTATCTCGCCAATCGAGATATTGTATCGGTCGCCCGTTCAACCGTCTTTAATACCGGACCCGATGCCTTGTGCATATCGGGTTTGACCGCCGGGGAAGAAACATCAACCGCTACACTGCGGCTGGTGAAGGACGCGCTGCCAGAAATCCCAGTTGTCGCCAATACCGGTGTTCATTATGACAATGTTACGGAGCAACTGAACATCGCCGACGCCGCTATCATCGGCACTGCTTTCAAGCGCGATGGCGTGTTCGAAAACTCGGTTGACGTGGACCGGGTAAGAGCACTGATAGATAAAGTGGAGGAGTTGCGCTAAGAGATCATTCCAAACGATAGAATAAGACTTGAAGATATAGATTGCGCTACATCATTATTGTCCCATCACCATCAATGTTCGTGGCAATCGTTATAGGGAAAGCTCCCGCCACATTCCAGCACTGCACCTGGCAACAACGAAGATCACAGCAGGCGTGAAATCATCAGCAAGTCGTTGCGAGTGGCGGATTGCATGTTGGGCTACACAACTGGCGGTGGGAGGCAAGAGCCCCATGACGGCGAATCTCCGCAACAACGACGATTCGTTTCAACAGGAGTAAGACAATGGCAGCCATAGCAGAATTGCGCGAACGCTGGAACAGGCTCGCTCAAGTAGGCCAGGAGAATGACCTCGACCTCATTCTGGTCTACTTTGATGAGTACAACATGGCGGATGCCTGCTACCTCACCAATATCTGGACGCAATTTGAACGCGGCCTCGTCGCGATTTCGGTGCCCAGCGGCGATCCTTGCCTTCTCGTCGGTCCCGAAACGGCGAACTACGTCATGACCCACATGCCGGAAATAGAGAGCCGCGTTGTTTCCCTATTCTTGGCCTGGGGCGCTGCTTACCCGAATACGAACTGGGAAGATACTTCCAACGTGCTGACAGAACTGGCCGGCGGCCCGCCTCACCGGATTGGGCTGGTCGGAAGCGGCTTCTTACCGCTGACGCTCTACCAGGCATTGTCGTCGATGACAGACGAAATCGTGGATATCACCGATTCGGTGCATCTTGCTCGCCAGATCAAGTCAGCCAGCGAAATAGACAAGATCAGGACGGCATACCGAATCGTTGACGCCGGTCTCGAAGCGATGCTCAACGGGGTGACGCCCGGCATGACCGAAGCGGCGCTGGCTGGCGTCGGGGAAGCAGCCATGCGCGCAGCAGGCGCCGAAGGCTACGCCTATTCGACGATTCTGTCCTCGCAGAAACGTACAAATTCGGTGTTTGGCCGGCCGACGCAAAGACCCTTGGACAATGGCAGCTTCATCACGATCGGGATCAGCCCTAAATATCGGGGTTACTGCGCGTCGCTCGGTGTTCCGCTGACCGTCGGCGCAGTTCCTCAAGCGCAGCGGAACTATATCCGCGATTTGTTCACGGTCTACCAGTCAATTGAAGCGCAACTGCGCCCGGGACTTATGGCCAGCGAACTTTACCATTCTTCGCGCCGGGAGCTTGCCCGCTTCAATTTGGAGAAGTATCAGATCTACGGCGTCGTACACTCTTGCGGATTGCTGGAAGCGGAAGCGCCTTTCTTGTGCCCGGACCCGGATTGGGAATTCCAGCCTGGCATGGTATTGCTGATTGATTTGGCGATATTTCATCCGCAACTATGGGGGATTCGCTGGGAATCCGGCTACCTGATTACCGAGAATGGCGCGGAGCAGTTATCCGCCTATTTCGATACGGCCTGTGACATTGTATTGCAGCGAGCGGCGAGCGGAGCCTGATGAGCGCTTATATCCAGATACAGAACGTGCAGAAGTCTTTTGAGGGCACAACTCGTCAAATCGAGGCGCTTAGAGATGTGAACTTCGAGGTGCAAGCCGGCGAGTTCATGTGCCTGGTCGGCCCCTCCGGCTGCGGCAAGTCTACTCTGGTTTTCATTGTCGCTGGTCTCGTTTCGCCGAGCGGCGGCGCTGTACAGGTGGGCGGCGTAGCGGTGCATGAACCCGATCCAGACCGGACGGTGGTTTTTCAGGGCGATGCCGTTTTCCCCTGGATGACTGTTGCGCAGAATGTTGGCTACGGCTTGCAGCAGACGAATACGCCCAAGAAAGAGCAAGAAGAGATCGTGACTCATTTGATAGAACTGGTCGGATTAAGCGGGTTCCGCGACGCCTATCCCAGAGAGCTATCCGGCGGCATGAAGAAACGCGTTGATCTGGCCCGCGCTTATGCGACTAATCCCACGGTGCTTCTGATGGATGAGCCCTTCGGCGCGCTCGATGCAATCACCAAGGAGAAGATGCAGGAAGACCTAATGCAGTTGTCGGTCACCGAGGCCGATCGGCAGCGCACCGTGCTCTTTGTAACGCATGATTTGGAAGAAGCGATTTTCTTGGCGGATCGCGTGGCGGTGATGACCGCGCGCCCGGGCACGATTCAGGTTGTGCTGGATATCCCCTTTGCCCGACCACGAGAGGCATCCATAAAATTATCCAATGAGTTTCAGGAGTTGCGCGGACGCATCCGTGAGCTGCTGGTGGACGACGAGGCAAACGAGACTTAAGAAGGCTGGACACGACATGGCCGAGACGCCGGGCAACGACGAGCAAGGACGCAAACAGAAAGGTGGACCAAAGCGAATATTAACTGCTGAGGCGATCGTGAGCATCCTGACCGTGCTGTTGGTCCTGGTCATCTGGTATTACTTCACCGATTCCCTTATCCCCAAGCTGTTCTTTCCCTCACCGATGGATACGGTTCTTGTGGTCGGACGGATGGAAGGCGTGCTGGTCGAATACTTTATCGCGACGATGTATCGCGTCGTGGTCGGGATGTTGGCCGGGGCGATCCTCGGCGTCATTTGCGGAATCGCCATGAGCTGGAACAAGTAGATCAATAGCATTCTTGATCCCTTGATTGAGGCGCTGCGCCCAATACCTGCGGTCGCTTTGATTCCATTCTTTATACTTTGGTTCGGCATTGGTGATACGGGCAAGCTCATCCTGACCGCTCTCGGCGGATTCACCGTTATGGTAGTGACCACATTGGAGGCGATCAAGCACGTATCCCCGATCTACATCATGGCCGCCCGCACTTTGGGCGCCAATCGGCTGACCATCTATCGCACGGTGATACTGCCGGCAATCACACCACCGCTAATCGGTGGCGTGAGAGTGACGGTTGCGCTCTCATTCGCTCTGGTCATCGCGGCAGAATTCATGGGAGCGCAAAGCGGGCTAGGTTACATGATTATGCTCGCCCGGCGCACGCTGCAGACTGACGCCATTCTGGTGGGGGTCATCATCATCGGCATCACATCATGGATTGTGGACCGCATGGTGCGCATTATCGGAAATTATCTGACGCGCTGGGCGCCACGTTCTGAATAGACCAGCGCTCAATCGACGGTCAGTGTCGAGGGTGAAGTCTACGCGCACTACGCGACCGGCGGTCAGTATCTACGGGCTGTGTCTACGCGCCCTACGCGACCTGTGAAAGGAGGCGCAATTCGAAACATGCCGAGCAGTTGCTTATTTCTGTCAGCAGGCAATACGAGTTACAGAGGAAAGAAACTCATGAACAGAAACACATTTACGAAACGGATGCTTTTGCCATTACTGATCTTGACACTGCTCTTTTCGGCCAGCCTGGCGCCGGCGGTCGCGCAAGACGAACTCACTCACATGCGGCTGGGGATGACACCATTCCAGGATATGCTGGCGATCCAGGTCGGCGCGGAACAAGGCTTCTTCGAACAGGTTGGCATTGATCTCGAGTTGATCAATCTGCCCTATGAAGCTGTGACCGAAGCGATCGCCGCCGGTTCACTCGACATCGGTTCGATCTGCGAGACGACGGTCGTGACGAGTTGGGACGCCTTCCCGGAACAACGCCTCGCCAATATCTTTTATACCTTTGAGGGTTCGGCGATCATGGTTCGAGCCGATTCAGGGATGTCCACCTACGCCGAGAATCTGGCCGCGCTGGGCGATCACGCGGAAGCCTTGGCGGCGACCGTATCTCAACTGCAGGGGCTTGACGTCTTGACCACCAAGGGCACCGATATGGAGATGGGTGTCGGCGCGGCCTTGGCGGCTGGCGGATTGAGCATCACCGATGTCAACGTCCTGGACATGAACCCGAACGATGGCCTGGCTGCATTCCTCACGGGTGAAGCGGATGCTTATCTGGGTGGCTTGCCGCAGCGTTTCCGCCTGGTCAAAGAGGGTATGAAAACCCTAGTCACCGCGCAAGACGTAGGCTCCCAAGCCGTCATCCTCTGCGGCTTCTTGTCGACAGCCGATTATGTCGAAGAGAACTTTGACGCGCTGGTGGCTTTCGCCAAGGGCACCTTCCTGACCTTGCAGTACGTGAATGCCAATCAGGACGCGGCCTTCGGTCGTATTTCCGAATTGCTCAATTCGATGACCGGCGCGCAAATGACCATCCAGGATATCAAGGACCTCTGGAACAAGATCGAGTTCTTCCCGACGACCGGCGCCGAAATGTACTGGCTGCTGATCAGCCCGAACGGCAGCCGTTACTGGCGGACACGCATGGAATTCGTCTACGACTTCTACTCCAGTCTGGGCGCGGTGGAATCCGAGATGGACTTCGACGAAGTTTTTTCCTTCGCGGCTATCTTGGAAGCCTATATGGAGCAGCACGAACCAGATGCCTGGGCGGTGATCCAGAGCATGTCTGGCTGAGTACGCGCTTCCACCTGATGAGGTGGGCGGCGCACCCCGGTGGCCGCTCGCCTCCCGCTTACCGTCATGACTTCTTGGTTACAGTGATGTAGTCGCCGTGTCAGAGAAGGCTGTCGCCAAGGAGGGCAGCGAAGCAATTTTCGCAGAGAGGAGAATTATCATGTCATATCGCGTCCATTGGATGAATACAGGGGAAATCGAAGTATCCCTCGGAGTAAGCCTGTTGGGGCTGGGCTACAATCCCAAGATGCCCGGCGGTCAAATCCTGACCTATGGCTATCAAGAGCGGATCGAGCGTGCCGACGGGACGATTGGCGCCGGCACGATGGTGCCCATTCCCTTCTACTACATTGAAGGTACAGAGCAGAAGATCATTATCGATACCGGTACCAATGCCGAAACCTGCAGCGAGGGCGAAGTACTGACAGAAGCTTATGGTGGGAGACAATACTGGTACACGACGCCCGAACAGGATGCTCGCGCCCAACTCAGCCGGCATGGCGTCACGCCGGAAGAGATCGATATCGTCATTATGACCCATCTTCACCTGGACCATATTGGCAACACGAAGCTCTTCCCTAATGCGCGATTTATCGTACAGCGCGAGGAATTGGCTTGGTTCATGGCGCCGCCAATCGCCAGCGCCTTTTACTACCCGGAACTGCGGCATTACTTCGCGGATATTATGGATCAGGTGGACTGCATTGAAGGCGATATGCAGGTCGAGACGGGGCTGGAACTGGCGCTAGTAGGCGGTCACACGCCGGGAAGCATGGTGGTATTGATCGAAACGGCAAACGGCAAAGTTGGCCTGGTAGGGGATTTCTACTACAACTATATCAACATGGAATACGACTGGACGCCGGGCGCCTACTGGGACTTGGGTCAGTGGCTGCGCAATTCCCGCCGCATCAAGCAAATGGCTGATATCGTCATCCCGAATCACGATTACCGCTATATGGAGCTGTATCCCAACGGTGTCATTGAGTAAGCGCTTGCAACGATGCTGCACGAAGAGCCCGGCGCCGAGCATTTCGACAGTCGGGTCGAACATTCCCTTAAGATACTCTTGCCCGGGGATGATCGCGGCGGCTTCGCTGGTGATGGCGCTCAAGAAGCCGCTTGGATCTCGAGACCAAGCGCTTGCGCCTGATGAGCCATGCGCGCCAGGTTCTCGTCGATAAGGTCCGCATGGGGCAGCGCTTCGACATCGGCGCCGACAAAGATCAGGCTCCCCAAGACGGCCAGATCGATATGAATAGTGTTCATCAGCCAGCCGAGTTCGACCGCGCCGGCGCACTGCGGGAGGCTCGCCATCAGGTCGTCGCGCCACGACAGGATCGTCGCATGAAATGAAGGCAGGTCATCCCGGAAATCGAGCGTTGCCGCAGACTGCGCAATAGCGTTAATTCCATTCGCCATGTCGGCGACGGCGGCGAATTCTTCACCAGTACAAGCGGCTACCTGGCGCTCGTCAGGCGCCGGTCCATCGGCGCGTCGACTGGCGTAAAGCGTGTCTGTCAACTGGCTGAATCGTTCTCTATCATTTGGCAGCTCACGGAACGGATTGCGGCTGTATAGGCGGCCGTCAATATCCAGCATCCGCCTGGCAATGACGTCGCCGACAACCTGCGTAAACTGCAGGCGGCTAAGGTGCGCTTCAAAACAGAGCGGAAACTGGTCGAAGCTGATAGCGCGCCATCCCAGATAAGTCGCGGCGTAATCAAGCATCTCGGCTATTGACGTTTCCCGCGGGTATTCAAGCATTTCTTCAAACTTCAAGGCGGGCAATGCGATAGCCAGGCTTTCCGACTGCGCGCATTCCGGCAATCGACTCTTGCCCAGCGTCACCGTTTCTTTCGCCACCGGTTCTGCGCTAGAAACAGCGCGAATCAAGATTCGCATGCGTGATGCGGTGGCGTCCACTTCCGCTGCGTATGGATTCTCATTCGCCGGCAAACCAGCCTGCTCCAATACCTTGAACAGTGCATTGCCCGTCAGCGTCAACGCCTCCAGCCAACTCACTTCAATCGCCTCAGGACAGGTCGGCAGACGGGAAAACATGCCAGCGCGCCAATCGACGTACTCGCGGCTGTATTGCAGCGCGTCATCAAGCGTTTCCATGGTCAGCGCCAATCGCAGCACATCACTATAACCCTCGGAGTGGTCCCAAAATGAAAGCTCGCGCATCGCATCGCCACAAGTAAACTGAGTCTCACTTGGCGACGATGGCAGGGCAAGCTCACCTTTGTGATACTGCTCGTAGCTATCCAGCAATTCCAGCAGGCGCAATGAATTGCTATGCGACGCCTCAACTTGTGCCTGAAATGGCGTATCCAGGTCTCCTTGCGCCAAATAGCTTAACGCGTGCATGGCTGCGTAGTCGGTGCTAATTTGATGCATCAGCCACGTCAACTCAAGCGCTTCCTGGCACATCGGCAGGTGCAGCCACAGCTGGCGGCGCCACTCAATCTGGCGGGCAATGAATTGCAGCTTGTCTTCGTCTGACAGCGCCGCTCTGCCCTGCTCTACCAGATCCGCAAATTCAACTGGCATATGCGAGAATGACTCTAGATCGGAGACAGCGCAATGCGCCAGGCCAAATGTAGTTTGAGCGACTACCGGCCGCTTCTCCACTCGCAGCCGCTCCCGGGAAAACGAATCCATTGCTTCGCCCACCCCAACCTCGAAATGATCAAAATGATCTTGCAGAAATGGATTGTCCGCTGCCGGCACGCCGCTCAGCTCAAAGACGCGGCCAATCGCAAACGAATTCAGCAAGCGGCTCCAATCGATAAGGTAAGAATAGACGAGGCTACACCTGGGCAAGGCTGACCAGGCGCGTCCATGCCAAGCGACTGCTTCGCTGCTATATGCAATAAGGTCGGACAGGTCGTCAGCGGCTTGGGCGCCGTCCAGAAACATGCGGTACGCAATGCCGCGATCATTCGCCTCTGCCATATCTTCGTAATAGCAATCAGGACCGCCAGAGCCTCCGGTGGTTTCCAGATCATCGCGCTCCCCGCTGCCCAAGATCGCATCGAGCTGCTCGAATTGGCGGTTGAGCGGGTCACGCGCCGCCTCTATTGCCCGCGCAAATGGATTGTCAACATCGGCGACGCCGGCCAGCCGTAGACTTTGCCCGGCATAGGCATCATTCAAGAGCTGGTTCAGTCGCCATATCCTGTCATAGCCTTCCTGGCAGCGCCCGCTTCGAAACGATAACGCCAAGACAGAACCCTTGAATTCGTCGGCTAGCGCCAGCAGTTCCTCCAGACTTGAGGCGGCCTCAATCTTGTTGGTCCGCTCATGCACACTCTCGCGGTCATCAAACAAGTTCTTGAGTATCTTGGCTGAACAGACGCGGTAGACGGAATCGTCCGCCTGCGCCAGCGGCACAAACATGAAGAGAATCAGTAGAAGCAACTTGCGCATATCAATCGCACCTCATTTGCTTCGGTCCTATACGCTATACATTATCATGTCGGACTGACTTCGCGGTCAATTATCCATCACGACTGTCCAGATCTCGATCAGGGACCGGGCGCAGCAATGGTCGCGATGCCAAGCGCTTGCGCCTGATCAGCCATGCGCGCCAGGTTCTCCTCGATGATGTCTGCATGGGGCAGCGCGTCATCCTCGGCGCCGACAAAGCTCAGGCTCCCCAAGACAGCCAAATCGATATGAATATCGTTCATCAGCCAGCCGAGCTCAACTGCGCCAGCGCATTGCGGCAAGCGCGCCATCAGGTCCTGCCTCCAACTCAGTATCCGCCGGTGATACGCCGGCAGCGCCATACCCGGATCAAGCGACTGCGCGATTGCCACGATGCCGCTTGCTAAATCGGCGACATTTTCGATTTCGCCGGCGGTGCAGACCGGAACCACGCGTTCGTCGGCTGGCGGACCAGAAACAAGATGCGCTGCAAAGAGGGCTTCATCCAACCTTGCGTAACGCAGGAAGTCGTCCGGCAGCTGACGCCAGGGACTTTCGCCATAGAGCCGTCCGTCAATGTCGAGCAGCCGTCGTGCGAAGACATCGCCGACAATCTGCGTGAAGTCCAGGCGGATCTCATGCGCTTCGGCGCAATGCGGAAAATCACCGAAGGCATCTTCGCGCCATTCGAGATAGGTCAGAGCATATCCGACCAACTCATCAATGGAGAACCATGTGGGATAGTCCAGCAGCTCGTCGTACGATTTCTCCGCGCCCTCGATAGTAGATACATCGTCTTCCGAACAAGAGCGCAGGCGGCCCATGCTCGGCGCGCCATGCTCTTTTGGAATTGACTTTCCTCGGTGAAAATCCAAGACGAACTTGAACCAGCGCCTGAATGCCAACTCTCCCTCGACAACATAGGGATTGTCCACTTCTGAGATACCCGCCAGATTCATCACTGCGGAGAGTGCATCACTGGTCGTCAGCAGCGACGTCCACCAACCGTACTCAATCGCTTCCGGGCAGGCTGGCAGACCGGCCAAATGTCCGTCACGCCACCGGACTTGGTCCTCAAAATAAGCTACGGCATCATCAGCGGAGCTAATTTCCCGCGCTTGCCCCAGTAGTTTGCGGAAACCAGCCGTGATCTCATCGTACTGATCTTCGCTAAGTTGGTCGGCACAGGTGAAAAACGCCGCTTCAGCCGTCTCGGGCAAGTCACCGTTTGCGCCATTAAGATAGGCGTCGAAGCGCTCTCGCAATTGACGCAGGCGCCGCCCATCGCGGGCATCAGCGGCAATCTGTGCGCTCAGCTCCCTATTCGCATCGGTATGCGACAGCGTCTGCAAAGCGAAGATCGCCGCCTGATCGCTGCTGATCTGCCGCATGAGCCAGGTCATTTCCAGCACCTCACGGCACATCGGCATCTGCAGCCAGAGACGGTGGCGCCAAGCCACTTGGCGCCTTATGAAAGCAAGTTTCTGTTCGGTATCGACCGCGCTCTGCGCCTCGGCGAGCAAGCCGTCAAATTCGGCTGGCATATGAGCGAAGGCCTCTAATTCTGCGACCGAACAAGTAGCGAGGCCGATGATAGTGGGCGGCAGCTTGGTCCACGCGCGCAAGCGTACATCGCGAAACATGTCGCCGAAATAACCCCAGCGAGGATTCAGCATCTGGTCGAGCGCTTCAGCGAAAGGATCGTCTGCTTCGCGAAGGCCCGCCATGTCAAGCGCCCGCTGCATGGAGACAAACTGCGCCAGTTGACCGAGCTCCATCAGATGGAGGAAGGGCTCGAAGCAAGCCGGAACGTCCGATCATGTTTCCTCGCGCCAAGCCCTCTGGTCGCTTGCAACGGCCAATACTTCGTTGACGGTTTCTATCGCCTCGACGCTGACCATCACGGTTCTATGGGCGAGCCACTGCTCAACGGGAAAGATCAAGTCCTCGTAGAAACACTCGCCTCCCGAGCCGCCCACTGTTGACTCTAGCCCTTCCCGTTCGCCACTCTCCAACAGGTCTTCCAAGATCTGCGCCTGCTCGTCAACCAACTGGCGGTCAAACGGCAAGAATTGCAGATAGGTATTGTCCTCGTCGGCGACGCCCAAGAACCGCATGACCTGCGCGGCATAGGTATCATGCAAGAGTTGATCCAGGCGCCATACGGTGTCGTAACCTTCATAACAGAACGAAGCGCTAAAAGGCAGTACCTGGACGGTGTCGATGTAATCCGCGGTGAGCGCGACCAATTCGTCCACACTGGCTGTCGCTGTGATTCGCTCACCAAGCTCCAGTGATTCCGCTTGTCGGTTCAGGAAGGCTTGCAGGCTTACCGCCGCGCACGGCATTTGATCTAGCCCCTGCCCACCCGTCAGCCCACTGCACAAAAGCGAGAAAACGAATAAGACCATTACTAAACGCATGTCGCACCTTTCCTTATCCAAAAACACACGAATTGCAGCAAAAAGGTCATCGGCAATTGAATCGTGTCAGCCCCGCGCGCCGTTTCGGCGATTGCTGTAGACTGCCGCAGTACATTGTCTCGCGCCTGTGCCGAGATGCTGACGCACAATAGCGCCAGAAGGCAGATCAATAATCTAACACTATGATGCTGTACTTTGAATTCGTTTCATGAAGCTGTACGGCGCTCTGTCATCGACAACGCCGCCGCTGACCAGCATCCGAGTCTATCTCGCCAGCGGTCTTCCAGCCACTATCGCGCCCCACTCACGCAATACCCGCTGCGGCCAGACCTCCAGCCAGCCACGACTGTTCCAAGGTGTCTCAACCACGGTGATATCTTCTATGAATACGCAGCCAATCGCTAGCCGCCGATGTTTGCGGCGCGCTATCCAACGTGTTATATTCGTCGCGCAAACAAACTTCCCAATGTTTCTTAGAAGAGAGGCAATCAACCAATGTGGAAAAAACTTCTCTGTTGTTCGCTGTTCCTGGTTTTGACATCGCTTGCCGTTGGCGGAGTCGCCGCTCAAGACGCCTTCGTTCTCCATGTCTTTGGCCCTACCTCGCTCGACAACCTCGGCTCTATGGCGCCGGACGACATACAGGCGCAAGTCGAACGCGAGGTCATTGACGGCTACCTGGCTGAGAATTCGGACGTATCGGATGTCGTTTGGGATGCCCAGGGTCCCATCGACGGCGGCGTGACGCGGCTTCTGACCGCGCACCTCGCCGGCGAGCGCATGGATGTCATCGGCTGCGCTGCCAACCCCACCAATGGCGCCTATGTCCGCCGTGGCGTTCTGCGAGACATCACCGACGACATCGCGCCCTGGGTCGACCGCTTCGAACCAGCCTCGCTCGATGCCTATACCATCGGCGGCCGCGTCTATGGCATTCCGGTCTCGCCCGTCTCCACCTCCTCCTTCTTCTACAATGTCGATGTCTTCGCTGAACTTGGCTTGGCGGAGCCAGATAGCTATGACGACTTCATCGCCGTCGCGGCGGCGCTGGACGAAGCCGGCTACGTTCCCGTCTTGCACCAGGGCAAGAATGTCTGGATGTGGCCAATGTGGTATTTCGAGACGGCCTCGCAGACAATGGGCGACTCCATCGCCAAGACGGTGCAGAATCTCCGCGGTGAAGCCAAATTCACCGACGCTCCCGATGTCGAAGCTTTGGCGCGCATCGGCCAATTCGTCGATGACGGCATCCTCGACCGTGACTCTCTCTCGGTAGACTGGGATGGCATGCGCAGCGCTTTCGCCAGTCAGCAGTCGGCTATCTATTACGGCGGCACTTGGGAGTTGCCCTGGATTGAAGCCAATGTCATAGACTTCGAATGGGGCGTTTTCGAATTCCCGCAGCTCGCTGATGTGCCTGGCACGCGCGGGCACGGCGGCGGGCCCGACTCGGGCTACTGCATCTACAGCGGGGTCAGCGACGAAGCTTTGCCGCACGCTGTCGCCTTCCTCGAATATCTGTCGCGGCCCGATATCGCCGACAAGCACCTCGGCATTATGGAGCCGCTGGCGACCTCGATCAAAGGCGTGACCGTTGTCGAGTCCGATATCGCCGATGATCTGCGTTCCAACCATTTCCCCAATACCGCGCGCTTCCTCGATTGGATTTGGCCCACCGAGATCAACGACGCCTTCCAAAGCGCCATTCAGGGTATTGTCGGCGGCACGATTACCGCCGAAGAAGGCATGGCTTCGATACAGAATGTCTTTGACGATCTCGTCTTCGACGGCTACTCCTACGACGACTGAATGAGGCCGTCATCGCTCTATTGAAACAAGGGACTGGTGGATCTTTGCCGTGTCAGGGTTTGGATCCACCAGAAGTGCTTCATGTCTAGGCCACAGAAGAGGACAATAATCCATGCCAAAAGAGCAGAAGTTTGAAATCGGCTATCATCTCAATACATGGGATTTCGAGGGCCGACCCGAAGAAGGTTTTCCCTTTCTCGCCGAAGTTGGATTCGTTTGGTACGAGGCGCTGATCTTCAACAGCCTCAGCGATTACTTCGCCCGCCGCTTCATGACCCTTGCGGACTCGGGTCCCCCCGATATGCTGTCCGACACCGATTTCTTGCGCCGCATGCATCTCTTCAACAAGGCGCAGGAAGATTATGGATTGCGGCTTTCTTCGCTCTATGCCAATTGCGAATACACCAACGCCGAATTATGGCCCTACGAACGCGATTGCGTCATGGCGGTGACGCGCTTCCTCCAGAGTTTCGGCTCCAAAATCCTCGTCTGTGGCGGTGGTCCCCCGGTCGGCGTAAAGCCGCAAACGGACGCCGACTTCCGCAGCTTCGCGGGCGCCCTGGAAGAGCTGGGCGCCTTCAGCAACAAGCTCGGCATCCGCACCGTTTATCATCCGCATCTCGACTGCTTCATCGAAACGCGCGAGCAACTCGACCGATTCATGGCGATTGTGGATACCGACCTGGTCGGCCTCTGCATCGATCCCGCTCACCTGGTCATCAAAGAGACCGACCCGGTGGACATCATGCGCAGCTATATGGAACACATCGATTATATTCACTTCAAGGACGCAAAAGACTTTGAAGGGCTGGAAGGCTACGCCCGCTATCTTTCCTTCTGCGAGCTGGGCGCAGGCGTGGTCGATTTTCCCGCAATGGTCGAGATTATGCTGGAAAGCGACTACGACGGCCTGGCGCTCATCGAGCTCGACGCATCGCACAAAACGGCTGAGGAAAGCTGCCTCGAAAGCATCGACTATGTCGTGAAAGACCTGGGCCTAAAACTGAACATCGCATAAATCTCCAGGCTTTCTCCTTAATCGTGGACCTGTGAACAAATTGCCCATCATCACCGCAAGTCCAAGAAATTGATGATGAATGCCGTATGAAAGAAATTGCCAAGACCATAGGACTGTTGTATGGGCGAGCCGGCGGCTCGCCCACGCGTGCTGCCGGCGAGCAAGTATCGGGGCCAGAAAATCATTAATACGCCTTCAAATCGAAACAACCCCGCTTCCTCCGCGGCCGCCGACGGATCGCTCGCAAAGCGGAAACGTTATCCGCGCGTCTATCGCCATCTCTCCGCCTATCTCATGATGACACCGGCCATCGTCCTGCTGATCATCTTCGTCATCATCCCCATTCTTTACGGCTTCTACTTGAGCTTTCATCGCTGGGATGGCTTCAATTCGCCCGTCTTCATCGGCACTAGAAATTATATCCGGCTAATTGAACGCGACGATGTATTCTTGAAAGCAGTCACTAATACAATCATCTTCGCCATTTCCGTCGTGCTGGTCAAAAATGTATTGGGGCTCTTTCTGGCGCTGCTGGTCAATCAAAAGATCAAAGGCGTCATCTTCTTTCGCACCGCCCTCTTTCTGCCGGTGACGCTCTCCTTTGTCGTGATCGGCTTGCTCTGGTCCTGGATCTACAATCCCACCTTCGGTCTGCTGAATGCCGGGTTGGAATTGTTGGGGCTGGAGGGGCTGATTCGCGCTTGGCTGAGTGACCAGGCGACCGCGCTGGGCGCCATCATCACCGTCGATATTTGGAAGTGGACCGGCTTTCACATGGTGCTCTTCCTGGCTGGCTTGCAATCCATCCCCAAGGATCTCTACGAAGTCGCGATTATCGATGGCGCGGGGGCCTGGACGCGGCTCACGCGCATCACCCTGCCCCTGCTCGCCCCGGTGACCTTCATCAGCGTGCTGCTCTCGCTGAATGGCGCTTTCGTCAGGAACTTCGAGCTGGTCTTCGTGATGACCGACGGCGGACCCAATCACACCACTGAGGTCGTGCTCACTCATCTGGTGACGCAAGCCTTTCGCTTCGGAAAGCTGGGCTACGCCTCGGCGATGGGTTTCGCCTTGTTTGTCGTCGTGGCGGTCATCGCCTTCACCTATATCCGCATTGGCCGCAGCGGCGCCTACAACTTTTGAGGTCCGGCAAGCAAATGGCAACCGCCGCGCGACAAACCAATCCCGATCTCTTCCCCGATCTCTTTTCGAAGCATCTCAGCGATCGTCTCAAGCTGTTGCTGGTCTACGCCATTCTCATTGTCGCCACCGTTCAAACGATCTATCCGCTGTTCTGGATGGTCTTCGGCTCGCTGAAGACCGACGCCGATCTCTTCAATAACGTCTGGGGACCGCCTCGGATGATGGTCTGGCAGAACTACGTCGATGCCTGGCGCATCGCCGACTTGGGCGCGCGCATCGGCAATAGCATCATCATCACCGTTCTCAGCCTGACCGTACTATTGATTGTGTCTTCAATCGCCGCCTATGCCCTGGCGCGCTTGCGGTTCCCGGGCCGGGGTGCAATCTTTCTCATCATCCTGGCGACGATGATGATCCCGCCTGAAGTCACTGTCATCCCGCTCTTCATCGTGGTCAGGACCTTGGGCATTCTCAACAGTCGTTTCGGGCTCGTCTTCGTCTACGCCGGCACCTCTATGGCTTTCAGCATTTTTCTTTTGCGCGGCTTCTTTATGTCGATCCCGCCCGAGCTGGAAGACGCGGCTCTGGTCGATGGCGCCAATCGGCTGCAAGTATTCTGGTACGTCGTGCTGCCATTGGCGCGCCCCGGGCTGGCGACGGTGGCGATCTTCCAGGGCATGTTCTTTTGGAATGAATTCTTTTTGGCTTTCATCTTCATCCGCCAAGCCGAACTGCAAACGATACCCCTGGGTTTGGTCAACTTCTTCTATCGCTACTCAGCCGATTGGACGCTGTATTTCGCCGCGCTCAGCATGGTCACGATTCCGGTCATCGTCCTCTATGTCGCGATGCAGCGCTGGTTCATCGAAGGCTTGACCGCCGGCGCCGTCAAAAGCTGAGCGCGCGAATCAATAAAAGGAGGTCCCAATTGGACAGACTACGTGTAGGCATTATCGGCTGCGGGCAGATCGCCCAGATCATGCACCTGCCTTATCTGAAAGAGCTGCCGCAATATGAGATTGGCGCCGTCTGCGATATCTCGACAACAGTCGTCAACACCGTTGGCGAATGGTATGGCGTCAAGGATCGCTATGTCGATTATCAGGAGCTGCTCGACCAGCCTGATATTGATATCGTCGCCATTTTGACCATGGACCACAGTGATATCGCCGAAGCGGCCGCCGATGCGGGAAAACACATTTTCGTCGAGAAACCGTTTTGCTTCGATCCAGCCGAAGGGAAGCGCGTTTTGAGCGCCGTCAAGCGCGCCGGCGTCAAGCTCATGGTCGGCTATATGAAGCGCTATGATCCCGGCTATGAATACGGCATGGCCCGCATGCGAGCGATGCAAGACGTGAGGCTGATCCGCGTCCACGATTTCGCCGGCGATTTCAGCGTACATGAGCCGCTCTATACCCTGGTCACCGGCGATGACATCCCCCAGAGCGTGCTGGACGATGGCGCCGCGAAAATCGAAGCCGCGTCCAAAGCAGCGCTGGGACCAAGCCACGCGCATCTGTCAGGTCTTTACAATATGCTGCTGATGCTTTCGAGCCACGATCTGGCCATCCTGCGCGGCGCATTTGGGGCGGCAGAGGGCGTCCTCTTCAGCGACGCCATCTCGCCGACCGAGATCCTGTCCGTGCTCGATTTCGGTCCACAGCGGCGCTGTGTCTTTGAAGCGGGCGTCTGGCCCGATTATCTCTGGTGGGACGAGCAGCTAACAGCCTACGGCAAAAGCGAGACCATCAGCATCGCCTTCCCCAATCCCTATGTCAAATACGCGCCCACCACCGTGACCATCCAGCAGAACGAAGACGGCTCGCCAATTACCAAGGTGGCGCCGGCCTCTCACGAAGAAGCCTTCCGCCGTGAATGGCTGCTCTTCTACGATTGTATCCGTGAGGATAGCGAAGCGCGCACCACCGGCGCGGACGCCAATGCCGATGTCGAGTTAGCCGTCGAGATGATCCGCGCCATCCAAGCCCGATGACGCAGGAAGTCGCCATAGTGAGCGCGCTGTTCAACGCCTTCCTCTGGGGATCTTGGGCGGTCTTTCTCAAGAAGTTGGATAGCTACCCGCTGGACGCCTTTTTTCTGGGGATCTACATCTTCTCCTTCGTTTTCGTCTGGATGCTTGCCTGGATGGTGCTGAGGCAAGAACTATTCGAAGAGGTGGCGCGGGTATGGCGCGCGCGGCCCGCGATCATCATCGTCGCGCTGGCGGCCGGCGGGATCTTTGTCATCGGCGTTCGAATTACCATGACGGTATTCACTGCTGTCGGCCTGTCAGTTACGGCGCCGGTACAGACCGGCATGAGCCTCATTCTGGGCACTTCGCTGGCTGCGCTCGTCGGTGGCAGGCCAGCGTCGCTCGCCCCGCTTGATCTGGCGATCGCCTGCCTGCTGCTATTCGCCGCCGCCATGGCCACCGTCTGGGCGCGAATCGTCCGCGACCGCTCGCTTTTCGAGGCGGCTGCTACGCGACTGCGCGATACCGCTGGACAGACGAGTCGACGTTTGATCGCGAAGAACATGGCTCTTGTCGGCTTCGCGTCAGCCATCATCACCGCCTACCCGCTCGGATTATCATATTCCCTGCGCGCGCCTGGCCGCGAATATGGGCTGACGCCGCTTTCTTACGTGAGCGTATTAGCGACCGGTTCGCTCATCGGCGCGCTCCTGACATCTGGCGCCGTTTTGACGCTGCGCCGTCAATGGTCGCTGTTTTTCCGCGCGGGCTGGGCGATGCATCGCTATTCGCTCATCGCCGCCGGCGCGCACTATGGCGGTAACATCATCAACGCCTTCGCCACCGGCGCCCTCACCGCCGCCGTCTCTTGGCCCATAAGCACAACATCGCAGCTATGGACCTATGTCTGGGGCTTGGCAACGGGCGAATTCAAAGGCGCGCCGCGCAAATCCTTTCTGCTGATCGCGACCGGCGCCCTGCTTTATCTCGCCGGCATTTTATACTTGCGTTGGGCGCTGCTGCGCTCAGCTTAGTTGAGAATCAAGGAGCGCTAACGATGAAACATCTGTCAAAAGAGGAACGCGAATCCACCGCCAATGTGTACGTTTCCGGCGGAACGTCACAGTTGGAGCGGCTGATAGCGGCGCAGACCGAGGGCGGCGTGTCGGTGGCGCTGGTGCATTTCACCGATGGCGCCGTCACCCATTGGCACACGCACCCGGGCGAGCAGGTGCTGCTGGTCACGGCGGGCGCATGTCGCTTTGGCAACGAAGCAGGCGAAGGCGGCGTCGCAAAAACCGGCGATGTCATTCATTTCCCGCCCGCTGAAAAGCACTGGCATGGCGCGGTCACAGGCACAGACATGACCCACATGAGCATCACGACGGACGGCGGGCCCAACTGGATGGAACCAGTGGAAGAGGCTTGAGGTCTCTCGCCATCACGGAGGAAAGTGGACCAGGGCCATGAAAGTCGCCGTCACTGGCGGCAGCGGTCTCGCAGGAGCGGCTGTCGTTTCGCATTTGTTAGATGCGGGCTGCGAGGTCGTCAGCATCGACCGCCGGCCGCCGCCGCATCCCATCTCTGAGTTTCGGCTGGTAAACTGTGAAGATCTAGGGCAGGTCTACGGCGCTTGTCACGGCGCCGACGCCATCGCGCATCTCGCCGCCATCCCGCGTCCTACGCAGCATAGTCCCGATCAGGTCTTCCGCACAAACATCATGGCCACCTTCAACATCTTCGAGGCGGCCGCCAATTTGGAAATCCCGCGCGTCGTCTACATCAGTTCCATGTCAGTCTTGGGCTTGCCCTTCTCGTACACGCCCATCCGCTTGGCTTACCTGCCAATTGATGAAGCGCACCCTCAGGCGCCGCAAGACGCTTACGCCCTCTCAAAGACCTTGGGCGAAGATATCGCGCGCGCATTTGTCAGACGAATGGCTGGCGGAATGTCGGTCGTCAGTCTCCGCTTTCCCTGGATTCACAGTCCGCAGACCTTCCAATCTGTCCTGAAGCCCCTGTGGGACGATCCTGCCGCCGGCGCGTCCAATCTCTGGGGCTATATCGATACCCGCGATGTCGCCGGTGCATGCCGCCTCGCGCTGCAAGCCGACACCAGCGGGCACGAGGCTTTCTACGTCAGCGCGCCAAATACTTTCATGAAGACGGATTCGCTTCAACTGGCGCAAGCCTATTATCCGGAAGCTGAATTCCGAACGCGCCTCGACGGCAATCAATCGCTGTTTGACAATTCCAAAGCGGTGGCGATGCTCGGCTACGAATCGCAATTCTCTTGGGAGCAGTACAAATGGACTTAGTGCGAATGCGGACGACTGTGGACGTTATCTACCACGAGGGCTATCGTCGATTAGAGCAGCCCTTGCGCAAGGTGGCGGCCGGCGCCCTGATAAAGAATCCCTTCGCCGGGCGCTACGTCGAGGACCTCAGCGAACTGTACGCGAACGGCGCTGAACTCGGCCAGCGCCTGGGCGAGACCGCCGTCGCCCAACTCGCCGGGCAACCCCAGAGCTATGGAAAAGCGGCGATCGTCGGCTTGGACGGCGAACTCGAACACGCGGCCGCCTTGCTGCACCCAACCCTGGGCGCGCCCCTGCGGGGAGCCGTCGGCGGCGGGGTAGCGATTATCCCCTCCGCCAAGAAATTGGGGGGACCCGGCACGGCAATCGACGTGCCGCTGCACCATAAAGACGCGATGTATGTGCGCTCGCATTTCGATGCCTTGTCCTTTCGCCTCGAGGACGCCCCGGCGGCAGACGAAATCTTGGTCATCGTGGCGGTGACCGATGGCGGCCGACCGCACGCGCGCGTCGGCGGTCTCCAGGTCAGCGACCTCCAGATTCACGATGGTCTAACCTGATGGCCGCTCAAACTTCGCCGCCGGATGCGCCAAGCTGAAAGAAAGGGGAAGCATTGCAAATGACAGCGAGGAATACATTTTCGGAAAAGCAATCGGAAAAGCAGCGGGACAAGATCACCGATTTCAACCCGGCGACCACCGCCCTGCTCGTTGTCGATATGCTCAAGGATTTCTTCGACCAAGGCGGCGCCATGGTATTGGAAGGCGGGAAGGCGCTCTACGCCCCGCACCAAAAGCTGCTGGCGGCGGCGCGCGCGGCTGGCATGCCCGTTTTCTGGCTTAACCAAAGCCTCCCGCCCGATGACAGCCTCTTTGAAATGCGCAAAGTTCACTGCCTGGCTGGCTCATGGGGCGCCGAAGTCGTCGACGAGCTGCCCGTCGAAGAGGGCGATATCGTCATTCCCAAGCGGCGCTACAGCGGCTTCTTCCAAACCTCGCTTGATCTCACCCTGCGCGAACGGGGCATCGATACCGTCATCGTCACCGGCGTGGTGACCAATATCTGCGTGCGCTCTACCGTGCATGACGCCTTCTTCCTGCGCTACCAGGTTCTGGTGCCGGAAGACCTAGTCATGGCCACCAGCCCGCAAGCGCAGGCTGTAACCCTATACGATATCGATACCCATTACGGCGATGTCACCAATCTCGAAAATGTCTTAGCCGCGCTTCAGCGCAGACAGAAGACCGACCCATGAGCGAGATGCTGATTCACAATATCGGTTGTATTGTCTCGGGCGAATTCCATTCTCCCCTTTTAGAGGGCGATTCGATTCGCATCCGCGACGGTCTGATCGCTGAGATCGGCAGCGGGCTCACCGCCGGCGCCCGCGCGACCGCCATCAACGCCAATGGGGGGACGGTGACTCCTGGATTGATCGACTCGCATGTGCATCCGGTCATCGGCGATTACAGCCCGCGCCAAAAGGCTGTCGATTTCATCGCCAGCTGCGTTCATGGCGGCGTCACCCGCATGATTTCGGCCGGCGAGGTGCACATGCCCGGCCGCCCAACCGGCGCCATCGGCACAAAAGCGCTGGCGATCGTCGGCGCGAAAGCCTGGGACAGCTACCGCCCCGGCGGCATGAAAGTGCAAGGTGGCGGGCTGCTCTTGCAAGAGGGTCTCACCGAAGCGGACTTCGCGGAGATGGCGAGCGCCGGCGTAAAGCATTTGGGCGAAATTGGCCTAGGCGGATATCACGATTGGGATCGAATCGCCGACATGGCGCGCTGGGCGAAACGCTGTGGCATGACGGTGATGATGCACATCGGCGGCGCCTCCATACCGGGCAGCGACGCCATCGGCGCCGAGCATGCCATCAAGGTGCAGCCACACATCGCATCCCACCTCAACGGCGGTCCAACCGCGCCGGCCCTGGCGGATATCGAGCGGATCATCGCCGAAACTGACGCCGCCCTCGAAATCATTCAATGTGGCAACGCCGCCATCATCCCCCGCATCCTCGATCTGGCTCGGCGCCACGATGCCCTCGGCCGCGTCATCATCGGTACCGATATGCCATCGGGCACCGGCGTCATCCCCTTGGGCATGCTGCGCACCATGGCCTGGGTCAGCGCGCTGGGGGATGTCCCGCCCGCGCAAGCGATCGCCATGGCGACCGGCGCCACGGCCCAAGTCTACAATCTTCCCGCGGGACGAATGGAGCTCGGGCTGGAAGCCGACCTTGCCATCATGGATGCGCCCATCGGCAGCGCCGCCGATGATGCCCTGGAGACGCTCAAAATCGGTGATACGCCCGGCATATCCGGCGTCATCATTGACGGCGATTTAGTGGTGCGCGCAAGCGCAAATACGCCGCCGGCGAGGCGTCAGCTGGAGCTGCGATCATGAATCGCTTCAACGGAAAAGTCGCCTTGATCACCGGCGGTGGCGGCGCCTTGGGACGAGCAAGCGCATTGCGTTTCGTCGAGGAATGCGCGCGCGTCGTCATCGCGGATATTGACTTGGAACGCGCTGCTGCGGTCGCTGCCGAAATCGGCGCCGACGCCTTCGCTGTCCATGCCGATGTCAGCAAAGCGGGCGACTGCGCCGCTATGGTTGAGGCCGCGCATGCCCGCTTCGGAAAGCTCGATGTCGTCTTCGCCAATGCCGGCGTCGGCGGTGAGAAAATCGAGTTCATCGATATGCCGATGGAAGAATGGGATCATGTCATCGGCGTCAACCTGCGCGGCATGGCGCTCACTTGCAAGGCGGCTGCGCCCGCCCTAGTGGACGCAGGCGGCGGCTCCATCGTGCTCATGGGGTCGTCTACCGGCGGCTGGGATACCATTCTTGGCGCCGGCCCCTACATGACGAGCAAGGAAGCGGTCAATGCGCTGGCGCGTAACCTGGCGCTGGAATTGGCGCGTCACCGCATCCGCGTGAACGCCCTCTGCCCCGGCATCATTCAGACGCCATTGAGCTTTCGTCAAGCGACCGACGACCCGGCCGCTTGGGAGCAATTCTTCGCTCGATTCGCCCAACGGATTCCGCTCCGGCGGGTCGGACAGCCGGAAGACGTCGCCGCTGCCGTGGCCTTCCTCGCCTCCGATGACGCCCGCCATATCACCGGCGCTTCCCTCCTCATCGACGGCGGGCAGACGCTGCAAAGCTGGAGCAATGCGCCCGACACCGCCTACCCTTCCCCATGACATCCAGCGCGGTGATGATGGCGGGATTGCTGAAGCGGAAGGCGTACACGATCGAGTTGGACATGGCGCGGTAGAGGGGGGGGGAGCGATTCATTCGAGAGGCCAGTTCGGACGGCAGCTTTCGTGTCAAGGGAAACTTTTACAAGAATTTTACGATATTATGCTTTAGGCAGGCATATTTGTTCGGCTTACTATCGCTCAAGGAGGCGACATGACTGGTCTACTCAAGTTCATCGGCAGAAACTTTATGTCGATTGCATTGTTGGTGGTAGGAATTGTCGTTGGCAGCATTGTCGTGGGCAAGGTGTATGAGGTTCGCGAATTCTTCTTCCCGGAGACAAGCCTATATGTGCGCTCGCCAATTACCATCGTCAACAGCATTAGAGGCATAGGACAGCTCGTGACGGTGACATCGGAAGTTGCAAAGGTAGATTTCGAAGTAGAGCTCAGAAGAGGCTTTCTTAATTTTGCCGGCTTCAGCGCGAAACACATTGTTGACGGCGCGATTGAAGCTGGCATTGATTTCGACGCAATCACTGAGGACAGCATGAGCTACGAAAATGACGCATACACGCTTACGCTGCCTGCCCCTGTCATAACCAGTTGCCGCGTCGAATATATCAAGCAGAATCAACACTCGTTCACGTTGCTTTTAGCCGACTGGGATATGCTGCGGAGAATTGCCCATGCCGAAGCCATTGAAGGATTCGCAGCGGAAATGATCGAAAAGGGGATATTGAAACGGGCAGAGGAGGAAACGGAACTGCGCTTGGGCGATTTCGTCCGTGAAGTGACAGGCAAGCCCGTGCATATTCTCTTTGAAGCGCAGGGCAACGAGCCACAGTTGCCGGACTCCTGCAAGCCTTATACGCCGTCCGGCTGGGGCAAAGATGAGAATGGCTCATGGAAGCGGATGGGTTGACTTCCAGAATCTGCGTATGTAATCCCAGCAAATAAAGGAAATGAAGGGGCGACTCGGTGAGTTGCCCTCAGTTCAACTGCATTGGAACAACTGGCATAAGAGATTAACAGAATGAAATATGCAAAGAATGTGGACAGAAGTCGGTATATGATATTCGTTGGACTTCTAATCGCATTCGTCTTTGGCATAATCTATCAATCCGGGAGCGGTGGTAGCGCCGAGCCGACGCCAGTACGAACTTTCTCCCCGCCGCCTACTTATACGCTTTATCCGACGTTCACGCCGCCGCCTACTGATGCGCCCACCAACACGCCCACTGCGACAGCGACAAACACTGCTACATTGACAGCCACAGTAACCAGTACGCCTACGAATACGCCAACCGCCGCCCCAACTGATACGCCAACCGATACACCGACTGTTACGCCATCGTTCACCCCACCACCGACCTATACGCCTTATCCGACTAACACGCCGCCTCCTACGTATACGCCCTATCCGACATTCACACCGCCACCAACTAATACACCCACCAATACGCCATCGGCTACACCAACCAATACGCCTACTAACACGCCGACGGCTACCCCCACAGCCACGCCGACATTCACTCCTCGTCCAACTTATACGCCCTACCCCACCTACACGCCGCCGCCAACTTCCACGCCAACGAATACTTCAACAGCAACAGTTACGCCGAGCGATACACCAACGAACACGCCAACACTGACTGTAACGCCCTCAAGTACGCCGCGTCCCCAGGCAAGGATAGCGAAAGACATCCAGAGAGCCGGTCAACTTATTACCATGAAAGCGGAAATGGCTTTAGTTGGACTTGAAGTGCGCTATTGGGCCAACATAGCTTGCGAGTATTCCACAAAACATGCGGCTGTAGGTGTCATTGAGGCCGGCATTGATCTGGAGCAGATTGATGAAGATAGCATCACCTATAACGTTCGCGAGAATTCCTACGTGATTAGCGCACCTGCGCCAGCGATATCGAGTTGCCGAATAGAGGAACTCGACCAATACATCAAGCAAGGCGGTGGGACGGCAACATGCTTTGCCAATGAATGGATGGATATGGCGGAAATTGCCCGTCACTTGGCGATGAGGCGTTTTGTGCAAGAAGCATTGGAAGACGACACGCTAGAGCGCGCAGGAAAGCAAGCAGAATTTGCCTTGGGAAACCTTATCAGAGAACTGACAGGCAGCAAGGTTCATATCAAGTTCGCCGACGCGCCGGAGGAGCCTGTTCTCCCAGACTCGTGCCAGCCCCAACTGCCGTTGGGTTGGCGCGGACCAGATGACGAGGGAAAATGGATTAGGACTGACTAAGAGCGCCCCTACCCCCCACCCGTCATCAACAATCCCAGATGCTCAATATCCACGTCCACATTCTCCACCTCGCCCACGATCCGCCCTTCATACATAACCGCGATCCGGTCGGACAGCGCGCGGATCTCATCCAAGTCCTCGCTGATGAGCAGGATGGCCGTGCCGTTGTCGCGTTCCCGCAGCAGACGCTGATGAATATACTCGGTCGCGCCGATGTCAACGCCGCGCGTCGGCTGCGCCGCGATTAGAACGCCCGGATCCCGCGACAGCTCGCGAGCCAGCACCAGCTTCTGGATGTTCCCGCCAGACAAGCTCTTGACCAGCGTCTCCGTGCTCGGCGTCTTAATTTCGTAAGTTTCGATGGCGCGCCGACAAAACTCGCGGATCTTGTGAAAGCGCATGAAGATCTTCCCGCGCGTGAACTTCGGGTGTCCATGATCTTGCAAGACATAATTCTCCGCGACGCTGAATTCCTTGATCACGCCATCGAGCATCCGCTCTTCCGGGATATGCGACAAGCCGATCGCGTTCAGCGACGACGGGTGCGCGTTGCTGACATCGCTGCCATCCACCGTCACCGAGCCGGCTGTTAGAGGACGCAAGCCGCAGATGCACTGCGCCAGCTCCTGCTGGCCATTGCCGGAAACGCCGGCGATGCCCACGATCTCCCCGCCGCGCAGACGCAGCGACACATCATCCAACCCCATCGTGCCGCGATTGCTTAGCGCGCTCACGCCATCGAGCACCAGGCGCTCGTCGCGCGGGTCCGGCGGATTCTTGTCATATTCGAGCAGCACCGGCCGCCCCACCATCATTTCGGCGAGTTTGGGCCGGGTCGCTTCGCTGGTGGGGATGGAATTGACGCGCCGGCCATCGCGCAGGACGGTGACGCGGTGGCTGATCTCAAGCACCTCGTGCAGCTTATGCGAGATGAAAACCAGGCCATGCCCGTCATCGGCCAATTGATTGAGGATGCGGAACAAGCCATCGACCTCTTGTGGCGTCAGCACAGCCGTCGGCTCATCGAGGATCAGCAGCGCCGCCCCCTTGTAGAGCGCGCGCAATATCTCGACCCGCTGCTGCTCGCCGACAGCCAGTTGCCAAATCGGCAAGTCCGGATCCACCTTGAGGTTGTAGATCTCCGAAAGTTCCAGCACGCGGCGGCTGACCACATCCAAATCGAGCCGCGCGCCGCGCGAAGACTTCATGCCCAAGGCGATGTTCTCAGCCACCGTCAGCGATGGCACCAGCATGAAGTGCTGATGAATCATGCCGATGCCGTGCTGAATGGCGTCCTGCGGATTCCTTATCGTGGTCTCTTCGCCGTTGACGCGGATCTGCCCCGCATCCGGATGATAAAGGCCGTAGAGCATTTTCATCAGCGTCGATTTGCCCGCGCCATTTTCGCCCAGCAGCGCGTGAATCTCGCCCGCTCGCACATCAAAGTCGATGCCATCCGCCGCCAGCACACCGGGAAAACGTTTGACAATCCCCGTCATCGCCAACTGGCTGATTGGCGCGTGACCGGTCGGCAGCAGATCCGTCTTCTGTTTTACGCTCTCAGCCATAAGAACCAGTTTTCCAATCAATTCACCTGGTGTAGGGTCGAACTACCAGATCGCCCGCCGGAAGATTTGCGGTGTAGGGGTGAGACTTGTCTCACCCTCTCTCACATCCCAATCCCGCTTAACCTGGCTCCCCTTCCCTAGCTCGCTGGAAGTCCGCCCCCCGTTGAGCGGGGGGACCGAGGGGGGAACAGGGGCCGGGGGATGGGGTTGGAGGAGCGACCCTTGTCTCGCCCGCTTACCAATCCCAAACCCTTTGAATATGTCACCCCCTCTCGAAGCGCAATGTCGGCGGTCAGTGTCGACGCGACCTATGTGCGTCCCTTGTGGAAGAGGGGGCCGGGGGTGAGGGGTAAGCTCCCCCTACCCAGCAAACTCCATGACCAAGCCGCCATTGGCCAGCGTCAATACGTAGGATTCGCCGCCCAAAACGCCCATCTGGATATGGCCGATCATGTCGGCCAAGATGACCTCCCACTTGTAAATCTGGAAGGCTACAGCGGAATCGCCGGCGAGCTCAGCCTGGCTGGACTGCGTGCCGAACCAGCGCGCGCCGTTCTCAATGCCGACGGCGATAGCGCCTACGACCATCTGCGCCGTACCGGTCAAGATATCGGCGCCATTGGCGATATGGGTCTCGGCCGCCTCGGTCGCCAAGGGGACATCGCTAAACGACTGGATATACACCACATTGACCGTTGCCTCAGGGTTGGATGCGCCGACGCCAGCCACGAAACCATCGACATAGAGCTTGGCATCGCCCACTTCGATCGGTCCGACAACGCCGATGACGTTCGATTCCGTCATCAATCCGGCGATCACGCCGTTGACGTAGCCGCCTTCATCGGAAGCCGCCGTGTAAGCAAACACATTGTCCAGGCCGAAGGTATTTTCGTCCGTGCCCCAAGCGAAGCTGACTTCGGGGAATTCCGCCGCCAGCTCTTCTACGACCGAGCCAAACTGCGAACCATGGGCGATCACCAGATCATAATCACCCGAGGCCGCCCACTCGCGCAATGCGACAGCGGCATCATCGACAATGAAGGTGCCATCCTGGAAATCGAACTGGAAGGCGTCCTCTCCCATGTCTGCTTGAATCGCCATCAAGCCATCATAAATGCTCTGGCTGAAGGCGAGATCGTTGGTGGCGCTGGGCGCTACGGCGGCAACACGAAAGACGTCCTGCGCCATGCTCGGCATCACCCCTGCGAACAGGGCGACTATCAGGGTAAGCAGTAGAACTTTCTTCATGGTTATACTCTCCTTATATGGATTTTGGCTTTAAACCGGGCAGCTTCGCCCGAGAATAAACACTTGAACGACACGGCTCCCGCCTTGGCGCTATTCCTCGCTGTCCGCTTCCATCATCTCCGGGATCGGCACAATATCCCCTGAGACGATGTCGGCGATGGTCGCATCCGCGATCGCCATCAATTCTTCGCTGGCTTCAAAGTCTTTGTCATATTCCATCACCAGCCCTTCATTTTCGAGCGTCAGCTTATAATACTCGCCGCCCAGAATGCCTTCCTGGATGTTGCTGATCATGTCCAGCAGGAGAACCTCCCACTTGTAAATCTGAAAGGCGACGCCGATATCTTCGGAGAGTTCGTCCTGGCTGGCATCGGAACCGAACCAGAGCACATCGTTCGCAACGGCGACCGCGATAGGTCCGACGACCATCTGCGCGGTGCCGGTCAAAATGTCAGCGCCGTTGGCAATATGCGTTTCCGCCGCTTCTGTCGCCAGCGGCACATCGCTGAATGAGCCGATGAATACGATGTTTACTTCTATATCTTCATCGACCGAAGCGACGCCGTTGGCGAATCCATCGGCATACAATTTACCATCGCCGACTTCAATCGGTCCCACCAAGCCGACCACGCCCGTCTCAGTGAGATGCGCGGCCAAAACGCCATTGAAGTACCCGCCTTCATCGGAGGCAGCGGCGTAGCTGTACACGTTGTCCATGCCAAAGGTGTCTTGCCGCGTTCCCCAGGCGAAGGAAACATCGGTGAACTCAGCCGACAATTCCTCCACGATCGGTCCATATTGAGAGCCATGCGCGATCACCAGTTGATATTCTCCCGAGGCGGCCCAGTCGCGCAGCGCCACCGCGGCGTCATCCACGATATAGGTGCTGTCCTGAATGGTGAACTCAAATGCCTCTTCGCCAAGTTCCGCTTGAATCGCTACCAGCGCGTCATACATGCTCTGGCTGAATGCCAGGTCGTTGGTCGCGCTCGGCATCAACGCCGCCACCCGGAACACCTCATCATGCGCCCATGAAACTATGCCAGTTGTAATGGTCAGCATCAATAAACCAGCTATAAGAAACTTTTTCACGATTTCCCTCCATGCATAGACCTATTGAAAAATACAAATCGAATTACATTTTCTCTCTTCAAGCAATAGAACTCTGTGTTCTCTGCGGTAGAGAAAGAATTCCTACTCCCCCCGCTCATAGGGCTTCGTCAGCGCCGTCGGCTGCTCATGACGCTTGGTGGCGAAAACCAACGCGATGATCGTGATCACGTAAGGCGCCATGACGGCGAATTCGGACGGGATGTCAGCGCCAACCACCTTGATCTGAAGCTGCAGCGCATTGACGAAGCTGAAAAGCATCGCGCCAGCCGCGACCGTCCAGGGCCGCCAGCCGCCAAAATACACCAAGGCGACCGCGATGAAGCCCTGCCCCGCCGTGAGATTCTGCTGAAACAAATTGATCAGCGCGATCGAGAGCGACGCCCCCGCCAAACCAGCCAGCATGCCGCCGATCGTCGTGGTGGCGTAACGCACGCGCGCCACGCTGACGCCCATTGCATCCGCCGCTTCTGGATTCTGCCCCACCGCACGGATCATCAAGCCGAAAGTCGTATTGTTGAGCACGTAAGCCGAGATCGGCACCAACGCAAAAGCCACATAAACCAGCAGATTGTGGTGGAAGAAGATCTCGCCAACGATTGGCAGATCAGTCAAGAGCGGGAAGTCAATCCGCGGAAAACCGCTGACCGATTTCGGCGTTCCCACCCATTGCTGAAATAGCAACTCGCTGAGACCCAAACCAAAAAGATAAACGCCGATGCCGCTGATGCCCTGCTTCGCCTTCAACGTGACGCTGACGAAAGCCATCGCCAAGCCCATCAAGCCGCCGACGATCAATGCCACCGCCACCCCCAGCAAGAGGCTCACCGGCTCGCTCATCCCCTCCGATTGCTGCGCCAGGTAGACAGCGTAAAAGCCGGTGAAGGCGCCCATCAGCATCATGCCATCTACGCCGAGATTGAGAACGCCGCTGCGTTGGGCGAAGGTCTCGCCCAGCGCCGAAAAGATATACGGCGTCGCCAGCCGAATAGCCGAGGCGAAGACGCTGGCGGTGAAAATATCATCCAAACCCATCAGCCGTCCTCAAGAGACATAAAAGCACAGACATACGCCAACTGCTAAACTCGTAAATTCGCAAGAAATCTCCAATTCAACGGTCGGAAAATGGCCTTCGATCGGCCGCTAAATCTCGCTTCAGAGCAATAAATGGGTCGATGCCATTCAATATAAGAATTTTCCTCTGTGTTCGCTGTGTTGCCTCTTTTCCTCTTATTTGATAAACCCCCTTGCGCGCGCGAGGAGTGGGCTTGTCATTTTG
>JAPOXG010000102.1 GCA_026707225.1 Chloroflexota bacterium
TTTGATTCGCTCTGTCTTAACCTGCTATTCTGCTGTTAATCCGCACCGCCCCCACATGGGGACAAAAAAGCGAGAGTGACTCCTCTCAACTTCAGTCACAAAAGATTAGCAAGGTCCCGCCCCACTGTCAAGATGGAAATTTTCCGGATGTCCGAACTGCTACAGTCCCTTCAAGAAGAGAACTATTGGCATCATTCTTCCTGCGACGTCTCAGTCAGCTAAGTTCGCTGCGCCCTTCCAGCGCCCGCATCAAGGTCACCGAATCCACATACTCCAAATCGCCGCCGGTGGGCAGGCCCCGCGCCAGCCGCGTCAATTTGACGCCCGTGCCCGCCAATTCGCGCTGCAAATACATGGCGGTAGCATCGCCCTCCATACCCGGATTGGTCGCGATAATCACTTCGCGCGCTTCGCCCTTCTCGACCCGAGCGACCAGCTCGCGAATCTTGAGGTCATCAGGTCCGATTCCGCTAACGGGGGAAATCGCGCCATGCAGCACGTGATATTTTCCCCGGTAGATGCCGGTCCGCTCCAGCGCCATCAGGTCCAGCGGCTCCTCGACGACCGCGATCGTCTCGCTGCCGCGCTCGCGAGAAGCGCAAATGGCGCAAGGATCATCGACGGTGATGTTATGGCAATGGCTGCAAAAGCGCGTTTGGGCTTTTAGGTTGGTCAAGGCGGCCGCCAGGCTCAGCGAATAGTCATCGGGCGCGCGCAAAAGAAAAAAGGTCAGGCGCGACGCGGTTTTGGGACCGACGCCGGGCAAGCGAGAAAAGGCCTCCGTCAGCTTGGTCACCGGTTCCGGAATCGCGCTGCTCATGCCATCCACCAGAATGTCGCCGAGAGCTGGCGACTGCCGCTCAAGGGCGCCACGGGATAGAAAGGCTTAGCCAAGCAGACCGCCCAAGCCGCCCGTGATCGCTTCCATTCGCTCGGCCGCCATCGCCTGGCTTTGTTCGATCGCTTGATTGACCGCGGCGACCAGCAGATCCTGTAAATCAGTCAGCCATTCTTCATCGTCCATATCGATGACATCGGGATTGATCTCAACCGATTGCACCCGCTGGTGGCCCGTGATGACCACCTTGATCGCGCCCCCGCCGACGGACACTTCGGTCGTTTCATGTTCAAGGCTTTCCTGCGCCTCAGCCATGTCCTGCTGCATCTTTTGCAGCATCGCCATCGGGTTGGCGCCACCGGGCAATCCCGAGGAACTGCGTCTGCTGCCGCGTCGCTTGGCCATCTAAAGTTCTCCTGATATAAATCTGTCCAATGTTTCGGTACAAATATATTCAATAAAAGCTGAGACCACAACTTCGCACTTACGGCAGAACATTGGGATTTAGCAAATACACATTTGCGCCGTCCCCAGGGCTGCTGTAGACCAAGGCCGCGCCATGCGCCTGCATGGTTTCAGGGCTGACTTCGTCGACCCGGACCACAGCGTAAAACCCGCGACTAGGAAGTTCCGATGTCATTTCTTCCAACACTTCCCGATACTCGTCCTCCCCAGTTTCGTAAGAATACAGACGCGAGACCTGCTGCGCGCGCCGTTTGTACGCCGCCGCGCTTCCATCTACGAAAAAAAAGTGGGCTCTTCTCACATACAACTGACGCTCATGAATCAAGTGGGTGTATTTGCTGATTCTAATAGGCAGCACAACGAGGGAATCACCTGGCGTGTGGCTGCGAATCCATTTCAGCGCTTCTCCCAGATCGGTGGACTTTGTCCCGTCCCCGTAATTGATATGAATACCGTCATAGGCGAAAGACCGTCTTTCCGCCTGGAATTCGTAATAACGCGTGACGATGACCACTTTGACGGCTACAAGGATCAGCAGAGCGGCCAATATCACCTGCGCGATGACGCCGCTACTTCTTCGGCGAGATTTTCGCAGCGATTGCAGTGCAAAGAGCCCGGACAAAGCGAAAGGAAAAGCAATGAAAAAGACGCCCTTGTACTGATTTATATCCGGGAAAACTAGCGATGCGGTCAAAAGAAATCCGACTACGGCGCTGATCTGTATGAACAGCTCAGCGCGCCTAGGGCGCCTCATGACAAAAGCCGCTTGCAGCAGGAACAGCGGCAAAAGCAGTATCAAAGCGGCGACAATCATCCCCAGGTTTTCGTTTACCGCCGAGCCAAACTGGATGGGCGCGCCATCAACCGTCGCAAAGTCAGTGACATATTTCACCAGCGGCAATGAAAGACCGACAGACAGCAGGAGCCACACCAATAGAAATCCAGTGCCGAGTTTCCTCGCGACCCTTCGCAAATAAGACCCCAGTACGGACCATCGATCGGGACCGCCCAGCCAGATTCCGTAACCGGTAACAGTCAGCCCGCCAAATAGAGAGATCAAAATGTAAAGGACGACGATTGGCTGTACGGCAAGACCAACTATGACACAGGCCGATAGAAGCGCCAAAGTGAAGCGATCGGGGTCATCCTGTACAATGCGAATGCAGACATGCAGCGCCGCCACAAATGACAGAAGCGCGAGCGGAAAACTCGTGAAATTCATGACTTTGCCCAGAACGCTGTGCAGTCGAACATCTCCGCTCTCCAGCACCATATCGCGCGCATGAATGTATTCGTCAGAAGCTGACAGAAGCTGTTCGGACACGGTCAAGGGTCCAGAGAGGTTTACAGCGCAAAAGACGAGTACAGCCAATAGACCAAGATAAATCGTTCGGACCGACGCGATCCGCAAGCGGATCAACATGAGCGCGATCCATAACAGGCTGCTGAGGATGGCAGCCATGTTAAGCAAAGAGGCGGCGAGTGGCGGGGCGAGCGAAGTCACTTGCGCAACCGCAGCCACGAAAGCGTGGTATAGCCAGTAGAAATTCGCCGGATAGCCCGGCAGGAAGATACTGTCGACCGGCGTTGCAGCGTGCATTATCTGATGAATGTAAGCGACATGCATGTCACCGTGCCACATAATCTGCGCATACGGCACGGCTAGCTCCAAGCGAAAAACGGGCAAGAAGATGAGGAGAGGCAAGAGCGGCAGGGGCGACCGCCACGAGAATTGAACTTTTGTATATCCGCCAGCCCGCCATAACCGATATGCGCGGAGAATTAGGCACAGAAGTGAAATGATCAGAGAAAGCCAAAAGAGCCGCTGCCAATGATGAATGGAGACCGGCATCAGCAGCGTGAGGACATAACCCAGACTGGCGAACAGAGCCAATGTGATCAGCAGAAGCGGATTCAATACTTCGACTGTGGCGACCAACAGAATTCGCCACAGCAGATCAACTCTGCGATCAGTCATCAACGACGCCGCCCAACTCCTTGCCAGCCGCGATCAAGGGGTCTTCCGCCGGCGATTCCACGCTTTCGCTCGCCTCTTCCGGCGCCCTCACCGAATCGACGACGCGAACTTCAATTCGCAGCTTGACCTGATGCAAGTCGAAGATCGCTTGTTCAATGAACTTCGCCCGGTCAGCCGACGTGATCTTATCGCGGAAGAACTCGGTGGTGACGCCGAGGATGAGCCGGTTGCCTTCGATGAGGCGCGCGTGAGCGTGCTCCAGCAGAGCCGGCAGGTTCTTGTTGTAGCGATACACTTGCGACAAAAGCTCCGCCCAGCTCGCTTGAATCTTCGCGGCTGAATACACGGGCGGTTCCCCCGGCGCGCTGGCCGGCGCTCGTTCATATTCCTGTTCAGCGACCGCGCGCTCTGGCGCCGCTTCCGTCGCGCCACTCTCAGCTGATGGCGGCCGCCCCGCCGGAACCTGCGCCACGGGCGGCTCATCCACCTGCAGGACTTCAATCAGCGCCAGCTCCAGCGAAAGCTGCGGCTGCCAGCCACCGGTGTAATTGTTGACCGCCGCATTGAAGGCGCGGATCGCTTTCAATAACTGCGCGCGACTCAATCGCCCAGCCAATTCCTGATAGGCCGCCCGCTCTTCCGGCGCTGCTTCGACCAGGTCAACGCTGGCTGTCTGCGTCAGCATCACATTGCGCAGGTAGGTGACAATCTGCTGACCAAACTGCCGCGGATCACTGCCGCCGTCAATCGCCATATTGATCAGGTGGATGCCGCGCGCGACATCTTCTTGGGCGAGCGCCTCCACCAACTCGCCCACTTGCAGAGAATGCGCCGTGCCAAGCAGCTTCTGCGTCACTTCGAGCGTGATTGTTTCTTCGGGATCGACAACAATCTGATCGAGCAGGCTGATGCTGTCGCGGACGCTGCCCGTGCCCTGCCGCGCGATCAATTCCAAAGCCGCCGGCTCGATCGACAGCGACTCTTGTTCGGCGATGTATGCCAGGCGCTCAAGCAATTCCGTCAGCGAGACGCGGCGGAATTCAAATTGCAGGCAGCGGCTCTTGATGGTAGCCGGCACCTTGTCGATTTCGGTGGTCGCCAAGACGAAGATCGCGTGCGCCGGTGGCTCTTCCAGCGTCTTCAAGAGCGCGTCGAAGGCGTTGCCGCTGAAGCGATGCACCTCGTCGATGATGTAGACCTTGTAACTGCCCTCGCCCGGCGCGAAGGCGATCTTGTCGCGCAGCTCGCGCACATCATCGACCCCGGTATGCGAGGCCGCGTCAATCTCGATGAGGTCCAGAAAGCGCGCCTCGTTAATCGATAGGCAATTGGCGCAGACATTGCAGGGGCGCTGACCAGCGTCCTCGTGCGTGCAGTTCACCGCTTTCGCCAGCAAACGCGCTGTCGTCGTCTTGCCGGTGCCGCGCGGACCGCTGAAGAGATAAGCATGGCGAACGCGACCGCGACTCAGGGCATTCCGCAGCGTGCGCGTGATATGCTCCTGGCCGACCACGTCATCGTATGCGAGCGGCCGCCATTTGAGATAGAGAGCTTGTTCGGGCAAGAACGATCCTCCCGTTCAACGCCGTGAGTCTAGCAAATGTGGAGATGGCGGACAAGCGCCCGCCCGCGCCGCCAGCCGCCAATTATGTAAGAGCATGGCAGCCCGCATCATCTTTAAGCATACCCGCGTTCCTTGCCACCGCCGCACAGAATACGGGACTTAGGAAATTCGCTTTGGCGGGATTCGTGGAGGCCTGTCATGCAAAAAGACACCTACGTATCGGTCGCGCGCTTCGAGGATCTCAAAGGCAAAGGCTGCGTCACGGTGCATCCCAACGGCAAAACGCTGGCGCTCTTTCTTTATGGCGACCGCGTTTACGCCCTGGACAATCGCTGCCCGCACATGGGCTTTCCCCTGGACAAGGGCTCGGTCGAAGACGGCATCTTGAGTTGCCACTGGCATCACGCCCGCTTTGACCTGGCCAGCGGCGGCGCCTTCGACCTCTGGGCCGATGATATTGACAGCTTCCCGGTTGAGCTGCGCGATGGCGAGATCTACGTCGATCTGAGCGCGGACGGCAACACGATTGAACACCAGCGCAATCGCCTGCGCGACGGCTTGCAGCACAATCTCAGTCTGGTGGTGGCCAAGGCGGTGATCAATCTGCTGGGTCATGCGCTGATGCCGGCCGAGCCATTCCGCATCGGGCTGGAATTCGGCACGCTCTATCGCGGCATGGATTGGGGGCGCGGCTTGACCACCCTGGGCTGCGCCATCAACTTGGCGCCTTACCTGGACGAGGCGGATCGCCCGCTGGCGCTCTTCCATGGCCTGGCTGATGTGGCGAGCGATACGGCCGGCATGTCGCCCCGCTTCAATCCGCGTCCGCTGCCCAATGACGAAACGGACATCCCCACCCTCAAGGGCTGGTTCCGCCAGTTCGTCGAGGTGCGCGACGCGCAAGCCGGCGAGCGCGCCATCGTCTCCGCGCTCAGGGCGGGCGCTGACGACGTGCAGATCGCCGATATGCTCTTCACCGCGGCGACCGACCATCGCTATCTCGACGCCGGGCATACGCTGGACTTCATCAACAAGGCGCTGACCTCAGTTGATCTCGCCGGCTGGCAGCAAGCCGAGCTGGCCTTCACCAGCGTCGTGCCTAACCTGACTGACGCGCGCCGCATGGAAGAGTCGAACGCCTGGCGCAAGCCGATCGACCTAATCCCGCTGCTGGAAGCCGCCTTTGCCGAGCTGCCAGCGGCGCTGGAAGCTGGAGCGGGGCGCGAGGGCAGCTATGAAATCGAAGCGCTGATGCCGACCCTGCTCGGCGATGCGCCTCAGCCGATTATCGACTTGCTGCTCAATTGCCTGAGAGACGGCGTTGCGCCGGTCGAATTGGCCGGCATCATCGCTTACGCCGCCGCCCGCCGCATCGCCCATTTCCACACCAGCAACGAATTCGGCGATTGGGATACCGCTCTGCATACCTTCACCTTCGCCAACGCGGTGCATCAGGGCTTGCAGCGGGTCGATTCCATCGGCTTGACCCGCGGCATATTCGACGCGGCGATGAGCATCTATCTCGATCGCTTTTTGAACTTGCCATCGGTGCGGCTGCCGGCGCCCGAACCAGTTGAGGATCCCGATGCCCTGCTCGCTGAGTTTGAGCCACTGCTCAATTTGCAGCAGCAAGTCAATCAGGCGGGGACGCTGACGGCGCGGTATCTCATCAGCGGCGGCTCGCCGGAAAAGCTCATGGCGAAGATGGGGCGTTTGCTGCTGCGTGAAGATCGCGATTTCCACACCATTCAATGTGTTGAAGCGGCTTTCAATCAGTACAACATCATCAGGGAGCAATCAGAAGAGCGCGCCAATCACGTGTTGATCGCGGCGGCGCGCTACCTGGCGGCTCACGCTCCGACCATGCGCTCGCAACTGCAGACCTTCACCATCGCTCGGCGCCTCTCGCACGGGGAAAATCTCTTCGAGGAATGAGGCGGCTGTCTCGCCGCTAGCGATTGTAAATGATGTAGGTGTCGCGCAGCTCTTCGCGCAGTTCCAGGTAACTGCGATAGCGGCGGGCGGCGATGGCGCCTGACTTGACCGCCGCCTGCACCGCGCAATCCGGCTCGTTGGTATGGGTGCAATTGCTGAACTTGCAATCCAGGACCTGCCCCGCGATATCGACAAAATAGGCGTCCAGTTCGTCAGGTTCAATGTCCCAGACGCTGATGGACCGGATGCCGGGCGTATCGGCAATATAGCCGCCGCCTTCGAGTTGAATCAGCGCGCTGTCTCGGGTGGTATGCACACCCTCTTCGGATTGGCGCCCGACCGCTTTGACGCGCCGCCCCAAGCCCGGCTGGATGCGATTGAGCAGGCTGGTTTTGCCGACGCCGGATGGACCAGTCATTACTGAGATGCCACCCGCTAGCGCCGCTTGCAGTTCAGCCAAGCCATCAGCCCGCAGGGCGCTGGTCCGCAGTACGCGATAGCCGATGCCTTCGTAGCCGGCCATGAGCTCGTCGACAGCCGCCGGGTAGTCCAGGTCAATTTTGTTGAGCACAATCAGCAATTCAGCGATGCCCGATTTTTCTCCGGCGACCAGCAGGCGATCCAGAATATCAAGATCAGGGCTGGGCTGGGCGGCGGCGAAAACGAAGAGCGCGCAGTCCGCATTGGCGACGACCACCTGCTCGCGCTCGGCCTGACCGACGCCGCGTTTGCCGGTAGTGCGTTGCGCGCGGGAAAGCACGCTGTGGCGCGGCGCCAGCGATTCGATCGCGCCCATCAAGACGTCGGCGCCATATTCCCGCCGCGTGCTGATCGTGGCGCGGTCGCCAATGGCGGCGATATCGGAAGTCTTCGCCTCTTCCTTCAGCCGACCGCGCAGCTCGCACATGTAGGTGTTGCCGTCAGCCGCTTCGACCCAGTAAAAGCCGCTCTGCTCCTTGACGATCAGACCCGCCAGATGGTCGCCCAACTATGAACCTCCCTGTTTTCCCTGGCTCGGTGTCTCCATTGCGCGTATAACGATTATAACTTGACTTGGCGACCGGGCTATGTTCTGCCCAGCGTTTGATAATCGGCTATCAACTCCGACAAAGCTGTCCGGACTGGCGAATAGGCAAGCGCCTGGAAGTTTAGTACACTAGTTGAAATACAGATGCTAAGCCAACCTGAGGGTCCACTGTGCCAGAAGCCAATGAAACAACCCAAGCGGAAAAACGCGAAACGACCGCGAGCGCCGGGCGCATCGGGCTGCGTGAATTGCTAATTGCCGCCGCCTTCTGCGTCATCGGCATACTGATTGGCAAAGCCGCCTATGAAGCGCCCGCCGACCAAGTGGTCACCGTCGATGAAGCGCAGCTGCGAGCGATCATCGAATCTGTGTTGGACGGGCGCGAGGCCAGCGCCACAGCCGACCAAGAATCCGACCGTTTCGCGCTGGTGGACGATGACCCTTATCTGGGTGACGAAAACGCGCCGATCGTGATTGTCGAATTCAGCGATTTCTTCTGCGCATATTGCAAGCGCCACTTCGACCAGACCTTTAGGCCGCTGCTGGAGAATTACGGGCAATTCATCCGCTATGTCTACCGCGATTTCGCCCGCTTGACGCCGGAGTCAACGCCAGCCGCCGCCGCCGCCCAGTGCGCCTTCGCACAGGGCAAATTCTGGGAATTTCATGCCGCCTTCTTTGATCATCAGGACGAGCTCGGCTATGAGTTCTATCTCAAGACAGCCGAGGAATACGAACTCGATATTGAGGATTACACCGCCTGCCTTGACCAAGGCCGCTATGTCGACGAGGTCGATATTGACGGCTTCGACGGCCAGATCGCCGGTGTACGCGGCACGCCCGGCTTCTTCATCAACGGTCAGATTCTCAGCGGCGCGCAGCCCTACAGCATATTCGAACGCGTGATCCAGCGCGAGTTGCGCAAAGCCGGCATCGACTACGGTCCCGGCTAGCCAATCGCTGGCAGACCGATTCAGAGTCCCGCTCATTGGCGGGATTCTGTTTGTATGGCTGCTAACCAAAGCAAACGATGAGAGCAAAGTCACGGACGAATGGCTAAGCGAAGACGGGCGCGAAAAACGCGACGGCAGCGGCAGAGCTCGCAGAGGGGCCAGACGGTCAGCCTTGATATCAGCGACATGGCGCATGGCGGCAGCGGCTTGAGCCTGTATCGGGGGAAGCCGGTCTTCGTGCCTTACACGTTGCCGGGCGAATCGATCACGGCGGAAATCAGCGGCGAACGCGGCAAGGTCTTATTCGCGCGCGGCCAACAGCTGATCGCGGCGTCGCAGGATCGTGCCGATCCCCGCTGCCCGCATTTCGGTCCCGGACGCTGCTGGGGCTGTCAATGGCAGCATATTGAATACAGCGCGCAGCTGCCGCTGAAACAGGATGTCCTGGCCGATCAGCTTTCCCGCATCGGAAAGCTGCCAGATGCCTTGATCGAGTCGGCGCTGCAGCCGATTTTGCCGGCGCCGCAGCCCTGGGCATACAACTACAGCCTCAGCCTGCTGCGGGCCGAGTCGGGCGGCTGGGGGCTCAATCGCCAGGCGCGCGGCGTCGAGCCCATCGGGGAATGTCACCTGGCGCATCCCGATCTGCTGGAGCTGCTGCTTGAATTGGACCTGGATTATGAGCCCGCGAAACGCATGACGCTGCGGCGTGGCTCAGACGGGCGTCTGATGCTCATCTTCGAGATTGACGCGGAAGAAGAGCCGCGACTGCAAACCGACCTGCCCCTGAGCGTGAATCTGATTCTGCCGGACCGGGAGCCTATCAACGTCATTGGCGATGCCCACAGCATGTATACAATTGGCGAGCGCCGCTTCCGCGCCACCGCCGGCGCCTTTATGCGGACGAATATTGGCGCGCTGGCAGGTCTGATGGCAGCCTTGAAGCGGATGGCGCGCTTGCAGGGAGGCGAAACGATTCTCGATCTCTACGCTGGCGCAGGCCTCTTCAGCGCATTTATGGCGGGCGCCGCCGGCCGGGTCACCCTGGTCGAGAGTTATCCGCCAGCGGTCGGCGATGCCGATCATAACCTGGCTGAATTTGAGAATGTCGATGTCATCGAGGGTTCGGTCGAAAACGTGCTCGCCGACATGGTCCATGAAGAAGCGCGCTATGACATCGCGCTGGCGGATCCACCGAGGTCAGGTATGAGCGACGAGGTCACGGCGCGCCTCGCTAAACTGGGCATCGGGCGGATCATCTACGTCAGCGGGAACGCGGCCGCGCTGGCGCGAGACAGCCGGCGGCTCATCAGCATGGGCTACCGCCTGCGCGAAATACAGCCGATCGATCTGGCGCCGCAGACCTACTATATTGATGCGATCGCCTGCTTTGAGCTTTAACCAAGAAGTTCAGCAAAGGCGTCTATAAGCCGGTCGATCTCGGCAGCCCTGTTGTAGGCTTGCACCGAAATGCGGATATTGCATTGATTGGCGAATTTGAGGACCGGCGCCTCGATGCGGTAGTCGTCATAGAGACGCTTCCGCAGCAGATCAACATCGCAGGGAGGCAGCGGAACCGTCACCATTTGCGCAAACTGATTCTCTGAGAATGGCGGCAGCTGATGCTGAACGCAGAGACGCGTTTGCGCTTGCAGAGCCAAGCGGTGGCATTCGGCTCTGATGGCGCGCCAATTGTGCTCGCGCTGAAAGTCGATTGCCGCAGGCGCGGCCAGGAAGGCAGCGATATCGCGCGTGCCATGCCACTCGTTGCGCTCGACGAATCCACTGCCGTCATATACGCCATGTGAAATCACCAAGGGATCGATAATCGCATGATGTTCCGGTCGGACATGAAGAAAGCCCGATCCCTTCGGCGCGCAGAGCCACTTGTGAAAATTGCCGCTGTACATGTCAGCGCCGATGGCCGATAGATCGACGGGCAGCTGGCCGGGCGCATGCGCGCCATCGATGATCGTCAAGACGCCGCGTGCTCGGGCGCGCTGACAAACACGCCGCACGGGAAAGATCAGCGAACTTGGCGATGTGATGTGACTGATGACAAAGGCGCGCGTGTTTGCTGTGGCATCGGCGAAGAGATCATCGACGAAGCGGTCGTCGCCCTGGTAAAGCAGGCGAACATGGCTGCGAACGATGCGCGCGCCTGTTCGCTCGGCGACGAAATCCAACAGGCGATTGACGGCGCCATATTCGTGATCCGTCGTGAGGATCTCGTCGCCTGGCTTCAAGGTCAGCGATCGAACGGCGCGGCTCAAGCCGGTAGTGGCGTTGGTGACGAAGACAATTTCGTCGGATTGCGCGTTGAAATAGTCGGCGATGCGGGCGCGCGCGTCAGCCATGAGTTGAGCGCCCCGTCGCAGGAGAAAATCGACGGGTTGGCGCTCGAGCTCCAACTGCCAGGCTTAATAGCATTCGAAGACGGGTTTCGGGCAAGCGCCGAACGCGCCGTGATTGAAGAAGATAATATCGTTGCGAATGAGGAAATCTTCGCGTGTAAGCCTGTGTTCGTTCATACTCGAAATCGCGCGATTCGGTCCAAACCGGCATAATCTTGCAGAATGTCGCAGCGCGCGCCCACGCAGTCGCGCACCAGGCCAGCGACTGATTCGCCTTGTTCCGCGCCAATCTCGAGCAGCGCCCAAGCGCCCTCCGAGCAAACAGACGGAATCTGCGTCAGCAAGCGGCGGATAAGATCCAGTCCGTCAGCGCCACCGTCCAAAGCTAGCCGCGGCTCAAAGCGGCTCACCTCCAGCGCCGCCAGATCGCCCGAAGCAATGTAAGGCAAATTCGCCATGAGCAGGTCGACGTGGAGGCCGCGCTCGATCAATGGCGCAGCCAGATCGCCTTCGCAAAAGCAAACCTGGGCGTGGTTGCGTTCGGCGTTCTGGCGCGCGATCTCCAGCGCCGCGCGGCTGATCTCGCTGGCATAGACCTTGGCCGCCGGTCGCTGGCGCGCGAATGCAATGGCGAGCGCTCCGCTGCCCGTTCCGATGTCGGCAACAGTGAAGCCAGCCCCGCGTTCGGTGAGACGAAGCGCTTCTTCCAGCAGCAATTCGGTCTCGGGCCGCGGGATCAACACAGCGGGCGAGACCCGCAGTTCAATGTCGTAGAAGCCTTTGGCGCCGGTGATGTAGGCGATTGGTTCGCCAGCGGCGCGGCGATCGACAGCCGCCTGACAACGGGCGGATTGCTCAGCCGTCAGAAACGTTTCCGCGCGCGCGAAGAGGTAACTGCGATCGACGCCGAGGACATGAGCCAGCAAAGTCTGCGCATCGAGATCGGCCGTTTCGCTGGAAGCTAGGGTCATGCGAGCCGCGCGCAAAGCCGAATGAAGGGTCGTGTTGGATTCGACACGCGAGGAAACTTCAGCGCGCATCAGTTGAAAGCGCCGGCCGCCAGCAGCTCCGCCTGCTCTTTCGTCGCCAGTTGGTCAATGAAGGCATCCAGCGCGCCATCCATTACCGCGGGCAGATTGTAGCTGCTGGTGTTGATGCGGTGGTCGGTCACCCGTCCTTGCGGATAATTGTAAGTGCGGATTTTCTCGCTGCGATCGCCACTGCCGACTTGGCCGCGGCGTTCGGCTTCGCGCTCGGCGCGCTGGCGCTCCACTTCCGCTTCATAAAGGCGGGCGATCAAGACCTGCTTGGCGCGCAGTTTGTTCTGCAGTTGGCTGCGCTCGTCCTGCATTTCCACGACGGTTCCGGTCGGTTTGTGGATCAGACGGACGGCGGAATCGGTGGTGTTGACCGATTGCCCGCCGGCGCCGCGCGCGCGAAACACCTGCGTCTCGACATCGCTCATATCCAGCTGCGCATCGACGTCATCCATCTCGGCGAGCACGGCGACAGTGGCGGTGCTGGTATGGATGCGCCCCTGGCTTTCCGTCGTTGGCACACGCTGTACGCGATGCACGCCGCTTTCGTATTTGAGACGGCTGAAAGCGCCCTCGCCCTTGATCTCGAAGGTGATGTTTTTGAAGACGCCATTGCCCTGCTCATTGACATCAAGCATGGCGACCTTCCACTTTTTCGCTTCGGCGTAGCGCATGTACAGGCGCATCAAATCGCCGGCGAAGATGCCCGCTTCGTCGCCACCAGCGCCGGCGCGAATCTCGACGATCACATTCTTGCTATCGCGCGGGTCTTTCGGCAGCAGCATCAGCCGCAGCTTTTCCAGCACGTCGGCGTTGCTCGCTTCAAGCTCGGCAACTTCTTCGCCCGCCAACTCACGCAGCTCGGCGTCCTGATCCGCAAGCAGCATCTCGCGGGCGTCTTCCAGCTCAGCCGCCCCCCGCTGATACTGGCGATAGGCATCCACGATGTCCTGCAAGCTCGCGCGTTCCTTGGCCAGCTCAGCGACCTTTTCGTAGTCGGCCGCAATGGCGGGATCGCCCATTAAGCCTTCCAGCTCAAGGTAACGGCTTTCGACTTCCGCTAGTTTTTCCAACATATTCCAGACTCGATGACTGATTCAAGTACGGGCGAAACAACAGGCATTATACAGCGAAGGTCGCAGATGTCTTGACTGGAATCCGGAATTCGCCGGGCTGCGGCAACATTCAGGCGCGCGGGCGAGACGCAAACCCCATCCCCCGGCCCCTTCCCATTGTGCAGTGTCTACGCGCACCAGCGAGCTAGGTGTATGGTCCTGAAGTGAACCGCAAGGAATTTTGCGTGGGAGGGCGAGACAAGTCTCGCCCCTACAGCACCGTGGTGGGGCGGGCGCGTCACTGGCTGTGTTATACTCTGCATTCGTCAGCCCGCGAGGAGCTAACGATGTCCATTCTGCGAACGCCGGACGAGCGCTTCCTCAAGCTGCCCGAATTCGATTTCGCGCCGCACTATGTTGATATTGGCGATACGCACATGCACTACGTCGATGAAGGGGGCGGCGCGAGAGGCCTCTCGAACTGCGAGAAATTGCCTCGTGGCTTTGACGCATCATACCCGCTGTGCTACAGTTCCGATAAGTATTGTCCGACAATTCCGCCAAATTTTCCCCACCCCAGCTCGCATTCGCGTTAAAGCGCAATCATTGCCGAATGTCGAATATTAAGCTGATAGAAAGGAGGCGAGTTGGGCAATCTATACTGTCAGACAAGTTCTTGCGATAAGGAGCAATATCATGAGTTACAGAATACTAGCCCTACTTCTTTGTACGCTGCTCGTAATCCCTGTCATGAGCCAGAGCGATGACAAGCCTTACGAAGGGACAAGCCTGAACTTTCTTTACTTGGCCACCGCCTTTACCAACGGTCTTAAGGAGCTCGAACCGGAATTTGAAGAGCTGACCGGCATCAGCGTTGAATTCGAGTTGCTGGACGAAGAAGGTTCCGTGCGCAAGACGCAGCTTGAATTGGCGAGTGGCGCGGGCAACTATGACGTGGTTGGCATTCAGAGCGGCAATATTCCGCTCTACGCCGAGAACGGCTGGGTGACGCCGGTTGAAACCTTCTGGGGTACTGATGTTTCCGACCCCGAGGCGCTGGAACACGACGACCTAATTGCTTCGACAATGAACGCGATGGCATGGGACGGCGTTCAGCAGTGCCTGCCCTTCTTTGCGGCGACGATCATTATGTACTATCAGATCGACATTTTCGAAGCGGCCGGTATCGAAAGTCCACCGACAACCTATGACGAACTGCTGGAAATTGCCCCGCTGCTGCACACCGATGAGGTGCCCTTAATCGCCCTAAGAGGGAATCCGCCGGCCGCGCATGGCAACATCTGGCACTTCAATTCTTTCTTCCACGGCGAAGGCGCCAAGTTTTTCGTCGACTTCCCAAATGATTTGACGCCTACTGTCAATTCGCCGGAAGCCATTCGGGCACTCACTAACTTCGTTACGCTGAAGAACAATTACGGGCCTGAGGGCGTCGCCGCTTATCAATACCCTGATGTCACGCGCGCGATGCAGCAGGGCACAGTGGTGATGGTCATGGAGGGTGCGCCACTAGCGGGACGCATCTTGGATCCGGAGGAGTCGAAAGTGTCGGGCAATCTCGGTTTCGCTGTCGTGCCCGGCGGCGCCGCCGGTCCCAAACCGTCATTTGCGGCGCATGGGATTTGCGTAACCGCCGATTCAGCGCATCAAGAAGCAGCCTACACCTTCGTCGAGTGGGCGCTTAGCTTCGACACGATGAAGAAAATCTCCTTGGCGCTGCCACAGATTGCGGTGACGCGAGACAGCCTTTGGGAAGATCCGGACTTTATCGCAAAATACGACTACGATTTCGGCGCCGGCTCCTTCCTTAAGGCTTTTCAGGATAGCTTGGCGGCCGCGCCGGCTGACTATTACCCGGCCTTCGCTGGCTGGCCCCTGATGGGTGATATCTTGGGCCAAGCGGTGCAAGAGGCTGAAATCGGGGCGCGGACGCCGGAAGACGCGCTTAACCACGCCAACGAGCTGATCACGCAGATGCTCGAAGACGAGGGATACCTACCATAAAAAGGTAATCCCGATGATGGCTCTCGGGTTGAATAAAGTAACTCGGGAGCCATCCGTCTTTCTGTTTTCGGCGTTATCGCCAGGTTTTCCTGGATTCCCTTAAAGACATCTTCAACTGAAACGAAGCAAGGGTCAAGAGGCGCGGCATGGCAGCGTATGAACCGATACCGCAACGGGCATATTTCAAATATCTCTCGCCGTCGATCATCGTGTTGCTTCTGCTTACCGTGCTGCCCGTGCTATTCACGCTGTATTTGAGTACATCGTCCCTCTCTTTCGCCAGCCCGAGACCGGAACGATTCATCGGCTTGCGCAACTACAGCCGGCTGCTGGACGATGCGCGATTTCTGCAGAGCATTCCGGTGAGCGCGCTTTTCATCGTCGCGCCGGTTGTCCTACAACTGATTCTCGGTTTCATTGTCGCCGTCATCATGAACGAATGGCTGCCCGGCATGAGATGGTTGCGCTATGTCCTGGTGGCGCCGATGGTGATTCCGCCCATCGTGACCGGCTTGACCTGGCGCGTCATGTTCACGCCCAAGTTGGGCAGCGTCAATCACTTCTTGAGCCTTGTGGGGATTGATGGTCCTAGTTGGTTGACCGATGCCAATTGGGCGCTTGCGGCGATCATCATCGTTGCCGTTTGGGGCTGGACGCCCTTTGTCGCGCTTATGTTTTTGGCCGCGATGCAGTCCTTCCCCGATGAGCTATACGAAGCAGCGGTGATTGATGGCGCAACCTGGGTCCAATCCGTCAGGCACGTGACTCTGCCATTGCTGAAGCCGACGTTTACGTTTATCGGCATCCTGCGCACGATGGAGGCGCTGGGTATTTTCCCGATCATCTATATTGTGACCGCCGGCGGGCCAGCCGCGGCGACCGAAACCGTCAACTTTTACGCCTACGTTAGCGGATTCAGCTATCTCAAAGTCGGTTACGCTTCGGCGATAATCGTCGTTTTCTTCTTTATGCTGCTGCTGATCATTGGACCGATGACGCGTTTCCTGCTGCGCAATTTCCAAGTGGATTCCTAGCTCATGCAACGCCGATCGAAAGTAACAACGTTTGGCCTTTACGCAGTCGGTATCATTTATGGGCTGGCGATCCTCGTTCCGCTTCTATGGCTACTGCTGCTCGCGCTCAAGAACGCCTTGGATGCCTTTGCCTATCCGCCGCTGTTCATTTTTGAGCCCACGTTTGAGCATTTCAGCGCCATCTTCCAGGATCCGGAGTTTCGTCTGGCCTTCGCCAACAGCGTCATAATCGCGACCGGGTCCGTCGGGCTTGCGATGCTTTTCGCGATACCGGCGACCTTCGCCATTACAATTATGCGGGGCCGGGCGCGGCGAAATTCGCTATTGACCATCCTCCTCATCCGCATGGTGCCGGGGATGATTTACTTGCTGCCCTACTTCGTCTTCTATTCTCGCATCGACCTGCTTGATACGCATATCGGCCTGATCATCATCTATCTCATTTTCTGCGTACCGCTGATTATATGGACGCTGACGCCGGTTTGGGGCGCAGTGCCGCTCGAATTGCGCGAGGCCGGCATGATTGACGGCGCCAGTTTGTGGCAGATTCTCTATCTGATAGAACTGCCGCTGGTTCGCATCGGCATAATCGCTTCCGGGATCGTCGCCTTCATTTTCGCCTGGAACGAGTTTCTGTTCGCCCTGGTCATCACACGCAAAAAGACGGTGACCCTGCCCGTTATCATCACGCACTACATGGGTTACGAAGGCTACGAATGGGGCAAGATTTCGGCGGCCGCCGTCGTCATCATGCTGCCCGTTGTCGTGTTTGGATTTCTAATTCAGCGTTATATGATTACTGGCTTAACCGCGGGCGCCGTTAAGGGCTGAGGAAATTTGCGACAAAGTATCTAGCTAGTAACAGGAAATGTCATGAATACGAATCCGCCTAATATTCTTTGGATCTGCACCGATCAGCAGCGCTTCGACACGATAAGCGCCCTTAACAACACGCAATTGAACACGCCGAATATTGACAAGCTTGTCGCAACTGGCGTCGCCTTCGAGCGCGCCTACTGCCAAAGCCCGATCTGCACGCCAAGCCGCGCCAGCTTCTTGACCGGTATGTATCCCAGCAGCGTTCATGCCTGCGGCAACGGCAACGAATATTGGGCGGAAGCCGCTCCCCTGGTCACGGCGCTGCTGGCGGATGCCGGTTACGACTGCGCGCTGGCTGGCAAGTTTCATTTGGCTGGCGCCTACGGCCGCATTGAGCCGCGCCCGAAACATGATGGCTATCGGCTCTTTCACTGGAGCCACGACCCGGAAGATCAGTGGGAGGCCGGGCACGCCTACGCCGACTGGCTTGCATCAATGGGTTACGACCTTGGCGAGATGCGCAAGAATCCACACGCTATCCCGCCTGAGCTGCATCAGACGACCTGGTGCAGCGACCGCGCAATCGACTTCATGGAAGCTGACCACGGCGGCAAGCCCTGGCTAATGAGCGTCAATATCTTTGATCCCCACGAGCCCTTTGATCCGCCACAGCAATACTTGGACCGCTTTGATGTGGTATCCCTGTCCGGTCCGAAATTCCGTGATTCTGACTTGGCGGCGCAAGCGAAACTAAGTGAGATCGACTTCCAGCATCCGGCGCGCCGGCCCGAAGAATTCAACGCCAAGTGGATTCAGGCAGCGTATTACGCCATGATCGAACTCATTGATGATAACGTCGGAAGGATGCTCGATGCATTGGAACGCACAGGCCAGCGCGACAGTACGATCGTCATCTTCATGAGCGATCATGGCGAGGCGCTCGGCGACCACGGCCTGTTGCTGAAGGGCTGCCGGTTTTATGAAGGCTTGGCGCGGGTCCCGCTCATAATATTTTGGCCAGGTCGTGTGCTCGAAGGTACAAGGCGACAATCCCTGGTGGAGCTGCTGGATATCGCGCCTACGCTGCTTGACTTGGCGGGTTTGCCAATACCCGAGCGCATGCAAGGCATGACTTTGCGCAATCTTCTCGTCGACGACGAGGCGCAAGATCATCATCGAGATTTTGTACGCTGCGAATACTACCGCGCCATCAACCCGGGCATGAGGGATAACTATGGGGCTTATACGCTTGAGTAGACATGCCAATTGTAGTGCCGCCATCTGAGTCGGGGTCGGATGTTCTACATGACAATAAGTATGTGGATTTCGAACACAATATCTAAGGTAATATGTATCAGTGTTGCCTTTAAGTAGAAGTGTGCTTCGGCTTTTGTCATCGGGCTCGTCTCCTCTTTTGAAAGGTTGGAGAGGGCGAGACCTGATGCAAAATTGTCCCCGACTCAAGTGGCGGCACCACACTCGCATTGTAGCAGATTGAGCGTGTAAGTCAATGCAAAGGCGGCGGGAGGAAGGTTTGAAGTGACATGGTTCTCCTTAATTGCCCGGTCTCGAATGCAACCGGGCGAGAGGAGAGACCTCCTGCCGCAGGCAACATTCTAGTCCGTATCATCATTCCCCTCAAGGGTTAGTTTCGGCGAGTCTGGTTTCAGCGCGAAGTCCTCAGTCAACTGAACCAGGTCGGGCGCAGACATTTCCAATGCGAAAGCCAGACGTATAGCAACCCTTAGCGATGGGCCTTTGCGCCCTCGCTCCAAATTACTGATGTAAGTTCTGTGTAGCCCGGCGCGAAACGCCAACTCCTCTTGAGAAATCCCTAGCTCTAGCCGCCGAGACTTCATGGCCTTGCCGAATGCAACGTCAATTTTGCTCATGCCTGATCTGCCCTTTTATGACAGATTCTGGGTCAAATGAGCGAGTTTTCTACATCCTACCGACTATGCTTCTATTGACTACAACGCGCTGATATGATACAGTCAAATCAGTAGCAGTCATGTACACGCGAGGGCGAATCATGTCAAAGGCGAAAGGGCAAAAGACATTGCAGGGCTCGGATCGGGAAGGCTGGGTCCCTCGCCCGTGGGTCGCGCCTGCATCCAGAAATAGTGTTCCTATTTCAACACGGATGACGGCGCGGCAAAAGGTAATAATAGCTACGTTAACCAGTTTCCTGCTATGGTTCGTGGCAATCACGACTCAGGCAATTGGTTTGACTACGGCGCTCGCGTGGCCAGTATGGACACTCGTTTTTGTGCTGGTGGTGAAGGAAAAAGATTAGTGCAAAGGAGGCACGAGATGGGCAGGGACGAACATCCGATCAGTAGACGCAATGATTCTGCGGGCAGTTCCATGAAGCGGTCAGCAGGCAACGCATTTGGCAATGTGATGGGCTGCTTTTTTGCCGTCATTGTAATCATTGTAATCTTCATGGTGCTAGGCCAACTTGGCTGAGGCTTGACCTCTTCGCGCAAGTGCGGTAGCTGCCGAGCAAGACCGACAATCCAGGAATTGAATCCTGCGTCAGTGTATTGTACAGTTGTATTACAATACAGTTAGATGCACGGACTGCAATGGACAACTCCGACCTGCGCGAAAGCCTGTCGCTGATCGACCTAATGGAAATGTTTCCCGATGACGAAACCGCCAAACGTTGGTTTGTCAAAAGCCGCTGGCCTGATGTGATCCGCTGCGCCTACTGCGAGGGCGAGCGCGTCAACACTCAAGCCAAGCACCCGACCATGCCTTACTTTTGTAACGACTGCCGTAAGTATTTTAGCCCTAAAACCAACTCGGTGATGCATGCATCGAAGCTAGGCTATCGAAAATGGGCGATAGCGATTTATCTATTTACCGCCAATGTGAAAGGTGTATCCAGTATACAGTTGGGTCGCTATATCGGCGTGAGGCAAGCAACCGCCTGGCACATGGGTCATAAAATTCGAGCGGCATATAATGTTGCCCCTGAGCAAATGTCCGGCGAGGTCGAGGTAGATGAGACGTTTGTCGGCGGGCTAGAAAAGAACAAGCATTCCAAAAATAGGCTCCGAGCGGGACGCGGGACAGTCGGGAAAGTTCCCGTCATCGGGCTGCTGGAACGAGGCACGAATCAGGTGATCACGCAGGTTGTACCCGATACGGAAGGGTCCACCCTGCGACCGATCGTTTACGTCAATACTACAGGCGATGCGGTTGTTTATACTGATGACGCCTACGTATATCGTGGGCTCCGACGCCGAGGCAACTCAGTGCGACATAGTGTGGGGGAGTATGTTAAGGAAATTGCGCCGCAGGTTCATATAAACTCCATTGAATCATTTTGGTCTATTTTCAAACGCGCTTACAAAGGAACATTCCATAAAATAAGCCCGAAACACTTACAGAGGTACTTTGATGAGTTTTCGGGTAGACATAATGCGCGTTCATCCGGTGCGGAAATGAAGATGGTTAAGATCGTGCAAGGTGGTGTGGGTAAGCGACTTATGTACAAAGATTTGGTTGAGTAATAGTTCCTCGCTTTACTTTCCCGTGAATACCGATAATTTATGACTATGAACTATAGCTACTTTGTGCTATAATTGTTGATGTTAAACAGTCAATTAGAGGTTGAACATGGACGAGCCGAAACTGGACATGTCAGAGTTTGAACCACCCGAAGGGTATGAAATGCCTGATGGCTGGGAACACGAAGTATTTAAGATAGATGACACGCCTGAAAACGTTGCTAAGGCAATATTTAATGTAAGACCAGATGACAAAAGGTTTCAGAAAGAGTACCTAAAGGGGTTCAAGAAAAAGGAGAGAGTGCCCAATGACACAGAAGCAAACAGGGAAAGATAAAGTAACGATCTCCGAGAAAGAGTTGAAGGAGATCAAGAGACTTCTGGTGAGACAAAACGAGTTCTTGGAAAAGCAAGTGAAATTACTGGAAGGGATTGAGAGCAACGTGCAAGAGATTGACTTGAACACAATGTAAGAGGATTGTTAGAAAAAGGGAAACGTGTCTACTTATGCGTATAAGCCCCATAACTATAAGGGGACCTTCGCGACAATGATCCGTGACGAGCGCTATAAGCTGGTCGTCTATCATGGGCACGGTCTTGGCGAACTCTTCGACCTGGAAACTGACCCGGACGAATTTAACAATTTGTGGGAGGAACCGGCCTTGACTGAGACAAAAGTCAGGCTAATGCAACTCAGCTTTGACGCACTTGCATTAGCGACCGATATTGGCCCGAAGCAGGTCACCTGGTTTTGACAAGTTCAAACAAAGTCAAGCAAGATTCGATCCAGGCGCGGGCTGCGACCAGTCCGCGTATCGGGGCAGTCACCTGTTAGATTTGACGAGCAGTTTCCTTCACCATGGCTCGCTTCTGTGAAGCAAACGCTGCATGTATAGAAGCTGAGGCCTTACGTTGAAGTGATCTCGCGAACGAGCTCGCTCTGCATGAATTCAGCGATGTTCTGGTTGGCGCAGGCCATCGGCAAAGCCCAGATGACCATGTTCGAATAATAGTCTTCGCCCCAGACGGGTAAGCCGGTATCGGCGTCAATCAGGCAGTGTTGCTTCCAGGGCGTGCGAGACGTCAGCGCGATCGCCTCGTAAATCCGTCGAGCGATCTCCAGCCCGGTGTCACGCTGACCGTAATAGATGAAATTCATCGCAGCGCAGAGGTTCTCGCCAACGAAGACCTGCGTTGCGTGATCGTTGTTGGGCAGGATATCGACAACCTGGTCGGCATCCGAATCCGGTTTTGAGATGTAACGCGACCCATCAGGATTGACGCCGTTCACTATACCGTGCCTGGTGGCGCCCATGTTGAGTCGCTTGACGGCGCCTAGGGCAGACTGGACTTGCTCCGGAGGCAGTATGTCTGCCATACCGGTAATCTTGACGCACCACTGCGCCATGAGCTGATTGCCCAGCGAGACGTCACAATCCGGTCCCTCGCCGCTGGTCTTGGCCGGATCATGCCACAGGCGGTAGTATTCGCCGGTCCAGAGCTTGTCTTGATATGCGGCTATGCCGCGTTTCAACCAGTCGGCGCACTCAGTGGCAAATGCTTCATCATCCATCTCTTTCGCCATGGCTTCGCCGCAGGAGAGCGTCGCCAGCCAGGTGCCCGCCACATAAGCTGACGTGCCCCACCAGGGCCAGATGTCATAGAACTGGTTTGCCGGCCACAATTCGGTCGGCTGCACATGCGCCTGGTCATTAACCAAGCCATCGTCATCGTCGTCCAGTGAATGCTGGTAGCGTATGGCGCGCTTGGCGGAATCGTAAAAGTGCGCCAGCAGGCCGCGGTCACCTGTGCGCAGGTAAAGTCGATAAATCATCTGGGCGTATTGGCCAGAGTTCAGCGGATGCTGGCAATGATAGCGCGGGTCGCGCATGGAGGACTCCATACCATAGGAGAAGGGAATCTCGCCATCGAGTATCTGGAAGTGCCTGAATGCTTCCAGCGAGGTCCGCTCGAGCTCGGGGTAAAAGAACAGAGCGGGCATGTGTCCGTGCATGCGGCAGACCATGGTCTCGGTGATGGGGCAGCCGGTGTGGCTTTCGTTGTGGGTGAACCAGCCGGTATCATCCCACCACTCGTCCTTCCGCGTTTTGGCGATCCAGACGGTATTCTTGGATAGGCTGTAGAGGCCTTGCACCAAGGCGTCGCGCAGCCATGCCGGCAGATCGGTCGTATAGATGGCATTCTGCCAAGTTAAGACGCCGGCCAACAGGGCGTCGAAACGCCCCAGCGCATCGTCGGCGACGGCGGCTGCATCCTCGTAGCGAGCAGCGTATTGATTAACATGGGGTTCGCGGCCGCTGTCGCGCCAATAGGGCGCATGCCAAGCGAAGACAAATCTGACGCGATAAGATCCGTTAGCTTCAATCTTGCGCGCGATTCGCCCGGTTAGCCCCCCGTCATCGTTGGCGACACTGATGTTCTCGCCCGCCAGCGCGATATTGTAGGTCGAGCCAATTGGCGCTTTCGGTGGTTCGATAACGAGCTCAAGATCCACCGCTTCGGCGCGGCTGCTGCGAATCTCAATGTCGAAGAGAGCCGCCGGGATATTGCTTTCGGCGCTGTCGCCGAGGATCAAAGGGGCAAAGGCGCGTATACCAAGTTCCAGGTTTTTCGCTTCAAAACGGCTGACCAGGTCGGCGACGGGATGATGCCCCCAGTAAGCGATGTCTGAGTTTGAAAGCGGCAGGCTTTCCCCTCCCGCTATCTTGACGGTCAGCCATTCGGAAAAGTCGGCGCGCGGCGGCACGATGTCGTTGAAAATTGAACAGTGGCCAATCAGGCCGTTGCCTTCCAACGTGAAGTACCCGGTGCCGAGCCCGCCGAGCGGGATGCCGCCGTCCAGCCGGTGCCCATCGTAGACGCAGCCGGGCGCCGGATCGGGGAAGCCATCGGCTTGGATCGCTGTCCACTGGTTTCTGGGCAGGTCGGGGTTAAAGGGGAAAACAGCCATGATTGATTCTCCTGTGCTGTATCGGATGCCGGCAACTGGGCGATTTAGATGCTCAAGCCGCCTGACAAACCATCCATAAAGCGTCTTGATGTGAAGGCGAAAATAATGATCAACGGCAACGACGCGATGACGTAGCTGGCGAAGGTGACACCGTAATCGGTGCTCCATGCACCGGCAAAAGACAGCACGCCAATAGAGACCGGTAATCGTTCACTATCAAAGATGGCCACCAGCGGCCAGATGATGTCGTTCCAACTGAAAAGCAAATTCAATATCGCCAGTGTGCTGAACGCCGGTATGGCCAGCGGCACGGCGATACGAATCAGGAGCGAGAATTCGTTGGCGCCATCCAGCCGCGCCGCCTCAAAATACTCTCGTGGAAGCGTCTCGAAGAAGGTGCGCATCAAAAAAGTGCCAAAGACAATTTCAACTGATACCCAGGGCAGCACGACGCCTTGCAGGGTATCGTCCCAATCCAGGGTGATAATGACGCTGAACATGGGGATGACGAGCAAGATGCCCGGAATCATGATGAGCGCGAGTATGGAAATGAATAGCGAATTTCGGCCGGGAAAGCGATAGCGGGCGAAGGCGTAACCGGCGAGTCCAGAGATGACGAGCGTCAGAATTAGCGTGGGAATGGAGTAGGTGAAGCTGTTCAAGATCGCCCGGCCCATCGCCGGCCAGGCGCGCGCGTAGTTTTCCGGATGCAAGGGGGTGGTCGGCAGCCAGAATTCCTGAAAGAACTGCGCGTTGATCTTGAAAGAGTTGATGACCGTGAAGACGAAGGGCACGTAGGTTATGATGGCCAAAATCAGCAACGCTAGCATCAAGGGCCAATCGCGCCGCCAGGCTTTAGACTTCGACATCGTATGCCTTCCGATAGCGCATTCTCAGGATAAACATGCTGAGCATCAGTGTCATGAGCATTAGCACGGCGCCTATTGCCGAGGCATAGCCGTGTTTGCCATAAGTGAAGCCTTGAATATAAAGATAGTAGGCTGGAGACATGGTGGTGTTGATGGGACCGCCCTGAGTCATCACCAGCATGGGCGCGAATTCCTGCATGCCCTGGTTGAGACTCAGAATCAGAATCAGCGCCAGGGGACCGCGAATAGCCGGCAGGTCAATGGCGAAGACGCGGCGCAGACGGCTGCAGCCGTCGATTAGCGCGGCATCGTTGACCTCGCTTGATAGGTTTTGCAGCGCCGCCAGGATAATCAAGAAGCCGAAGCCAGCCACAGCCGGGAAGCCGATAAAGATCAGCGCAGGCAGGGCGGTATCAGGCCGCCCCAGCCAAGGGTAGGGTCGCGCCATGGCGCCGATGCCGGTCAGAAATTCATTCAGCATGCCCTGGCGGCCGGCGTAGACCTGCTGCCAAACCAGCAAATTAACCGTGATCGGAATCACCATCGGGATGGTGAAGACCATCCGCCAGATATTGCGCCAGCGATCGCTGGTCAGGTTATAAACCAACTCCGCGCCCACAAAAGCCATGACCAGCACCAGCGCGGTGCGCCCGACCATGTACTTCAAGATATTGCCCAAGGACTTTATGAAAATCGGATCGTCGAAGAGGGCTCGATAGTTCTGTAAGCCGATGAATTCGCTGGGTTCGGGGATATTCCAATAGGTGAAGGAGTGAAAAATCGCCGAAACAGCCGGTATGTAGCGGAACGAGAGCAGCAGAAGCAGCGCGGGAATCAAGAACAGGATGGGTACATAAATCGGCACGAAACCGCTGCTAAGCTTCCAGCGGCTTGGTTCGGTCTTGGCGCTTGGCATCGGCTTTGATTTCTGGGTCAACTGTTACGTCCTTAAAGATGCGAACCGGGGCCAGTTAGACCGACCCCGGCTCAAGGATTCTACGCTGTCAAGCGCAGCCTCCCCGTTCAATATCCACTAGGGACACCAGTCGTAGCCGACTTGTTCGCAAAGGGCGGCGGCGCCGCTCTCCCAGGATTCCTGGAGCAGCGCTTTGGTCTCTTCTTCGTCAGTCGCGCCCAGGAAGAAGCCCTGCATGATCTGCGTCCAGTTGTCGCCGTGCTCAACGGTCAGCCGCCCGCTCGGATCGAGGAAAAGGCGGTCCTGCAAGGCAGCCACAGTCTGGAAATTGGCGAGCACGGGCCCAATTTCGGTGCCAGCCACCATCGGGATGAAGCCGCCGAACTCGTTGGCCAGCGGACCAAAGTTCTGTGGGGCAGACATCCACATCAGGTAATCGACGGCGAGTTCTAAGTTCTCGCTTTCCGCCGTCGCCACCGGTATGCCATATTGCCCGGCCGAGCTGGGTCCGCCAACCCGGTAGATGGTCCCGGGCGCCCCTTCAAAGTCTTCTTCCGTGAAAGGCGGCAGATAGGTCAAGCCCCATTCAAAGGAAGCCGAATCGGTGATTTCCTTGTTATCCCAAGACCCGCCCCAATAAACGGCCAGCTGCTCGCCGAGCCACATGCGCATGACGTCGCCCAAGCTGGTGATGCCAATGTAGTCAATCGGCAGAATCTCGACGAACTCTTTAGATATGCGCAAGTATTCGTCCATACGCGGGTCCTGGGCGTTTATCACGCCGTCATGAACCGCCTTGGCGACCTCTTCGGCGTTCAACGCGCGCCAGTCCAAGTCCGGCTGCATCTCGGAGTATTTGTCCATATAGATTTCACTATGCCGGTCCGCCCAGACAACGCTGAGCCACAAGCTATCAGCCCAATACCAGGTGCTCCAGCCGGTGCCAGGCATGAAAGAACCGAAGGCTTCCACGCCGAGCGTATCCTGGATGGTGTGCATATCGGCGATGAACTCGCCCCAATTGGCCCAATCCGGTTCCACGCCAGCTTCTTCGAACATGGCGACGTTGTAGAACATGGCGGTCTCCACCCAGTCCAGCGCCGTCTGATACCAATGCCCATCGGGCGCGCGGGTCGTATTCATTGCGTTTGGCGCGAATGAATCAGCCCAACGTTCGTGGCCCGGGATGCCCTCGGCGATGTAGGGGTTTGGCATCTCAAAGTAGTCGTCCAGCGCCGTCCACCAAGTATCCATCTTGAGACTGCGATTGAACCACTGATCCCAGACGATATCTGGCGCTTCATCAGCAGCCATGCGCGCGGACAGCCAGGTGACGTAATCGGTGCCACCGGGAATATCGGGCAGGAGTTCAATGGTCGCGTTGGGATGCATGTCCATGTATTCCTGCGCGACTTGTTCAGCGATTGCGGAATGCGCCGGATGCTGCTCGGGCCGGTAGTAGACCTGCAAATGGACAACGATTTCACCAGAGATATCGCTATCCTGCGCCAGCACCGTTCCGAAAGCCGCGAAGAGAAGCGCGGCGATGAGAAGTAGTGACAGTTTCTTTGACATCATATTGCCTTTCCTTGAGTTGATGTTTTCACTGCGAACAAAATATGACGCACTTCGCGTATAGGCGCACCTCCCCGGCTGTTTTTTAACTCAAAAGCCATGGACAGAAATGTAGTCTACACTGTATGGCAGACTCGGGATAGCGTTTAGTCTTGCGGCGCCATTCCTTGCAAGGACTTGCTGGCGAAACGCTCTCGGTTGGTCAGCTGGATGGTCATGCCGCCATCGGTGAAGATGTTGGCTCCAGTCACATACGAGGATTGTTCGCTCGCCAGGAAGAGCACGACATTGCCCACCTCGCGCGGGGATTGTACGCGAGCGAGCGGGATATTGTCCATCCAGTGCTGGCGCGCCATTTCAGCGTCTTCGGCGGCGTCTTGAATATCGTTCCAGATCTGCGTGTCGGTCAGGCCCGGGCTGACGGCGTTGACTCGAATGCCAAAAGGCGCGAATTCGATAGCCATCGAAGCCGTCATCATGCCTACACCGCCTTTGGAAGCGGCGTAGGGCGCGGCCGCCGGCAAGGTCGCCACCGTGTGAACGCTGGCGATATTGATGATGGCGCCGCTGCGGCGCGCGACCATCGCTTCCAGCGCAAACCGACTGCAGAGAAACGTGCCTTTGAGATCGACATCAACGACGCGGTCCCAGTCGGCTTCGTCCATCTCGAGCGTCGGCTTGACAAAGTTGACGCCGGCATTGTTGACCAGCGTGTCGATCTGACCGTAGGCGGACAGGGTTTCGTCGATGAGTTTTTTGCAATCAGTGGCTTGGGAGACGTCAGTCTTGACGAAGAGACCTTTGCCATAGCGCGCTTGCAAGTCGTCGATGACACTTGCGCCCAGGCGCTCATTGACATCGGCGACGACAACTTCCGCGCCCGCTTCTGCGAAGCATTCGGCGATGCCTGCGCCAATCCCGCTGGCCGCGCCGGTGACGATGGCGACATGTCCGTTCCAGTTCATAGAGAGACTGTTCCTCCAGCAACACCCGGGCGTGGCATTCAAGTCCACGAACTATATCGCGGCGGCGCATCTAATGCAAAGCGATGCGCTCAATCGTCCAAGCGGTAGAATGCGGCGGCGTTGTCGCGGAAGAGCTTCTTCAACTCCTCATCTGTGGATCCTGCTACCGCCCATTCAAGCGTCTCCACCCAGCGCGGATACGCCGTCGCTTGATAGGCGACGGGCCAATCGCCACCGTACATCACGCGGTCGAAGCCGAAGCACTCGATAACGTGATCAATATAAGGCTTGAGTTGCTCTCGCGTCCAACTGTCGTGATCGGCCTCGGTGACCAGGCCGGAGATCTTGCACCAGACGTTCTGAAACTCGGAAAGTGTTCTGATTTCGGCGCGCCAAGGATCCATAAGGCCGTTCTTGATATCGGGCTTGCCAATGTGATCGAGAATGAACTGGACATCGGGGCATTGCGCGACCATCTTGATGGTGTTGGCCATCTGCGGGTGATGAATGCAAATGTCGAAGTTCAGGCCGTATTCGGGCAAAAGCTGAACACCGCGCACGAAATCCGGGCGCAGGCAAAACTCGATATCCGGTTCAAACTGAATGATGCGGCGGATGCTTTTGACGCGCGGATTGGCGGCCAGCTTCTCCAGCGCTGGACGGGCGGCATCGCCGAGTTCCAACGGCACCCAAGGGACGATTCCTTGAAGCCGGCTGTCCCGCTCCGCAAGGCTATCGACCCAGTCCGCTTCTTCCTGGAATTGCTCGAAATCCACCTCTGCTTGCAGGAAGACCATTTTCTCGACAGCGACGGGTCCGCATGCGCGGTTATAATCTTCCAGCAGGAAAGGCTTATTGAGCAAGGGAATGTCATCCAGCCAAGGATAGCGCAGACGCTGCGGATCCCAAACGTGGAGGTGCGTATCAATTATTGGAAAATCCAGCATCTGTTTTTCCTTTGCATGTTCGTCATCAGCACTCGTTTGTGGCTGATGGTTCTGAAATCCATGATCAATTGAATCGGATAATCTGTGCAACATAACCAGAATAGGATACCGTGTCAAATTCTAGTGAATTGCGGACCGTGCGCTCAGACTCACTAGCCGGAGAAGTGGGCGAGTCTTTGGTCATCCATCGCTGCAATCAGCCTGCTGGCTATTGCGCGGTCGGGAATTGCGATGCGTTGTCGCGCCACGAATGATGTTATCTTGCGTCTGTGAATTTTGTTTTGCATGAGTATCCCATAGACCGTAGCGCATGTCGCTTTAGGGAAGCCCCCTTCTGTGAAGCGAACGGGGCGTATTGGTGGTGGATTTGGACTATTTTGGGGTTGTTATCTGCGTCTGTTTGCTTCAGGAAAGGTGGCCAGACGTCAAATGACCCAATAGATAGGCTATAAGAGTCGTGAAATTGTTACCGGCAAATGGTAATCGTAGGCATACGCTCTGAGGCAGTCACACACAGAATTCGAGTCCATGTCGTTCGGTCGCAAGCCTTCCCTGACAACTAGAGTTGACGAAAACCACCGCCTGGGCGCGAGCCTTGCGTCAAAATATTCACGGATGCCAGTCCTTTCAGATACGCCCAGATACTTTTTTCCCACTTTGCTGTAGGATAGGTTATTGGAAACGGACGGAGCCGATGTGCATGGACGAGAGAGAGAACGATCCGCGGATCATTTCTTCGCTGCAGCGCGCGCTGGATATTCTGTCCGTGTTCGGGCCGCAGACGCCGGAATTGGGCATTACCGATATTGCCAAAGCGCTGAACCTGCACAAGAGCACGGCCTCCGGCCTGGTATATACGTTGGAGCGCAACGGATATATCGCGCAGAATCCGGAAAATCGTCGCTATCATTTTGGGCTGCAATTGGTCGAGCGGGCCGGCGTGATCCTCGATCAAATCGAAATCCGCAAGATCGCCATGCCAGAACTTGAGTACCTGCGCGATTGGTCTTTCGAAAGTGTAAACCTGGCGATCCTCGAAGAGAATCAGATCATTTACATTGAGCGGCTGCTGACGGATAAGAGCCTCGGTTTCCGCAATCACATTGGCAAGCGCGCCTGGCCCCATTCAACGGCCTTGGGTAAGGCGATTCTTTCGCATTTGCCTGCCCAGCAAGCGCTAGCGGTCTTACAGTCTTATCCGCTGGAATCCATGACACCGAATACGATCACTGATATCGATCAATTGATGCGGCAGTTCAAAGACTTCCGCCGGTGTGGATATGCCATAGAACGAGAAGAAAATGAGATCGGCGGGCTCTGCATCTCGGCGCCGATCCACAATCACAGGGCGATGCCTGTGGCGGCGGTGAGCGTATCGTTTCCCTTGTCGCGCCTTAATGAAGCGATGATTTCAACGTATGGCGCCAAGATCCAGGACGTCGCCCAGAGTATATCGGAGAAGCTGGGTTATTATCTGGAAGCCAGATCGCTGCCGCTGGCGGCTGAAGCGCAGGGTTGAGCGCCATCGTATGATTCGGCAAAGTCGCCCGTCATTGCGCCGGCAGCATTATCCCGCAGTTGATTTCCACAGATGAGCGCTTGCCGCTCCACCTGCACCTTGATGCCGCCAGCGTCGTTCTCGCTGATGATGTTCCCGTAGACCAGGTTGTTTACGCCGTATTGGACGCCGTCGACATGATGGCCGCCTAGCCGTACGCCAGCGCCGACACTGCCATGAATCTCATTGTAGCGGATGATATTGGCTTTACCCCGAGAGACGATGCCGCCGGAGTTGGGGTCTTTCTGACCGGTGCAGATATTGTATTCGATGACGTTGCGCTCGGTGCCTTCTTTGGCTTCGACGCATTCGTTCCCCTGTGTATCGATGATGTTGTGATGCACCCAATTGTGGGCGGTGACATCCGGCTCAATCGTCAAATTGATGTCCCACTGTTTGCTTGACGTGCCCAGATAGATGGCTTCGCCGACAATGTAGTGGTCCTGAAAAACTGGACACCTAGTAAAGAGAGTATACTAGATGCTCAG
>JAPOXG010000126.1 GCA_026707225.1 Chloroflexota bacterium
GGCCGGCAGAATTTGAGGCAGCGTGGCTAAAGCGCAATTCCCTCAAATTTCTTGAAATTTTGTGTCCAATAAATTAGGACCACTACACCCCATCCCCCGGCCCCTCAGCGAGCTAGGGAAGGTGAGTTTGGTCGCGCAGAAAGCGGACTCAACGATGAAAAAGTCTCCCCCTAATTCATTGGGGGGAGATTTAGAGGAAGGTGAACCACTGATAGGCGCCCAAAATCTAGTAGCGGGAAAGCCCTACAGTTCGATTGCCATGTCAGCGTAGGTCACTCGGTGGCGAGACGGCAAGCGCGTCGGCTGCGTATGTTCTATTCTGATAGAATAGGCGAAAAGGCACAGGAAAGGCCATGGACTCAGACGGCAAGCCGCGTGGTGGGGACAGCGAGGATCCCGACAGAACCGAGCAAGCCCCCAGGCTGCCGCCGGCGGACGACGATACCAGGACCACCGAGATGGTCAAAGTGGAGCGCGCGCCGGATGCGCCCTTCGCGCTGCCTCATGTTTCGGAGTTGGAGGAGACGACCCCGCGCGACGCCCGCAGCGAACTGGTCACCTTGCCCGCTTATGGCCAGGTTGCCGCGCCGCTGCCGCGCCATAACAACTTGAGCCAGACGCCGCCAGCAGCCATCGACGCCGTCCCCGGTCCCGCGACCACGACTTCCCCAGCGCGCCCTTCCAACGACCAGGCGCCTACACTCCCTAATATCGCAGAGGTCAAGGGTCCCGCGCCTGCGCTGGCGCACTTGCCGGGTCCACCGGCCGGCGAGGCGACCAATCTGGCGCGCAAACGACGGCGCCGACGGCGTTTCCTGGGCGCTCCCATCGGCTGCCTTTGGCTGCTGATCGGCATGATGTTGACATTTTGTGGCGGCTTGACCCTGCTGACGGCTGGCGCGGCGATGGTCATTTTGCCGCAGGTCGAGGCGGAGTGGACCGCGCGCATCGCCGAGGTCGATAATTATCGTGGCTTCGAGAGCAGCTTCATCTACGACCGTTATGGCAATGAACTTTACGAGGCATTTGGCGAGGGCCGGCGGACGCGCGTCAGTTATGAGCGCATCCCCGACGCGCTGATCGCCGCGACTATCGCCATAGAAGACGATTCCTTTCGGAAAAACATCGGCGTTGATGTCGGGCATACCGTCTTGGCCGCTTTGAATTATATCGGCGCCGCCGACCGCGACCGCACACCGGGCGGCAGCACCATCACGCAGCAACTGGTGCGCAATATCTTCTTTGACTTCGAGAAACGCGCCGAACGCAGCGTCGCGCGCAAAGCCGAAGAAATCCTGCTGGCGATTGTGCTGACGCAATCCCGCGGCAAAAATGAAATCCTCGAGATGTACTTCAACGAGATCTACTACGGCAACTTGGCTTATGGCGCGCAGACAGCTTCCCAGACTTTCTTTGGCAAAGATGTCGATCAACTGAGCATTGGGGAAGCGGCCATGCTGGCCGGCTTGCCACAGGCGCCCGCCTGGCTTGATCCGCTGAATCCAGACCCGGCGGTGCAAGCGGCGGTCGATGAGCGCTGGCGACAAGTGCTGGGCGAAATGGTCGAAGAAGGCTTCATCTCGCGCGAGCAGGCGCGGCTGGCGCTGCAGGAGGGCTTGACCTTCGCGCCGGCAAACACATCGCTGGTCGCGCCGCACTTCACCGTTTACGCTCAAGCGCAATTGGAGCGGCTGATGCGCCAACTGGGCTACAGCCCCGAAGATATCACCGACGGCGGTTTGCGCGTCTACACCACGCTTGATCAGGATGTGAACCGCCTGGCGCAGCGAGCCGCCGGGGATCAAGTGGCGCGGCTGCATACCAAGAACGTCAGCAACGCGGCGGTCGTGGTCACCAAGCCGGCCAGCGGCGAGATTATCGCCATGGTGGGCAGCATCGATTACAACAACGAGGCGATTGACGGCAGCGTGAACGTCACCACCGCCTTCCGTCAGCCCGGCAGCACCATCAAACCCTTCACCTATTCGGCGGCGCTGGAGCGGGGCATGTCCACGCTGGATGTCCTATGGGATACGCGCACGCAAATCGCGCTGCCCGGCTTACCGGTTTATACCCCGCGCAATTATGATGAAGCCTTCCACGGACCGATGACGATGCGCGCGGCGCTCGCCAATAGCTATAACATCCCGGCGGTGCAGACGCTGCGCCGTGTTGGCGTGGATTATCTGTTGAGCCTGCTGCGGCGGCTCGGCATTAGCACGCTGGACGAGGACGCTTCCAATTATGGCTTGTCCCTGACCTTGGGCGGTGGTGAAGTCAGCCTGATCGAATTGACCAACGCCTTTGCCGTCTTCGCCAATCAGGGCGAATTTGTGCCGCTGACGTCCATCCTCTGCGTGATCGACAGCGATGATCAGATTCTCTATCAATACGCCGACGGCTGTCCTGAAGGGCAGCTCAACGCGCGATCCGTTCTGCAGGGCGTGGTTGCCGCTCGCGTCCTAGATCCCCGAGTCGCCTTTGTCATCAGCGATATGCTGGGCGACAATCGGGCGCGCGCCCCGGCGATGGGCGCTTACAGTCCGCTGCGAACGGAGGGAATCTTCGCCGCGGTCAAGACCGGCACCACCGATGATGTCAAGGATAATTGGACCATCGGTTACACGCGCAACGTCGCCGTCGGCGTTTGGGTGGGCAATAATGACGGCGACCCGATGATCGATTCCTCCGGCTTAACCGGCGCCGCGCCGATCTGGAATACCGTGCTCAGCGGGATCTACGCCGACAATCGACTGCTCGCCGCCTTCGCCAGCGACGGGCAGCTGTTGAACGATCAACCGATTCCGCCCAGCGGCATGACGCTGCGCCAGGTCTGCGATGTGCGCTTGTTGACCGAGCTCTCGACGCGCTGCCCGGGCACGATCAATGAGTGGACGCTGAACGCTCCCGCCGGCGTCCCCGATGGGCAGGGCGGGCTGGCCTATTCGCCTCCGGCGCAGCAATACCCGACGCCGGCGCCCACGCAGGGCTCGGTCTTGCAGGAGGTCTCGCCCGGGGTCTATCAGACGCTGGTCTATCCCTTGCCGCCCGATGTCGCCGCCGGCATTCAATTTCAGGTCCGCCCGGGAGAGAAGCCGCCGGTCCCGCCGCGCTACTGTCGCGTGCCCGTGCAAGAAGCGGGTGAAGCGCTCGCCGCCGGCGCGCAAAATCTCATCTTCATTGGCGGACCGACCACGTCGCATGATGACGCCGTCGAAGCCGAACGCTATGCGCGCGAACATGGCTTGGCTTTTCTGCCCACTGTGGATTGCTGGCCCGGCGTTTACACCATGCAGACGTTCGGCAGCGTTGGCGCGGCTTTGCAGATTCAGCAGCCCGCCCCCGGCCAAACGATCAACGGCGTGATCCCGATCATCGGCACCGCCCAGTTTAATCCGAGCCAAGCCGAGAATTATCACTTCTATATCCGCGGCGGACAATTCACCGATTGGACGCCACTCGGCAACCCGCATTACAATTCGGTCGTTCAGGGTCAGCTGGAAACCCTGCATGCCGACGCGCTGCGGCCCGGCAATTATGTTTTGCGGCTAGCGCTGGTCCGAGGCGGAAGCATCGCGCAAGCCACCGATGTCATATTTACAGTGCCCTGACATTGTTGCGCCCGCGCGTCATCGGCGCGCTGCCGACTGCTCCAGATAGACCAGATCGTAGGTCAACAGAATAGAATCGCCCAAGGCGATGATATCGCCGTCATTCAGGCGCGTCCGCCGCGAGATCTGCAGGCCATTGACGCGTGTGCCGTTTGTGCTGCCCAGGTCTTCCACGCAGTAATCTTGTCCCTGCAGGGTGAGGCGCAAATGATAGCGGCTGACCTGTCCGTCGCGAATGGCGATATCGTTGGCGATGTCGCGCCCGATGTTGACCAGCGCCGCTTCCAGTTGATAGATTTGATTCCGCATGGGTCCGCGCCGCATGACGAGCCAGTAACCCGGTTCCGTTGGCATCATGCTCTTGTCGATTTCTGGCGACTCATCGGCTGCGGTAGCCATTTGCCGCCGGTCGGCATTGGCGCCCGCCACCTGTCCGTTGAAATCCCCCAGGAAGTGATCCCAAAAGTGGTTTTCATCACTGAAGCTGCGCGCGTCGTAGCGCTTGACCGTACTCAATCGCGGATGTTCCGGCGCTTCTTCAAAGATGATCGCGAAAACCGGCAAGCCCGCGCCCACAGCCAGCGCCCACTCATAAGTGACGTAGGTCGAGTGAGCAGCCGCCGCGGTCACGAGAACGATCAGCGCGTCTGCCGTTTGGATCGCCGCGTCCACCTCATAATGCCAGCTCGCCCCTGCGATTGGCTGGGGGTCGATCCAGGGGCGATGTCCCTGCGCCATCAGAATCCGCCGCAATTCCTCGGCTCGTTCGGCGTCTTCCGGCGCAAAGGACAGATATACCTTCTTCATGCGCGGATCCACCTAGCGCAATACCTCTTCATATACCGCGATCGTGCCGTCTACCATGCCTTCGACGCTGAAGCGCTCTTCCAGGCGGGCGGCGCCCAGCAGACCCATGTACTTGCGCAGCGCGCGATCCTTGAGCAGGCGCGTCATCGCCTTCGCCAATTGATCGACATTGCGCGGCTCGACCAAGATGCCCGTTTCGCCGTCTGTGACGATCTCCCGTATGGCGCCGACGCGGCTGGCGACGATGGGCACGCGCCGCGACATCGCTTCCAACAGCACCAGACCGAAGCCCTCGCGCAAGCTCGGCAGCAAAAAAACATCAAAGGCGGCCATCAGATCAGCCGCATCCGCCCGCCATCCCAGCCAATGCACCCTGTCGGCAATGCCCAGCATGCTCGCCAGACGCCGCAATTCAGCGGCTTTTTCGCCATCGCCGGCGATCGCCAAATGGGCGCGCGGGAAATCCGAGCGAATGCGGCGCAAAGCCTCCAAGGCGTAGGGGATGCCTTTCTGCTCCACCAGGCGGCAGGCCATGCCAAGCAATTGCGCATCAGCCCCCAATTTCAACTCAGCGCGCAGCCGCTGCCGGGCGCTGCTGATATCTTCGTCGCTGAGCCAGCGGTATTCCATGCCATAGCGCACGACCGTAATTTTATCAGCGGGCGCCTCTTCAATCTCCAGGGCGAATTGCTTCATCGCCGCCGAGATGGCGATGCCGGCGTCGAATATGCGCCAAAGCCGGCGATGGATACGGCGCCAACGGGCTCGGTAGCGAAAGGCATCATCGAGATGCCGGCTGCTAACGATGGCGGGAACGCCGGCGAGCTTGGCGGCAAAACAGCCGAAGAGATCGGCATGGATCAGGTGCGTGTGCACAATATCGGGTTTGATTTGACGCAGCGCGCGCCGCAGACGCCAAAGCAGCGGCAAATCATAATCGCGCCCGATCGGCAAGCGCAGGATTGGGATGTTGCGCTCTGCGGCCGCGGCCACCATCTCATCCATCGGCCGGTCGCGCTCGACGAGAATGACCAAGCGAGCATCGACGCTTCGCTGCCGCAAGCCATCGAGCAGGAAGAGCAGGTGCCGCTCGGCGCCGCTTATGCGAGTTACTTTGATGATGTGAGCGATGCGCATCGTTCCTCAATCATCCGCCAAAGCTCGGGGCAGGGGCAGATTCACTTTAGCAAACCGCCCCGACAGGCGCTAGCTCGCGCCGCCACTATTGTCCTAGCGCGGGATGATCTCCTGGCTCAGGGGACCGATCAGCCCGCGGGCGTCGCGGGCGGCGATGGCGATCCCGGCATAGTCGGAAAAGCCGGCCCAGACCACCTTGGTCTCATCGATGGGCAGCTGATCGGCGTAGATCAGCGAGCCGGCCGGGCGCAGCGCGATGATATAACTGGCGGCGTCTTCCACCGGTTCCCAGACCAGCTCTTTCTTCCCGCCTTCCCGCTCGCGCAAGGCGATATTGGCTGGGGGACTAGGTCCTTCAGCCAGGGCGGTAACCAGCGCCAGAGCCGCTTGCGTAGAGCGGCGCAAGTAATCCGGCTCGATGAATTCAATCGTATCCGTGGGGTCGGCATTGCGTTTCTCTTCAAAGGCGTTGATGAAACGGATCGCCGGATAGCCCAAATCGCTGAAGGACTGATGATCGCCATAGCGATTCTCCCGATCAACCGCATCCATCACTTGCAGGTCGATAGCGAGGTCGTAATTGTGCCCGAGGAAGTTGGCTTCCCGCGCCAGCCGCCGCGAAACCGAGCTGTCGTTGGGTCCCTCAGAAAAGACGCGCAGGTATCGATCTTCGCGATTGCCGTTGAAGTCGTGAATATTGCCGATGGTGTCGAGGTTTATCATGCCGGTCACATTGACATTGTCATTGGCGATCCAGCGGGCGAAGGCGATGCTGCCCTGCCGCTGGACTTCTTCCGCGGAAAACAGGACGAACATAATGGTCGCTTTGTATTGGGAGGCGCTCATGATGCGCGCCATTTCCAGCACCGCAGCCACACCGGAGCCATTGTCATTGGCGCCGGGCGCGTAAGCCGTGCCGGAATCGCGCGGCGTGCCGAGGCTGTCATAATGCGCGCCAACGATGATGGTGCCGGCATTCAATTCCGCGCCGCTGATCGCGCCGACAATATTGTATTGCGGCGTCCTTTCGTCGGGACTGGTGTAGGCATAGAAGCCGACCTCAAAGGTGTAAAACTTCCCGCCCGAGTCCGCCCGGAAAATCTCGAACTGGTCGTTGATATAGCGCCGCGCCGCGCCGATGCCTTCCTCGGCGGAAGTTTGCGTCGAGTTGATGTGCCGCGTACGCAGATCTTGCAGGCTGCGGATGTGCGACATCAAGCGGTCGGACTCGACCTGGTCAAGCAGCTGGCGCATGGCGTCGCCGCTTGGCGGGAGCGACGTCGCGCCGATGGCGGGCAGGACCGCCGGCCGCGCTGCCGCGTAGCCGAGTGTGGCTGGCGCTGTTGGGGTCGGCAAAGGCGCCAGTGTCGGCGGGGCGTTTTCGCTTGTGCCCAAGTTGCAGGAAAGCAGCAGGAGCATGAATCCAGTCAAGATGAGGGCGGATTGGCGATGGCTGGCAGTCCTGTTCATAATGGCGATTCTAGCATAGTTCGGCGAAGCCATATCGTCTGTAGACGGCGCGTCCATAAGCCGTACAATAGTCATAAGGCATCCTATGCATTGGCCTAAGAGCGCCAACGCCGAGTCCTCGTTTCACCATTGCGCGAGCCTTTGCCAAACTTGCTATGAGGCGGTATTCCGGAGCCAAGACATGCGGATTCTGATCATCGGCGGGACAGTTTTCCTGGGACGCGCGCTTGTGAATGCGGCGCTGCGGCGGGACCACTGCGTCACGCTCTTCAATCGTGGCCGCAGCAGCCCCGATGCCTATCCAGATATCGACGCGATTCAAGGCGACCGCGACCGGGATCTTGATCGCTTGTGTGGACGGCGCTGGGATGCGGTGATTGATACGTGCGGTTATCGGCCGCGGCAGCTGCGGTTGTCGACTGCGGCGCTGCGACCGGCGGTGGAACATTATTGCTTCATCTCGACGCTCTCGGTATACCCGGTCGCCGGTGAGCCGAATCGTGATGAGACAGCGCCCGTATTGACTTTGGAGGACGACTCAATCGAAGAAGTCACCGCCGAATATTACGGTCCGCTCAAGGTTGGCTGTGAGGCTGCCGTCCTGGAAACATTTCCGCATAGCGCTCTGATTATCCGCGCAGGCTTAATCGTCGGTCCTTATGACCCGACCAATCGATTCACCTATTGGGTGACGCGCGCCGCCAGGGGAGGCGATGCCATCGCGCCGCCGGCGCAGCAGCCGCTCCAGTTCATTGACGCGCGCGACCTGGCCGATTTCATATTGCGCGGGATCGAGAGGCGGACTTCGGGCGTATTCAATGTGACCGGACCGGCAGAGCGCTTGACATTCGGCGAATTCTTGCCCCTTGCAAAAGGGGCGCTAGCCAGCGATGTCCGCTTCCATCACGTCAGCGATAACTTCTTGCGGCGGCAGGGCGTCGATGAATTCATGGGATTGCCGCTCTGGCTCAATCGCGAAGCGGCCGAAAGTTTCATGACCTTCAGCATTCAGGCTGCGCTCGCCGCCGGGCTGCGATTTCGCCCGCTGTCGCAGACCATCCGCGCCACTTATGACTGGGCGCGCGCCAACCCAGACGCCCCATCGCCAGCCGACTTGCCGGCTGAGCTTGAAAAGACTTTGCTTGAGGCTTGGAATTCGTCGCGGCCGGAGGCGGGCTAGCGGAAACGCTAATCCAGGTAGTCGCGCAGTTTGCGGCTCCGTCTTGGGTGACGCAAGCGCCGCAGCGCGCGTCCCTCAATTTGCCGGATCCGCTCGCGCGTCAAGCCGAATTTCTGCCCAACTTCTTCCAACGTATAGCAATGGCCGTTTTGCAGGCCGAAGCGCAGGCGCAGGATGCGGGCTTCGCGCGGCGTTAGGGTATTCAGGAGTTCTTCAATCTTTTCTTTCAGCAGCTTGCTGTAAGCGCTGTCTGAAGGATTTGGCTCGCGATCGTTCTCAATGAAGCTGCCCAGTTCGCTGTCGTCATCTTTGCCAACCGGATGTTCCAGGCTCAGGGGCCGCCAGGAGACTTTCAGCATCCACTGTACTTTGCGCGGGTCGCACTCCATCACCTCGGCGATTTCTTCCACCGACGGTTTGCAGCCGGTCTCCTGCTCGAGGTCACGCGCCACCCGATACAGCTGCCGGATGCGGTCGGTCATGTGAACCGGCACGCGAATGGTGCGGCCCTGGTCGGCGATCGCGCGCGTAATCGTCTGCCGGATCCACCAGGTCGCGTAGGTGCTGAAGCGATAACCACGGTGGTAGTCGAACTTTTCCACCGCCTTCATTAGGCCGAGGTTGCCTTCCTGTATCAAATCGAGGAAGGGCACGCCGCGCGACATGTATTTCTTGGCGATAGAGACAACCAGCCGCGTATTTGCCTTGATGAGGTGGTCGCGCGCGTTCAGGCCATCCTGCATTAGGAATTGCCATTCCGCCCGGCGCTCATGATCGGGCGCCTGCCTCAGCTGCCCTTCGGCTTTTTGGCCCGCTTCCTGGCGCATGGCCAACTGCACCTCTTCCTCTGTGGTCAACAGAGGAACACGCGCCATTTCCTTGAGATACAAGCCGACCGTGTCGCTTGACGCTATCTCGCCGAGGTCGTGATCGTCTTCTTCCTCGTCGAGTTCCAGGTCCTCTTCAAAAGCCTCTTCAAATAGCTCGATGTCAGCTTCGTCGAAGAAGAGCTCCATCGAGTTCTTCTCACCCTTGTTTTCGTCCAGGTAAGTCATTAAGTCGATATCAGACTCGTACCTGTCATCCAACTCGTCCACAATTTCACCCCTAGCTTACCGGATACAGGCGGGGACAAAGGGCCCGGCGCATCCGCTTGATCGTCTTGGCTTATTTCAACAATTGCTGCAATATGGCCAAACGTGGATCTATCGCCTCGCCGCCGTCAAAATGCGGACCTGCAACAACAAGCGATTCTTCTTCATGGTTCAGGTTGATGCCAGTTTCGGCGCTCAATCCGCGGCAGTCAGCGCGGCAAACCGTTCGGTAGCTTTCCTTAATGAGCACCTCTTCCCGCAGAAGCGGCGCAAGATCAATCTCGCCATTGCTGTCTACGCTAAAGACACTGATATTTGCGTCCGAGGGCGAAGCGAACAACTCGGCAACGCTCAATTCAAACGCATGGTCGAATGCTTCAAGGCAGCGGTCGCATTCCCGCGCAAGACTGACCTGCAATGCGCCCTGTATAAGGATCCCCTCTTTCGTGCGGGTTAAAACCAGGCTGCCTGCAAGTGATTCCAAATCGAGGTCGTTGGCGACTTGCACCCGCTGCGGCAGACATATCGACACAGCTTTCGAATTGCCCGGGCCTCCCGACAGCAGGAAACCGATTTGCAACCTGAGGAGCCGCCTCTTTAGATAGCTGCTGCGCGCTCCGCCCAAACTAAACGCTCCTCGATGAACATTAATTTGCCGCGATGTATGTTGCCGCAACCATTTATGTCTACAGCATTATATGTTTCTATTAGCGCTGCTGTCAAGCGATTCCTAGCCTGTGCCGGCTCAAGGCGAGCGATTGTCGCGTGGCTTGCGTCTTTAGAAAGTAACGATTTCTGTTATGCTAAAGTTAATGAATCAACGCTACCATGTTTCAGTTCATTTGCCAAGCAGAACCTAGGGAAACCGTTTGATTCCCGCTACGCTCGTTTATCTGAGCCAAGCTCAAGCTTTTGCCAACTATGTTAAGCAACTTCCTGAATACAATAACATAGAGTTGTGGCGGGCGCAAATGATTGCCGACGTCTTAATCGATAGGCATGTCGCGCTCGTATTCGTTGATGGCGCGCATGCTCAATGGCGGGAGGCATTACTTGCGGTCAAGAACAGCGCCGCTACCCGCCGCGTCCCCGTCTGCTTCGCAAGCGACGATGGGGCCCTGCGCGCGGAGGCGGTGACCTGCGGCGCCGATCTCGCCTTGGGCTGGAGTGAACTCCGCGGGCGCATCAAACGCGTCATCGCCAATATCGCGCGAATCCCGAACCTCGCCGCGCTTGAACAGTTGGTCTGCGAATGCCGGCAGCCACTGCCCGCCTTAGCCCTAGAGGGCTTGCGCGCATTCAATCGAGGCGAATTCTATCGACAGCACGACCTATTTGAGGCGCAGTGGGTCAAAACCGCCGGCCCCGTCCGCGACCTCTACCGCGGCATCCTGCAGGTGGGAGTCGCCTATTACCAGATTGAAGGCGGCAATTATCGCGGCGCTTTGAAGATGCTGCAGCGCAGTGTGCAGTGGTTGTCGCTGCTGCCTGATCGCTGCCAAGGCCTTGATGTCGAGCAACTGCGGCAGGATTCCACCGCCGTGCGCGCCGAATTGCAGCGCTTGGGTCCGGGTCGCCTGGACGAGCTGGATCGGCGTATGCTCAAGAAACTGCAATGGAATCCGGTTCAATCTGATAAGACGTAGCGGGCGAACCAAGCGAGCATGGCCTCATTATGCGCCCGCCGCAGGTTCACCGCGCCGCTGGTCGATCCGCCATGATAGCCGCCTGGCTGCCGCAGCATCTCGACCACACAGCCATTCGCTTTGAGAACGGTGTAGAATTGCTCCGACTGCTCGGCCGGGCAGCGCCAGTCAATCTCGCATTGCACTATCAGTGTAGGCGTCCGACAGCGATGAGCGTAGGTGATCGGCGAGCAGCGTTCGTAGACCTCCGGAATCTCATGCGGGTGCCCCCCTAATTGCTCGACGCTGAACCAGATGCCGATATCGCTGGTGCCGTAAAAGCTGCGCCAGTTCGCCACCGGATTGTGCGGTATCGCGGCTTTGAAGCGGTCGGTCTGTCCGATGATCCAGCAGGAGAGATTGCCGCCGCCCGACGTGCCGCATACGCCGAGGCGATCGGCATCGGCCAAGCCGCGCTCGATGGCATAATCGACGCCGCTCATCAAATCTTGGTAATCGAGATTGCCCCAGTCGCCCTTGATCGCCGTGGAGAAGCTGTCGCCATAGCCGGTCGACGCGCGATGATTGAGGAAGAGCAGACCATAGCCGGCGCCCGCCAGCATCTGAAAATCGAATTGAAAGCCGTATCCGTAGGCGGCGTTCGGTCCTCCATGAATATAGAGGATCGTCGGGTAGGGCGCTTTGCCAACTGCCGGCTTCATATACCAGCCCTCGACGGCGACGTCATCCACGCTGTCCCACAGCAGGCGCTCGGATTCCGGCATTGCGATGCCGCCCAGGCAATCGGCGTTGAGCGCTGTCAGCTGGCGCGTGGAACCGTCTGACAGATCGGCGACATGAATATCCGGCGGTGAATTCAAACTGGTGCGGGCGTAAAGCAATTGCGAGCCGCGCAAGCCCATGGGAAAGACCGCGCAATCGCCTTCGGTCACCGGCTGGCAATCTTCGGGTCCATGCAAGGCAATCCGATAGATGTGATCGGTTCCGCCACGCTGCACCGTTGCGAAAGCCGATTCGCCATCGTCAGATACCAGCATATTCCATTGCTTCAGGTTTCCCAGCGGCATATCCATAATCAGGTAACCGCCGACGCCGACATCCAGCCCGGCGCTGCGGCATTCAATATCTCCGCTAGCGATATCCAGCACAAAGACATCGGACTTGGTGCCGATCGGCTTGCCATCATCGGGGCGACCGACAAAGACGATCCGCGCGCCGTCAACCGTGAAATTGGCGTTTTCGACGCTCGCCCAGTCTTCCAGAAGCAAGGTCTGCCGCCCGTCTAGGTCCACCAGTTTCAGGTCGGGCGACATGGCGCGCGTGTTGTCAAAGCGCATATTGGCGTCGTACAGTATGCGGCGCCCATCGGGCGACCAGCGCGGATTGCTGTTATTGCACCGATCATCGGTCAACTGCTCAATCGCGCCCGTGTCCAGGTCAATCACATAAATATCCTGAACCGCATCATCGAGATAGCCGATCCCGTCAAAGCGGTACACCGTGCGGTCGAGGCGGTAAGGCTCTTTGCGTAGGTCGGGCGCTGCGGCATCGGGGGCGGCGCTGAAGGCGATTTTGCCGCCGTCTGGCGACCAGGCGATGCCATCGCCGATTCCACGCTGGAATTGCGTCAGCTCGCGCGCTTCCCCGCCATCGACGGGCAGAATGTAGAGTTGCGCCTTTCCCCCGCGGTCGGAGATGAAGGCGAGCGATTCGCCGTCCGGCGACCACTGCGGGCCCCGGTCCATCGCTTTGCCATGGGTCATTTGACGGGTCTCGCCCGCGGCGATATCGAGCAGGAACATCGTGCTGTATTCTTTATCGGCTTTCGCGTCGATTTTGTTGACGCAATAAGCGACGCGCCCGCCAGCGGGAGAAAGGGCGCCGCCGTTGAGGAAGCGCAACTCGAACAAGTCTTCCTTTTGCATCGTGCGTTTTTGGGACATCAAGACCTCGGGTAAAATAGTTTTGCCTGAAATTCATGCTGGATATTGTAACAGGTTATCGCAGCGAACCGGGAATGAGCGGCAAAGGCAGGCGCCGACCGGCATCATGGCGCAATAGCGAGCGAAGGCTGTTGCAGCGGTCAATGTCTTTTAAGATAGACTGGATGCGACGGAATGGCGCGGTCTATTCTGTTGAGAGACGACTGCCGCGGCGCGCAATGTGATTTTCCGGGCGACCGTCGCGATATCCGGAGGTTGCCGTATGACCGATTCACTTGACTCAAAAGCCTTGTCGAAAGAGCGCTACACGCGCTTCGCCCAAGGTTACGTCACCAGCGAGACCCATGCTCACGGCTCTGACTTGGATCGTCTGCTGGCGATCGTCCAGCCGCAATCTCATTGGCAGGCGCTTGATATCGCCACCGGCGGCGGACACACGGCTTTGAAATTCGCGCCGCATGTCGCCCATGTCATCGCCAGCGATCTCACGCCGCGCATGCTGGAGAAAGCGAGGCGCTTCATCGTTGAGGAGCGGGGCGTCGACAACGTCAGCTTTGAACAGGCCGACGCGGAAGACCTGCCCTTTGAAGACGACCGCTTTGACTTGGTCACCTGTCGCATCGCGCCTCATCACTTCCCCGATGCGCAGCGCTTCGTGGGCGAGTGCGCGCGCGTTCTGAAGCCGGCTGGCATTTTCATGCTGCAAGATCAGGCGCTGCCGCGAGATCCCGAGGCGGCTCGCCTGGTAGATGGCTTTGAGCGTCTGCGCGATCCCAGCCACCACCGCGCCTTTGACGACGGCGAATGGCTGAAGATGTTCGAGCGCGCCGGCTTTGAAGTCGAGCATAGCGAACACTACCGCAAGCGGCACGCCTTCATCCCCTGGGCACGACGACAGGGCAACGACGAAGCCACCATTGCCAAGCTGATCCAAATGCTGCGGGAAGCGCCGCCGATCGCCCGCGAATGGATGGATCCGCAAGACTGGGGAAAGGAAGGCGCCACCTTCCTCAATCGGCATATCCTGATACGCGGTCGACTCAATTAGCCGGAGGGGACCTTGCCGAAGCTATTCGTGGCCAGCGGTATATTCCATCCCGAAGCGGGCGGTCCGGCAACTTATCTCAAGACAGTCTTGCCAGCGCTGCAAGAGCGGGGCTGGCAGCCGCGCGTACTGACCTTTGGCGAGCCCGCTACCGCCGAATATGCCTATCCGGTGACGCGCGTGGCGCGCCAGTCATATCCGATTCGCCAGGCGCGATACGCGGCCGCGTCTAGGGGGCATCTGGCTTGGGCCGATTTGGTCTACACCCACACGATCGATCTGCCACTCTGGGGCGGCCGAGACAAGCCTCGGGTGATCAAAGTCGTCGGCGATCAAGCCTGGGAGCGCTGCATCCGTCGTGGCTGGATTCCGGCAGATTTGCGCATTGATGATTTTCAGGCATATAGAGGCGATTGGCGCGTGCGCTGGCAGAAGGCTTCACGCTTGCGGCAGATTGCGGCCATGGACGCGGTGATCGTGCCGAGCCGGTATCTCAAGCGCATGGTGGTTGACTGGGGCGTCGAGCAGAAGAAGGCGCATGTCATCTACAACGCGCTGCCGCCAACAGAGCCGCCCCAAGAGACGCGCGCCGAGATCCGCTCCCGACTGAGTTGGGACGACCGCCCGACCTTGATCGCCGTCGCTCGACTGCAACGCTGGAAGGGCATTGATCACTTGATTGAGGCGCAGCGCCAGTCGCCGGATTGGCGCCTTGTCGTTGTCGGCGACGGTCCCGATCGACCGCGCCTGGCTCAGCTGGCCTCGCCGCTCGGCGATCGCGTTATATTCAAAGGACAAATGGCCAGGCCGGACGCGCATCAACTGATTAGAGCCGCAGACGGGCTGGCGCTCTACAGTGGCTATGAAGGCCTATCCCATACGCTGTTGGAGAGCCTTTACCTGGGCACGCCGGTGCTGGCAAGCGATATCGGCGGCAATCCGGAAATCGTACAGCATGGCGTCAATGGAGTGCTTGTGCCGTTCGGCAACCCCGAGGCATTGCGGCGCGGCATCATGGATCTGCTTGAACGGCGAGATGAACTGGCATCCAACTCACAGGCGGGCCTGGAGCGATTTCGCCTTGATGCGATGGTGGAGCAAACGGACCTTCTCTTGCGCTCGCTGCTGTAGTCGTCAGCTTCAGCGCTGAGCAAAGCGGTAGCCGACGCCGCGGGAAGTCAGTATGTACTCAGGTTGCTGCGGGTTGGTTTCCAGCTTTTGCCGCAAGTAATGCACATAGAGTTTGAGGCTGTCGATGGCATCGCCATATTCGTCGCCCCAGGCTTCGGTGACCAGTTCCTTGCGCGAAACGACCCGCCCCGCATTGCGAACGAGCACAGCCAGCAAGTTAAATTCTTTGGGCGTCAAGTGCTTGAGCCTGTCGCGAATCCAAACTTCGCGATTCATGAAATTGATTCGAAACTCTCCGTTGTTGAATACGTATTCCTCGTGTATCGCGGTTGTGGGTCTGCGCCGCAAGCGCGCCATGACACGCGCGACTAGTTCGTCATTGTCAAAGGGCTTGGCGATATAATCATCCGCGCCAAGCTCCAAGCCCTTGATCACGTCGTCCTTGCCCGCTCTGGCGCTGACGAAGATGATCGGCATGTCGGAGAGATCGCGCATCTGTCGACAAATCTCCCAACCGTCCCGATCCGGCAAAACGACGTCAAGCAGAACAAGATCTGGCTGATGCTGGTAAGCCATGCGCAACCCGGTCTGGGCGTCCGGCGCGTCGTATACTTCAAAGCCACGCTCTTTTAGCAGCAGGGAAAGCAATTCCACGGTCGACTTCTCATCATCAATGACAAGTATTTTCGCTGCCATAAGCTTCCGCTCCGGGCTTTCTTCATCAGTCTGCCAAACTCGCGCCTAGGGTGAAAATCAGCTATCTCACGACTGTGCAAACCATAATTTACGCATGATTGAAATCAAATCGTAAGTTAGTTTATATCAAGTATTACAAATTTTGCAATAACCAGTCGACCAAGGATTCGGCCAGGGCGAGTCCACCAGCGCGTTGCCTGTTGCGCTGGCGCGCGAGTCGACTTTGAGTATACATTCCAATACCATGGAATGAACACTAAAGTCCTTAGCAGCGGTGGGCTGTGCCCTGCTAGCTTGACCGGAAGGCAAGCAATATCAAGCAATTCGACTCATGTTGGTCCTGTGGCCGAGGCTGGAGAATCCGACTGTTTGCCAGCGCCGATCAAGCTATTTCCAGCTATACATCGATCGTCTTGGAATGATACGCATGGGAAGCTGTTAACTCATATAGCGAAATAATGATCACAAGATCTCATAAACCGCAGGCGCTAAAGTTGCCTTCCAGTATGTAAGCGGTTAGAAGTTTCGCCATCGATATTGGAATGCCCAAGCGCGATCGCCTGGTCAAGTCTTACGACGAGGATGATGCTGTCAGCTGCGAATCGACGAGATTAGCTGACGCGCCTGTTCTGAAAACCCGGCGCTTGACTTGGCGGCCGCTTCCACCGACAGCTTGAGGACGGCGCCATTGGGGAGAATCTTGTGCTCGCCGATTGATGAGTCTATCGCGTCGACTTGTTGAATGAAGACCTTACCGCCATCGGGCGCCACGAAATTCACCTGTATGCGGCCATAGTGGGCTTCGCTGGTAATGACGACAGTCCAAGCTCGTGGAAACTCCAGGCGAAAGTCGCCAGCGTCAAACAGCTTGTCGGTGACGACAACAGCTGCGCCCGGCGTGTTTTTGATATGCGGCGGCACGGTGGCGGGGACGAGCGGAGCGCAGGCGGCGAGCGCCACTAAGATTGACAGCCAATATACCCGTATACAGGCGGGGCGCGGCGATCGAAACAAGCGATTACATTTCCGCAATGGAACGCGTATCCGTCTTTCCCACGCCGTTGACGCTGCGGATCGCGCGAATCGTATTCATTAGCTGCGTAATATCTTCGGACTCGACGAAGGCGATGCAGTCGTCAGGTCCGACAACAAGATCGGCGCGCAGCACACCCTCCACGGCGCGTATATCACGCAGGGAATCGGCAAAATCGACCGACATATTGAGATGGATCAAGACATAGGCTGCTGGCATGAGTCTTCCTTCTGGGCAATTCAGCTGCCTTAGTTTATAGACGGTTTCGCCCCTAAGAGCAACCATCCCGCTATCATTCCCACTCGATGGTACTGGGTGGCTTGCTCGTGATATCGTAGGCGACGCGGTTGATGCCGGGCACTTCGTTGACGATGCGGGCGCTTACGCGCGCCAGCAGATCATAGGGCAGGCGCGCCCAGTCGGCGGTCATGAAATCATCGGTGGTGACGGAGCGTAGTATCAGCACTTCTTCGTAACTGCGCTTGTCGCCCATTACGCCCACGGACTTGACCGGCAGCAGCACGGCGAAACTCTGCGCGGTGCCTTCGAGCAGCAAGCCCGCGTCAGCCAGCTCGCCGGTAAAGATGGCGTCCGCGGCGCGCAGCTTCTCCAGCCGCTCCCAGCTGAGCTCCCCCAGGCAGCGAATCGCCAGGCCGGGTCCGGGGAAAGGCTGCCGCCATACAATAGAGGCCGGCAAGCCGAGCGCTTCGCCGACCTTGCGCGCCTCGTCTTTGAACAGATCGCGCAGAGGCTCGAGCAATTCGAATTCCAAATCAGCCGGCAGGCCGCCCACATTGTGATGTGATTTGATCGTCTTTGCCGCCGCGCTGTCGGCCGCGCTCTCGATGACATCGGGATAGATTGTACCCTGCGCGAGAAAGCGAATTCCCCGCAGCTTGCGCGCTTCCTCATTAAAAGCCTCGACAAAGAGCCGCCCGATCAATTTGCGCTTGGCTTCTGGCTCGGTGACGCCGGTCAGCGCCGTCAAGAAGCTTTCGACCGCATTCACAGCGATGAGCCTCATGCCTTGTTCTTGTCGAAACACCCTGGCGACCTGTTCCGCCTCGCCCAGGCGCAGCATCCCGTGGTCGACAAATATGCAGGTCAAGCGGTCGCCGATTGCGCGATGAATCAGCGCGCCCGCCACGGCCGAATCGACGCCGCCGCTTAAAGCCAGCAAGACGCGCTCGCCGCCGACTTGCTTCCGAATCCCTGTCACCGCTTCTTCGATGAAGGCGGCCGCGCTCCATGTCGGCTGACAGCGGCAGATCTGGAATAAGAAGTTGCTGAGTATGGCGCGTCCGCTTGGGCTGTGCTGCACCTCCGGGTGGAATTGCAGGCCGTATCGATGCCGCTCCAGCTGGCCGATGGCCGCCAATGGCGAATTATCCGATTGCGCCAGCATGCGAAATCCGGGCGGGAGCGATTCTATGCGGTCGCCATGCGACATCCAGACCTGAAGCTCGGGCGCCAGACCGTCAAAGAGCGGGCTGAGCGGCTGGTGCGAAATGCTTGCCGGTCCATATTCTCGTTCAGGCGCCGCCACGACCTCGCCGCCCAAAGTCGCCGTCAAGAGCTGCATGCCATAGCAGATGCCAAGGACCGGGCGACCGACCTCGAGCAGGAATGCGGGAAGCTGGGGCGCGCCCGCTTCATAGACACTGCTGGGTCCGCCGGAAAGCACATAGCCGGCCGGCTGGCGCCGATTGATATGCGCAGCGCCGCTATCATGCGCGTACACTTCGGCATAAACGCCCAACTCGCGGATGCGCCGAGCGATCAACTGGGTGTATTGTGAGCCAAAATCAATGACGGCAATGCCGCCCGTTTTCAAGTCATCCATGGCTGATCAGTTCTGGCGCTGTCGTCTCAATCAATAGCCTGAACGGCTGGCGCTTAGAAGAATTGCTTGGCCAACCGGAGGATACCCTGGCTCCATGGCACGCGATGCGACACGCCAGACACATTTCGCAGGGCAATCTGATTGTCCAGATACCACTGAAAATTGCGAAGCAAGGCATCTACATTGGAGAACTTGGGCTGGAAACCGAGCTTCGCTTGCGCCCGTTCGATTGACACATACGAATCCTTCGCGGCCGTTTCATAGACCCATTTATACAAAGGCGAGAGATTCAACGCTTCCAGGGCGCGCAGCAGCCAGATCGCCGGTTCGGCCGGCAATGGCGTGACTTGTTTTCCGTGGCCCGCGTAGTCCAGCACCGCCTGATAATCCTCGCCCATGGTGGTGAATTCGGCGGCGCCGATATTGAAGGTATCATTGACGGCGTCGTCTTCGAGCGTACAGCAAAGATAGATGGCGTCGCAAAGATCTTCCACATCCAGCAGCTGATAGCGGTTGCGGCCGTCGCCTAACATCGGGAAGCCGCGTCCGTCTTGCGCCCAGTCATAGAGCAGGGCGAAGACGCCTAATCGCTCGGGACCGACAAAGGACTTCGGCCGTATCACTGGGACGATCATGCTTTGCTCGCGGTAGGCCAAGCAAATGTCCTCCGCCGCCACCTTCGCTTTGCCGTAGGCGCCGACGCCGATGCGCGGGTCGTCTTCCCGCGAAGGCTGCCGCTCGGGTAGGCCATACACAGCCGTCGACGAAATATGAATGAAACGTTTCACGCCAGCCTGCCGAGCAGCATCGATGACGTTGCGCGTGCCATCAATATCGGTTGTGTGGATGTCTTCCGGCGAATAGAGCGGCAGGGCGGCGGCCGCATGCACCACGATATCGACATCCGCCATCGCGCCATCCACGACGGCGCGGTCACGGATATCGCCGCGGATCTCCTTAATCTGTTCGCGCTCGGGATAAGTGAAATCGGCGAAATCGAGCGAGACGACGTCATGGTCCTGAGCGAGCAGGTATCGGCACAGGTTGATGCCGAGGAAACCCGCGCCCCCGGTGATGAGAAAGCGCGCCATTTATGCTTTGCCTTCTTTGAGGAAAGCGGCTGGCCGCGCCCAACTGCCGTTGTACACCATGTCGGTCAATTCCTGACGCTGCCGCGGCGCCGCCTCGCGCTCACGGTGGCCGGCGCCCAGATGATCCAGGCTGGCAGCCCGATAGCCCATGGCGATGGCGGTTAAGGGTTCAAAGCCTTCGGGTATCTGATAGACCTCGCGCGCTTTGTCGGGGAAGAAGCCACCCATTTGATGCGTATAAACGTCACGGTCCAGCGCCTGCAAGACCATTTGGCTGATTGCCAGTCCAAGATCGTGAACCGCGTGCCGATTCGGCGCGTCGGGCTCCCGATGGGTCTGCGTGACGGCGATCATCAAGACGGCGGCATAACGCGCCCAGGACTGATTGCCTTCCCGCAAGACAGACAATACCTTTCTGAATTCATCGCGATTCTGTCGCGGGGCGACGATGAAGCGCCAAGGCTGCAAGTTGAATGACGAGGCCGCCCAGCGCGCCGCCTCCAGAATGCTCAGGAGCGTCTCCCGATCGATGTCGCGCTCGCGATCGAACCCCAACGGGCTCCAGCGATGCTTGATGAGATTGTGCACGGGCTGCGCTGTCGCCGGCAGTTTCTGCGCCGGGATGGTGAGTTGGCAGCTGTCGCTCGCCGCCGCCGCTTTCGATCCGTCTTGCAGCGCGTCAAATACTTTGGGCGCGATCAGCCAGACCAGCTCGCCTTCGTCCACCGCGCGGCCGATGACATCGACCCGCGCCAAGCCGCCCTTCTTCATCGACGCGTCAACGCCGGTCATCTCGCTGACGAGCAGGCTCATATCGGGATTATGCCCGACAAACATGACCTCATCGTCGGCGCTTAAGTGCTTGGTCAGCCGGCCGATATCGGCGCGGTCAAAGCCGAAATTGACCGCTTCGGTGAGCGTCACGCCGCTGCCAAGCGCCTCGGCGATAATCTCAGCCGTTTGGCGCGCTCGCAATCGCGGGCTGCTGAAAATCTGGCTCGGCTCAAGGCCCAGGCGCTTCATTACTTTCGCGGAATTCGCGACTCGGCGGCGCCCCCGTTTGGTCAGCTCGCGGGCGAAATCGCTGGTCGCCAGATCTTCCGCGATGCCATGTCGAAGGAAATACAGTCTCATCTCAAAGATCCAATCGAGTGATGCAACTACGGCGGCGCGCTGTCACCCTCACTTGGAGGCGGGCGCCTTTTCTTTCTTGGACGCTTGGCTTTCGTTCTTGCTTTCCGCCTTTGGCGCTTTCTTATCGCCGTCTTTCGTGGTTTCGCCCTTGCCGTTTTCGCCCGCTGGCTTGGCGGGATTCTTCGCCTTATTGTTATCGTTGACGTAAAAGCCGCTGCCCTTGAAGATGATCCCGGCCGGCTGGATGACGCGGCTCACCGCTTGACCCGTGCTCGGGCAAGCCTCCAGCGGACTATCGAGAAAACGCTGCCGAATGTCGAAGGTCGAACCGTCCTCACGGCGATAGGTATATACGGGCATAAGCGTCAACCACCACAATCAACTCGGACATCTGCGTCAAATCCAATATCTTAGCCGATAATCGCGAATAATTGCACAGCAGATTTTGCGCATTGAAGTCAGTTGAGTCGCCTATGCGGATGCTCGCGTCAATCGGGCTTAGGGCTTCACCGCTTCAAAGACCATCGTCTCGTAGCGCATGGCCGCGTCGCTGCCCACATATTCGCCATGCTGTTCAATGCCGCGCAGGTTCTCATCGCTGCTTTGCCCGGGCTCGACTCGCGTCACCGCCGTGAAGCCGGCCCCTTCCAGCGCCTTGACCAGCGTCGGCTCATCATAAATGAATTTATGCCGCCAGCCATGAAAAGACTGATTGATGACATGCGCCGGATTGTATTCGCCCACGCGAGGGCGAAATCGGTCCATGATCCAGCGAATGTATTCACGCTGCGCCGCCTCGTCCGGCTGCGCATAGACGGCGATGATCTGCGCCAAGTCGGGCGTGGCCAGGCGAATGCGGCAGCCGCTTTTGAGGATCCGCGCGCTTTCGCCGAGCAAGGTTGCCGCTTCCTCAAACTCGATATGCTCGATGACGTGCTCGCTGAAAACGTAATCAAAGGAGGCGGATGGAATCGGGAATGGCTGGCTCGCGTCCAGGAACACGGCGCCAGGCGCGAAGGGATAGAGCGTCGTATTCAGCCAGCCGCTCAACAAATTGTAGCCCGCGCCAATCTGAATCTTGGGCGTGGAAGCGTCACGCAGGTAGGCGTTTATCTTGCCAGGCGCCGTCCAGCGCCAGTATTGCTGCCGCAAGCGAAAACGCAGGCTCGCCATGGTCCGTCCTCTTCGCGCTCGTCTCGCAGACCATTGTACAGGCTCGGCTGAAACTGTACCATCATGGCGGCGCCGCGCCGCCTGGGGCGTGTTGGGGCGGATAGCGAGAAGGAAGCCGCGAAGGATGCGATGATACGCTGTGGCGTTGACATGATTGAATGCGAGCGAATCGCCGCCGGCATTGAGCGGAGCGGAGAACGCTTTCTGAATCGCTTTTTTACCCCAGGCGAGCGTCAGGACTGCGGCGACAAGCCTTATCGTTTGGCCGCGCGCTTCGCCGCCAAGGAGGCGGTTGCCAAAGCCTTGGGCAGCGGCATCGGCGACATTCGCTGGGTGGATGTCGAGGTCCGCACGGCTGTGGCACGACGACCCCAACTGGCGCTGCATGGCAGGGCGAAGGAACTCGCGGATGAAATGGGCTTGACCGATTGGGATATCAGCTTGAGCCATAGCGATACGCTGGCGATAGCGATTGCGGTCGCCAAATCAGAGGGCTAGCCGTCCGCAAGATCATCAAACAGTCGCATCAGCTTCAGCGCGATCTGCAGATTCAGCCGCGTACTCGCCGTCGACAGATCAACATCGCAGACATCTTTGATTCGCGCCAGCCGATAATTCAGCGTACTGCGATGAATATGCAGCGTTTTCGCCGTCTGCACGCTGTTACCGCCGGCGTCCAGGTAAGTTTCCAGCGTATTGAACAAGTCTGCCTGCCGCTCCTTTAGCAATTGACGCAGGATTGGCACGTGGGGATTCTGCGTCAGGCTTGCCGGCCCCGCGCGATAGAGCGTGTGGATATATCCCAATTCGTCAAAGTGATGCGCCCGCCGCGGGCTGTTCACCCGCTGCGCAATATCCAGCGCTTCGTTACATTGTTGATGGGCGCCGCCCACTTTATCGGCGCCGGTCATCGTGCTGCTGATGCCGATCGCCACACCGCTCTCCAAGCCTTCGATCAACGCGCGAGCCAGCGCTGCAGTGTCTTGATCAGCCTGCGCCAATATCGCTACTTGCCCGGCGAACTGCGCCGCGACCGCCTGCGCTTCACATTGAGCCAAGACCTGGTTGATGATGCGGTAAGCGCGGGTGGAGGTCGGCGGCTGGCCATTTTCGATGCTGACCAGGAGCATGCAGTAGGGCAGGCGCAAATCAACGCCGTAGCGCAGCGACTGATCGCTGAGGATCGTCTGACGCCCGCCTTCGCCTTCGATCAGCTGCGCCATGAAGCTGCCCTTCAGCGAGGCTTCCGCCGTTTGCAGCGACTCTTGATAGAGCATCAGCAGGGCGGCCACGGTCGCGCCGATTTCGATCGCCATCATATCGATGGGCGAAAGCGCGTGCACATCGGCGATGATCCAGATATAGCCGTAAATTTCCCCATGCACCACAATCGGCGCCAGCAGCCGCTCCATCTCCAAACCCAGCTCGGGCATAACGGGCAATTGCACGGGCCGCAGGCTATCGCGAATCTTGGGCAGGTATTCCACCTCCAGCGCCGCGATCAACTGTGGATTGGTGCGGCCATGCTCAATCGTATAGCGCCGAGCGGAATCGACCTCAGCGATATTCTTGTTGGCGATCGCTTCAAAGCGGTCGTTTTCTATACTGATAGAATGCCCAACCTGATCGGCCAGCATCTCCGCCAGTTCCGGGAATCCGCCACCCTCCAGCACCAGGCGCGACAGCCGCTGCTGAATGGATAGCGCCCGGCTAATCGTGTCCAGATTCTTTTCGGAGATCCGTTCGTTGATGACTTTGGCGATGTCTACAAAACGCGTTTGGTAGGGCAATTCAATCAGAGGCAGACCGAGTCCGTCTCCAATCACGCGCAGATACTCGGGGATCTCGTCAACCAGCATGCCGATGGTGATGACGAGCGCCACGATGCCCTTTTCCGCCAATTGGCGCAGGTAATCGCCCTGCTCCGCGGCTGATTCCGGCATGTTGTAAACGGTCGTCAGCACCAGCTCGCCGCCGTGCAGCCAGTCGGCCGCGTTCGGCGCGCCGGCATTGTAGACCCAGCGAATCGGCCGATCGAGCCCGTCCGCGCCGGCGACGACTTTCGCGTTATCCAATATCGGTAATTGAAGCGCGTCCCGTAAGGTCAGCATAAGCCGTAGCGCAAATAGCGGGGTATCTTATCGGAGAAGATTATAGTTTTGGACGGGTAATCGCGCAAAGGACATGCGCGAAAGATGGGGCCGGGGGGCGCCCTCTGCTGCCCCCCGAGAAGGACGACGTCCGCTAACCGCAGTCGCCGTAGACGTGGATGAAGTGCGAGCTTATCCAGCCCTCGGCTTCATCATGCTCGACTTTGAACCAATTCACGGTTCTCGCTATTGGCGTCTTGGTCGCGCCGCCCGCTACGAGACCGATCTTCTCTCCGCCGGGTTCGTCGCGGACATTGAGGTTGTAGCGAGCAGTAACTTCGCAATCCGTCAGCGGGATCATGGATTCCATGGAATCTTTCATCATGGCGTAGTCCATTTTCATGGCATCCATTTTGTCCATGCCGTCCATCTTGTCCATGTCGTCCATGGTCATCATGTCGTCCATTTTGTCCATGCCGTCCATCTTGTCCATCTTGTCCATGGTCATCATGTCGTCCATCATCATGCTCGACAGAAGGACGACTGTACCGGGACCAGAAATCGATGTGCAGGTCATGCCGTCTTTCATACCGTATTCGAGCGACATCTGCTTGCGCGGCGAGTACATCGCGTCGAGGAACGTAATCGAGCCGGCGCCTTCGAAGCAGACTTCGGCAACAACATTGCTAGGACCCCAAACATCGACCGCATCCAAAGGCATCATCATTAAGACATGCTCATTGCCGATAGCGCCCTCGCTTACCCGCTGGCATTGAACACCCGGCGTGTCGCTGCTGACCATGATCTGCGGCGGCAGCATTTGGCAAGTGGGCATCTTGGGCATGGACATCTCGTCGTCCATCATTTTCATACTGTCCATCTTATCCATCTTGTCCATCATCTGGGAAGACGCTGCGCTGGTGAATGCAAGTATAAGCAAAAGACAGGCCATAAATTTCACAGTAAGTATCGTTGCTTTCATGATGTTTTACCTTTCAGTGGGCCTCAATGGAGACTCGAAATTCGATGAATTGCCGCGGCGCATTCTGCAAGGTCCTCCTTCCTAATATCCGATTCCATAGTGAAATTCTACCGCAATTGCGTATCGGTTGCATTCAGAGTTTTCGGAAAATATATCGGTGATATCCCGCTCAAGCCATTGGCATGTGGTGGCGCGCGGCGTAGCGCCCGCTGACGTGCCGGGCGAGCTGCCGCTCGATGTCGGTGAGCAAGCCTGAGGCGCCGAAGCGGAAAAGCTGACTGCGCAGCCAATCATCGCCCAGCTCTTCCTTGATGAGAATCAGCCAGTTGAGCGCGTCTTTGGCGCTGCGGATGCCACCCGCCGGCTTGAAGCCCACCTGGCAGCCAGTGATCTGCTGGTAGGCGCGGATCTCCCGCACCATGGTCAGCCCGACTTCAAGAGTGGCGTTGACCGATTCTTTGCCCGTGCTGGATTTAATGAAGTCGGCGCCGGCCATCATGCAGACTTTGCTCGCCTGCGCCACATGCCAAAGCGGACCAAGCTCGCCGGTCGCCAGGATCGCCTTCATGTGAGCGTCGCCGCAGGCGCGCCGCATTTCGCAGACTTCGTCATACAGCGCCGCCCAATTTCCCCGCAGCACATGCTCGCGCGAGATGACGATATCGATCTCGTCGGCGCCCGCCTCGACCGACTGATGGATTTCTTCAATCCGTTGGGAGAAGGGGTTGAGCCCGGCGGGGAAGCCTGCCGAAACAACCGCGACCGGTATGCCGCTGCCGCGCAGGGCGGCGACCGCGTCTTTGACCCGCTGGTGATACACGCAGACAGCGCCAACGGTTATATTCAGCGATTCGACATCCAGCGCGTCGATGAGATCTTGACGCAATGGCATTCGCGCCTTGGCGCATAACCGCGTCGCCTTGCCCGGCGTATCATCGCCAGCCAGCGTCGTCAGGTCGATCATGGTGATCGCCCGCAGCAGCCAAGCCGCCTGCCATTCATTCTTGACGCTGCGACGCGTAACAAGGGTGGCGGCCCGTCGCTGCGTCGCGCTGCGATTTACCGTAGTCGCGCGGACCCAACCCATATCGAGCGGAATGCCCGGATTGCGTTTCAATGTCGCTTTCGCCATCGCGCTATTTCTACCTCGGTGGACTTCGCTCGATGAAGGCGATCACCTCTGCCGCGATTTCGGCGCCCTTCTGCTCTTGCAAGAAGTGCCCGGCGCCGCGAATCGTGATCTCCGGTTGATCAGCCGCAGACGGAATGAGCCGGCGGAAGAACCCGGCCGCGCCACCCAAGATTGGATCGCCATCGCTGAACATGACCTGGGCCGGCTTGCGCCAGCGGGACAAGACTTCCCGCGCCGCCTTCATCTCCTTCGCGCCGGGCATATCCGGCGATATCGGCACCAGTGAGGGGAAGACGGCCGCGCCAGCTTTGAAACGGTCTTCGGGGAAGGGCGCATCGTAGGCGGCGATGATCTCAGGCGGCAGCTGGTAATGCGAAATCGTCTGGGCGACCAGCCGCCCGACTTGCATGCGCGTTCCCACCTTTTGGCTGAAGGCGCGCCATATCATGAAAGCCTGGCTGATCTCCTCTTCGCCCGTCGGCAGAAATGTGTTGAGCAAGACCAGCCGAGCGAAGCGCTCTTCGTGATTGGCAGCGATGGTCAGCCCGAGCAAACCGCCCCAATCCTGACAAACAAGAGTAATATTTCGCAGGTCCAGAGCCTCAATCAAGCCGACCAGCTTGTCATAGTGCATCCGGAAGCTGTAATCTTCCAGCCGGGCGTACTTGTCCGACTTGCCGAAACCAACTATGTCGGGCGCCGCCACGCGGTAATGTTTCGCCAGCGGCGGGATCATGTGCCGGTACAGATACGACCAGGTCGGCTCGCCGTGCAGGCACAGAACCAGCTCATCGCCGCCCCCTTCATCAACGTAGTGCATGCGCGTATCGCCGATATTCACATAGTGCGGCGCGAAATCGAATTCGGGCAGCTTGAGGAAGCGCTCGTCCGGCGTTCGCAGAATGGACATCGTTAGCTCCTCGCGGGCTGACGAATGCAGAGTATAACACAGCCAGTGACGCGCCCGCCCCACCTTCACACTATTGGACTATAATACTTGCCGGTAGCGTCTCTGTGCCGGCGCCTCGAATTTCTTGACAAAGATATGTCTACCGAAAAAAGCAGCGAAGAAAAAACAAAGAACTGATCGAACGGTTGTACCTGGCGCTTAACAAGAGCGCGCTGGGGATTATGGAGGAGTTTTGGACCGAGGACATGGCTTGGTACGGTCCGGCGGGTATCGGCACCCTGCGCGGCATCAAGGAGTTCGAAGAGGTGTTGCGTAAGCCCGCCATCAATGCTATCCCCGACAAAGTGGCGCGCGACGAGATCCGCATCGCTGAAGGGGACTACGTAGCCGCGCATGGCTATCAGCACGCCACCCACACCGGCGACTGGTTCGGTATTCCCGCCAGCGGCTTGCCAATCAAGTTGCGCTACATGGATTTCTGGCGCGTCGAGGGGGATAAGTTGGCGGAGAATTGGGTGCTCATCGACATCCTTGGCTTTCTGGAGCAATTGGGTTACGACATCCACAAGGTGCTGGCGTTCATCGGCTCCAAGCCGCCTGAATTTTTTGAAAACTTGGAGCTGGACTGAGATTCGAATACCCGCGCGTGAGAGTTGAGGTTGAACGTTTCTGCGCAATAACGCGCCCTTCTAGATGCGACAGATATTCAGTCTAAGATGGAAGGCATGAGTCAAATATCGATGGAAGGCTTTGACTCGAAGGCAAGCTCAAGCAAGGCCTTTAGCGCGCAGAAGAACAGTCTGAACGAATGTTGACGTAGATCGCTGACCCACTGCGGCGGCGACGCATATTGTGACATCGGGGGCCAGCTGACAAGAACAGATTAGACAATTGGACACACGGAGGTGAAAGAGATGAATATTGGGACAGGCAGCTCGGAGCGCCAAGTCTATATTGGTGGAGCCTATGTGCCCGAAAACGAGGCTCGCATTTCTGTCTTCGACCATGTGGTGCTCTATGGCGACGCCGTGTGCGATACGGCCTGCGCATGGGGCGGCAAGGTATTCAAGCTGGACGCACATGTGGATTGGCTATTCGAATCCGCTCACGCGCTGAAGATTGAGGTCCCTCTCGATAAGGACGGTGTGAGGGAGGTCGTACTTGAGGTCGTGAGGCGCAACAAGCTTGAAAATGCGTATATCAAAATCATTGTGACGCGCGGCGTGGGACGTATGCCCCTGTTGAGTCCCTACCACTGTGAGCCGAATCTGATCGCCTTTGCCATACCTTACATCAGCCTCATAGACAGTGGCGTACAAGATGAAGGCTTGAGGGCTGGCATATCATCAATGCGCAGGATCCCTTCCGAGTGCCTGGATTCAAAGATCAAGTGCTGCAATTATTTGAATCACATCCTGATGCGCATGGAGGCAAATGAAGCCGGGCTGGATGAGGCTATCGAGCTTGATATCGACGGCTACGTTGCCGAGGCGCCGGGCTACAACGTGTTTCTAGCGAAGCAAGGCGTCTTGTATACCCCTGGCGAGAACATCCTCGTCGGCGTGACAAGGCAGACGGTCATGGAATTGGCGGCCGCGGAGGGAATAGAAACCGTCGTGGGCAGATTGACAGCCTTCGACCTCTACAATGCTGACGAGGTTTTCTTGACCAGTACCGCGGGCGGCATCTTCACCGTCAGGGAGGTGGATGGGCGAACGATCGGTCGTGGCAAGCCTGGTCCGATCACGCAAAAGCTGAACCAGAAGTATATCGAACTGCTCGAAAGCGGCGTACAAAGCACGCCGGTATACTGGTGAGCGGGCGGCAAGGCATGGGCTAGGCGCTCAAGGGTGGCCGCGTCATGGATCGCTTTCGGGCTGAAATTCTGTAGGCGGCCGGTGGATTCGAGTTTTCTCAGACAGCAAGTTTAGGAATGGAGTTCACAATGGTTATGCAGAATTTTGCTCTGGAATTTGAAACGCCAGAGCAATATATCATCGACATCACTTACATCATTTGGGAAGAAGCGAACGTGGGGCGCATTCGTGATTGGTATGCGCCAGTCTGCCCGATACGTTCCCCGCATGGCGTGATGAATACGGCAGGCGAGATACTCGATGAAACCTTGGAGCAAATGCACGTATTTGCCGAACGGCGGCCACTGGCTGATGATGTGATCATCGGCGACAAGCCCAGCGGTTTCTATTCATCACATCGAGTCCGTTCAGTAGGAAGGCACATGGGAGACAGCGAGTTGGGACCCGCAACCAAACGCGCTTACCAAGGGTTGGGTATTGCCGACTGCCTGTGCCGCGACAATATGGTCGTGGAGGAATGGAAACTGCGAGACCAGGCGTCATTTCTTATGCAGCTCGGCATGAATCCGGTGGAGCACGGCTTATCCCTGGGCGTGAATAATCCCGAAGCGTATGCCATTGGCAATGCAGCGATGCGCCAGCGCTGGGCTGACGAAAATGGGTTGACCATCCTGGGAGATGAAGCCATCGCCAATCGCATTCTCGACACTTGTGACGGGCTGTGGAATGGGAAGCATCTCAACATCGTTGCTGAACAATATGTGGCGGCGGCGCGATTTGAAGGTCCTAGCGGTCATCTTAGCTATGGTCGAGAACCAGTGAGCAATATGTTCGCCAGCCTTACAGCCGCTCTGCCGGACGGACGTTTCGAGCCGCATCATCTCATCGTTCGACAGCAGCATGAGCGGGCGGTTCGGGTCGCCTTACGCTGGACTTTCTGCGGCGCCCACAGCGGGCACGGTCGATATGGCGCGCCAACGAATGCCCCGGTAGCTATCCTGGGGATCTCCCATTTTGAATTACATGATGGTTTGATCGCAAGTGAGTGGATGGTCGTGGATGAAACAGCGGTTTACGCCCAAATTGCCGCTCATCAGGAGAATTGAGACTAGAAAGCGAAGACTGCTTCCTGCAGTTTTCACGCCTTCAGCTTGCCAGAACGGACATCGCCGCGCCCGTATCCAATAAACGTCATCCAGCGCCCGTTCGAGCTCCTCCGGCAGGAAGAGCGGTTCATGCAGTCGCAAATAATCTAGGCGGCGTTTGAGGGCTTCGTAGGCGCGGCGGTGCGTACTCCTGGGTCGGCCCAGTTGGCCGCCGGTCAAGGCGATTGTAGTGGTCCTAATTTATTGGACACAAAATTTCAAGAAATTTGAGGGAATTGCGCTTTAGCCACGCTGCCTCAAATTCTGCCGGCC
>JAPOXG010000039.1 GCA_026707225.1 Chloroflexota bacterium
GGCATGAAACTGCTCTGCTGCTGTCTGCTGCTCGCCCTGCTTGCCCGCTCGCCGGCGGCCCTGTCGCAGCCGCGCGAGATCGAGGCTGACGCGCCCGACGCCCCGCAGGACGGCCTCATCAGCGGTCGGCTGGACGCGGCGAACCCGCGCGATGTCTACACCGTGGAAGGCTTGCGCGGCGAGGTTATTCGCTTCGAGCTGGAAGTGACGGACGGCGATCTCGATCCCGTGCTCAACGTCTTCGACAACAGTGGGCGCATGGCGCTGCATCGCGACGATTCGGCCGGCGGGCTGGGCGTACAGGATGACCTGACGATGGAAAATTCGGGGCGCTACTTTGTGGTAGTCGCGCGCTTCGGTTATCGCCTGGGCGCGACCGCCGGCGGCTACGAGCTGCGAATGACGCGCAAGGGCGTGCTCTCCGAGGGCGGCAGCACGCTGCGCTACAACGACTCGGTCATCGGCACGATCAGCGACGCCAATGCCGAGGTGTTTTACACCTTTCAGGCGGTGCAGGGCGACATCCTGACGATCTCGATGACGCGCTCATCGGGCACGCTGGACCCCTACTTGCAGATTGTCGACAGCGACCGCTTCGAGATCGCCAAGAATGACGACCACAGCCGGGACACGCGCAACGCGCGCATCGAAGGCTTGATTATCGAGCGGACGGGTCCCTACATCATCGTGGCAACGCGCTATGACGACAGCGCCGGCAGCTTTGTGCTGAGCATTGAAGAGGCGGCCAACAGCGGCATGGGCAGCACGCGCCTGGCGCCGCTCCCGCTTCGCTATGGCGAGAGCCGCGCGGGCGCGCTCAGCCACGCCCAATACGAGCGATTCTATTCCTTCGAAGCCGCAGCGGGCGATCTGATTACGATCAGCATGAATCGCGGACCGAACGGCGATCTGGACAGCTATCTCATCTTGGCTGACGGCGCCTACGCCACCATCCAGGATGATGACGACAGCGGCGTCGAATTTCAGGATGCGCTGATCACCGATTATCGCATCCCGGTCGACGGCGTCTACCGCATCATCGCGACGCGTTTCGATCGCGAACGGGGGGCGACCGGCGGCGATTATCGCCTGAGCCTCGACATCCTGGACGAGCCCTTCGTCGATGTGCCCGTCGACGCGGTCAGCTTGAGCTATGGCACCAGCGTCAGCGGCAAAATCAGCGCCGACAATGAGGCCGATCTTTATGCCTTTTACGGCCGGCGGGGGGAGGTCGTCTCCATTTCCATGACCCGCGTCGATGGCAATCTGGATGCCTATCTGGAATTGCTGAACGGGGCGCAAGAAGTCGTGACGCGCAACGACGACAGCGGCGGGGGGCAGAACTCGCTGATCGACAACTTCAGCATCCCCGCCACCGGCATGTATTATATTCGGGCGCGGCGTTATTCCGGGACGGATGGCAATCCCAACAGCGCCGGCTCCTACGTGCTGGTGCTGGCGGAGCGCGCTGGCTGAGGTATTGCCGCCCTCCGATAACAGATGTAGGGGCGACATATCATGTCGCCCGAACACGAACTGTTATAAGTGCGGGCGACCAGGTGGGTCGCCCCTACAGCACCCACCGAGATACCAGCAGATGCAGGGGCGACTCTTGCCGCGCGTAGACACTGCGGTTCAGTCGCCCACCGGAGCACGTCACTAGCAGTGAAAACCTACCACAGCGCCTTCCAGCCACATAAAGTCCACCCATCCGTCTTCATCGCCGCCGGCGCGGTCGTCATCGGCGATGTGACGCTGGGCGCGGATGTGAGCGTCTGGTACAACGCCGTGCTGCGCGGCGATAGCGAATCCCTAACAATCGGCGCTGGCAGCAACATCCAGGACGGGGCGGTCTGCCATGCCGATCCCGGCTTGCCACTGGACATCGGCGTGGGCGTGACGCTTGGCCATCGCGCCATCGCGCACGGAGCGCATATCGGCGATCATAGCTTGATCGGCATGGGCGCCATCGTCATGAACGGCGCGCGCATTGGAGCGCACTGCCTGGTTGGGGCGAGCGCGCTGGTGACGGAGCACAAGATCTTCCCCGACCGCTCGCTGATATTGGGCGCGCCGGCGCGCGTCATTCGATCAGTGACCGATGACGAGATCGCGATGATGCGGCGGACGGCCGACCAATATGTGGAGAAGGGGCGCGCTTTTCGCGCCTCTGGCTAGCGCGCAGCGACATCTTGGGCACGCGATTCTCGGCCTACATTGACTACGTCATGAGAACTGTTACACTGAGGATGAACATCGTAGTGGGGAACGAACGATGGAATCCTACACCGTCAAAAGCGCGCAGAATAGCCTGAACGAATTGCTTGCGGATGCGCATAACGGAAAGATTGTTGTAATCACCGCAGAAAATGGCTGGGCGGTACAACTCGTTCCGACTCCGATAAGGGCGAAAAAACCACGCAAAGCCGGTAGCGCCCGCGGCCAGGTATGGATGTCTGAAGACTTTGATGATCCCATGGAAGACTTCGCCGGTTATATGGAATGAGTTTCCTGCTCGACACGCATGCCTTTC
>JAPOXG010000094.1 GCA_026707225.1 Chloroflexota bacterium
GTGACAAATTCATAACCGCGCTTGAGCATCTCGATGGCGTGGGCGGTATCGGCGGCGAAGAGGCCCGCTTTGATGCCGCGAGCGCGCGCTGAAGCCAGAATCGCGTCCAGCGCCGCGTCGACGGTCGCGTCCTCCCCGCTCAGCCCGGCTTCACCAGTCAAGTGCAGGCGAAGATCGCCGATGCCGACGAAGACGCCATCCAGCCCCTCGACGCTCATGATCTCGTCGCGATTCTCGTAGCCCGTTTTCGTTTCGATCATGGCCAGGGTGATGATGGTGTCGTTGGCATGCTGGGCGTAGTCCTCGCCGGCATAGACGCGCGCGCGGGTGGGGCCGAGGCTGCGGTATCCCAGCGGCGGGAAGCGGCAGGCGCCAACGAAAGCCTCGCATTCTGCGCGCGTTTCGATCATGGGGCAGATGACGCCGTAAGCGCCGGCATCGAGCAGACGCATGGTGTCGCCGGGCGTATTCCAGTTGACGCGCACCATAGGCACGGTGTCGGTGGTCGAGATGACCTGGAGCATTTGGATCGCCGTCTCGATGCCCATTAAGCCGTGCTGCATATCGACGACCAGACTGTCCCAGCCTTGATGCGCCATCACTTCGGCCGACCAGGTGCTGGGGCTGTGCAACCAGCCGTTGATCACCGCTTGCCCATCCGCCCAAAGTTTGCGCACGCGATTTTCGCGCATACTTGTTCCTCCAGCCACGATGAATCCTCGATGAGTATAGCGTCGCTAGGGTCCTATTCCCATAGGCGGACACGTAGAAAGGCGGCGGGCTGCTGATATAATCGCCTCCGCTTTCACGCAAAGGACTGTCTGACGCCGTGTACGCAGCCAACATCAACAAAATCATCATCATCAGCTTCTGCCAGCGCTTTCATCTTTACATTCACGCTTATGCGCTGCTGTTGCTGGGGCGCGGCTTGACGCTGGTGCAAATCAGCCTGATCGAATCGATTCTGATCGGGACGATCTTCCTGATGGAAGTGCCTACGGGCGTCTTGGCCGATCGCGTCGGGCGCAAGTGGTCAATCTTCTGCTCGACATTGTTGCTCATGTGCGCCGAGTTCATCTTCATATTCGCCCGCGATTATGAATGGTACGTTCTGGTGGCGCTCTTGGCTGGGGTGGGATACGCCTTCGCCTCCGGCGCCATCGAGGCGCTGCTCTATGACAGCTTGCCGCCGGAAAACCGCGAAGAGGCGATGAAACGGGCGATGGGGCGGGTGAACAGCTGGAGCATGATTGCCTTCGTCATCGCTCCCATCGTCGGCGGTTTACTCATCGGTGACGCGGCGCTCGAGAACTTCATCCCCGCCATCGCCTTGACCGTCGTCGCTCTGTTTGTTGGCTTGCTGGTCTGCTTGACGCTGCGCGAGCCGCCGGTCGAGGCAGCGGAAAAGAAAGAAAGCAGCGCGGCAATGCTGCGCGCGGGCCTCTCGCTGCTGTATAGAAATCGGCGCTTGCGCCGCTTGGTGCTGCTGGTCGTCTTCACCTTGCCCTTCACCGACGCATTAGCGGTGACGCTGGCTCCACCTTACCTGGTGCAGAATGAAGTCTCGCCGTTTGCCATCGGCGCCGTGCTGTCCGCCGGCAGCCTGCTGGCGGCTTTCACACAGCGCTACGCCTACAAAGTGGAATCGTGGTTGGGGCGCGATCGGGCGATTGCCACGCTGATTCTGCTGCCGGGTCTGTTGTACTGGATGCTGGCGGCGGTCGTTGGTCCCATCGCTACCGCCTCGGTCATGATCCTGATGTACGGCTTCAGCAACATGAAAGGTCCCCTCTTTTCGGCGTATCAGAATGCGCTCATCGACAGCAAGAATCGCGCGACCGTGCTCTCGCTCATCAATATGTTCGTTAGTTTATTTGTGGCTTTGGGGGCGCCGGTCTACGCCGCGCTGGCGGAGCAATCGCTCGAAAAGACTTTTCTTGTGATGGGCGCCGTGATTGTGGCGGCGGCATTGCTGCTGCGCGCGCATCGGCTGGCCGGTACTACGCGAACTATGTAGAGGCAAGCTATCAGGTCGCCCGCCGCGCAGCCGACTTACAAGGGTCGACCCAACGGCACGTCTCTACGAGTTCGATTGGATACGAGTGGATAAACGCCGCGCTTGCTATACACCGCGCCGCTCGGCAGCAGATCGCTTTCGTAGAGGGCGAACTGCTCGACGAGGAAAGGCTCAATGGTGAAGTCGATATGCGCGTTCAGCCATTTGCTGGCGAGGCCGCGGCGAATCGGTTTTCGGAAGCGCATCAAGGTGATATGCGGGTGGAAGCGCCGGCGCTCACGCCGGAAGCCTTCGCGCTCCAGCGCCGCGCCAACCGCCTCATGCAGCGCGCGCAGCTCGGGCCTATTCTCTACACCCGCCCAGATGACGCGCGGCCGGTCATTGATGGGGAATTGTCCGACGCCTTGAATCAGCAGGTCGAAGGCGGCGGCATCAAGGTCTCTCAAAACGCGTTGATAGGCGCGCGCCACCGCCTCCGGCACATCGCCGATGAAGTG
>JAPOXG010000092.1 GCA_026707225.1 Chloroflexota bacterium
CATTGCCGCGAACGATGCGCGAGAGCGTTGGCGTCGCCCAGATCGCCAGCACGATGATCAGATTGAACAGACTCGGACCCAGCACAGCCACGAACAATATCGCGAGCACAATGCCGGGAAAGGCGTACATGACGTCTATGACCCGCATGACCAGCGTGTCAGTCCAGCCGCCAAAAAAGCCGGAGATCAAGCCAACAGTGGTGCCGCTGATGACGCCGACGGCAGTACCGACGATGCCGACAAAGAGCGAAACGCGCGCGCCATAGGCGAGGCGCGAATAAAAATCCCGCCCGAGCTCATCGGTACCCATCCAGTGTTCAGCAGACGGCGGCTTCATGCGCTTTCGCAGAGATTGCTTGTAGGGATCATGCGTCGAGACGACCGGCGCCAGAATACCCATCAGCGCAATGAATATGATGAAGACAGCGCCGACCAGCGCAAATCGATTCCCTCGGAATTCGAGCCAGGCGCGCCGCGCTCCCGATACATGCAGCAACTCATCGGCTTCAAGCCGAGCGATCTCTTGCTTATAACTTTTGTCTTGCCCAGTCAGAGCCACGCGGCCGCTCCTCCACCACTGACGACAGCCCGCGCTCGGTCATTCATAGCGAATGCGCGGGTCTACATAGACCAACAGCAAATCTGTAACGAGATTGGCCATCACAACTGAAATCGCAATCAGCAAGACCGCACCCTGCACCACCGGGAAATCGCGCCCGTTGATGCCGTCGATCAAATACAAGCCGACGCCGGGCCAGCCGAATACTCTCTCGATAATGACCGAGCCCGACAAGATGAAACCGAAGTTTATGCCCAGTATGGTCACAATAGGAATCAGCCCATTGCGGAAGGCGTGCTTGACAAGCACATTGTACTCGGCAACGCCCTTGGCTCGCGCCGTCCGCACATAATCATGATTGATGACTTCTAGCATGCTCGAACGGGAATAGCGCGCCAGCGAACCGGCGATCGACAAACCTATGACGATGGAAGGCAAGATCATATGCTTCGCGCCGCCCAGCCCGGAAGGTGGCAATATAGGAAAAAACAATCCGAATACGAGGATGAGCACGTAGCCGAACCAAAAGTTGGGCATCGAGACCCCAAGCAAGGCGATGACCATCAAAAAGCCATCAATCCATGTGCCCCGTTTGATAGCAGCCAATACGCCAAGAGGAACGCCCACCGCTATCGAGAGCACAAAAGCGGCAAAACCGAGACGAAAGGTATGTGGCACCCGGCGAATTAGATCTTCGGTTACAGGGCGCAACGTGCGCAAGGAGGTGCCGAAATCGCCCAGCAGCGTATTGCGCATGTAGCGCGCATATTGCAGCGGCAGCGGATCGTTAAAGCCGTACTTCTCGTTGATCTTCTCCAGGTAGGCTTCCGCCTCTTCGCCCTGGAAATCCGGTGGCACGAACATCAAGGCTGGGTCGCCCGGCGCCAGCTGCATGGCGAACCATACCAGCGTAATCGCGCCAATAATTGTTGGAATGGCCAGCAGCAGGCGTTTTACGATGTATTTCTGCATGAAAGCAACCCGATCCCAGAGCCCCTTCCCGCAGGTCAGTGTCGGCGGTCAGTGTCTACGCGACCTACGCGACCCCAAAAAATGAGGGAAGGGGTGAGTGGTCCCTCCCTCGTTAAGAGAGAGGGAAATAGAGTTGAGTCAACACGCTACTCGTTGAGCCAGGCTTTGTGGAAGAGCGGGATGCGGCCACCCAGCTCCCACACGATGCCCTCAACCGCCGGGTTGATGACATTGATCCAGGGCGAGTGCCAACCCCAAATCGTCAGTTGTTGTTCCAGGAAGATTGTCTGCGCCCTGTGTGAAAGCCGCTTGCGCTCTTCCAGATCGGTCGTTGCCGAGAAGGCATCGAATGTCTCTTGCAACTCCGCCGCCACCTCGACCAGATAGGGATCGGTCGCGTCGTCAATCTGGTAAATCGACCAGAATGAATCCGGCGCCCAGGCCGCTTCGATTGCCGATGTCACCGCGAAGAAGGAACCCTGCGAGTGGTGACCGAAGGTCCAGTTGCCCTGGTTCTCGCGCCATTCATCGAGCATGGCGTTCCATTCGGCCGTCTTGATCGGGGCGTCAATGCCGATCTCGGTCAGAAACTGCTGGTAAATCTCGTTGAAGGTCCCCCAGAGGGCGAAGTCGGCCGAGATGATGTTGACGACCAGCCGCTCTTTGCCGTCGACACAATCTACAGTGCGATCGTTGCAATCGCGATAGCGGAAGCCATCATCGGCCAGCGCCCAGCCTGCTTCCTCGAGAATCTCAGCCGCCCGCTCCGGATCGTAGGGCGCCACTTCCGGCAGATCATCGGTCCAGTAGGGCGAGTTGGGCGATACACCGCCGCGCGAGCGCTGCGGCAAGCCGAAGAGGATCTCTTCGATGATCGCGTCAAAGTCGACCGCGTGCGCCAAGGCCTGGCGCAAGGACAATTCGGTCATCGGGTAGCGCGAAGTATTGATGCTGATCATGGTCACGCCCGGTCCAACCGGCGTGTTCACCACAAAATTGCCTTCGCCCTGCAAGCGCACCGCGTCTTCCGGCTCAATGCCATCGACATAATGCACATTGCCCGATTCAACCTCAATCAAGCGCACCGTGGTATCGCCATGAATGCGAATGGTGAGACGATCCAAGAGCGGCGCGCCCTGCCAGTAGTTCGGATTGGCCACATAGCGAATCTCGCTCTGCGGCTCGTGCGCCTCGAACATGAAGGCGCCGGTGCCCACTGGATTCTCGTGGAAGGTCGAGCCATCCTCGCCCCAGGCTGCCGGGCTGATCTGATAGGCATCCGTGCCCACCGCCGCGACATAGATAAAGTCGCCGTTGGGTTTGTCGATCCAAATCTTGACCGTATGGTCGTCAACGGCTTCCATCCGTTGAATTTTGCTCAAGCGCACATGACCGCGCGCATCGGGATCATCAAGCTGGCGTTGGTAATTGAAGATCACCGCATCGGCGTTCCAGGGTGTGCCATCGTGGAACATCACGTCGTCGCGCAGATGGAAGGTGTATTCCAGTCCATCCTCGGAAATTTCCCAATCGGTGGCCAGGAATGGCAGCAGATTGTCGTTCTCGTCCACCGTCAGCAGCGTGTCATAAAGGGGCCGCACATTGCGAATGCTGGGCCAGGTGGTCCTGGTCTGATCCCAGGCAATCACGTCTGCCGACTGCATCATGATCAACTCGCCGCCTTCGGTGGCATCCTGCGGTTGAACTGGAACTGCCAGCACCAGCATCGCCACCAAGAGTAGGGTTATGATCAGTAGTCTCTTCGACATATTCTTGCTCCTATTTGACTTGAATTGCGTTTGCGTAAATCGACGACTGTTGTCTCTGCACCTCCCTCCGGCTTGTCTTGGAGACCCCGGGCCAAACATCATTGCGATTTCTGCAATCGCGCCGCGGATCGTGGCCAAGCCCAACGGCTCATACAAGCATAACAAGTCCGCCGCGCTTAGGCAAAAAAAGGCGTGAACGGGAAATCGCGAAACCAGCCGGGCGAAGCGGAAGGGGTACCGTCGCTCCGGCGGCGTCAGCCTACCAAAGCCCAGCAGAGCCGCTCCTGCGCCCCTCGACCTGCAGGCGCAACCGCTCCATCAGATCGACGCCCATCTGACGGAAGAGGTCGATCATATCGATCGGCACCCAATTCTCTATCAAGTACTCGCCCTCGCGCTTCCACCAGTCGAAGTCGCGCAGCGTCATCAACCGGCCGGTGGCGGGGACGCCGGCGTATGTCCCGTTGTGATGAGAGTAGGCAGTGTCCCAGATGCCGCCGGCGCAATACTTCCCCTCTCCGATGCGCCCCATGCGCCGGCCGCTGCCAGCGCGCGAGATATTGCGATCGCCGAAGCCTTCCAGCCAGGGACGCTGATGAAAATCTTCGTATTCTTCTTTGCTGAAACAGGCGCCGATGCCGCTGGGACCGTACCATTTCATATCGGGATGCCAGTACTTGTCCTGCTCCATCGAGCGTAAGTCGCCGCCATCGCGACTTCGCAGGTAGCGCCGCATGCCCCGCCCCATCGCCTGCACCAACTGCTGGCTCTTGCGCGACTTAAGCGGGTCCTGCTCGGTCAGCAGCAAGCCGTCTTTGGCTACCGGACCGGGTATCTTGCCTCCCTCCGCGCCCGGCGCCGGCGGCAGCACCTGAAAGCCCGCTTGCCTCATCCCAGCCAGAATATCGAGCTGCAAATAGGCTTCGGCGATTTTGCCTTGGCGCATGACGTAGAATACGCCAAACCAGATATGGGTTTTGCGGCCGGTCGCCGGGATGCCCAGCCAGTCGTTGACGAAACTGCCGGTCAGATAGCCGCAGCCGCTGACCCACTCCTCGCCACCGACCGTGGCGTAAAGGTCGGAGCTTCCGTCGATGCCGCCCATGAAGACGTAAGGCTCGTGCTTGAGATCGGGAAAGGATTGAAACAGCGGTGCCCAGAACCCCGTGATCGAGTTTTCTACATCAAGCAACTGGTCGATGGGCGCCGAGACGTTCCAATCGACGTCATCGTGAACGGCCGCCCGCACCGCTGCTGGTACGTTAGCCGCGCCGACGTGATTCAGCTTCTGCCAGAAATCCCAGACTGATTCTTTGTTCTTTTGATTCAACTCTGCGGTCATCATCATTCGCCCATTACAATTCTGTCGCCGTTTCTTTATCCTTGACCGCTTGCAATCCCGCCTCCAGCGCTTCCGTGATCTTATCAACATCGTAAACGCTGCCAGCCCAGACACCGCCGCTGGCCGCCTGCAATGCCGCCCACAGACGGGTATCGTCAGGCAAATCGGGATGCGGCTGCAAATCGGGGTGCGGCGCCCGGTCATTCAGCAGCGCCTGCGCTTCGGCGGTCGAGAGCTCACCCGCCGCCGTGCCTACCAAATCCACCGACCCGCTCAGGGCGTCGCGGTCGATTGTGATTTCAATCAGATCGCCGTCGCGCAGCTTGCCTATCGGACCTCCCGCCAGCCCCTCCGGCCCCACGTGGCCGATGCAGGCGCCGGTCGACACGCCGGAAAAGCGCGCGTCAGTGACGATTGGCGCCTGTTTGCCCCAAGGGATGAATTTGAGCGCCGAGGTCAGTTGGTAGGTTTCTTCCATGCCGGTGCCCATCGGACCGACGCCAGCCAGCACCAGCACATCGCCGGGCTGAATCGCTGCGCCTTCCAAGCCTTTCAGCGCCCGTATCGCCGCGCGCTCGGAGGTGAATAGACGCGCCGGACCGCGATGGCGATAGACGTTATCGGCGTCAACCACCGAAGGGTCGATAGCGGTCGCCTTTATGACGGAACCCTGCGGCGCGATATTGCCCATGGGGAAGACCACCGTGCTCGTCAGCCCGCGCGCCGTCGCTTGTTCCGGCGACATGATGACGTCGCTCGGGTCGATGCCGTCATTCTCGCGCAGCCGTTCCCGCGCCAAACGCCGCCGCTCGCTGCTCTCCCACCAATCCAGCACGACATCGAGATTATCGCCGGTGACCGTGAGCGCGTCCGTGTTGAGCAGCCCCATCCGCCGCAGATGACACATGACCTCCGGCGCGCCGCCAGCCATGTACACTTGCACGGTCGGGTGGTTGCGCGGTCCGTTGGGCAAGGCGTCAACGAGACGGGCTGTGCTGCGATTGACGCGGATCCAATCGTCGACCTTCGGCGGCTTCAAGCCGGCGGCATGAGCGATGGCGGGGATATGCAGCAGCAAATTGGTAGAGCCGCCAAAAGCCGAATGCACCAGCATGGCGTTCTCGAGGGCAGCGGGCGTCAAAATATCGGCGAGTGTCTTGCCGGCCGCTTTCAGCTTGAGCAGAGCCAGCGCCGAGCGCCGCGCATTTTCCAGCCAAACCGCTTCGCCCGATGGCGCCAACGCGCAATGCGGCAGGCTGAGCCCGAGCGCTTCAGCCACCACCTGCGATGTCGCCGCCGTGCCCAAGAATTGGCAGCCGCCGCCCGATGAGCCGCAAGCCTTGCAGCCCATCTCGGCCGCGTAATCCAGCGTGATCAAGCCATGGGCGAAGCGCGCGCCGATCGTCTGCACCGTGCCGGCATCCTCGGCGCCTTCGGCCGGCAGGGTCACGCCGCCGGGCACGATGATGCCGGGCAGGTCGCCGCAGCCGGCCAAGGCGATCATGGCCGCGGGCAGCCCTTTATCGCAGGTGGCGACGCCCATCACGCCATCGCGGGTGGGCAATGAGCGGATCATGCGCCGCATTACCAGCGCGGCGTCATTACGATAAGCCAGGCTGTCCATCATGCCGGTCGTGCCTTGCGAGCGCCCGTCACAGGGGTCGGAACAATAAATGGCGAAGGGGATCGCGTCCTGCGCGCGGATCGTCTCGGCGGCCTCCTGGACCAGCAGGCTGATCTCCCAGTGACCGGTGTGATAACCCAGCGCCAGCGGGCTGCCATCTTCCGCGCGCAAGCCGCCCTTGGTGCTGACGATGACATACTGCTCGCGATTGACTTCCTCCGGATGCCAGCCCATCGCCACATTTTGCGTCATGGCGAAGAGATTGCCGCTGGCTTCGTTGAGCAGCATATCCTCGTCGAAAGGCAGCGCCCCGTCCCGGCCCCGGCCGCGCGTTCGCGTCGTCCGCAGCAACTCCGCCCCGCCGTAGATTTCACTCTTCATGTTCGCGTCTCCCAATTTACACCACCGAGTACACCGCTACCGCCATAACAATCCAAACTTGTACGGGCGAGCCGCCGGCTCGCCCCAACAGGATCCTGCGCACTGGCGGGCGGCCTAGCATGTCGGCCCAACAGATTCTTGCACGCTTTAGGGCGAGACAAGTCTCGCCCCTACGAATCTGACTAGCAAGAGAGATTCCTCTGTGTACTCGGTGAACTCGGTGGTTAAAATATCCTTGCCGTGTTCGCTAATCAGGATGATTATGACACAGAAGCGATTTCTAAATCAAACGGTCATCGTCACCGGCGCTGGCGAGGGAATTGGGTATGAGGTCGCGCGCCAATTCTGCGCGGAAGGCGCGTCCGCCATTTTGAACGACATCCTGCCCGAACGCGCCAAAGCGGCCGCCGAGTCAATCGCCGCCGAGACGGGCGCGCCCTGCCTGCCCGCTAGCGGCGATGTCGCCGATATCGAAGTGGTGCGCGCCCTCGTGCGGCAAGCGGTGGAGACATTCGGCCAGCTCAATGTCTGCGTCTGCAACGCCGGCCTGACCTCCTGGGGAGACTTCTTCGATTACCAGCCCGCCGACTTCGAGCGCGTCATGGGCGTCAACCTGCGCGGCAGCTATTTTCTGGCGCAGGCGGCCGCTCGCCAATTTCGCGCCCAGGGCAGCGGCGGGCGCATTGTGCTGATGTCATCGGTGACGGGCCACCGCGCCGTCCCTTACCTCAGCGCCTATGGCATGACCAAAGCGGCGCTGGAAATGCTGGCGCGGAACCTCGTGCTGGAGTTGAGCCCGTACGCGATCACGATTAATTGCGTCGCTCCCGGCGCCGTCATCACGCCGCGCAATCTCAATGACGATCCGGATTATGAAGCGCGCTGGGGAAGTCTCATCCCAGTCGGGAAAGCGATACAAACAGCCGATATCGCCAACGCGGCGCTCTTCCTGGCCGCGCCCGAGTCGGCCAAAATCACCGGTCAAGCGATCGTGGTGGACGGCGGCTGGACCAGCACCAGCCCGATACCAAACATGGATTACGGAAAAGATTACGAGAATTGAGGCGCCCCGCCGTCAGTCCATCAATTCTTGAACGAGGCGGTTGGTTGTCGCCAGCCGGTCCGACAGCATGCTTGCGATCAGCACATGTATCGCCGAAGCGGTCTGCGGCGCCGTCTCCTCCATTTGGCGCAGCGCGTCGTGGCTCAGCCGTTGCAAGACGCCGGCTTCGGTCACCACTATGGAAGCCGAACGGGCTTTGCCCAGGTAAAAGCCAACTTCGCCGATGACGGCGCCCGCGGTCATGCTGCGCAGGCGCAATACGTGGCCCGCTTCATCGCGCAACAGGACATCGACGCGACCGGACTCGATAAAGTACAGCGAATCCGATTCATCGCCCTGATTGAAGATGGTATCGCCGACCGTGGTTTCCATCCGTTCGAGATAGGCTCCCAGCGCGCTAGCGTCTCGCGGACGGACGATCGCATGCTGTGCCAGTTGCCGCTCGACGGTGACGCGCTCCGCATCCAGCAAATTGGCTTCTTGCAAGAGAATGCTTTCGCACCATTCCAACGAGTGATCCAAATCGTCGAATAGCGACGGCTTGCCCTGCCGCTTTTCGGTGATCCCGCCACCGGCAAGCAAGGGCTGCAACTGCGGCGACGCATCTGAAATCAGCAATTCGATGCCTTTGCTATCCGTCAGCTTCTTCAGCTTTTGGAAGTCCACAATCGTTGAAACATCAAGCCCACGGACGGATTTGAAGTCAAGAATGATGAAGCTGAGCGCGCCTCCTTTCGCCCCTGAGACGCGCGCTTTCAGATGCTCGTAAAAGCGATAGGCGGTGCCAAAAAAGATGTAGCCCTGCAGGCGCACGATCCAAATCCGCTCCCCCGCGTCTTGCAGAAATTGATTTTGCGCGAAGGAGCGGTCCAGGTTGCTGCGATGGATGCCCCCGGAAAATTCTTGCTTGATAACCTCCATCCGGCTGTATTCCAAAACAAATGCGACAATCGCCCCGACCAAGCCGAGGGCGATGCCGGGCAAGAGCCCAAGAAGCGCCGTCGCCAGCGCGATGACAAGGACGATGAGGTAATCCTGCCGCGGCAGCTTGGGCCAACTGTCAATTAGCCACTCTTTCATGAATTGCAGGCCGAAGAACATCAACAAGCCAGCTGGGATAAACCGCGGAATCAGAGAAAATACGGCGCCGCCAACCAGGAGCGTCAGCGTAAACATAATCGCCAGAATCAAGCCGACCAGCCGACCATTGACCCGCATCGCTTCCACCAGCGAGGAAGATATGGGAGCGTGATAGGCGACGACGCCGCCACCAGATGCGGCCGAGGCGATATTGGCGACGCCATTGACGATGCATTCGCGATTCAAGTTCAGCTCGCGCTTCACGATGATTTCCTGCGCGCTGGCTCGCAGAAACAGGTTCAGCGTGAATACAACAATCAGGGTCAATACATCGCCGGCGCTGGCCGCCAGCACCGCCGGATTAATCGCTGCAATGGCGGATGGATCGGGCAGCGTCCAATTCAGCGCGTTTGACACGTTTGGCAGCAGCCAACCGGCTTCGACAATGCTGTTGACATCGCCGACGACAACATACGCCCAGAAGTAAAAGAGGATGACAGAGGCTATGATGACAGCCGGCATCACCAACGTGCTCTTAATGCGAATTCGCAGACCAAGGATGCACAGGGCGAATGCCATCGCCGGCAGCCAGCGCGACAAGGTTTCGCCTTCCAGCAAGAGGGGCAAGGAGGCCGTGTTCAGTCGGAGACCGACCAGCACGTCGAAGCCGGCGCCCAATATCAGCCAACCCAAGCCAGCCATAAAGCCGCCGACGATGGGATAGGGAATATAGCGGATCAAGCCCCCGGCGCGCGTCAGGCCCAGCAGCATCACAAAGATCCCGGCAAGAATTGAAGAGAGCGCGATGAACAGAAACACGGTCGCAAACAGCGCCTCCGGCGGCATATCGGCCGGCAGCGCCTTGGCCACGCTGGCGGCGACCAAGCCCTGTATCACCGCCGTAGGGCTCTGCGGCACGACCTGCGTCGCATGATCGGAGCTGAAAAGCGTGGTGATTAGCACAGTGACGATTTCGCTAACGAGGACAATCGCCAAGCCAGCGGCGAAGTAGCTGGATAGCTTGCCCTGGAAGATCAACCCGGAATACGAGGGCATCGCGCTGGCCATGAGCAGCCAAATTATCGCGCTGGCGAAGACGCTGCGGAGCAGCATCCTGGGTTGCAGCGCCTGCCTTAGAGCTTGGCGAATCGTCCAATCGGAGCCATCTGCTGAATGTAATTCTGCCATAATTGATGGGGCTGCCGGCAAGTAATGGGCTCAATGACCTAGAGCATAGCGCATTAGGAAGATGCCCCGCTCGATCTTGCGGCTGAAGCAGCCGTCTTGCGTCGGCGGCTGCCCATTACATCATGACCCAGCCAGCCCAAACCCAGCAGAGCCAGGCCGACGCCGCCGAAGATCATCATATTGAATTGCTCCGCAACCAGCCGCCTGCGTTCGATATCAGAGGCCATCAAGCCTTGCGCCTGACCTTTGCTCTCTATCGCGACTTCGCCGCCCTGTTCATGAATCTGCGCCGCCATATTGGTGGATAGCTGATTGTGCAGCATGAAGTAGCGTATCGCCCCGCCCGCCGCCATCAAGAAGCCGACCACGATGGCGGTGAATAGCAGCCGCTCCAAGAAGCCGGTAATCTTCATTTTTCGCATCTGCCTCACCTGTCATAGATTCATTGCTTTCTGCGCAATGCAAAATTACAATGCATTTTCGCGCTCAAACTCATTGTACGGAAGAGTTCTATGACTAGCAACACAGTCTCGGTCGGCGTCGTCGGCGCCAGCTGGTGGGCGGATGCCATGCATTTGCCGGCGCTCGCCAGCCATAAGGGCGCGCGCACGCTGGCCATTTGCGGCCGCAACCGCGACAATGCGCGGAAGATGGCGCAGACTTGGGAGATCCCGCAGGTCTATACCGACTACCGCGAAATGCTCGACCGCGCCGATCTCGATGCCATCATCATCGCCACCCCCAACAGCAGTCATTATCCCATCAGCATGAAAGCGCTGGAGAATAATCTGCACGTCCTCTGCGAGAAACCGATTGCCCTCACCTATGCGCAGGCGCGGGAAATGGCGGAGACGGCCGTGGCGCGGCGCTTAAAGACCCACGTTCCCTTCACTTACAGCTTTATGCCAACCGCCCGCTATCTCAAAGAATTGATCGACGGCGGCTACCTGGGCGCGCCGTATCATCTCAATATGCGCTACTACACCGGGTTCGCCCGCGCTGGCGATTACTTGTGGCGTTTCGATCGCGGCATCGCCGGGTCTGGCATTATCGGCGATTTGGGTTCGCATTTTCTCTACCTGGCTGAGTGGCTTTATGGCGAAATCAAAGCGATCACTTGCCGCCTGGGATTCACCGTCCCGCGCCCGCCGCTTGATCCCGCCGGCAATGCTTATGACGTCCTCGATGATTCCTGCATGCTCACGCTGGAATTCTGTAACGGCGCCTACGGCATGATTCATTGCACCGCTCTATGTTATGAAGACACCCCATTCGGTCAAACGCACCACATGGAGTTCCACGGCGCGGGCGGCACGCTCTACAGCTGCACCGATTGGGACAAAATCCAGCAGGTCAAAGGCGCGCGCGTCGGCGAAGGCATGATCCGCGAGTTGCCGATTCCCGAGCATATCTGGGGCAATGCCCGCCGCGATACCGTGCATAACACATACCGGGACATGTTCCGCTCGGAAGATTTTATGATTCGCGCATTTATCAACGGCATCCTCAACGACACTGAGTTGACGCCGAATTTTCGCCATGGCGCCCGTATCCAGCGCCTCCTGAGCGCGGCCGTGAAAAGCCACGAAACCGAAGGTCGCGTCGAGGTCGAGTCGATCCGGGCATAGAGACCTTCACCCTTCAGACTGAGTAGTCGCGCCTGTCAACCGCCACAGGCATAGCCCGCCGGTTGGATTCGAAAGCCGCATCAATGACCGCCTGCGCCAGCAGCCCGGCCGCGCCTGGGATCGGTGGCGGCTTGGCGGAACGCAATGCCCCCAGGAAAGCCTCCAGTTCCGCGGTGAAACTATCGACCGGATCCATCGCGCCGCGTTCAATGCCGCGCTTGGTGGCGGATACGAAATTCCCAGCGCGGTCGCCGGCGATGTACCCCGCTTCACCCACGATTTGGAAAAAGATATCGTCCGACGCGGCGACCGGGGGATAATCGCTCCCGACCCAGCCGCCATGTATCGACGCCAGCGCGCCGCCGGGGTATGCCACTTGCAGAAAGACCTTGTCCTCGCCATTGAACCCCAGCGACTTGTCAAGCCGAGCCGAGACCTGCGTCGGTTGCCGATCGAGCAGCCAATTGGATAGATCTATCGCGTGAACGATGTTATCTCGCGCCGCGCCATAATCGGTGTACCAGATGCGTTCCGGCGGCGGCGCCTGCTGGAAATAGCTGAATATCGAGTACAGCGGCCTTCCAATTTCGCCCGCTTCAATCATCGACTTGGCGCGGGCGAAGACGGCTTCGTAGCGCATTTTGAAACCGATGCCCAGCATGACGCGGGCCTCAAGCGCCGCGCGGCACATTTCCCGCGCCTGTTCCAGATTTTCCGCCAGCGGCTTCTCGCAGAAGATATGCCGTCCTCGCTGCGCCGCCGCCATAACCGCTTCATAGTGAAATGGCGTCGGCGAACAGACGCAGAGCAGGTCAATAGCTTCGCGCGCCAGAAGTTCGCGCGCCTCGGCATAAGTCGACGCGCCGCTAATCGCCGCGACCTGTTGAGCGCGCTCGGGCATCGGATCGGCGACGGCGGTGACCTGCGCGCCCAAACGCCCCAAGCGCTGCGCATATTGCCGCCCGACCAAGCCGCAGCCTACGATGCCCACGCGGATATCCGCCATGATTCAGGCGCTCGGCTTTCCATTGGCTTGCGCGTCTACGCCTTTCAAGGTGATCTCCCGCGCGCGGTGACAAGCGACGACATGACCGGGCTGAATTTCTTCCAGCTTGGGCGTTTCGCTTCGGCAGCGGTCAATGGCGTGGGCGCAGCGCGGATGAAAATAACAGCCCGCAGGCGGCTGCGCAGGGTCGGCCACTTCGCCCTGCAGCACAATGCGCTGGGAACGGAGGCGGGGGTCCGGCTTGGGCGCCGCCGAAAGCAATGCCTCGGTGTAGGGATGCTTTGGCGCCTTGAATAGCCGGTTGGTCTCGGCGATCTCAACGATCTTGCCAACATACATCACCGCCACGCGGTCGCTGATGTGCTTGACCACGCTCAGATCATGGGCGACGAAAAGGTAGGTCAAGCCCAGTTCATCTTGTAAATCCAGCATCAGATTGAGAATCTGCGCCTGCACTGACACATCCAGCGCCGAAACCGGCTCATCGGCGACGACCAAGCTGGGGTTGAGAGCGAGAGCGCGGGCGATCCCGATGCGCTGACGCTGCCCGCCGCTAAAGGCATGGGGGTAGCGCTGCATGAATTCGGGTCGGAGGCGCACCAGCTCAAGCAGATTTTCCACCCGCTGCCGCCGCTGATCGCGACTCTTGATTCCACTGGCCAGCAGTGGTTCCGCAATGATGTCGAAAACGGTCATGCGGGGATTGAGCGACGAGAAGGGATCCTGAAAGATCATCTGCATTTGATGTCGGAAGGGCTGCAGCGCCCGCTTGGGCAGCGCCGCCGTATCGACCACATCGCCGGCGCCGGTTTGAAACAGCACCTCGCCCGCGGTCGGCTTCAACGCGCGCAAGATGCAGCGCGCCGTCGTCGTTTTGCCGCAGCCGCTCTCGCCGACCAGGGCAAGCGTTTCACCTCGATTGATATGAAAGCTGATGTCGTCAACCGCCCGCAGCTGCCCGACGACCCGCCGCAGCAAACCCTTTCGGATCGGGAAGAAGCGCTGCAGATTCCGCACTTCCAAAAGTGGCGCGCCGCCATCCGCTCGCTTCATGACTGTTGCGGCGCCTCCGCCGGCTCGTGATAGAGAAAACAGCTTGCCATCTGCGACGCGCTGACCGGGCGCAGCTGCGGTTCGTGCCGGTCGCATTTCCCCGGCATGAAGTCGGCGCAGCGTGGATGAAATGGGCAGCCTGCGGGACGATTATGCGGATGTGGGATCGACCCGGCGATCGTGGGCAGTTTGGTGCGCGGCTCGGCAAATATGCTGGGGATCGAGCGCAACAGCGCCTGCGTATAGGGATGTTGCGGCCGGTGGAAGATCTCGTCAACCGGTCCGCTTTCCACCACCCGCCCCAAATACATCACGATGACATCGTCGGCCATTTCGGCGATGACGCCCATATCGTGGGTGATGATGATGACGGACATCTGGGTCCGCTCTTGAATTTCGCGCAGCAAGTCCAGGATTTGCGCCTGCGTGGTCACATCAAGCGCCGTGGTCGGCTCGTCCGCGATCAGTATCCTAGGATTGCAGGACAGCGCCATCGCGATCATGACCCGTTGCCGCAACCCGCCGCTGAGTTCAAAGGGATATTCGTCGATCCGCCGCTCGGGCCGAGGGATGCCGACCATGCGCAGCAGCTCGATCGTTCTGGTTCTGGCTTCCGCTTTGCCGACATCTTGATGCAGTTGTATTGTCTCGACGATCTGATTGCCAATGGTGTAATGGGGGCTGAAAGAGGTCATGGGCTCTTGGAAGACGAGGGCGATCTCACCGCCGCGAATGGCGCGGATCTCGCCGCCTTTTGCATCCAGCTTTGCCAAATCGACTGGTTCCCCGCCATCAGCGCGCCGAAACATGATTTCACCCTCAACGATTCGCCCCGGGTCATCCACGATGCGCAGAATCGACAGGGCGGTGACGCTCTTGCCGCAGCCGCTTTCGCCAACGATGCCCAAGGTCTTGCCTGGGTGGACCGCGAAGCTGGCGCCGTCAACCGCTCGGACGGCGCCTTCATCGGTGAAGAAATAGGTCTTCAGGTTGTTTACAGAGAGGATTGGCGCGCAATTCATCGCGTACATTTCCCCTTTAACAGGTCGGTTGTAGGGGCGGCATAGCATGCCGCCCGCCATTCTAACCACGAGCCTGCGGGCGACCTGATAGGTCGCCCCTACAGATTCCACATTTTGTGGGCGCCGTCAGCCATAGGGATCCGCCGCGTCACGCAAGCCATCGCCCAGGAAGTTGAATGCCAGGATCACGACAATCACCGGCAGCGCCGCCGAAAGCAGCCAGGGCGAAATCGCCACCGTCTGGATATTCTGCGCGTCTTGCAGCAGCACGCCCCAGCTCACGGCTGGGGGCCGCAGCCCGAGGCCGAGGAAGCTGAGCGCCGTTTCGCTGATGATCATATTGGGCAGCGCCAGCGTCGTCGCCGCAATGATGTGGCTCAGGAAGGACGGAACCATGTGGCGCAGAATGATTCGCATCTGGCTGACGCCGGCCAGCTCGGCCGCCAGGACAAAGTCCTCTTCGCGCAGGGCGAGAAAGCGACCGCGAACCACGCGCGCCAAGTCGGTCCAGCCGATCAACGACAGGATCACGGTAATCGCGAAATAAACCTGGACCACGCCCCAATCTCTGGGCATGGCCGCGGCCAGCCCCATCCACAGCGGAATCGTCGGAATCGAGCGGAGAATCTCGATGACGCGCTGGATCAGCGTATCAATGGCGCCGCCGTACAAGCCCGAGATGCCGCCGAGCAAGACGCCCAGGACCAAACTCAGCGTGACGCCGGCCAAGCCAATCGTCAGCGAGAGACGACAGGCGATCATCATGCGAGACCACAAATCACGCCCCAATTGATCGGTGCCCAGCAAAAATATCGCTTCTTCCGCAAGCCCGCCGTCGACCCCGATCAGATGCCGATTGGTCTTGAACAAACCCAGGAACTTGTATTCATACCCTTCAGCGAATAAGCGCAGCGGTATTTTCTGTTCCGGGTCGGGCTCGTACACGCGCTTGAATGTGCGCGGGTCGCGCTTCCCCACCAGCCCGAACACGTGCGGGCTGAAGCGCCCTTCATCGAAAAAGTGAATCGGTTGTGGCGCGATCAAGGAGCGGAAAGCCTCGGTCTTGTGTGGATCGGCATAGGCCAGAAAGTCGGCGCCAATCGCGACAAGATAAAAGGCGGCGATGACGATGCCGCTGATCATCGCCAGACGATGCTTGCGAAAGCGCCACCACATCAACTGCCATTGCGTGGCGACCGAGACCCGTTCTTCAGCTGCGGTTGTGCTCGGAGCGGGGTCGAATTGGCTGTCGAATGCGCTTCGCTTTACCGGCGGTTTCGCTTGCGTCATTCGCGCCTCTCAAAGCGAATGCGCGGGTCAACCCACATCAGCAGAATGTCTGAGATGAAGGTACCGAAGACGGTCATGATGCCCAGAAATAGCACGATCGTGCCGGCGAGGAAAATATCTTGAGCCACCAGCGACCGCAGCAGCAAGGGACCAATGGTCGGCAAACTCAATACGAGCGCCACAATGATGCTGCCTGAAATGATGAAGGGAAACAAATAACCGAGTGTGCTGACAAAGGGATTGAGGGCGGCGCGAACGGGATACTTCAAGATGAGCCGAAACTCCGACATGCCCTTGGCGCGCGCGGTAATGACATAAGGCTTGCGCAATTCATCGAGCAGATTCGCGCGCATGATGCGGATCAGCTGCGCGGTGCCGGCCATGCCCAAAATGATGGCGGGCAGCGGCAAATGCTTGATGAGATCCCATACCTTGCCGAGGCTCCAATCCGCCAGCTGATATTCCGGTGAAAACAAGCCGCCGATATTGGCGTCAAAATAGCGGAAACCCAGGTACAGCAGAATTAGCGCGAGCAAAAAACTGGGCACCGCCAGGCCGATAAAACCGATGAAGGTGAAGATGTAATCAGCGATCGAATACTGCCGCACGGCCGAGTAGATGCCAATCGGCAGCGCCAGCCCCCAGGTGAAGAGCACCGCCGAAACCGAAACAGCCATGGTCAGCCAGAGCCGGTCGCCGATCATATCCAGAACGGGCGCCCGCCATTCCAGCGAACGCCCGAAATTACCGCGCGAAATCTGCTCCATCCATTTCAAATACTGAACCCAGATGGGGCTGTCCAAGCCATACTGCTGGCGAAGGTTCTCGGCGAATTCGGGCGTGACGTCAACGCCGCTGCTGGCCAGCTGGGCGATGTAAGCGGTGACGTAGTCGCCCGGCGGCAGCTGGATGATGGCGAAAGCCAAAACGCTGATTGCCCAAATGGTGAGCAGCGCCAGCAGAAAACGGCGGATTGTGTAAGTTAGCATGGCGGGGCAGTTCGCCTTTTCATATCGGATTCACCCCCCGCTAAATCTCCCTCCGAAGCATCGGGGGGAGACTTGCGCACACGGGCGAAATCGTCATAAAGGCAGACATCGCGCCACGAGCGCACCCCTTCCCTAGCTCGCTGGGGAAGGGGCCGGGGGATGGGGTTTGATGCACGACCTCCATCTAACGCTTCAGGAAATAAGTCTCCGGCAAGGTGCAGCCGGGCGTCATACAGAGCACGTTCGCCAGCTGACGCGCCGGCACGTTGCCCATCGTGTCCTTGACCACGCGCGTACCCAGCACCGCGGGCGAGCTGCCGACGATGCCGGCCTGCCAGACGTTTTCGGCGAAGATCTCCCAGAAGCGCTTGCCCGCTTCGATGCGCTCTTCCGGCGGCAGCGAAGGCCCGCTCACCCAGATCTCCATCGCCTCTTTAATCGCTGGCGGCGGCTCGTCGCCAATGGCGCCGCCACTGCGCATCCAGTCGGTGTAATTCGGGCGCGCCCAGAGCCAGGTGTTGTTGTAATGCAGGAAGACATCTTCGGTGCCGCCATTGTCCCACAGGCTCAACTGAATCTCGCCGTTGTCGATCCGCGACTGCCACAAGCTGCGCTCCAACTGCTCGGGGATGACATTGAGGCCAATGCCCTGAAGCTGGCTGGCGACCATCTCGGCAATCTTCGGATAGGGGACAAAGCTGGCGCCTGGCGTTGTCAACGTCAGGGTCAGCCGTTCGCCGTTATCCGTGCGCAGGCGGAAGCCGTCGCCATCCTTCGCTGACAAGCCGATATCGTCCAAAAGCTGGTTGGCGGCTTCAGCGTCGAAGGCGGTATACAGCGTTTCGTATTCTTCGCCCGGGTAATAGGGATTGGCGGCGGTCGGCACGACCGAGCGCGCTTCGCCCAAACCGAGCAGGAAGGTTTCGTTGACCTGCCCGCCATCAACACCCATCGAAACGGCGCGGCGGAAGTCGATATTCTGCAGCCAGCCGGCGATCTCGGCGTCCGCGCTGTAAGTCTGACCGAAGAAGAGCAAGACGTTGGCGCCGTAATCGGCCGGATCCAGTCGAATGGAGTAATTGCCGCGCTCGGCGTTTTCCAGATAGAGCGGCAGTTTCTGCAAATCTATGTGGCGGCTCTGCATATCGTACTCGCCGGCGATGGCGCGCAGGTTCAGCACCTCAAGGTCTTCAGCCAGTGTCAGCACGATTGAGTCGATATAGGGCAGTTGGTTGCCTTCAGTATCAACGCCGAAGTAGTAGGGATTGCGCTCGAGCACATAGACCGGGTTTTCCGCCGGCGCCAACTTGACGCGCCAGGGCGCCAAGGTGGGCAAATCCGGATTGCGCGCCCAGTCATTCTTGGATTTGACCAGGTCGACCCAATTGGAATAGCCGCCCTCTTCCAGAATCGCGTTCAGGTCGGCTTCATCAGCGAAGTCCGGATGGAATTGCTTGATGTAATGCGCCGGCGCGTATCCGCCATGGCCATTCCAGCCGCGCCGGGCATGGCTGGCGATATTGCTGGAGGGCGTCGCCATCACCTTGAGAAAGAGTGGATAAGGCGCACTGAAACTGTATTGCACGGTCAGATCGTCGATCTTGGTCAAGGTCGCGAATTCACCATTGACCGAAAGGAAGGTCGAAGGCGCTGGCAGGAACTCTTCGTTCAGGAATAACTCCTCGAACCAGAAGAGAATATCATCGGCGGTGAATGGCGTCCCGTCGGACCATTTGTGGCCCTCGCGCAGGTTAAAGGTGAATTCGGTGAAGTCGTCATTGGCGGCCCAGCCTTCGAAGACCCAGGGTTTGATTTCGTTCAAGGAGTAATCCATGAACAGGAGATTGTCGTTGCCGGCGATGCGGCGGGCGTTCCAGACATCGCCCGGTCCGGTATAACCGCGGCGCCATTGCCCGCCGTATTGGCCGATTTCGTGCACCGGCTGGATCACCACCGGATGCGCTGGCAAGCGTTCTTCGACCGGCGGCAAGTCGCCCGCTTCCACCATCGCGCTCAACATGGGCGATTCGCTGAACATGGATGGCGTCATGCCCATGTCGGTGATGATAGTCGGTCCCTCAAACTCGCCAACCAGGAAGGCGCCCATCTCATCCGATTGGCCCGCGGCTGAGAATACGCCCAGCGCGGCGATTAGCAGAATGAACAGCAACTTCTTTGACATTTCTTCCTCCTATGGAATGCAATCAATCTGAAACGGCAGCTTTACGCTGACCGGCTGCAACGCAACGTATATTGATAGCGCTCCTTCCTCCTCAGGTTTATGCCATGTAGGGGGTTGCCAAAGCCTTGTCATAGATATCGTCTATGATCTGCATCGCGCGATAGCAATCTCGCAAGGTGGCGATCGGCGGGCGGCCCTCGCGCAGCCGCGTTAATGTATCGCGCCCAAACTGATCGTAGCGCGCGCCTTGATCGGGAATCGTCAGCGTGCGCGCCTCCTCATCATCCAGCGTCGCCACTTCCAGCGTCTCGTTGCGATCGATGATATAACAGTTCGCGGCGGAAAGACGCGCCTCGAAATCGCCACCGGGCTTCATCGAGGCGAAGGAATAACCGGCCTCGACCGTGCCGATCACGCCGCTCTCCGAACGCAGCGCTGCGGCGCAGAACTCTTCAATCGCTTGGCCATGCGCGCGATAGCTGATCGCGGCGCCGAGCACTTCGGTCGACTCGCCCCCAGTGTAGCTCAAAAAGCCATCAACGGTATGTATGCCGACATTTCGCATGCAGCCGCCGCCGGCAATGGCTGGGTCCAGCATCCAACCTACCCCATCCAAGGCGTAGCGCTCGGGCGGTCCATTGATGACGCGAAAATGAAAATGAGAACGCGGGCCGACCCGACCGGCTTCTTCCAGAGCATCAAGCTGACGCCATAGCCCGCTGTAGCGATTGATGAGCGGCACGGCGACGAAGGCATTCCGCGCCTCAGCCAAATCAACCAGCGGCGCGACATCGCTCGCTGAAATGCCGATTGGCTTCTCCATGGCGAAGGGGATTCCCGTCTCAAGCACGTGGAGCGCAATCGCCGGCATGTCAACGTGGCGGCCCATGGCGATGACGAAATCGGGGGCGGTCGCTTCCAGCATCTCCTGGTAGCGCTCAAAGGCGATGCCGCCGGATCGCTGGGCGAAAGCCGCGGCGACGCCCGGCTGATGATCGGAGACGCCGACGATCTCCACCTCGTCCGCCAATTGGAAGGAACGCAAGTGCATGCCCGCGTGCCAATGCCCCACTTCAATCATAGCGATGCGCATCGGGCTGTCTCCTCTATTCGCGCAAGCTGTTTCGCGTCGCGGGCGAGCCACCGCCTCACTCTTACATCAATCCCGTATTTTGTGGCGGGTCGATCAATACTCAAGGATGACCACCTCGTCCTCGACCGTTACTGGGTAGGTCTCGACGCCTTCTCTCAAACGCCCCAGCGATTCTTTTTCGACGCGCACATCGTAGGTCTTCACCCGGTTCCGGGACTGGAATACGGTGCGGCCGCTAATTATATCAAATTCCCAACCATGCCAGGGGCAGCGCAGAATCTCGCCCTCGCGCGTCCATTCAATTTCGCCCGGCTCATTGGACACGGTCAGCCCGGTCAGCTCGCCCAGGCAGAGCGGCGCGCTTTGGTGCGGGCAGAGGTTGCTCAAGGCATAATACCTTCCTTTGACATTAAACACGCCGATTTCGCGCCCATTCACGCGCACGATGCGGCGGCCGCCGGGCGGCAGCTCGGATACTTTGCATACGACAAACCGGCCCATTCAGTTGGCTGTCCCTACAACCGTATTCTTCGGTGGACGACTCATAGCCGCAAGTAAACGCCGCAGGTCAAGTCGCGCCGACTACTTTGCGCTTCGGCGGGCGGCTCACCAAGTCGACCCTACAGTTTTCGCTTTTACAGACAAAGGCTTCGAATCCAAAACATCGACCGGCCGAGTCGCTGGCAAGTTGTACAATTCGCGCGCGTTCTCACAGAATATACGCCGCTGCAGGGCAGCCGGCATCGGCGGGAAAGCGCGTTTCGGGTCGTCAAAATCCCAATGCGGATAATCTGAAGCGAACATCAGAACGCGTTCGGCATGCATCATCTCAAAGATCTGAAGCAGATGCCGCGGGTTTGCCGGCTCTTCGATCGGCTGCGTCGAAAAACGAATATGATCGCGCAGGTATCCGCTTGGCGGGCGCTTCAGCCAGGGCACTTCCGCGCGGGCGCCGCGCCAGTCCTTGTCCATGCGCCACATGATCGGCGCCAGCCAGGCGCTGCCCCCTTCCACAAAGACGAACTTGAAGTCCGGATATTTCTCGAATACGCCTTCGGCTATCAGGCTCACCAGGTGGGTCATGTATATGGTCGGGTAAAGCGTATGAAATTCGAGAAAATAGGTAGGATAACCCAGCGGCGACGGAGGCGTCGGACCCACCGGGCTTTCCACATGCAGCGCGGCCGGCAGATTGTGGCGCGCGGCCGCTTCCCAGATCGGATGGTATTGTCTTTTGCCGTAAGCCGCGGACGCGCTCGAGCCCACCAGAACCTGCACCAGATGCGGATGACCGGCCAAGCGCTCAATCTCTTGCACCGCCCGCTCGGGGTTCTGCGGCGCGATCACGATGGAACTCTTGAAGCGGCCGTGGGGGTTGTACTTTCCCAGCCAGGTGTCAATCTGCCAATCATTCCAGGCTTGAGCGACCTCGGCGGCGAATACCGGGTCGGGGATAATGCTGATGCTTGATGACGGAATCAAGACGACGTAATCAGCGCCGATGCCTTGGAGCACCTGTTTCTCCACCAGCTTGGGGTCAGAGCCGGCCGGGCTGCCATCTTCCGGCAAAGCGTCCAGCCGCCTGCCATCGCCCGGTGGCAGGTATATCTGACGGCGCGAGGGAATCGTCCGGCTGCGCCAAGGCTCGCGCAGGTATTCGCGCAGCTCATCCGCGCGCTTGAGGTAGGGGTGCACATCGCAGTCAATTAAGGTGACGGGCGTTTCAGGCGCGGCGCCATCCGTGGCGGCTTCTGCCATGTACCTCTCCTTCGCCTCCCTCTTGCCAGTGTTGCGCATTCTCGATCGCCCAATATCGTAACGCATTTTGCCCAGGCGGTCGAAACTTCGGGCATGACCTTTCTGCAACCCCTGCCCCGGCCCCGCCCCGAAGCATCAAAGAGGGGAGTTTTCCTGGCGCGCTTAAGCTTAACGCGTCGAACTTGGCAAGTCTGAGGACAATGACGCCATATCCAGAAAGCAATGCAACAACTATCGGATGAAAGAATTCAGCGAACTAATCGAGATGATATGAGGGCGAGCCGGTGGATCGCGCAGGTCGCGTAGACACAGACCGCCGACACTGACCGTCGCCCGCCGATACTGACCGCCGGTTGCCCCAGAATGTTTTCCATTCATAAAGGATGTATCTTATAATAGGTGAAATCTATCGCTATTCCATCGCTATATGGCGTCCAGCGCAAGCGACTGCCGCGAGGCTGTGATGATGAAAATTGTCGGACACACAATGGGAACACCAGAAGCAACTCTGCTGGAGGCGATTGATCTGTTCGCCGAGTTGGGATTGGATGGCATCGAGATTATCTGCGCCGATGATTACCCCTGCGGCCTGAACCTGGAAACCGCTCGGAGCGATCTCCACAGCATTCGACAGCGCGCCGCGGACGCCGGGCTGATCATCGCAGGCTTGGTGCCGTATACCAAGGATATGAATCATCCCGACGCGCGGGCCAGGGAAAGGGCGATCGCCGATCTCAAACGCGCCGTCGACATCGCGGTTGCGCTGGACTGCCGAGCGATGCGCGTCTTTGGCGGGCATGAGGTGCCGCCCGGCGAGCAGGGGATAGCCTTGGGCTGGCTGTCCGAGTCACTGCGCGAAGTCGGCGAATATGCCGAGACCGCCAGCGTACAACTGAATGTGGAAAATCACATGGACACGATGGCGACATCGGCCGAGATGACCATAGCGATCGTGCGCGCGGTTGATCTGTCAAACGTGGGCGTTCTGTATGACCAAGCCAATCTCGCGTACATGAACAGCGAAGTCTATGAGATGGCAATCGCCCTGCAAGGCCCGCGCATCCAACACGTGCATGTTAAGGATTTCTACTGGGAAGGCACCCAACGCGTCGCGGCCGTGCTCGGTCAGGGCATTATTCCTTGGGCGCAGATCGTCGGCGCCCTGACCGACCTTGGCTACGAGGGATTTTACTCGCTGGAGTATGAGCGGCGCTGGTTCCCCGATCAGCTGCCGCCGCCAGCTGTGGGCATGAAACAGTGCCTCGACTTCCTGCGCGCAACGCAAGGCTAGCGATGGTGAACGGGCGGGGGCTCTAGTTGGGAATCTGATCGATTGCATCGCCGCGCTGATACGCCAGCGCCGTCTCCACCATTTTGTCGAAGGAATACTGCGGATCGTAGCCGAGCAGGGCGCGCGCCTTCTCGGTTGAGGCGTCGGCGCCGCGCCAGAAGGGCATCGTCACCTCGCGGTATGGTCGCCCGGTGGCATCGGCAAGGAGACGCGCGGCCCCCGCCAAAGTGACAGGCGGACATCCTGTCATGTTGAAGGCTTCACCGACGGCTCTGTCACTTTCGAGCGCCAACATCGTGCCAGCCACCACATCGCGCACATCAGTGACGACCATGCGCCAGGGCTCGCCTTGGGCGTCGCTCACCGCGCAAACGGCATCCGGCGTCCGCAGCAGCTCGCTCATGATCGCCTTGGTTTCTTCAATATGTTCCGCGCCGAACCAGGGAATGCGGTTATTGGATAGCGTCATTTCAATGAAGTAATTCAGCCAAGCCGGGCGCAGCATGTCCAGCACCTCGTTGGCCGCCTTGATCGAACAATAACGCAGCGCCGTCACCGGCAATCCGTATTCGCGCCCATAAGCGAAGCAGACATCTTCGGAAAGCAGCTTGGTCAGCGCGTAGATGTCAATCGGCTTCTGCGGGCTCTCTTCATCATAGGTAATTTGTCGGGTGACGAAGGGATTATAAGCCTGGTAGGTGCTGGCCAGCACAAAGCGCTTAAGCGGCGCCGATGATGCCAGCGCGCCTTCCAGCAAGCTCATGGTGGCCCGCGTGTTGACATCAAGCATGCGCTCCGACAAGTCCGCCCCTTGCGGAATCTGCGCCGCCAGATGGACGACGACGTCAACGCCGTCGACAGCCGCCCGCAGGCGAAGGGCGTCAGCCATATCCGCTTCCAGGAGCTCGACGCCGAGCCGCGCCGCCTTGTCCGCTTGCGGGTCCTCGGGCATGACCAGCCCGCGGATGTCATAGCCCCGCCGCTTCATCTCGTGGGCGAGGTTCGCGCCGACGCGCCCGCTGATGCCGGTGATTAGAGCTTTCATGCTGTGGCTCCTTGTCCATCTAATCGCCACTATTATTCGAGGAAAGCGCAGAAATTGCATTCGGCTTTCCCATCATTTATAGTATATTTTGAAATACCTGCTTTCTAAAGCGGAGATAGGGATTGATGCGTCATGACTGGACTTTGCTCTGTGCTGGAGTGGCGGCATTGCCGTCCGGCAGCATAGAAATGCGGAACGTGGTTACAGTAGCAGAGGTCGCAGACGGATTGCGCAGGTCGCCTATCGACACGGTGCTTCCGATTGATACGCCGCTATGGCTGGTATCACAATGGTCAGCAGAGTTTCAGCCTGACAGGAAAGTGTACTCGGGCCTGCTGCAATGGATGGCGCCGGGTGGAGATCACGTATTGGATCAGCAGACGCTGGAATTTGATTTTCGACATACGATTGTGTATCGATTTATTCGCAGGATCCGGGAAGTGAGATTCATCGGCTCGGGCACGTATGAATTCCATGTACCCGTGTCTGACTTCGCCGAACAGGGTGAGTGGAGACGAGCCTGTCTCAGGGTCAATTGAATTAGCTGAGGGAGTTATTCGACATGAAAGAGCAATCGCTTAAGCTCATCTATGACGCAAAGAATGACTTTGGCGAACTAGCGCCGATGAAACTGCCTGATCCCAGCGACAAGGTCGCACCCAAGCTCAAGAGGCTTGCGCCTAGGCGGCCAGAACAATATCCAGATCAAAAGTCGAACAAGGCACGTACAGACGATTAGCTGAAAACACCGTCGACCGACTTGAATTGCTTAAGTTCCTAGCGCAGCGCGTCAATCGGCTATCTCGACAAATTGGCGCTGATACAGCTCATAATATAGCCCGCGCCGGGACAGCAATTCGGCGTGCGTACCCATTTCGCGGACGCGACCCTCGTCGACAACGCAGATCAGATCGGCGTTCACAATGGTGCTCAGTCGGTGGGCGATGACGATGGCGCTGCGCTGGCTCAGCAATTTGCGCAAGGCATCTTGTATCAGCGCCTCGGTAACCATGTCCACGCTCGAGGTCGCCTCATCCATAATCAGGATGCGCGGATTAGCCAGGATGGCTCGCGCGATGGATATCAGTTGCCGCTGCCCGACGGATAGATTGGCGCCGTCTTCAAAGATTTCGGTCTCGTAGCCACGCGGCAAATCACGCGCAAACTCGCCGACATTAGCCAGATCGCCGGCCGCGATCACCTCCGCCATCGTCGCGTTGGGCGCCCCGAAGCGGATATTGTCGGCAATGCCGCCGGCAAAGATGAAGGGATCCTGCGATACCAAGCCCATCTGCGACCGCATGGAGCGCTGCGCGACTGCGCGAATATCGACGCCGTCGATCAGAATCTGCCCGGCGCTGACGTCATAGAAGCGCGCGATGAGATTGGCGATTGAAGTCTTGCCGGCGCCCGTCGGTCCCACCAGCGCCACCATGGTGCCCGCCGGTATATCCAGGTTGATATCGCGCAAGACGGGCAGGCTCTCTCGATAACCGAAGTGAACGCCGCGGAACTCGATGCGCCCCTCAATCGGCGGCATCGGCAGGGCGTCTGGGCGGTCATTGATCGCCGGTTCGGTATTCAGCAGATTGATCACGCGCTCGCCGCCGGCCATGGCGGTCTGCATGGTAGCGTAGAGCTGGCTGAGCTCCTGCACCGGCAGAAAGAAGCGGTTGACGTAGGCGAGGAAGGCGATCACCGTGCCCAATGTGAGGCTTTCCTGCGCCACGCTTAAGCCACCGAAAAGCAGCACGATCCCGGTGGCCACCATGCCCAGAAACTCAACGGTCGGCAGGAATACAAAGGAAAGCGACATCGCCTCCACATGGGCGTCGCGGTTGGCGCCGTTGACCTCGTCAAATTTTTCCGTGCTGATTTCTTCATTGGCGAAGGCTTGTATCACGCGGATGCCGCTCAGGTTCTCGGCCAGGTCGCCGATCATGTGGGCGTTGCGGGCGCGGGTCTTGCGAAAAGCCTGCTTGGCTTTTTGCGCGAAGACCATCGTCACCAGGACAATCACCGGAATGATCGAGAAGGTCACCAGCGCCAACTGCGCATTCAGCGTGAGCATCACGATGACGATGCCGGCCAGCAGCAGGCTGTCGCCCGTTAGCGTAATCAGCCCCTGCGACAACAACTGATTGATCACGCCCACATCGCTGATAACCCGCGATATCGTCACGCCGACAATGTGATTGTCATGATATGAAAGCGGCAATTCCTGCAAATGCCGGAAGAGCGCCGAGCGCAAATCGGCCAGCACGCGCTGCCCCACCCAACTAAGCAGATAACGCTGCGCCATGGAAGCCAGGTAGAGCCCTAGAAATGCCAGCAACAGCAGCAGCACAATCTCATTCAAGCCATCGATGTCGCCCGCGATGATCGGACCGTCAATCGCCACCTTCACCAGATAAGGCGCGAGCAGCGTCAAGCCCGAAGCTGCCAGCATCGCGACAAATGCGCCGAGCATGTGCCAGGCGTATGGCCGCACGAAGACCAGCAGGCGCCAAATCACCCGCAAGTTGAAGGAGCGGCCTTCGACCTTGTCCGCGTAGGCGTCCAGCGTGCCGCGCGGGCTGCCGGCGCCGACGCCCGCTGTGCCGATTGAGAAGCCGATAAGTTACTCCGTTTCCGTGCCGCTTTTCCTAGCGTCCGTGCGAGGCTGCGGCGGGTAGGGCTTAGGCAGCCTTGTGGCAAGCCTCTTCAGCAAGGGCGAACCCACGTCTTCGGGATATTTGACGCAGTTTTCCGTAGGATGGTGTACGACAAGAATTCTTGTGTCATGGACAATCTTTGCTTTCAAATGCCTCATGAATGCTAGGCGCTTTCAAGATTCATCTTGAGTTGCTGGAGTAGTATTGTCGTCTTCCTCTGGCGGCGCTGGATTGAGCGGAGGTCGCCTGGGCGCGAGCCGCTTGAGCAGGGGCGAGCCCTCGTCGTCGGGATACCTGACTGCAGTTTCCGATTCCGACTGATAGAAAACACCTATCTTCCGGTCGTGGACAATTTTGGCTTTAAGATTCTTCATGATTGCACCGCTCCTAATGCGTCGCTGATAGTTAGGCTGGCGCGGCCCCATTCACCAAGCATAGCGTACTCTTCTAATAGTACATGAAACTCGTACGTACCTGTGCCAGTCAACGGCATGTCTTGCAAAATAAGCGTCAAAACGTAAGTAGACCGAAACTGAAAGTCGAAGTCCAAGTTGTCCGCCCAAATGACGCGGTCGCCGCCCGGCGCCATTAGCTGAACAGTTGAGGAGTGAAGGCGCTTTTCGGCCTCGAACTCCGCCGTCCAGTGAGACACCAAGATGGCCGGCGGATCGAAGAGAAAGGACTCAGCATTCTCAACACTGCCACTAGGGCTGGTTACTTGTAAACTTGAAAAAACATTTCCCAATCCAATTGCGCCGGAGTCATGAGTATGAACCTCGGTACATAGCAGTGTCCAGTCATGGCGCATCAATGTCATCCCCAACGGCTTCGGTAATCATCATGCTCAAGTTTGCCCGAAGGCAAAGTCGATAAGCAAATTTGACCCCAAGCCTCCAGCCAGTCGATTCACTCCCGCAGGTTCCGATAATAGATCTCGGCGTACAAGCCCGACTTTTGCAGCAGCTCCTCATGGGCGCCGGCGGCGGCGACGCGGCCGCCTTGCAGGACGAGCACTTTGTCCGCCATGCGCACGGTGCTCAGGCGCTGCGCGATGATGAAGGAGGTGCGGCCCTCCATCAGACGCTCCAACGCGATCTGAATCAGTCGTTCTGTTTCTGCGTCGACGCTCGATGTCGCGTCGTCCAACAGCAAAATGCGCGGGTTCTTCAGCAGGGCGCGGGCGATGGCGATGCGCTGCTTCTGCCCGCCGGAGAGGGTCAGGCCGCGCTCGCCCACTTCGGTATCGTAGCCAGCCGGCATCGCCATGATGAAATCATGCGCTTGCGCCGCCTTTGCCGCCTCGATCACATCCTTTTCATCCACACCTTCCAGCCCGAAAGCGATGTTCTCGCGGATGCTCGCGGCGAATAGCACGGTCTCCTGCAAAACGATTCCGATCTGATCCCGCAGCGAATTCAAGGTCACATCGCGCACGTCAATGCCATCGGCCGTAATCCGCCCGCTGGTGACGTCATAGAAGCGCGGCACCAGGTTGATGATGGTGGATTTGCCCGAGCCAGTCGCGCCCAGCAGCGCCACGACTTCGCCGGCCTCAGCCTGGAAATTGAGTTGGTCCAGCACGACGCGCTGATTGAAATAAGAAAATGACACATCTTCAAAACGGACGCGCCCCGTAATTGGCGGCAGCTTCCGCGCGTCAGGCGAGTCAATGACTTCCGACGTCGCGTCCAGGATGGAAAAAATGCGTTCGCCCGCCGCCGAGGCCATCGCAACCGCCGGTACGATCACTCCCAAACGGCGGACCGGCGCGATCAGCTGCCCCAGGTAGGTGGTGAAAGCCACCAACTCGCCCAAGGTCAGGCCGCCTTGAATGACGAGCCGTCCGCCCAGCCAGATGATGACGACGGTGCTCAAGCTGGCGATGAAATCGAGCAGTGGGATATGCTTGGTCGAAGCCGAGACTTGCGCCTGCGCCAACTGAAACCATTTGGCATTTTCTGATTCGAAGCGCTCAATCTCGGCGTCTTCCTGGGCGAAGGCTTTGACAATCTTGGCGCCGCGCAGGTTCTGCTCCAGCACACTGGTCATCTCCGCCAGTTGATGCTGCAAGTCGAGCGACAGGGGCCGGTAGATGCGCCCAAAGCGATAGGCGACATAAAGGAGCAGCGGCATCAGAATCATGGCTAGCACAGCCAGCTGCGCGTTCATCAACAGCAGCGCCGCGAAGGTCAGCAACAGCAGCGTTGAATGCTGAAAGAGACGCAGAATCCCGCGCCCGGTCAAGAAACGGATCCGCTCCACATCCGAAATCGAGCGCGCCAGCAGCTGCCCCGTTTGCGCGCGGTCGTGATATGAAAAGGAAAGGGCGCTCAATTTTCCATAAATTGCGTTGCGAATATCATAGGCGACGCCCTGCGACGCCATTTCGGTCCCGCGCCCGAGCACAAAATCCACCAGGCACTTGGCAATGGTCAGCACCAGCAGCCCCAGCAGAGACGCTCCCAGTACGTTTAGATTCTGTTGAATGATGCCCGCGTCAACGATCCAGCGAATCGTCTGCGGGATAAAAACCGCCAAGCCGTTGCTCGCCAAAGCCAGCGCATAGACGCCGGCGGCGATATGGCGGTATTTCTTGAGGAAGGTAAAGCTGCGCAGAAGGGAACTGCTCGGCGCACCGTGCTGAGTAAGGGGGACCTTGGCCGCGATTTTCACCATTTAGTTGCAAGCGTCGAGCGAAGCGCTCCTTCAGTCCAGTTAAAGGCTGGCATCTACCATAGCGATTTTATTGAGCGGCTTAAAGTCCGAGTTCCGATAGTCGGTCATATTCGAATCGTTTGAAAGCGGCGCGGAAGGCAGATCGGATCCCAGTGCTGCTTCAATGAAAGCAAGCCTCGTAGGGACGACCTATGATTCGCCCACGACAACGTATCCTATACGACTCCAATACGTTAAATCGCTGAATGGAAGGGTGGAAGGGTGAGACAAGGGGCGCGTAGACAGAGACCGCCGACACAGACCACCGTAGAGGGGTTTGGGATGTGGCTTTGGCGCCGAGCAGTTCTCCGACATTTGCGCTTTGCCATCAGTAGCGGACAAGCCTT
>JAPOXG010000091.1 GCA_026707225.1 Chloroflexota bacterium
ATAATCTCTCCCTAAGATTCTGAACATTTGTGTCCACTAGTATGGGTCCACTACAGTCTGTGCTGAAAACGTGTCCGCTCCTCAGCCCAGCCCCCTGCCCGAGGCATCAGGGAGGGGGAGCTAAACATGGCGGGATGCAAGGTATTTTGCGTGAGCCGCTGCCGTTCAGCGCGTGTGTCTACAGTTTTCGCTACATTACGTGCTATATGCGTCTAACGTGGCAATCTAAAATATGATCGGATCAGACCTGTCCTGTCCTCAGCCGTTGAGCAGGGGGGGATTTATGGGAGGAACCAAGGGCCGGGAGATGGTGCGCAATAGCTAGACCCAGTACCGGACAACGCCTGCATAGCATTGTCCGAGACGCGCAACTCTTCTTCGCTCACTGCGTATGGCTTCAATAGAATTAACGCTTGGCAATCTCGCCCCGTCCATGCCACGCCATTCATAGTCACCGCGTTTGGCTTTCACGCAATTCGCTGTTGTTAAGAAGGAATCATGTCTCATCGTTTACGCTTCTACTTCACTTACGCCCTGCGCAACATCCGGCGCGGCGGACGCTGGACCACGTTGGCTGTGCTCTGCGTCACAGCGGGCGTCGCCACCGTCGTCGCCTTGCGCTCGCTTGGTCTGGCTGTCGGCGACACCTTGGCCAACAATGCGCGCATCGAAATCAAAGGCGATCTGCTGATCCGCAACGACAACATCTTCGGCGGTTTCGGCAGCAGCGATCCCAGTGCCTTTTCCCCCGCTGAACTGGCGGCGCTAAATGCTTGGGCCGAGGAACAAGGCGCAACTGCCTCCGCCTACATGAGCGGGCGCAACATGCAAATCACCAAGAGCGGCGAAGACGGTTTCGGGCGCCCCAGCTTCATCGGCAGCAACTTCATCGACCCCCAGACCTATCCGCCCACCCACACCATCCGCGCCCTCGATCCGCTCGATGCGCCGCTCTCCCAGCTTTTCAGCGGCGGCAATGATGTCGTCATCAGCGATAATCTGGCCGCCCAAAGCGATATTGCCGTCGGCGACCAAGTGCGCGTCAGCGGCACGCAAGCAATCTATACCGTCCGCGGCATCGTCTCCGTCGCCGAAGAGAGCAGCGTCACCAACTTCCTCAACGCCTTCTTTGGCTTCGCCTATTTCGACCTCGCCAATGCCCAGGCCGTTATCAATGACGAGTTCGCGCCCAATCGCATCGGCGTCCTCTTGCCGAACGCGACCAACGACGAGCGCTTGAAAGAGCTGGAAGCCGAAATCGAAGCCCTCGCGCCCGGCGTCCGCACCACGGTCGTGTCTGATTTCTTGCAGCGCTACGAAGTTGTCTCGCAGTATCTCAGCGACTTCGTCGTCGTGATGGGCCTTGGCGCCCTGCTGATCGGCGGCGTCGGCATTATGAACACGATGCTGGTCCTGGTGCGGCGGCGCACCAACGAAATCGCCGCGGTCAAGACTTTCGGTTTGCGCGGGCGTCAGGTGGCGGCGCTCTTTCTGACCGAAGGCTTGATGCTCGGCTTCGTCGGCAGCTTCCTCGGCATCCTCGTCGGCATCGGCCTCAGCGTGATCGTCAACGAATACGGTTCAGTGGCGCTGCGCCAGCCCTTGATCTGGCGGATCTATCCCGAGGCCTTGATCTTCGGTTTCACGCTGGGCATAGTCGTTACAGCCATCTTCGGCGTCGCCCCGATTCTGACCGCGGTCAAAGTGCGCCCCAGCATTATCTTGCGCCCCAACGAGAACCATCTCGTCGCCTTGGGCGTCATTCAGTCTCTCATTCTGCTGATCTTCGTCACCATCAGCCTCGGTCTGGTCGTCGGTCAAATCCTGCGACCATCCTTCGAATTGTCTGAGCGGCGTCTGGCAGAGGTCGCGGCAAGCGCCGACGAAACGGAGACCGAAGATCTAAGCGTTGAATTTCGCGACACGCGCCAGTTCGATTCCGCGTCTGAGCCGGCTAGCCAGACGATTCCATCCGCTTACCTGGTCGGGGTCATCGGCGTTAGCGCGACTTTCGCCGTCTTCCTCCTGTTGATCGTCATCCTTTGGCTGATCGTATTTCTAATCGGAAAAAGCCCGACATTGGGCATGGTCACCTGGCGCCTGGCGCTGCGCAACCTCTCCACCAACCGCCTGCGAACCGCCATCACGCTGCTGGCTTTGAGCGCGGGCATGTTCGCGCTCAGCAGCATCACCTTCGTCGGCGAGGGCACGCGCGAACTGCTCAACTTGCAGCTCAGCCGAACCTTCGGCGGCAACGTGCTGGTCTTTCCCTTCCCGGGCCTGCCGGCCAATCTCGTCAAGACCGCGATCGACGACGCCTTGGCCGATATCGAAATCACGTACAGTACGCGGATCAAGAGCTACGAGACACAGGTTGTCGCCCGCAACGGCGAAGCGATGAACGACGGCGGCCCACTCGAAATCACCGTCTGGGATTCGGATAAGCCGGACATCTACAGCGGGCAAAGCGCCACATTAGCCGGGCGCATGCTCAGGCTCGACGACCGAGGCCTGCCGTTGATTGTCTTGCCTTTCGAATTGGCGGATGCGCTGGGAATAAACATTGGCGACACCATGACGATTGAAGCGGCAAAGGGCCTTGAGCTGGAAGTGGTCGGCATCCTCAGCGGCGGCGAGGGCTTGGCTTTTGGTCCAGCGACCGCTCTCGTCCCGCCCGCTGTTCTGCCCGCTTCGACATCCTCCGACTTCACGCTCTACGCCTATCAAGTCCCAGAGACTGAACTCAATCGCGCGCTGGCTGAGCTTTCCAGCGTGATCTTCGCCCTGGCCATCGACGTGCAATTCATTGACGGCTTAATCGGCCGCCTGATCGATCAGTTCGCCGCCATCCCCACTATCGTCGGCTTGCTCTCGCTCTTCGCCGCCTCCGTCATCATGGCCAACACGGTCGCCCTTTCCACCTTGGAGCGCCGCCGGCAGATCGGCATTCTGAAAGCCATTGGGCTCAAATCCCGGCGCGTCTTGCAAGTCATGTTCATCGAATCCAGCTTGATCGGCCTCTTGAGCGCCGTCCTCGGCATTGGCTTGAGCGCGCTGATCATCAGTCTGTTCGCAGCCGCCGGCGGCATCGACATTCCCTTGCCCGCCGACGCGCGCCTGACCGCGGTCGCCCTGCTGATCGCCTCGGTCATCATTGGCTGGACCGCCACCTTCCTCAGCGCCCGCGTCGCCCTCAAGGAGCGCGTCATGAACGTGCTGCGCTATGATTAGATTTCGCCCGCGCCTTCACTCTGATTGCCGAGATGTGCAAGCTATGCTATATTGTCAGCAAGTGACCGCGCAGAAATGATAAACGCTCAGACACTTATCGCAGGAGTTTCCGCATGCAACAGATTCCACGTCACCAAGAAGGGCAGGGTTTGGTCGAATACGCGCTGATACTTGTCCTTGTCGCAGTCGTGGTCATTGTTATCCTCGCGCTGTTGGGACCGGCTATCGGCAATATCTTCTCCAATATCATCAACAGCCTGAATCCAACCACGACGCCAGCCGCAACAGCGGTTGCAACGTCGGTTCCGGCCGGCTGATCCCTTCTGTGATTTCACGACTCGCGGGCCTTTTCTATAAGGCCTGCGTTTCGTTTCTCTCCCGGTTCAGCCGTCTCCGGCTTGGCTTTTGCCCATCTTCATAATCGGGGCTATACTCTCCAAATCGTCTCGACGCGCATCGCGAGGCGCTGAGCCAACGCGTGGTCACGCGCGCTTCGAAGCGAGGGAGGGCAGATGATCCTGGAAGAATTGTCAAACGCCATCGGCGTCAGCGGCGAAGAAGATGACGTCCGCGAAATTGTCATCGACGCCATCCGCGGTCACGTCCGCGACCTTGAAGTTGATGCCTTGGGCAACGTCACCGCCCGACAAGTCGGCGCCGAACGTCCCGATTTCTGCGTGATGATCGCCGCCCACATGGACGAAATCGGCATGATGGTGACCGCGGTCGAACCCAACGGCTTGATCCAGTTCACCAGCGTCGGCGGCATAGATCCGCGCGTCTTGCCGGGCAAGCGCGTCAAAGTTGGCGCCGATCGCGCTCCAGGCGTCATTCTGTGGAAGCCGATCCATTTGTGGCGCGATATGAAAACGGTCCCGATAGACGCCCTGCGCATTGATGTCGGCGCGCGCGACAAAAGCGCCGCCCAACCCGGCGATCGTATCGCTTTCGACGGCGCTTACACCCAACTCAGCGAGACAGTCGTACGCGGGAAAGCCTTCGACGATCGCGTCGGCTGTTCGGTCTTGGTGGATATCCTCCAGAACGGACCGTATCCGGTGACGGTCGCGGCCGCCTTCACCGCGCAGGAAGAGATTGGCTTGCGCGGCGCTCAGGTGGCGGCGCAGCGCCTGCAGCCCGATGCCGCCATCGTCCTCGAGGGCACATACGCCTATGATCTGCCCGATCCCGACCGCGAGCCCGAAGCCGGCGACCTGCGCGCGAACCCCGGAACCCGCTTCGGCCACGGCGCCGTCATCACCTTGTCCGATCGGCAGATGATCACCGACCCGCGTGTTCTCGCATTCCTGCGCGAAACCGCCGAAGCGAACGACATCACCTATCAAGTGAAGACCATGGATGGCGGCGGCACCGATGGCGGGGCAATTCACATCGCTCACGCCGGCGTCCCGACCATGCCCATCTCGGCGCCCTGTCGCTACATCCATACGCCGACAGCGCTGCTGAATCTCGGGGATTATGAAAACGCGCTGCGCCTGTCGCAGGCAGTCTTGCGGCGGATTACACCGGACAGCTTCCGGCGCGGCTGACCAAGCGCTAGCCCCGGGGCAGCCTGAGCTCCTGCCCGACGCTGACTCGATTGGGGTTCGTCAATTCGTTGAGCGCTATCAATTCATTGACATCAACGCGGTAACGCAGCGATATGCTCTCGATGGTCTCGCCGGCGGAAACGACGTGAACCTCGGGGCGTGGCGTCGCCGTTGGCGCGGGCGTCGCTGTCGGTTCAGGTATCGCCGTCGCCTCTGCTTCCTCTGATTCTTCGTCCCCGCTATCGGCCGGCTCAATCGCAGTGGCTTCTGTATCGTCCGCTATTTCGATGGCGCCCACCGTCGCTGGCACTTCTGGCACGCTCTCTTCCGGCTCGCTCGATTCGCAGTCGGGGATGAGCAGCAGCTGTCCAATCGCCAGATCTTCGGTATCCAACTGATTGACTTCCATGATCGTCTGATAAGTCGTGCCCCAAGCCAGCGCCAGCCGGAACAGGACATTGCCCGCCTGCACCGCATAGACGCACTCATCGTCGGGGTTAAGCTGTTCTTCGAAAGTCAGCGTCGCCGTCGGGCGCACAAAAGGCGCCAGCGTCGACGCCGGCTCCGCCGCTTCACCCGTTTGTAGCTCAAGAGTCGTCAACTCTACCTGGCCCGGCGCCGTTTCCGGTGTGATAAATTCCCCCGGATCCCTGCTCAAACCGGTCCCGTCAGCGCCGGCCGCGTCTCCGGCGGACAAGGCTAGGGTCGCGGTCGCTTCCGCGACGACTTCAGCGCTGTCAATCTGCTGGAAGGGTTCCTCAGCCTGGCGATAACAGGCGGCGAGCAACACGGCGCAGACCAGCAGCGAACCAATCAATCTGGGCTTCATGAGGTCAAGCTCTCTCAAATTCGGATCAAGCTAGCTTTCATTATAGTGGAGTCGCCCCGGACGCGCTTGCCAGCCAGGGCGCACATTTTTCGTGCTTTGGCGGGCGAGACAAGCGAGGACCCAACGATGGTCGTGCTTTGGCGGGCGACCTGGTAGGTCGCCCCTACGGGTTGGGATTGAAGGGAGAGCGTGACAAAGGGCGCGCTATCCCACCTGGGGCAGCGCCTCCATCGCCCGCTCAATCTCAGCCTGCGGGTATTCATAATTCGACAGTTCGCCGCCCAGATAGGCGTCATATGCGCTCATGTCGAAGTGCCCGTGCCCGCAAAGGTTGAATAGGATGACGCGCTCGTCGCCCGCTTCCCTTGCGGCTTGCGCCTCGCGGATCGCCCCGGCGATGCCATGAGCCGCTTCCGGCGCGGCGATAATGCCCTCAGCTTTGGCGAATGTGATGGCGGCGGCGAAGGTCTCCAGCTGTGGGATGGCGACCATGTCGAGCAGCTTCTGATCCCAAAGTTCGCAGATGATCGAAGCCATGCCATGGTAGCGCAGACCGCCGGCGTGCAGGGGCGGCGGCACGAAGCCGTGCCCGAGCGTGTACATTTTCAGCAGCGGCGTCATGCCGACGGTGTCGCCGAAATCGTAGGCGTAGACCCCGCGCGTCAAGCTGGGGCAAGCGGCCGGCTCGACGCCCAACAGCTTGGTATCTCTGCCCGCCGTCAGATTCTGATGCAGGAAGGGCAGGGCGATGCCGGCGAAATTGCTGCCGCCGCCCGTCGGACCCACGATCACATCAGGATATTCGCCGGCGATTTCCATCTGTCCCAGCGCTTCTTGCCCGATCACCGTCTGGTGCGTCAAGACATGATTCAGCACGCTGCCCAGCGAATACTTGTGTTTGCCGCCGCTGGTCGCCGCCACCTCAACCGCCTCGCTGATGGCGATGCCCAGGGAGCCGGTGCTTTCCGGATCCGCCTCCAGGATCGTGCGCCCGGCATTGGTGGAGTCGCTCGGGCTGGGGGTGACGCCAGCGCCGAAGCTCTGCATGATCGCCCGCCGATAGGGCTTCTGCTCATAACTGATGCGCACCATATAGACGACGCATTCCATATCAAAGAAGTTGCAGGCTTGCGCCAGCGCCGTGCCCCACTGCCCGGCGCCGGTTTCGGTGGTCAGCCCGTTGATGCCCTCCTGCTTGTTGTACCAGGCTTGGGCTGTCGCCGTGTTGAGCTTGTGGCTGCCCGAAGGCGAAACGCCCTCGTATTTGTAATAGATATGCGCAGGCGTATCGAGGGTTTTCTCCAGACGGCGCGCGCGCAGCAGGGGCGTGGGCCGCCAGAGCTTGTAAATCTCGCGCACTTCGTCGGGAATATCGATCCAGCGATCCTGGCTCACTTCCTGCATGATCAGCTGCATGGGGAAGAGCGGCGCCAGATCATCGGGACCGACCGGTTGATGCGTGCCCGGATGCAGTACCGGCGGCAGCGGCCGCGGCAGATCCGCCTGCACGTTGTACCACTGGCGCGGAATGGCGCCCTGGGGCAGATCGAAGCGAATATCGTCGGACATAAGTCATCTCTCCCTCTGTTGAAACTGGATCGTATTATGTCGAAGGCGCCCAAGCATTGCAACTCGGCCGTCGATTGAAATTGTACACTTCGAAAAAGGAATGCTCCGTCGATGGTGCCGACACCTCGAAACGTTACTCTGCCCAAAGAAATAGAGGATAACGCATAATATATTCTATATTGAGTACAGTATTGTTGACAATTCCACATTGATTCTTGACATATAACTCAAAATATTCTAATATGATGACAATCTAATAGGAAAGGGACAACGGATGAGACAAGCAAACGTTTTCAGTGCCAAAGACGCCGACAGCGGCGCAGTTCACTATTTGGTAGCAAACAAGTGTTATCGTAGCGGCATGTATGTTGTCGAGATTGCAGAGTCTGGCAACCTCTCAAGAGTGGCAAGTCAGTTTATAGGTACATACGCTGACTGCGAAATGTTCCTATATACTCAGGAAGCGTCGGCGAGGCAAGCCGCACAGCGGAAGTATGGGTACAGTAGTGTTTCACCTGCGGACACTCAGCTTGGTTACAAATACTTACCTGTTTTCGAAAATCCCTGTGATGGACTTGACCAGGCGATGCACCGACCAGCAAATATGGCCTGTGGCATGGACTTCAGAGATTGGCTCTATTCAGCGTACGGTCTCCGCGCGGAGCAAGAGATGGTCGTTGTCAATAAGAACGGGCAACGTGACAACGTGTTCATGCGTCTTAACGAGATTGACGAGATCTTTGAGGAGATTGATGTCGTCTATGGTGTAGCTGTTTTTGACTATGAACCGTGCCCCGAGGTAACAATAACAATCGTTGCTGACGACATTTCGCAACTGGATCAGCACGGATTCCATGCGCAGTCAAAGCAAGTTAAGGAAGACACTCTCTCGTTCAAATTTCCAGCCAGCCACGACAGTGAAGCTATACGACACCTGGTTGGTATTCTTCACAACGCTGTGTTGAAGCTTGATCGTGTCACCGGCATAACTTTCGAAAAGGGACAGGTAACGGGTCTAGAGAATTACGACTACTGGCAACGGCATTAGTTGTACAATTCTGGCTTGCGCCATGTTGACGCGGCGCTGCGCCAAGATTATACTTCTGCTACTCCGTGCTTGCTCGTGAGGATGAGTCGGGCCCCTTGCGGCAGAAAATTCCGAACCGTGTCAGGGCTTAACGGCAGCAGCACTAAGGAAAACCTCTGGGTGTCTTGCGGTCTCCTGACTCATCTTCACGGTCAAGCACGTTGCATTTGCGCGCGGCAATCTAACCCCATCCCCGGGCCCCTGTTGCCCCCTCGGTCCCCCCGCTCAACGGGGGGCGGACTTCCATCTCACTTCAGGACTATACATCTAGGGAAGGGGTGACGCTGTGTGCGGGTTTAGGATGGTGGCGGAAGGGCGAGACAAGTCTCGCCCCTACGAGATGGGATTGGCGGGCGGGCGACCCGATGGCTCGCCCCTACGGTTTGCGTATGAGGCGGGCGACACCCATTTCATCGAGAAACGGACAGGTCAGATTAACGCAAGGTCGCGACCGTAATCGACACGTTAAACTGGCGGCAGAAGACCACTGCGGATCGATAGCCGCTCAGGTCGCGGGTGGCCGGCAGAAAATAACTTTGATCGCCGACACTGCCCTTGAGTCTTCCCAAATCAAAGAAATCATCGCCCAGTTGCAGCGCGCTCCGCGGCTGTGGGTCGCGGGCGAGATAAACCCGCACATCGCCGCCGCGCGCCGAGGTAAAGTCCTCGAAGCGCAGGATCCGCGTTTCGTTCGCCAATTCGTAGATCGTGGCGCGTCCCGAGCCATAATGCAGCGAGTCAAGCTCTTGAAATTCGCCGCTTGCCAGGACAGTCGCGCCATCCAGAGCGCTTTCAGCGCGGTCGTCAATTGGCGCCGTTTCGGGTCCACTGATGGCGAGCAAAGCCATTTCCCGCGCCATCGACGCATTGGTCGCGTGCAGGTCCAGCAGAGCCACGCGCACGGCGGCTGGCAGCGCCAGGAAGCCATCTTGCAGGTCCAGCGCCAAGCCGGGGAAGGCGTCATCGGCGCTGCGCTGGCGAAAGGCGCCGCGCCATGCGGGAAAGGTCCAGACGGCGACGGCGACCAGCGCCACCAAGACCAGCAAAATGAAGCGAAAGCGCAATTGCATCGCGGCCAACTCCGTCTTGTACGCGTCTTACGCTGAGGTCTTCAACCGCATTGTGGCATAGCGCGCCAATCGCGGCAAGATCAGCCGACGCGGACGAAAGGGCGGGGCGGCTTAAAGGTCTTCGTGGCTGACCATCGGGGTCGAGGGCAGGGTCACGATCACCGGCAGGCATAGCAGGGAAATCAGCGCCGCGGCGATGAAGGCATTCTGCAAGCCGAGGGCATCGCCCAGCGCGCCCACCATCATCACGTTGAGCGCGCGCACGCCAAAGGCATAGAGCATGAACATGCCGTTGGCGGTGGCGCGGTTCTCGGGCAGGTGGTCTTGCACCAGCGCCAGGAAAACGGGCGACACCGAAAGCGCCGTGAAGCCCAAGCCCATCAGCAGGGGGATCATCAGCGCGCCTTCGACATGCACAAAGACAAGCATCAGCAGCGCCGAGCTGATCGCCGCGCCGGCCACCATCTTCCGCCGCCCGAAGCGATCGCTGAGCGTCCCGCCCATTAATGCGCCGCCGACGCCGGAGAACTCGTAGAGTGCCAGCGCCCCGGTCGCCAGCGTCAACTCGAAGCCGCGGATATCGACCAGGTAGACGACCATGAAAATACCGAGGCTGCTCGCCGCCATATTGCGCAGGAGCATGACGCCCAACAACGGCGCGAAGACGCGGGCGAAGCGCTTGAACATTGGCTTGGTCTTGCTCTTGCGGCGTTCCCGCTTGGCGGAGACATCGCGCAGCCGCCAGAACAGCACCGCGCTTGAGAGCCAACCGAAGAACATCAGCCGCCACAAGCCCTCCATGCCCCACTCGGCGACGCCGAAGCCGACCAGCAGCGGTCCCACCGAGCGCGCCAATTCGCCCGAAGCCATGAAAAAGCTCATGCCGCGCCCGACCTTGTCGCCGGCCACATGGGCGATCATGGCTGGCGCCGGCGCGTGGAAAGCCATGATGTTCACGCCGACGCAAAACAGCAGCAAAGCCGCCGTGCTATAGGTGGGCATGAAGCCGATGAGCGTCGCCAGGCTCGCGGTGATCGCCGGCGCGAAGATCACCAGATAGCGCACCGAGAAGCGGTCGGCCAAATAACCGATGAGCGGACCGAGCAGCGAGGGCGCCTGCATGAAGACGGGCAGGGAGCCGGCCATCACCAGGGTCAAGCCCAGCTTGTCAATCAGCAGCGGCAGCAGGGGCGCGATGAAGGCGGAGTACACATCATGCACAAAATGCCCGCTGCAGATCAGCAAGATGCGGCCGTAATCAAATGCCGATTCGCGCTTGGTTTTGCTATCGATTTCGACTGTGGCTGATGTCATGGAGCGTCCGTTTGGCGTCTGCCTTTTGGCGGCTGATTATAGCGGCTGGCGCTTCTGAGGGCAATTGACTGAAAGCTCGCTGAACGGCGTGGCGTGCTGCAAAATGTCCGCTAACCTCGACTGCCGCAGACCTGTCGCGCTCTTCATTGGAAGGTTTGCGAATGCGGCGATGTAAAGCTATATTATTGGAATGATAAGGCTTTAGAGATTGCGATGAGCGAGCAAGACAAAGTAGACAGTTTAGGTACTCTGGGTATCGTGTCCGACCATGAGTTAACCCAGCGGTCACTTGGACTCAATGTCGAGGCAATTGCCGATTACATACCGGAGAATCTAGCGATACGCTGTGCTGAAGATGAAGATCGGCGCGCCAACGAGGTTGTCTTGAAATGCCAGGACAATGTTGAATTCTTGCGCGAGCAGCCGGATGAGAAGTTCAAACTGATCGTCACTTCGCCGCCCTACAATATCGGCAAGAGTTACGAAGTGCAGTCTACCCTTGATCATTATCTGGCGGATCAGAAGGGAGTGCTGCGCGAGTGCGTTCGCGTATTGCATCCGCAGGGTTCTATCTGTTGGCAAGTAGGGAACTATGTAGACAGCGGCGAGATCGTTCCCTTAGATAGCTTGCTGTTCCCGATCTTTCGCGGTTTCGGTTTAAAGCTGCGCAATCGCATTATTTGGCATTTTGGTCACGGGCTTCATTGTCGTAATCGGCTTTCTGGTCGGTATGAAACCATCAATTGGTGGACCAAGCGAGAAGACTATACCTGGCATTTGGATCCAATTCGCGTGCCGTCAAAGTATCCTGGCAAGCGCCATTTCAAAGGACCGCGCAAAGGAGAATTGTCCGGCAACCCGAAGGGCAAGAACCCCAGCGATGTTTGGGAATTCCCCAACGTCAAGAGCAATCACCCGGAAAAGACGGTTCACCCATGTCAATTCCCCGTTGAGTTGGTGGAACGTCTTGTGCTATCCATGACCGACGAAAACGATGATGTGTTGGATCCCTATGTAGGCGTAGGATCTACTGTTGTCGCCTCCATTAAGCACAGACGCAATGGTTACGGCTGCGACGTCGTGGAAGAGTACATAGCCGTTGCCCGTGAACGGGTGGAGTCCTTCTACGCGGGAACGCTGAAAACCCGGCCCATGGACAAGCCGGTCTATGATCCCTCGCTGCCCAAGGGCGGGCATTAATGCGGATTGCCGCGAAATACTCCCATCTCAACGGCTTGGAATATATGCTCGTCCACCACAGGGATTTGTGGGACGAGATTCAGGCCGTAATAGCGAGCGTAGACGCTGAATCGTGCAAGACCAAAGTATCCAAAGAAAAAACAATGCGCGGGAGATTGCTTTACTCTCCGGTCGATATGAATGACGCATTTACAGCCAGCTTCAGGAAAGATGGCTGGACAGAACGGAGAAATACTTTCTGGGTTACTGACGATGAAGAACTCATGCGCGGCGTATACAATCAACCGGCGGAAGTACAGAAAAAGGCAATCCGTGACGCCGGTCGCGAACCCATTATGTCATACAACCAGACGGACTTTGTGAAGGATCGCATCGCGGTTGAAGTTCAATTCGGAAAATACGCTTTCGTTGCCCATCACCTGTTCATAAAGCACTTAAGCTTTTTTGTATCAGGCATCATCGATGTCGGTATCGAAATCTTGCCGATGAAAGTATTGGAACGAGAAATGTCCTCCGGCGTCCCATACTATGAGCGCGACCTTGTGAACGTGCTTAGGCAAGGGCGTGGCGTCCCCGCCGTGCCCCTGGTGCTGGTTGGCATTGCCCCCTGATCCAGACTGTACTACCGCCACAGTGCTAGTCTTAAGTTTCACGCGTCGCGCCATGCGGTGGAATCTCCAAGTCTATGTGCTAAACTGAAAGCATGAAAATGACCGCGCAACCCTTCAGCAACCGCCGCTACCTGGATGCCATTGACGATCATATCGTCATCTTCGATGGCGCGATGGGCACCAGCATTCAGGCTTACGATCTCAACAGGTACGACTTCGGCGGCGCCGCTTATCAAGATTGCATCGATTATCTTGTCATCACCAGACCCGATATCATTCGCGAGATCCACGAGTCCTTTCTGAATGTCGGCGCCGAAGCGATCGAGACCAACACCTTCAGGAGCAACCGCCGTACCTTGGCCGAGCATGGCTTGGACGACCGTACGCTGGAGATCAATCGCGCGGCCGCCCGCATTGCGCGCGCCGCCTGTGACCACGCGGAAGCCGGGACCGGCATCGCCCGCTTCGTCGCCGGCAGCATGGGGCCCAGCGGCATGCTGCCCTCCGGCGATGATCCTGATCTCAGCGGCATCAGTTTTGACGAACTTGCCGATCTCTTCGGTGAACAAGCCCGCGGTCTGGTTGAAGGCGGCGCTGACCTGCTGCTGCTGGAGACGGGGCAGGACATCCTCGAAGTCAAGGCGGCGGTGCACGGCATCAACCGTTATTTCGAAGAATGCGGGTTTCGCATCCCGTTGCAAGCGCAGATCACGCTGGATGTGAGCGGGCGCATGCTCTTCGGCACTGATATAGCGAGCGCGCTGGCCACGCTGGAGGCGCTGCCGATTGACGTGCTGGGCATGAACTGCTCGACGGGTCCCGAATATATGCGCTTGCCGATTCAGTACCTGGTCGAGCGCTGCGCCTTTCCCATCAGCGTCTTGCCCAACGCGGGCTTGCCCATCAATGTCGATGGCGAGGCGGTCTATCCCATGAAGCCGGCGCCATTCAGCGAGATGGTGGCGGAATTCACCCGCTGGGGCGTCAACGTCGTCGGCGGCTGCTGCGGCACGACGCCGGCGCACATCGCGCTGCTCTATGAGCAGGTGCATGGTCAGGCATACGACGACGCGCTGGCGCGGAACTTGAAGCCGAAAGCGCCGCGGCGGCGCGAAATCATGCGTGAGCCGCAAGCCTCCAGCGGCATGACGGCGACCCGTATGATGCAGGATCCCGGTCCCACGCTCATCGGCGAGCGGGTCAACAGCCAGGGCAGCCGGAAAGTCAAGCGCCTGCTGCTGGAAGAGGACTACGACGGAATTGTCGAGATCGCGGTCGGGCAGGTGAAGCGGGGCGCTCACATGCTGGATGTCTGCGTCGCCTTGACCGAACGCGCCGACGAAAAAGAGCAGATGGAGCAATTGATCAAGAAATTGTCGATGGCGGTCGAGGCGCCGCTCATCATCGACACGACCGAAGCCGATGTCGCCGAAGCCGCTCTCGCGCTCTATCCCGGGCGCGGCATTATCAATGGCAACAACCTGGAAAACGGGCGCGAGCGCATCGACCAGATCTTGCCGATCGCCGCTAAACACGGGGCGGCTGTGCTCTCCATGACCATCGACGAAGCCGGCATGGCGCATAGCCGCGAGAAGAAGCTGGAAATCGCCCGGCGCATCAGCGAGATCGCCCGCGCCGAATATGGCATGTCGGCCGAAGACCTCATCTTTGATACGTTGACCTTCCCGCTGACGACGGGCCAGGAGGAGCTGCGCAACGATGCCGTCGAGACGCTTGAAGGCATCCGCCTGATCAAAACGCAGCTCCCCGGCGTGATGACGGCGCTGGGCGTCAGCAACATCAGCTTCGGCGTCGGCGCGGCGGCGCGCGGTGTGCTCAACAGCGTCTTCCTCTATCACGCGGTCAAAGCCGGGCTCGATATGGCCATCGTCAATCCAGCCCATATCACGCCTTATTTCGAAATCCCCGACGAGCAGCGCAAGATCGCCGAAGACTTGATCTTCAACAGCGACCCTGATGCCCTGCCCCGCTTCATCCAGTATTTCGAGGAGAACGAAGTCCATGTCGCCGGCGCCGAAGACATCGACCCCACCGCTGATATGACCAGCGAAGAAGCTTTGCACTGGCAAATCGTGCATCGCAAGAAGGAGGGCGTCGAAGCTCTGATTGATGACATTCTGGGGCGCATGGATGCCGTTTCCGCGCTCAATACCGTGCTGCTGCCGGCGATGAAAGAGGTGGGCGACAAATTCGGCGCTGGCGAGCTCATCTTGCCTTTCGTGCTGCAATCGGCCGAGGTGATGAAGAAATCGGTGGCTTATCTCGAAGGCTTCATGGAAAAGATCGAAGGCGCCAGCAAGGGCATCGTTGTGCTGGCCACGGTCTACGGCGATGTGCACGATATTGGCAAGAATTTGGTGAAGACGATTCTGAGCAACAACGGCTACACCGTGCACGACCTGGGCAAGCAGGTGCCAGCCAATACCATCATCGACAAGGCGCTGGAATTCAAAGCCGACGCCATTGGTCTCTCGGCGCTGCTGGTCAGCACATCGAAGCAAATGCCCTTGATCGTGAACGAGCTGGCGCGGCGCGGCTTAAATGTACCGGTGCTGGTGGGCGGCGCCGCCATCAACCGCCGCTTCGGCCGCCGCATCCTCTTCCTCGATGAATCGCGCGAGCCCTACGACGCCGGCGTCTTCTACTGCAAGGACGCCTTTGAGGGCCTGGCTGTGGTCGATCAATTGCTGGTTGCCGAGCGCCAGGAGCAGTTTCTCGACGAGGTTTTCAGCGAAGCCTACGCCGAGGTCGAGCGCGAGCCAGCCCGCCGCCGCCTCCGCCGCGCCACGGATCAGAAGACCGTCAGCGACGCGCCTGATATCCCGACGCCGCCCTTCTGGGGCAGCCGCGTCGTACGCTCAATGCCGCTGGAAATCGTGCTCCAGCACCTGCACAAGCCGGAGCTCTTCCGCCTGTCCTGGGGCGCCAAGAACACGCAAGGCGCGGAATGGCGGCAGCTCGAAGCCGAATTTGAGGGCCGCCTCCGGCACATGGCGAAGGAAGCGGCGCGCGCCCGTACGCTGGAGCCGCAGGCGGTTTACGCTTACCTGCCCGCCAACAGCGATGGCGATGACTTGATCGTCTGGGAGGCTGCTGCTTACGCTGCGGATGGCGAGAAGCGCGAAGCGGCTCGCTTCCATTTTCCGCGCCAGCCCGATGGCGAGGCGCTTTGCATCAGCGACTATTTCGCCGCCATCGATAGCGGGCGGACCGACACGTTGGTTTTGCAGACGGTCACGGTCGGCGCCGCCGCCAGCGCCGAGGTGGAGCGCCTGCAAGCGGAGAACGCCTACAGCGAAGCCTACTTCTTCCACGGCCTGGCGGTGCAAGCGGCGGAAGCGACCGCCAACTACCTGACGCATATCGTAGCCGGTCAGCTGGGCATCCCGGCCGGGCGGGGCAAACGCTACAGCTGGGGTTATCCGGCTTGCCCTGAGTTGGCTGACCACGTGATCGTCCTGCGCCTGCTGCCGCAACTGGAGACGGAGTTGGGCTTGTCGCTGACCGAGTCCTGGCAGTGGGTGCCGGAGCAGAGCACGGCGGCGCTCTTCACGCATCATCCGGACGCGAAATACTACAGCGTCGGCGGGCTTGATCGCGCCCGGCAGATATTGGGATAAACTTGCCACAGAGGCACAGAGACAGAGAGGTATTCGTATGACCTACACACTCAAACGCATCGGCTTCCTCTCCGCGGTGAAGATCGCCGCGCTGGTATCGGCGGGGGCGGCTGTCTTGCCCACCGTCCTGCTCGTGCTGCTGAACGCCATCTTCAAATTCCTCGATATCGACATTCCGCTGGATGTGCTAGGTCCCATCCTGGCGCAGATTGCCTTGTGGGCGGCCATCACCGGCGGCGCCTCGACCGCGCTCACGGTCTCGATCTACAACGTCTGCGCGCCCATCTTCGGCGGCATCACCGTGGAGCTCAAAGCGCAGCATCCGCCGCGGAAGCCGAAGGAAGCCGTCGACATTGATTGAGACGCTTCAGGCGCGGTGGACATCTCGGATAAGTTTCATTTGCTAACAAGCGCAGGTCTTTCACCACCGAGAGCTCAGAGGGAACACCGAGAACACCGAGCTTCTTGTTTGCTTGGAGTGGTTGTCAGGTAGTCAGAATTTGGTAATTCTGGCGCTTCCAATCGCTTGACATCCCAGCCCTTACAGTCCATCATCTATCCTAATAGGCAGCGAGCCGCGGCTTGCCTTCAGGAGGTGCGCAATGACCAGCGAGCTAAAGCAAGCATACGACGAGAATGGCTACGTTGTCGTGCGCGGCGCCGTGGATGCCGAGCTGGCGCGCGAAACGGCGGCGCATGTGCATTGGCTGGCCGAACGCCATCCCGATATTCGCCCGGAGAGATTCGGCCACAACATGCTGGTGAGCGATCCCTTCATGCACCGGCTCGTGGGGGATGAGCGCCTGGTCGATATCGTCGAGCAATTTTTGGGACCCAATATCGCCATGTGGGCGGCGCATTATATCGCCAAGCCGCCGGAGCATGGTCAGAAGGTGCTGTGGCATCAGGACGGCAGCTATTGGCCGCTGGAGCCGATGGAAGTGACCACCATTTGGCTGGCCGCGACCGAATCCACGCGCGAGAATGGCTGCATGCGCCTGCTGCCCGGCACGCAGAACAATCGTCTGCTCTCCCGCCGCGAGATGATCGAAGTCCCTGACGGCAAAAACGTGCTCGCATCGGGCATCCATCCTTCGCAGATCGATGATTCGCACGTCGTCGACCTGGAACTGGATCCCGGCGATGTCTCCGTTCATAATCCGCGCATCATCCACGGGTCCGAATCCAATACATCGGACACCTGGCGCATCGGGCTCACGCTGCGCTACATCCCGACATCGACCCGCGTCATGCGCGCAGGCGATCGCCCGATCCTCGTTCGCGGGGCGCCGGACGCGGGCAACAGCAACACCTACGCCGAGCGGCCGCTTTACGATCCCTCCGTGCACATGCCCTTCCGCGGCATGGAATCCTGGATGAGGGAGTAGGACGACGAGTGGGCAAGCCACCGGCTCGCCTATACAAGTTTTCGATTATGTACACGGTGTCGAAACGGCAAATGGGAGCCTCGCCATGCCCAGACCGAACATCCTCTACATTCACTCGCACGACTCGGGCCGCTACCTGCAGCCCTACGGCCATGCGATTCCCACGCCCAACCTGCAGCGGCTCGCCGAGCGGGGCGTCCTTTTCCGCCGCGCCTATTGCGCCGCGCCCACCTGCTCGCCCAGCCGCGCCGCGCTGCTGACCGGGCAATCGCCGCACAGTGCCGGCATGTTGGGCCTGGCCAATCGCCATTTCCGGCTGCGGGACTTCAAGCAGCATATCATCCACACGCTCAAGGCCGCCGGCTACACCTCGGCGCTGGCTGGCACCCAGCATCTTTCGGGGACGCGCTACCATGGTGGCGCTGCTGATGTCGGCTACGACCGGATATTGACTGAAGAGCGACCGCAAGCGCATATCGCCGCCGCCGACTTCATCCGCTCAGAACCGCAAGAACCCTTCTGGCTCACCGTAGGCTTCTTCGAGACGCACCGCGAATTCCCGACCGAGCACGATGTCAATCCGGATTATGTGCAGCCGCCGGCCCTCTTTCCCGATAGTCCCGGCACACGGCAGGATATGGCGAATTACATCGCGATGGCGCGGATCCTGGACGACAAGATCGGGCATGTCTTGCAGGCGCTCGATGAAACCGGACTGCGCGAGAACACGCTGGTGATTTACACCACCGATCACGGATTAGCCTTCCCCGACATGAAATGCAACCTGACCGACCACGGCATCGGCGTCGCCTTGATCATGGATGGTCCGGCGCCATTCAACGGCGCGCGCGCCATCGACGCTATGGTCAGCCATATCGACATCTTCCCCACGCTTTGCGACTGGCTCGGCATCAATCGTCCCGATTGGCTGCAGGGGCATTCGATGCTGCCGCTGCTGACCGGCGAGCGCGAGTCGATTCGCGAGGAGATCTTTGCCGAAGTCAGCTACCATGCCGCTTACGAGCCCAAGCGCGCCGTCCGCAGCGAGCGCTACAAATATATCCGCCGCTTCGATGGACGCGCGAAGCTGGTGCTCTCAAATATCGATGATGGCTTCACCAAGAGTGAATGGCTGGCGGCGGGCTACGGCGAAAGCGAAATCGCTCCGGAACGGCTTTACGATACCTGGCTGGACCCGGTCGAGCGCGTTAATCTCGTCGACAGCGCCGAGCACGCGGAGGTGCTGGCGGATATGCGCGCGCGGCTGGATCGCTGGATGCGCGAGACCGATGACCCGCTGCTCAGCGGACCGGTGCCCGCGCCGCCCGAGGCCGAGTTGAATGATCCCGATGGTTTGTCGCCGCAGGGTCCAATGACGATGGCCGGGAATTTGTAGGGCATGTTTGATAATTCGTAGGATGATGGCAACGGGTCAACCGCCGGCTGACCCCAACAGGCATCAATTGTTTGAAAACTGTAGGGGGAGCCAGTGGCTCGCCCGCAACCGAAACTAAACATGTCCAACCCGCTACAAGAGCAAATTGAATATTATCGCGCCCGCGCGCCGGAGTACGACGACTGGTTCTACCGCCACGATCGCTATGATCAAGGCGAGGCGCACACGCGGCAATGGCGGCGGGAAATCCAGCAAGTCCGCGATCAGTTGTACCGCATTACCGACATGGGGCATATTCTGGAGCTGGCGCCCGGCACCGGCATCTGGACGGCGGAGCTCATTCAAATCGGCAAACGCGTCAGCGCTCTCGACGCCTCGCCTGAAATGATCGAGATCAACCGCGCCAAGCTGGGATCGGAACGGGTCGATTATCAGCTGGTCGATCTCTTCCGCTATCAGCCGGCGCGTCAATACGACATGGTCTTCTTCGGTTTCTGGCTTTCGCACGTGCCCGCCGACAAGCTGTCGCGCTTCCTCAAGGTCGTTCATGCCGCGCTGAAGCCGGGCGGCCGCCTCTTCCTGGTTGATTCGCGCGCGCTGGACCTGTCCAAGAATCACACCGGCGCGGCGAATCTCAGCGCTGATTTGCAGCGGCGGGCGCTCAAGGACGGCCGCGAGTTCGACATCGTCAAGATTTATTATGATCCCGCCGATTTGACCGAAATCTTGCGCGCTCACGGTTTCGACATCGACGTGGAAGCGACGGAGAATTTCTTCATCTACGCTGATGGACGGAAGCGGGTGCCCTGACAGGGCGGCCCTTTTCACATGTCGAGTGGCAGCCCCCATCCCCGACCGCCTGTGTCTACGCGGCGCGGCACCCTCCCCCAAAAAGACTGACGACAGGACAGGTTTGACTCAATCATACTTAAGGGCGCCACGTTAGACTTCAATTGCAACTCTCTCGGCGAAAGCTGTAGGGGCGACTCGGTGAGTCGCCCGAAAAAGCTCAAGGAAATACAGAATCCGCGACTATGTTTTGCTCGCTAAGAAACTGTCCTGTCCTCAGCATAAAGAGGGAGGGGGAGCTACGCCATGGCGAGACGCAAGGTATTTTGCGTTGACGCCGGCATTGTCGCTCGTCTGTCTACAGTATTCGCGTAAGTATGCGCTAATCCAGCGACTGCTGATACAGGTTGATCACCTTGTCCGCCACTGAGGACCAGGTCTGCGCTTGCGCTCGCCGCCGGCCGGCCGCGCCCATCTGCGCCGCCCGCGCTGGATTCTGCAGCAATTCCAGGAGCGCGCGCGGCAGCTCTTCCGCGATATTCGTCTGTGATACGACCAGTCCGGTTTCACCATGCTCAATGGCATCGGCCACGCCGCAGCCATCCGTGCCCACGACGGCTGCGCCGGCCGCGCCAGCTTCTACCAGCACCAAGCCAAAACCTTCAAACCACAAGCCGTCATTCATCGCTGGCAAGGCGAAGACATCGGCCGCGGCGAAAGAGGCGCGCATCCGCTCGTCTTCGACGAAGCCCAGAATTCGCACATGGTCGCGCAGCCCCAATTCGTCGATGCGACGCTCGATCTGCGTGGTGTAGGCGCTGCCCCGCTGCGGATTACCCATGATCAGGCACTGAACTTGCGGCAGCCGCTCTCGCAGCGCCGCGATCGCCTCCACCAGCTGCAGTGTGCCCTTTCGCGGTTTGATCCCGCCGGCGGTGACGACTGTCGGTCCACTTTTTTCGACCGGCAGCGCAGGTGAATCGAGGAATCGCTCGACGTCAACGCCGTTGCTGATGACCTGGATGCGCCCGCCCGGCATCAGCTCCCGCGCCACTTGCGCCGTATAGCGGCTGACGCAGATGAGCCGCGCCCGTTCCAGCGCCCGCCGATACAGATTGCCGACGGGAAAGGGGCGCATCCGCGGCAGATTGACGTAGCTGCCGTGCGCCGTCACGAACAGGGGGCGGCCGCCGGCCACCGCCGCCGCCGCCAGGATCGCGTAAGGTTCAATGGTGCTGTGCACCAGATCGCAATCGCGCAGGAGCCTGCGCAGGCGGGGGATCAGTCGCAGCGACTTGATGAAGGTATGGCTTTCCGGCGGCGTTACCGCGGGGAGCAGAGGATGCGTTTCAAACTCGACGGTGGGGCTGTTGCGGGCGCAGACGATGGTGGTCGCGATGCCGCGCGCGCGCAACTGCCGAATCAGGTTGAGGCTATAGGTGGCCCAGCCATTCTCTGTGCTTAGATCGGGGGCGATCAGTCCAATCCGCATTGCAAGAAGGCGCGTGACGCGATCACTAGGCGTCGAGGGCGAGCCCGTTAGGCTTCGTTCGTTTCGCTGGCGTCGGCGTCAGGCTGGCTAGCGCGTGCGGCCAGGCGCGCCCGCCATGCCAGAACGGCGGCTGAATCCTCCGCGGCGATTTCTCTGTGCGGTTCTTCCTTCGTGCCAACGCGCATCACCGCCAAGAGCAAGGCGAAATTCAATAAGATAATCACCACCATAACCGCTATCGCCATCGCTGTCCTCCAAATTGCCGCCAGCCATCTTCGCCCTATTATGAATGAGCTTCGCTTGTCGGTCTAGACTCGGCCCGCCGAAGCTCGCCACGGGTATTCGCCACCGAGGGCTTAGCCACTTGCAATTCAATTCTTTGCTAACACATAACAAGGATACCCGCAAAATGAGAATCTGTAGGGGTGAGCCGGTGGCTCGCCCGTCGAATGATATCCCGAACACAAGCGGACGTTTCAGCGCCGTGCATAGACACAGACCTTCGGAAGGGGAGCTAGAATTGAGCGAATCAATGTAACTGCCAGTTACATGCAAATTTACCGCCTGACATTCTGAGTCGACTCCGTGCGAGTCAGCCTCCCCATTGCGATGGGGGGATTGAGGGGGGTAGACTGCCGGCGACCTATTGTCTCTGGCTTGATGCTCGCCTATCATAGCCGGCGTTCATCACGCAGTGAAAGGCAATCCCGTGCTCATTTCCGTTGACCGCTCCGCCGACGCCCGCTGGAAACAGCGCTTCCGCGCGCCCACTATCGCCTGGTCCAGCCGCGCCGCCCAGAACCCGTCGCGCGGCCTCGTCGCCAGCAACAAAGACGGCGTCTACCAGCTCTATGCCTGGAACACCGAAACGGACGAATTGACGCAGCTGACCGACGATCCGGCTGGCGTCAGCGCCGGCGCTATCTCCGCCGATGGCGAAAGCGTCTATTTTTTGCGCGACCGGCGCGGCGACGAGATCGGTCATTTTGCGCGCTTGCCCTTCGGCGGCGGCGCAGCGGAAGATATCACGCCCGACGCCCCCGAATACGCCTCGCATTTCATCGCTGAATCCGCCTCTGGCGGCGCGCTGGGTTTCTGCGCGGTTGATGACGATGGCTTCCACCTCCATGTTTACGAGGGAGCCGGCGCTGCCGAGCCGATATTTTCGCGGACGAAGGGAGCCTTGTCCTTTGGTCCGCTGCTGTCGCATGACGCTGAAATCGCCATCATCGCCTCGTGCGAGAAGACGGGCAACGCCGAGTACGCGCTGGAAGCTTGGGACGTTGGCGCGGGCGAGCTGATCGCCGAGCTTTGGGATGGCGCCGGCAGCGGCATCATGCCCGGCGAATTCAGCCCGGTTCCCGGCGATATGCGTTTCGCCGGCTCGTCCAGCGCCGGCGGCTACCATCGCCCCTTCATCTGGAATCCGCGAACGGGCGAACGCCAGGACATCGTATCGGAAGCCTTTCGCGGCGATGTTAAATTCTGGAATTGGTCGCCCGATGGCGCGCGCCTGTTATTGCATCAAGTCAGCCGGGCGACGCATTCGCTGTATATCTGCGACATCGCCGAAGAGCGGACGCGCCGGCTGGATTTGCCCGACGGCGTATTCTACAAGGGCAGCGGTTTCCTGCCCGGCGGCCCGCTGCAAATCCACTTCGAGCATTCGACCGCGCCGCCCCGCCTGCTGGAAGTGGATGTCGAAAGCGGCGCCATCATTCGCGATGTCATCGACCTCGGTGTCAGCGCGCCCGCGGGCATCAGTTGGCGCTCAGTCAACTACCATTCGTCCGACGGCAGCCCGATTCAAGCCTGGCTGGCGACGCCGCCCGGCGCCGGACCCTTCCCGACCATCGTGCATACGCATGGCGGACCCACGGCGGTGATGACCAATCGCTGGGCGCCCGAATCGCAAGCCTGGCTTGATCACGGTTTCGCCTTCTTCAGCCTCAATTATCGCGGCTCGACCACCTTCGGCTATGACTTCCAACACGCCATTGACGGCAACCTGGGCGATCTCGAAGTGGAGGATGTCGCGGCCGGCGTGGCCTGGCTGATCGAAAATGGCATCGCCCAACCTGGCGCCATCCTCAAGACCGGCGGCTCTTACGGCGGCTACCTGACATTGCAATCGCTAGGACTCAAGCCGGATTTGTGGGCGGGCGGCATGGCGGTCGTCGCCATCGCTGATTGGACGCTGATGTACGAAGACCAAGCTGGCACCCTGCGCGGTTACCAGCGCAGCATGTTCGGCGGCAGCCCCGATGAAAAGCCGGAAGCGCATCGGAAGTCCTCGCCCATCACCTACGCCGAGCATATCGCCGCGCCCATCCTGGTGCTGCAAGGCGAAAATGACACCCGCTGCCCGGCCCGTCAGATGCGCGTCTATGAGGAGCGGCTGAAGGAACTGGGCAAATCCATCGAAGTGCACTGGTTCGACGCGGGCCACGGCTCGCTGGACATTGCGGAGCAGATTAGTCAGCAGGAGAAGATGCTGGAATTTGCCTATCGGGCGTTGGGGCGGTGATGCCTAAGGAAATCGCAACAATTTATTTCACCACCGAGGACACCGAGAGCACAGAGTCTGTTTTTCAAGATTGCGCTTAACCCGTGATCCATCAATTTCACCATTGTTTTATCGGCGCCATGAGATGAGCTTTGAGGTATTCTGATGACCAACTCCCCTGCCCAGCCTTTTGAACCCATAGACGGCGTGATGACCGTGCCTTTAGACGCCTTCGGCGATGAGCGGGGGCGCTTCATGGAGACTTTTCGCAAGGAGTGGTTCCCGCAGGTCAACTGGGATCGCCTCCAGAGCAACCGCAGCGACAGCAGCGCCGGCGTCTTGCGCGGCTTGCATTATCACTTCAAACAGGTCGATTACTGGCTGGCCCTGCGCGGGCGCATTCGCGTCGGTTTGGTCGATCTGCGCCGCTCCTCGCCGACCTATCTGCAATCGGCCTCACTTGACATGGGCGCGGATAATTTGCTGGGCCTCTTCATTCCCGAAGGCGTCGCCCATGGCTTCGCCGCGCTGACCAATTGCACGCTGATGTACATCGTCAATAATTATTACGATGGCGGCGCTGATGAATTCGGCATCGCCTGGGATGACCCGCAAGCGGCCATCGATTGGGGCGTCGCCGATCCGGCGCTTTCGCAACGCGACCAAAACAATCCACTCATCGCCGACATCCCGCCGGCCGACCAACCGCAATAGCCATGCACAATCGGGGTTGCGCTGGATGAATGCAGTCGGTTTGCTTTACCACCGAGGACACCGAGATTTCAGAAAACACGGAGGTGGGCGATTCACAAAATCGCCCCTACAGTTTGGTCATAGGCCGGCGACCCAATGCCGCGCTTAGTAACCTTTTAGGAGGTCGCTCGCTCCCAAATGATGTGTTGCTTTGGCCGAGTCGCTGCGATAGAGCATAAATCCTCGGCGCCCTCTTTTTTTCCTCGGTGTTCTCGGTGGTGAAATTGATTTGATTAGCTGGCTCTTCTAGCAGCTAATCCTGCATCCGCCCGTGCCGCCCAATTGTGAGTTCGCGCATCCGCTCGAATACATCGACGCCAATCTGCGCATAGACATGCAGCAGATCAATCAGCACCCAGTTCTCACGAATCAGCCCCTTTTCGCAGCGCCAGAAATCGAGGCTGCGCATGGTGATTTGCTGATTCGCCGGCGCGATGCCCAGCCAGCCATCGCCGCTGATGGTCATGCTCATGCCGGGCCAACCGGTGAAAGCGACATAATCGCCATCGCCGAACATGATGCCATGGTCCTTGAAAACGCTGCGATCGGGCAGCGCTTTCAAGAAGGGAATCTGGTGCCAATTGCGGAAGCCCGATATCCGCCGCATCGAGCCGATGCCGGCCGGCCCATACCACATCATTTTCGGGTGCCAGTGGCGGTCGATTTGCATGGCGGCTAAGCCTTCGGGCGAGCGCTGCAGCGCCACCAGCATTGCTGTCACCCAATCGACGCTGGCCTGCGATTGCGCTTCGTCATAGGCGGCGGTGACGATGCCGTCTTCCGTTGCCGGGCCCGGTACTACCCACTCCGGCGCCAAGCTCGATGTCAGGGGCCAGGCGCCCGCAGCCAGCATCACTTGGGGGATATCCCAAAGCGCCTGCATCTCCACCACCAAGCCGTCTTCCAGCCGGAAGAATTCGTGAAAGCGCATCGCCATCAGATGCCGCGTCGGCGGGATATCGAGCCAGGGATGCTCGAAGACGCCCATATAATGCCCGCCGCAGCCGACCCAATTGCCGCCCTTTGACGCGCCAGCCATGACGATGAAATCGCGCCGCTCCAAATCGGGGACGGCCGCCAGCAAAGGCGCGTAGGCGCCTTCATACAAGCCATCGACGCCAGCCAGCGTCTCCAGCGGATTGGCCAGCTGGACCAGGCAATCGGGCGCGAAAATCTCGCGCAATTGCCCGCGCAGCCGGCCCGGGTCGGCATCGTAAAGCGCCCGGCGGAAGACGCCGATTCGCTCCTTGTTCTGGTTATGTATCGAGTCCGTCATTTTCAACTTTGCCTTTGCGATTGCTCTGCGCCCTCTGCGCCTCTGTGGTGAATTAACCACTCGCTGGCGCTGATCGGCTTGTGCTGCCGGAACTGATGGCGCATGCGCCCGAAGACATCGACTCCCATTTGCAGCAGCAGATGCGGCACATCAATCGGGATCCAATTCTCCACGATCGTCTCATCATCGCAGCGATAAAAGTCCATCACGCGCATCTTGACGCGCTTCCCCGTCGGCGGGGCGCCGAAGAGCTCGCCGCCTCTGTGCGTCGCCCGCAGGTAACCCCAGCCACCGGTGACCGCGTAATAGCCATCGCCGATGCGGATGAAATGCCCCTGTTCGGAGCCGCCGCGGTCGGGGAAAGCCACCAGGAACGGAATCTGATGATAATCTTCGTAGCCCTTCAATCCACGCGTCGTGCCGATGCCGGCGGGCCCGTACCACATGAAATCTTTATGCCAATGCTTCGCCTGCTCCATCTCGTCCAGAACGGCGCGCGTGGGCGCTTCTCCGCTGTAATAGCCGAGGGCGGAGTGCATCTTCAGGATCGTCTCGATCGTGCGCCGCGAGCGCGCTTCATCCTGTGGCGTCAAGATAACGCCGTCCAGGGTGCGCGGCGGCATCCAGCGCATCTCCGTGCCTAAACTCGGCGCCAGGGGCCAATAGCCCGCTTGCCGCATGAGATCCAGAAAATCGAGGAAGAGATAGCTAGTGACGATTTTGCCCCCGCGCAATGCATGCCCTTCGCAGAAGCGCAAGTGCACGACGCCGCCCGTCGCCGGGATGCCTAGCAAGTCATGGGCGAAGCTGCCCAGGTAATGCCCCATGCAGGCGATCCAATCGCCATCGCGGTAGCGCCCGCCGGCGACGAAGTTTTCGCGCCGCTCCATATCCGGCAGCGCCTGACGCAGGGGACGCCAAACACCCTCCAGCGCCGCCTCGATCCCGCGCAACTCGTTGATGGGATGCGTCACATGCAGCGCCACATCAGCGGCATAGCCGTCGCGGGCGGCCTCGGGCAGTTGCTCAAGCGGCGCCTCGGCAAGCGCGCCCATGATCGACATCAGCCTTCTTTTATTGGCGATGTTGTCGGCTTGGTCGATCGGGCTGTATTGGAATGAAGCTGTGAAGTATTTGTCCTGCCTGTCTGCCATCTAATTTCGTCCCTGTGGCATTTGGCCGATCTACTGGGTCGCGTAGGTCGCGTAGGTCGCGTAGACACTGACCGCCGCTCGCCGTTACAGATTCAGCAACAATGAAGCATGTTGGGGCGTCCAATTAGGTCGTCCGCCTCGGCACACGCCAAACAAATCAGCATAAGATTGCTCCCCCTCGCCGATGCTTCGCTGAGGGGGTCGGGGTTGGTTGTAACATGGGAGCGGGCTCGGATATATTAAGCGACGATCTGCTTCAGCAAGACGAATTCGTCAAAGAGGGTATGCTCGGTGACGATGCGGCCGTCTTTGATCACATGGTGGCTGAAGCCCATCAGCCGCATCGGATTGCCCGTTGGCTCGCCATAGATGCCGTAACCGGTATGGGTCCCGCGCATGGACCAGCGCGTCGCCACCCGGTAACCGGCGCGTTCATCGCCCACATGACAGAAATGATCAAGTTGGATGGACAGATCAGGGAAGGGCGAAAGCAGCGACAGCGCGTAAGTCTGGAATTCGCCGATGCCCTTGAATGCGCGCCCGGACGGTCCCTCAAAGACGAAATTCTCATGATAATAATCGCGGGCTTTGTTGAGCAGCTTCCAATTCCAGACCTCGTGCATCATGCGCCCGACAAAATCTTCCGGATCAAAAGTTTCGGATTGCGCTTCGGGCCAGGGTTCCGGCGGCAGCTGCCCGACGCGGTGGTCGATATCGCCGGCGATGCTGAACTGCAAGTCGTCGTCCTTTTCTTTGGCGACCATCTCTTTCGCCGTCTGCAGCGGATCCAAGCCCAACTGCCGGACCAGCGTCAACTCATCGCGGGAGATCCACTCTTCGACCATCATATCGCGCACGCAGACGCAATCGGCGATGGCGCGATAACTGACGCGCTTGCCCGTCGGCGGACCGTAGGGCGTCCAGCCGCGATTGGTACCTTCATGCGTGATGCGATGTGATGTATAAAAGCCGTCGATATTGTTCCCACGCCAGATGACGTCTTCGCCCATCAGCCGCCGATCGGGGAAGCCCGCCTGCGATTCGATGGTGGCGGCGATGACCGCCTCGCGGCCAAAGCGCAATCCAGCCGCCGTATGCATGACGATCGTATTGGCGTAATAGTCGTAGAGCTTGCCGATGCCGTGCTCTTCCCAAATCTCATGGGTGACGCCAATGATATAATCGACGATGTTTTTGTAGCGCGGGTTGTAGCCCCCCATTGGCTGCGTCAGCGCGCTGTCGGCTTCATCCATGAACTGAATGTCCAACAGGTTGGGCATCGTGATCCGCGACTTCACGTCATCGCGCTGCGCCGCTGCAACCTTCAGTTCCTTGTTCTGTCCTTTGTCATTCGCCATCATATTGTCCCTGTCAATCTGTGGAATCGCCGCCATGTCGCACCCATCGGCAGGTCACGGACCGTTACCATTTTCGCGAGCGAGCAAAGCCTAACACGCGCGCTGGCAAATTACAAACGGCGCCGCGCTCAATTTTTCAACGCCCAGTCCACCGCCGCCAGCGCATGCAGCTCTGCCGTATCGAAGGTGGGCAGGGCGCTGTCTTCCGGCTTGATCAGCAAGCCGATCTCCGTGCAGCCCAGGATGACCGCCTGCGCGCCGGCGTCTCGCAGCGCTTCAATTACTGCCTGATATTGTCGCCGTGATTCAGCGCGGATCCGTCCGCGAACCAATTCTTCATAGATGATGTCATGGACGATGGCGCGCCCGGAAGAGTCGGGCGTCTGCACCTCCAGGCCGAAGCGCTCGATCATGCGCCCGCGATAAAAGTCTTTCTCCATTGTGAAACGCGTGCCGAGCAGACCGACTCTCCGAAAGCCGCGCGCGAGTATGGGCGCTGCCGTCGCATCGGCGATGTGAATGAGCGGGAGCCCCGCCGCCGCTTCGACCTCGTCAGCCATCAAATGCATCGTATTGCTGCAGATGACGAGGCAATCCGCGCCGGCACGCTGCAGCTTCCGCGCCGCGCCGACCATGCGCGCGCTCGCCGCCGCCCAATCGCCAGCGGCCTGCAACGCCTCGATTTCGCCGAAGTCGAAAGAATACATTAGGCAGGGAGCCGAATGGACGCCACCCAGTCGTTTCTGCGTTTCCTGGTTGATGACGCGGTAATATTCGACGCTGGATTCCCAGCTGAGCCCACCGATCAAACCGATCGTCTTCATGCTCGCTCCTCGACGGCTTGTAAGGCTTGTCCGCTACTAGCAGATGAGAGTTGATATCGCTCCGTCTGGTCGTCCA
>JAPOXG010000044.1 GCA_026707225.1 Chloroflexota bacterium
TCAAAACGCGTTGATAGGCGCGCGCCACCGCCTCCGGCACATCGCCGATGAAGTGGAGGGTCAGATGCAAGGCGTCGCGCTGGGACCAGCGTCCGGGCGGCAAGTCCTGCTCGCGCAGGTGTAGGATCTGGTCTTTGGCTACGTCCGGCAGGTCGATGGCGACGAATAGGCGGGGCACGATACCTCCGTGTATCACGACTTGAACAGCGAATGTATGCCGCGAGCGGCTCGTGGATGCTAATTGCTTATGATCCACTTAAGCTATGATAGAAAATAAGGTCTAAGTTAAACTAGTTGAAGATAGGAGCTATTTTATATCATAGTTGACAAGAGCGAGTTAATCCCATATCATAGTGAATAAGCGATACTATCGACGGAGGTACTGCGATGAAGGGTCAGACAGAGGTAGGTCAACGCAAAGCGCTAGTCCGTCACTTGCATGCTCAGAAACGCGCGGCTTTGAAAAGGCTCGCGTCGGCGGTTGAGGGACGTGACGAACACATTAATGCGGTGAATTTTAGTCGGATGCACCACAGGCACAACAAAAGTCTGTCAAACTAGTGCGCGGAAATCGCGCTCAGCTATCAGAGATTGGTGGTGTTCATGTGGAACGGCGCAACTCATGGGTTGCGCTGTTTCGTGTCATCATGTCATGCGAGGCGCTCTGGTGCCTAGTTCTTGTCGCATCGACCAATTTTTGCATTCCTGAGTCTGAGACAATAAATGGGTACGGTTGATGTTGATAGTCGGGCGAAGCATAAGGCACACTTTGTTGGTGCGCTGCTAAAGGTTGCATCACGATGCAATCTAGATTGTGACTATTGTTACATGTATCATCACGTTGACCAGACTTGGCGTACGCTTCCAAAGTTAATGTCATTTGAAACCATTCACCGCTTTGCGACACAACTTAATTTGTATGTAAGTAAACACACGATTGATGAGTTTTCGATTGTGTTTCATGGCGGCGAACCGATGCTGTTTACTGTTGAAGGCTTGAGAAGAGCGTGTGACATTATTCGCAGTGAAGTTGTCGCCGAGTGCAATATCGATTTTTCCATTCAGACTAACGGACACTTGCTGACGGATAAGGCTATACAGGTGCTGGAGAATGCACATGTAGGTGTCTCGCTTAGCTTAGACGGACCGAAGCACGTGAATGACTTGCATCGTGTTGACCATAGCGGCGGATCTTCTTATCGTGCTACCTACGATGCGCTTCAAAAGCTCATTGAAAGCCGGTCTAATATATTTCAAGGGGTATTGGCGGTCATTGACCCCTGTGTGCCTCCGGCCGAATTGTTAGATTTCTTCTCGCAATTTGAGCTTCCAAGCTTAGATTTTCTAATGCCAGACGCCACACATGCCAATCCTCGATTTCATAACAGCTCGCGGAACGTGTTACGGTCTTGGCTAATTGAAGCATATAATCTTTGGTATTCGGAATACTCGCACCTCCCTATTCGCTTTTTTGACGCCGTACTTAGTTCACGACTAGGTGTACAAAGTCCAACGGACATAATGGGCTTTGGAACAGTAAACTTGATTGTGATTGAGACAGACGGTTCGTATACCGACCACGACGTATTTAAGATCACCAAAGACGGTTTGAATCATCTGCATGGCAATGTTGAAAACACAAGCTTGGACAGCATGGCCATTCATCCTAAAGTTCTCGAGCATGGTCGACGCCTCTCGGTTGAAGGCGTCGCGAATGAGTGCCTTGCTTGCCCGGTGCTCGAAGCTTGTGGTGGCGGCGCCGTAATGCATAGGTATCACGAGGAGCGTGGACTTGACGCTCCAACAGTGTATTGCAGAGAGATGTTTTCGCTACTATCTACCGCTTCAACGCTCTTGCGAAACGATCTAGACGATACGTCCAATTCTTACCGTAGTTTGAGTTCAGATTCCTTTTTGCTGTTCAATAGCGAATTCGTTGCCAACTGCAGAAATTGGAGGCTTAAGGTAGAACACCGCGCGTCCGCGCTAGCACAAGTTATGGGATTGCACTGTCGCGAGAATATCCCGGCGGCAGCGCTGTGGTTAAAGCATAGCCAGTCATCAGTTGACAATGAATCTGCAGGGTTTTCCGCTGTCCATCCTAAGGACTATTGGCGCGGCACAATACGAATACAAACTGACGAGGGTTGGCTATCTAAACCATTTGCTGATTCGATACGTGTAATATCGGTTGATTCCGCCGAGTACAGGCATGGTTTAGCTATGCTTCCAATGGCGGAACGGTATCTTTCCGAATTCAGTCCGTTCTTGCCCAATGCGATAGGTGCGCTTATATCCGACATCATATTTGTTGAAACCACCGTAGAGGGTGAATCAGGAATTTTCTCATTTAGCGATGACAGTGCACCAAATGTACTGTATATTTCACCTTATGCGGGAGATCAACCGCTTGCACCTGATGATATCGCCGACTCAATACTTCATGAATTTCTCCACCAAATCTTATACCATGTCGAATCGGCGACACCTCTACTACATGATCATAAGTTTCCTAGGTTTCCCGCTCCGTGGCGAAGCGGCTTCAGACAGTCAGGCGGTTTCTTACACGGCACGTTCGTGTTCTCTGGTTTGGCGTTGTTCTGGCAAGCGATTGCCCAATCTAATGGATCTAATCTACCGTCTTACAGCGGCGAAAAGGCTGCTGCAAATGCTGCTACGTTCAGGGACCAGGCTACCTACGGACTTAGGAGCGCCTACAATTTTTCACTCCTTACTGCGGCAGGCATCAAGCTAGTGGAGAATATCGCTCAAGTGCTCGATTTGGATTCGCTAGAGATGCAGGCTCCTGGAATTCTGAATTAGGTGAACATCTCAACAACGTTAATTGATCTCGTGCTAACTCAACTGTGATGCAAGGCGTCGCGCCGGGACCAGCGTCCGGGCGGCAAGTCCTGCTCGCGCAAGCTGAGGATTTGGTCCTTGACTGCGTCCGGCAGGTCGATGGCGACGAATAGGCGGGGCACGGCTGTTCCTGCTTGAACTTGAATCGCGTCTGCAAGCTATTATAGCGGCATTGGTTGAAAGCCCGACCCTTGCCGCCGGACAAACTTGGCGCGGCCGCAACTCCTTGGCAAACCATGCTTTTATGCCGCGGAAGGTTGTGCTAAGTTTCAGCTCGCCCGGCGGAACAACTACCAGCCGATGTCAGTCTCGTGAGAAAGGAAGCAACGTGATCGTCAAGAAATTAGGCTTGCTAATCTGCCTGCTTTTGTTGGTCCCGCTTTCCACCGGCATTATGCAAGCCGAAAGCCACTGCGACTTCGCCGACGAGACCGTTCGCATCGGCGGCGTCGTGCCCTTGTCGGCGCCGGGCTCTGTCGCCGGCGGCATCGGAATGGATTGGGGCTTCCAGCAAGCGGTTGCCGATATCAACGCAGATTGCGGACTGCGGATCGGCGATGCCAACCACCGCGTCCAGGTCATCACGGCCGATTCGGAAGGCGTCTCGGAATACGGTCAATTGGTGGTGGAGCGCCTCATCCTGCAGGATGAAGTGCATGGCATCGTCGGCTTTTATCATAGCGCGGTCGGCTTGGCCACCATGAGCATGGTCCAGCGCTACAAGACGCCGACGATTTACGCCCATCCGCGCAATGACCTGATCAGCGCGGCCGGTTATGTCGGCTACGAGGGCGATCCGCCGCGGAAGCGCGAAGGGATTGATTATGTCTTCCGCACGTCGCCGCCCAGTTCTATCGTCGGCAAAATCGTCACCGATTGGCTGGTCGAGCAGGGCGTGCAAGAGGTCGTGCTCATCCTGGAGAATACCGACTACGGGCATCCGGCGGCGGCCGCCGAACGAGCGCATCTGGAGCGAGCGGGCGTGCGTGTTGATCAACTGGAGATCGAATTGGGCACGGAGGACTTCGTGCCGATTCTAACGCGACTCTACGCGCGGCCCGAACTGCCCGACGCCATTCGCATCCTGGTCAGCGGCGAGACGTCATATAACCTGACGCAGCAGATGGCGGAGCTCGGCATCGCGCCCACCGCCGATACCATCTGCGTCACCAACCACCTTGCCTTCCAATCGGAACAATTCTGGAAAACCGTGCCCGATGGCAACTTCTGCGCCTTCGACCGCGTCGGCACGATTCCGAGCATGTACAACGAGCTGGCGGCTGATCTCGACGCGCGCTACCAAGAGGACTTCGGCGATATTCTGGTCAGTTTCGCCATGGAAGCCTACGACAGCGTCTGGCTGATGGCGGACGCGATGGAGCGGGCCGGCAGTTTCACTGATCCTGACGCCATCGTCGCGGCGCTCGAAAGCGCCGATATCGACTTGTCGCAGGGGCGTTACTATTTCACCTACGGAAGCCACAACCCGGATCTGCCCGAGGGAACGCCCGCCTATATGTGGCATCAATGGCCCGTGCCAGTGGTGACGGTGATGCAGTATTTCGAGCGTGGGCAGAGCGGTCTCGCCGCCGCCGTCGTCTATCCGGAAGCATATCAGACGCACGGCAGGTCCTACTTCAAGCCGGGCGGGTAGCGGGAGCTGAGACAGGTCGGGGCAATCCGGCATATACCCGCGCCTTGGCAAAGCATCCGCCACCCGTCGTTCAAATGTGATACACTATAAAAAGAAAAAAGTTCTCGCTGTCGATGAAAAACGAAAAGGGAGGCGTTATGTTAGGCAAGACAAATAGGCTGCGAATTATTTTGACGCTGCCGCTTCTCATTCTTTTGAGTGTGGGCGGGGCGTTTGCCGACGGCCACTGCGAATTCGCGGATGAGCCGATCAAGCTGGGCGGCATCGCGCCGCTGTCGCCGCCGGGTTCGACCGGGGCCGGCGTTGTCATCGACTGGTCCTATCAGCAGGCGATGGATGATATCAACGCTGATTGCGGCATTGACATCGCCGGCGTCAACCACCGGCTGGAAGTCATCACCGGCGACAGCGAAGGCATTTCCGAGCGCGGGCAGGCGCTGGCTGAACGCTGGATATTCAACGATGAAGTGCATGGCGTGGTCGGCGGCTACCATAGCGCGGTGGCCTTGGCGATGATGAAGATCACGCAGGAGAACCAGATACCGACGCTATTCGCCGGACCCTGGAACGACAACATCACCGCCAATGGCATCATCGAATTCGAGGGCAGACCGCCGCGGATTGAAGACGGCATGGATTACATCTTCCGCACATCGCCGGCCAACGCCATGGTGTCGGTGGTGGCGGTGGATTGGATGATCGATCTCGGCTTGAAGGATGTGATCATCATGACGGAAAACACCGATTACGGCATTCCGGCGGCGGCTGATGAAAGGGCTCGATTGGAAGCGGCCGGCATCGCCGTCGAACAGTACAATTTTGAACTGGGCACCGAAGACTTTGTGCCCGTGCTCAATCGCGTGCTGGCTCGTCCCGAACCGCCAGACGCCATCCATGTCCTGGTCACTGGCGAGACCGGCTTCAATCTTAATCAGCAAATGGCTGAATTGGGCATCACGCCCAGCGACGACACGATCTGCATCGCCGAGTCTTATGCAGGCGATTCGGCGCAGTTCTGGTCCGCCGTGCCCGATGGCAACTATTGCGCCTTCACCCGCGTCGGCGCGACCCCGGCTCTCTTTGGCGAGATCGCCCATCACTTGAACGACCGCTACACCGAAGCCTTCGGCGGCGTCGCGCCAAGTTTCGCCCTTGAACCCTACGACAGCGTCCTGTTGATGGCTCATGCCATTGATCTGGCCGACAGCTACGACGACGGCGCCGCTATCGTGGCGGCGCTGGAAACCATTGACGTCGTCCTGGCTCAGGGGCGCTACTATTTCGATTACGGGGGGCACAACCCAGAATTGCCCGAGGGCGAGCCGACTTATATGTGGCATCAATGGCCTGACCCCATCGTGACCATGGTGCAGTATTTCGAGCAAGACCAAAACGCCTTGGATGCCGCAGTGATCTATCCGCCGCTCTACCAGACCCATGGCACTGACTACATTGCGCCGGGCACATCGCCCTAGGTTAACTGTCAGTCTGCCAGACTCATGGCACGAATTACATCGTGCAGGGTAGTTTACCAGGAGCGGAGCTCATAAACTTGGCGTCTATTGCATGGTAGGTGAAGGAATTGGGCAGTAAATCTCAGTAGCGGTTGTTCACACTAGCTTGGCATAATTGCATGATACACCGGATATGGAAACTTGAAAGGGAACGAAATGGACTTGTCAAGAGTAGAACAAGCGCTGAACAGTCGATTTGGCCGTAGCGATGTCGGCGACTATCAAAGTCGTGACGAGTTTTTCTCCTGTTTACTGACGCTATGCGTGGAGAACGGCTGGGAATTGCCGGACGCGGACGAAGTGCAAAAGTGGTATGAACGTAAGAAGGCTGAACGAGATTCAGCAGAAATGGAAGATCCATTGGATGAATTTGACGCCGCGATTGACCGAGCGGCGGAAAAACTCGCACACGTGTTTAACTTTGCACACCTGATCGCTACCGAAGAAGCATTGCGAGAAGGACGACCCTTGCCTGAGAAGATAACAGACATCGGCCTAAAAGTAGGGACGTTCAAACTGCCGCCGGATGTCGACGTGGAAAAGGCTTTGCGCGAAGGCAAACCATTGTCTGACCTCCGAACGGATCATAAGCACGAGGACGAGGGGAATGCCTAAATGCCAAGTGTTAATCTTGGACGTACGTTCGCGTCTATCCATGCGGCAGTTTAAAGGGTCAAAGCATTGAATAGGTTAGTGTCTAGAAACCTGATCTAGCCGCATGCGAATTCCCATTTTCATCTGAAACAAATCGGGCGGCCCAATGGGTCGCCCCTAGGACAACCTGATAGTATGCTGCGTAATGTAGGGGCGATACTTGTATCGCCCTAAATTGTTGCGATTAACGAAGGATATCTAAGATGACTTTTCCCCAATTGAGCGAGGCTTTCCGCATCAGCCGCCTGGAGCATCCGGGCCGCAAAGCGCGCGTGGTCCTTGACACCGATACCTATAACGAGATCGATGACCAGTTCGCCTTGACGTATGCGCTGTTATCACCCGAACAGCTATCGGTGGAAGCGATCTACGCCGCGCCCTTTCACAATACGCGCTCCGACGGTCCCGGCGACGGCATGGAAAAGAGTTATGAAGAAATCCTGCGCTTGCTGGATTTTCTTGGTTGCTCGGCTGACGGCTTCGCCTTTCGCGGCTCAAGGGAATACATCGGCGCCGAGCGCAAGCCGCAGGAGAACGCCGCCGTCCACGACCTGATCGAAAAAGCGCTGGCGAGCGCGGATGACGATCCACTTTATGTGGTCGCCATTGGCGCGATTACCAACGTGGCTTCGGCGCTGCTGCTTGAGCCGGAAATCATCAAGAAGATCGTGGTCGTCTGGCTGGGCGGGCATAATTTGAACTGGCCTCACACGCGCGAATTCAACCTGGTCCAGGATGTGCCGGCGGCTCAGGTGGCGCTCGACAGCGGCGCGCCATTTGTCATTGTGCCCTGCTATGGCGTGACTTCTCACCTGTTGACGACATTGGCGGAGCTGCGCGAATTCATCGGCGGGACGAGCCGGATTGGCGACTATCTTTGTCAAATATTCCAGGAATATCGGCCCGACTCCTTCGGCGCTTCCAGCGTCATCTGGGATATTTCGACCATCGCCTGGCTGATAAACCCCGATTGGGCGCCGAGCGATTTGGTACACAGTCCGCTGCTGACGGACCAGGTCACCTGGAGCGTCGACCGCTCACGGCACCTGGCGCGGGTCGCCAATTTTGTCCATCGCGACCCGATCTTCCGCGATCTGTTCGGCAAGATACGCGCTCAAGGCCGCGCTTAGCGCCAATCAAATGCCTTCCGTGTGCGGCGCAGGCGCGCTTGCACCGACGGGGCGGCGTCTTGTTCAGCCGCGGCCAGCAGATCCAAGGCGCTGTCACGGTAGGCAGGATGCTGATCGGCCAGGGCAGCAGCGCCATGAACGCTCCAGGCGCGGATGAAGGTGTTGACGCCGCCGGCTTGGGCGGCCAGCGCCTCCATCAAGGGCGCCGCCAGCGAAGCTGACACCACCAGCGTATCCATCATTTGCAGGACATGAATGCGCGTGAGCCATCCGCTGTCGATGAGCAGCAGTCGCAGCAGCGTTTCAGTTTGCGCCGGAGAAAGCTCCGCGCCAGTCACGCCGAATCGCTTGAGCAGCCAGGTGGCGCCCGCTTGAAGCTGGCGATCGCCGCCCCCGGCAAAGTCACACAATTCCGCGACCAGGCTCGGCTCGGGCTGGTGAGCGGCGGCGAAACTTTCCAGCGCTTCGGTGCTCTTGCCATTGAAATCCAGCAGCGCCTGCGTCAAGGCGTCGGACCAAGGCGCGATCATTTCAACTTTGGCAGGTAGCGGCTGGCGTTTTCAATCAAGTCGCGCAGCGCTGATTGCTCCAGATCGGCCGCCGAGCGGATCTTGATATGCCGCAAATTAGCGCCTTGTCCTTCGAGCAGGCGTTGTGGATCGGGCAAGTGCGCGCCGTACATGAAGCCGAGGTTGAGATGCTTCTTGAAAGGAGCGATATAACAAAAATGCTGGGACATCTTTTTCGGTCCTACGCCGTAACCTGCAATCTCTTGCCGCGCCCAGGGCACTTCGGTGATGCCAGGCATGACATCGGCTAGCAGCGCGCGGGCGGCATGAGCCAAGCCCTGAATCTCCGGCGGGGCGGCGGCGATGACATCGGCGAAGCTGCCGTTGCCACCGACCGTTTTGATGTTGAGATCAGCCATGCAAGTCCCTCTGATGTTGGCGCTGACTTTAAGTTTAGCGCGATCCAAACCGGTCCGTCAACGACTGCCCACGATTACGAAGCAATTGAAGACCTACCTTTTCGCTTGCAAGTGTTACAATTTATATGGAACGTTTTATCAAGACCCCGGCGAGCCAAAATGCCACTTGTTTCAGTCGTCATGCCTGTTTACAACCGCGAAATCTTCGTCGCCGAAGCGATCGAAAGCATCCTCGCGCAGACATTCTCCGATTTTGAATTGATCATCGTCGATGATGGTTCGCGAGATCGTACGGCAGCGATCATCCGCGAATTCGAAAAACGGGACGAACGCATCCGGTTTTTGGCTTTCAAACAGAATAAAGGAATGGCGGCCGCGAAAAACTTCGGCATTGAGGCGGCCACGGGACAATACATTGCCGGCATGGACAGCGACGATGTGAGCCTGCCGCAGCGGCTTGAGAAGCAGGTGGAATTCCTGCGCGCCAATCCCGATATCGGCGTTGTCGGTACGCGCGCCCGCTTAACCGATGCCTGTTTGAAACCCTTCGTCGACTATAGGGTGCCAGAACGACACGTTCACATTGCCTATAACATCTTGCTGGGCCGCTCTGTCGTTGGTGCGTCCCTGGTGTTTCGCCGGGAAGTTCTGAACGCTGTCGGCGGTTATGAACTAAGTCGGAAGCGGGGCGAAGACATCGAATTGATTGCTCGCCTGATCTGTCGCACCCGCTTTGCCAATCTTCCAGAATGGCTGTATCTCTATCGTCAGCATGAAGATCAACGCTTTTATACGCGGACTTCAGTACGTGATTGGGCAGACTTAATGCGGCGCCTGCTGTGCCGGCTTTGGGGCGAGGCGCCGCAGGCGAGTCTTGATCGCATGGCGCGGGTCCAGCTGCGAGATAAGCTGAGCTGGTCCGAACGTCGGCTGCTCAAACGCGACCTCGAGCGCTATATCGAGTCCTTGATTGCAGCCAAATGGATTGAGGAAGCCGAGCGCGCCTATTTGTATGACCTGATGAACAGACAGCTAGAGCGGTCGTCGCCCCGCCTTTGGCAGGTGCTATGCCACTGGCGCCGGCATCATTTCGCACCGGAGGGAGAGGAAATGGCGCTGAAGTATGACTGAAAAATCTGCGCCCTTGGTGTCGGTTGTCATGCCCGTGTACAACGGCGAGAAGTATGTCGCTGAAGCGATTGAAAGCATCCTTGGGCAGACCTTCGCAGGATTTGAACTCATCATCGTCGATGACGGCTCGCAAGACCGGTCTCTCGAGATTATTCGAGACTACGAGCGGAGCGACGACCGCGTGCGCTTCCTGCGGCAGGAACGCAACATGGGCGTTTCTGCCGCCCGAAACCGCGGCATCGACGCCGCGCGAGGCGATTACATTGCCTTTATGGACTCTGACGATGTCAGCATGCCCACCCGCTTGGAAAAACAGCTCAGTTTCCTGCAGGAGAATCCTGAAATCGGCGCTTTGGGCGTTCGCTCCAAGATAGTAAATCACGATACGAAAAGTTTGCTGAGCGTCCGTGGCGGGCCTCCCACGCATACTGCGATTGTCGTGAGTCTGTTCCTTGGCGCCGTCAGCTTGGTGACTGGCAGCGTCATGATTCGCAGTCAGCAGCTGCGGTCTGTTGGCGGTTTTGCGGCCGACTTACGCTATGGCGAAGAATGCGAAGTTTATGTCCGCCTGCTCGCCCAGACGCAAATTCGTTTTGCCAATCTCTCCGAGGTTCTCTATGTCCAGCGCATCCACGATTCCAACAAGTCATCCCACAGTCCGCCAGTCACCGCCCGCCAAACATACGCGTATGAGCGGAGAAACCTGGATGGGCTTTGGGATGAAGTGCCTGATGACACGCTGACGCGCTTTCGGCGACTGGGTAACAAGCACAGGCTGAACTGGTCTGATCGGCGAGCGGTAAAAGCAGACTTGAAGCGCTTGATTGAATCCTTGATCGAGCGGCAACTGGTCGATCCGAGCGATAGACCACTGCTAATCGCCGAGATGAATCGTCGCCTGGAGCAAGCCAGCCCCCGCCTTTGGCAGATGTATTGCCATTGGCGCCGGCATCATTTCGGTCCGGGGAAATGGGAAGCGGCGGTTTGGCTTGACTGAAAATGCGCCGCCCTTGGTTTCGGTTGTCATGCCCGTGTACAACGGCGAGAAATATGTCGCCGAAGCGATTGAAAGCATCCTTGGGCAAACACTACCGGATTTTGAACTCATCATCGTCGATGATGGTTCGGGTGATCGCTCGGCCGCGATTATCCGTTCCTATGCAGCGCGCGATGATCGCATTCGTTGTGTCACGCTGGCGCAGAATACAGGCGAGGCAAGCGCGCGGAATCGCGGCTTGGAAGTGGCGACGGGCGAGTTCGTGACCAGCTCGGACAGTGACGATGTGAGCCTGCCTGAACGGCTGCGGAAGCAGGCCGCATTTCTGCAAATCAATCCGGAGATCGGCGCTGTTGGCACGGAGGCGCTGCTGACAGATGAGAATCTGAAACCACATGGCTTGTATGGCGTGGCGGAGGGGCACGCGCGCATTGCTTATGACCTGCAAATGGGTTCTTGTATCGTGGGCGCCACCATGATGATGCGACGCAAAATCGTACAAGCCTGCGGCGGTTATGACGAGTCCTTGGCAAGGTCCCCCGATATTGAGTTGGTGGCGCGCTTGATCCCACGGACGCGCTTGGCCAATCTGCCTGAGCCGCTCTATTTGTATCGCCAGCACGACGGGCAATTGCCCGCGACGCCACAGAAAGCGCAAGATTGGGCGAATCTTTTGGCGAGCCTGCTGTCGCGTCTTTGGGGTGAGGCGCCGCAGGCAAGTCTCGACCGGTATGCCCAAGTCCGCCGGCGGGAAAAACTCAGCTGGCGGGAGCGCCGGCTGGCAAAACGCGACCTCACGCGACTCATCGATTCTATGGTCGCAACCAATTGGATTGACGAAGACGATCGCGCCCATCTGATACGCGTATTGAACGGGCAGTTGGAAAAGACGACGCCCCGCCTTTGGCAGATGTTCTGCCATTGGCGTCGGCATCATTTCGGACCGGGGAAATGGGAAGCGGCGGTTCGGCTTGACTGAAAAACCTGTGCCCTCGGTGTCGGTTGTCATGCCCGTGTACAACGGCGAGAAGTATGTCGCTGAAGCGATTGAGAGCATCCTGGGGCAGACCTTCTCCGATTTTGAACTCATCATCGTTGAGGACGGCTCGCAGGATGGCTCCTTGGAGATCATTCGGTCCTATGAGGCATGTGACGACCGAATCCGACTCGTGAGTTTCAAGCGCAATCTGGGCGCGCCGAATGCCCGCAATCACGCCATCAACCTTTCATCCGCTGATTATATTGCCATGATGGATTGCGATGACGTCTGCTTGCCGCAGCGCCTGGAACGACAGGTCGAGCATTTGAGAGCCAACCAGGCGATCGGCGTGCTGGGCGCCGGCGCGCAGGCTGTGAACGAAGATTTGTCGCCGCTCTTTCTTTTTGACTTGCCGGAACATCACGCGCTTATCGTAGTCAATGTTTTTGTAGGCTCGTTCTTTGTGCATCCAACGGTGATGATGCGGCGCCAACTGCTCGACATCGTCGGCGGTTACAAGCCGTCGCAGCGGGCCGCCGACGATACTGAGCTATGGACGCGCCTCATCTGGCGGACGCGATTCGCCAATCTTTCCGAGACGCTGCTGCTGTATCGCCGGCATGAGGCGCAGCACCATACATCGCCGGACGCGACATCGACAACGGAATCTTGGGACGTGCGAGCGCGCCTTCTCAAGCGGCTCTGGGGCACAGCCCCGCATGCGACCCTGGCGCGCTTCGAACGGATGCGAAAGGACGCCAAGCTTGGCTGGCGGGAACGGCGAGCGGCAAGCCAAGACATGGCGCGGCTGCTGGATGCGATGATCGACGCTGGCGTAATCGATCCCGGTGACCGTGGTCTCGTCTCCGCGCACATTCGACGCCGCCTGGAAGGCGCGTCCCCGCGTCTGTGGCAGATGATGCTCCATTGGCGGCGGCATCACTTCGGGGCGGGGAAAAGCGAAGAGGCGTTTACATTTGACTGAAAATCGCGCGCCCTTGGTCTCAGTCGTCATGCCGGTGTACAACGGTGAAAAATTCCTTGCCGAGGCGATTGAGAGCATCCTGAACCAGACCTTCCGCGATTTCGAGTTTGTCGTTGTCGACGACGGTTCGCAAGATGGCTCGGCCGCGATCATTCGCAGCTACGCGGCACGCGATAGCCGCATTCGCTTTATTCAATTGGAAAAGAACCAGGGTGAAGCCGGCGCCCGCAATGCGGGAATTGCCGCGGCGGGAGGCCAGTTCGTCGCCATGATGGACTGCGACGATGTCAGCTTGCCCGAGCGCCTTCAAGCGCAAGTCAACTTTCTGGACGCGAATCGTGAAATTGGCGCCATCGGCGTCGGCACTCAAATCGTCAACGAAGACCTGTCGCCGCTATTTGCTTACCAGTTGCCGCAATGTCACGCGTTGATTCTTCTGTCGATGATATTCGGCGAAACCGCGATTTCGAGAGCTACAATTATGGCGCGGCGTGAAATCCTCATCGCTTCTGACGGATACAGTACAGAATTCACGATGGCGACCGATTATGAGTACTTTTTGCGGCTTGTTTGGCAAGTGCGGATGCGATACGCCAGCTTGAAGAGCATACTCTACCTGTATCGCCAGCACGAGGCCTCTATAATGGGTCAAGCGAAAACGCACAATCTACCGGCCAAGATACATGCGCGGCGCGAGGCGCTTGAACGGCTTTGGGGCGAGGCCCCGGCCGAGACTTTGGATCTGCTCCAGAAGCTGCGTCCCGGTTACAAGCTGGGCTGGCGGGAAAGACGCCTGGCGCGGCGCGATCTCCAGCGGCTGATTGAGGCAATCGTCGCGCATGGCTGGGTTGAGCCAGGCGATCAGCCCCTGCTCGCGGCTGAAATCAGTCAACGCCTGGAATGGACGACCCCGCGCCTGTGGCAGATCTTCCTGCATTGGCGGCGGCATCATTTCGGCCGCTGATTCACCAGCGATTGCGTTACAATGCTTCGCCGAACTTTATCAATCAGCCTAAGGCATGCTCATGACCAATGACCCGCTCTTGCAATGGCGCGACGAGTTTCCCATCCTCAGCGCATGCAACTATCTCATCAGCAACTCCCTCGGCGCCATGCCGCGCGGCGTCTACGAAGGGCTGCGATATTACGCCGATACCTGGGCGGAGCAGGGCGTGTCGGCTTGGGGAACTGGTTGGTTCGAATTGCCGCAGACGGTCGGGAACAAGATCGCCCCGCTGATGGGCGCGGCCGAGAACACCGTCCTCCTGCATCAGAACGCCAGCATCGCCAACAGCATCCTCTTCGGCGCGCTGGACTTCAGCGATCGGCGGCGTGATAAAGTGGTCGTCACCGAACTGGATTTCCCCAGCGATGTTTATGCGCTGCGCAGTTGGCTGCCGGATCACATGCGCATTCAGATGATCCGATCCCGCGATGGCATCCACATCGATATTGACGAACTGCTGGACGCCATCGACGAATCGACGCGTCTGGTCAGCACATCACACGTGCTCTTCCGCAGCGCATTCATCTTGCCAGCGCAGGAGATCACGGCGAAGGCGCACAGCGTCGGTGCGCAAGTCCTCTTCAATGGCTATCACAGCGTCGGCGTCATTCCCGTGGCTGTCGGCGCTTGGGAAATTGACTATTATATCGGCGGCGTACTCAAGTGGCTCTGTGGCGGACCAGGGGGCGTCTTTATGTATGTGCGCCCCGATCTGCTGCCCTCGCTCAATCCCAAGGTGACTGGCTGGTTCGCCAGCGCGTCGCCATTCGCCTTTGACGTCGAGAAGCTGGATTTGCGGGAGGACGCCTACCGGCTGATGAATGGCACGCCAGGCATCGCCTCCCTGCACGCCATTCAGCCCGGCGTCGATATCATCGCCCAGATCGGCGTCGCCGCCATCCGCGAGAAGTCGATGCGGCAGACGTCGCTGATTATCGAGCTCGCCGACGCAATGGGCTACCAGGTGGTCTCGCCACGCGATCCAGCGCAGCGCGCCGGCACAGTCACCGTCAACCCGCCCCATGCATACGAAGTCTCAAACGAGTTGCTGGCGCGCGCCATCAAGATCGACTACCGTCCTCAAGCCGGCATCCGCATCGCGCCGCACTTTTACAACAGCGACGACGAGATTCGGGCGGCGGTAATGGCGATTGGCGAAATTCTCGCGGACGGCTCTTGGCGGCGGCATGAAGTGGTTTGACCACAACTGAACTGATTCGCCACAGAGGAATAGAGGAAACACAGAGGTCACAGAGGGAGAAAGGAATGGGCTATGAGTGATTCTGAAAAAGATCCCTTGACGGGTCGGATTATTGGGGCGGCGATGAATGTGCACAGCGCGTTTGGCGCCGGATTGCTCGAAAGCGTTTATCAAAAATCCCTTTGCATCGAACTGAGGGCGCAAGGCATACGCTTTCAGGCGCAGCAGGCCATCGATATCACATATCGTGACCAGCATGTCGGACATTTAGTCGCCGACATTGTTGTCGATGGGCGTGTCATACTTGAATTGAAATCTGTGGAAAAGCTGGAGCCTATTCACACCGCTCAGCTGATCACCTACCTCAAAGCTACGGGCATCAAAACGGGCCTGCTAATCAACTTCAATGTCCGTCATTTGCGCCACGGCATTAAACGCGTCGTGTATTGAAAGACAAATGATACTTCAAAATCCTCTGCGCCTTCTGTGTTTCCTCTCTTCCTCTGTGGTGAAGCTTTTGGTGATCATCGCCATCTCAAGCCTTCGGCCGGAAAGCCACTATCCTGCTCTCGTCGGTGGTCAGATAGGCGCCTTCGATCAGGTCGATGCAATACGGAATCGCCGGCATGACTGCGTCCAGGCAATCGCGAATGGCGCTCGGCTTGCCGGGCAAATTGACGATTAGCGCCTTGCCGCGCACCCCCGCCGTCTGCCGCGACAGGATCGCCGTCGGCACACATTGCAGCTAAATCCTCTCGAATATATGTGCGATACTGTTACCAATATCACAAGTTGATTAGGCAATATATACAAATCTGTTTGAAGTTTTCGGAGAATAAATTGTATTTTGAGAGTGAAGATAGATATGGAAAGGAGACAATATCATGTGCAGGACCGGCCGCCTTACTTTCGTATGTGTTTCATTTGTTATTGTAATTCTGTGTTTTCAGTCGGTTGCTTTTGCCAACAGAGGAGGAAACTGACTGGAAAATTTCGTCGACCGGATTGGGGCTAATCTTGCAACGTCGCAAGAAATAGAAAGCTTCATTACTGGTCTTTCGGTCAGTGAGAGAGAATCCTTTGGGCTGTTACTGGCAGGCGCGCTTCAACTACCCAGCCAGCAATGGAATCAGATGCTCAGCGCTACATCTCAATCCACCCCCCAGCTATACTCCACCAACACAGTATTTCTTGGGCACGACGTGCATACCCACAATCTTATCAGTTCCAGCCGCTGGTATGACAATGCGACAAAATGTGATGGAGACAGCAGCGATGTGGATAGGCTGTTCGTCTACGGAATAAACTCCTCCGGTTCGCGTAACTTCCGCTGGACAGCTCCGCGTGCAGGCTATTTGACCGCTGTCTTGATACTTGCGTACCACGCTGGTGGAAAACCTGGTATAAAGGGGATTCTAAGCGGTTCAGAGCTTCATGTCTGTATTGGCGATACAGTGGTCAGTATTTTCAGTAACGAGGCCATCTGGGGTCACAATTACATTGGCAGGAAACTCAAGGCAAGGCAGTATTAGGAATTGGTTATCGGTGAGTCTGGCATTGAAGAAAGTAAAAGGGCATAGGCGAATTGAGGCAATCGGTATCGCTCTAATCGTCTTGCCCTTATTCTCCCCCCTGCTATTCGTGCTCCTCTTCGCCGGGCATGTCGTTTACGACGATGTGAATTCAATTAGCGCGCTCCCGGCAATTTTATTTCGATTTAGGCCGGAAAGCCACTATCCTGCTCTCGTCGGTGGTCAGATAGGCGCCTTCGATCAGATCGATGCAATAAGGAATCGCCGGCATGACCGCGTCCAGGCAATCGCGAATGGCGCTCGGCTTGCCGGGCAAATTGACGATCAGCGCCTTGCCGCGCACCCCCGCCGTCTGCCGCGACAGGATCGCCGTCGGCACATAATTCAATGAGACCTGCCGCATCAGTTCGCCGAAGCCGGGCAGCATCTTCTCGCAGACGGCCTCGGTCGCTTCTGGCGTGATATCGCGCCGGGCCGGTCCGGTGCCGCCGGTGGTCACCACCAGGCTGCAGCCGCGCGCATCCACCAGTTCAATCAGCGCCGACTGAATCGCCCCCAGCTCATCGGGCACGACCATCGCCGCCGGCGCCCATTCGTTGGTCAGCGCCTCGCTCATATACTCCTGAATCGCTGGTCCGCCGCGGTCTTCGTAGACGCCCCGATAGGCGCGGTCGGAGACGGTCAGTATGCCGATTCTTGCGCTCATGTCGCCATCCTTTCGGCTGGAATGCATACCCTATCTTAGCTATACTGGCGCCGTTTAGACAATAGGAGCGCGACTGCAATGAGCGAGAAGCAGGATTTGCGAGCGCTGGTCGAGGGCGATGACGGCATCAGCGTTTTGCGCGGCGGCGGGGCAAAGCGCGATTGGAACGGCATCCACTACAAAACCGGCTTGTCGAGCAAAAATGTCAAGGCCAAAGAACTGTCGATCAATGTCGCCACCATCCCGCCCGGCGGCGTCGCCTATGCCCATATCCATGTCGATTTCGAGGTGATGCTCTACATCCTCGAGGGCGAAGTGCGCCATGAATACGGCGATGGCTGCAAGCAAGTGGTGGACAACAGCGCCGGCGACTTTATCTTCATTGAGCCGGGCATCCCGCACGAAGTTTTTAATCTGAGCGACAGTGAGCCGGTGGTGGCTTTCGTGGCGCGCTCAACCGCCGACGAGTGGGACAGGATCATCCCTTACGAGCGGTAGGCTGTGGGTTAGCCGGACGTAATTGGTTGTCGCAACGAATTCTGTAGGGGCGACCTATCAGGTCGCCCGCGTTTGTCATGCATGCGCTTTCGGGCGAGCCACCGGCCCGCCCCTACAATTATGAAATTGGTTTGGGTTCGTTGTCCTATGTGAGCCAAGTTGTGTCCTTCCAAGCGGACGCGCTGCACTGACGCTACCCCCGCCAGAAGGCTTCGCTCAGATACTTGTAGGCATTATCGGGAAACAGCGTGACCACCGTGCCGCTCCGTTCGCGCTCGGCCAGACCCTCCGCCACCCTCAAGGCGCCGATCATGGCCGCCGCCGAGCTGATGCCGACCAGGTAGCCCTCTTCCCGCGCCAGCCGCAGCGCCATTGCATGCGCGTCTTCGGTGCGCACCGACAGCGCCACATCGGCGAAGTCGGCGTCGAAGATGCCCGGTCGCAAGGCCGAATCCATGTGCTTCAGCCCTTCCAAGCCATGAAAGGGCGAATCCGGCTCGACTGAGACAATCTCGATACCGGCATTGTATTCCTTGAGCCGCTGTCCCGCGCCCATCAGTGTGCCGCTGGTGCCCAAGCCCGCGACAAAATGCGTGACCGCCCCTGAAGTCTGCCGCCAAATCTCAGCGCCAGTGCCTTTATAATGCGCTTGCCAATTGGCCGGATTGCTGTACTGATCGGCATAGAAGTAGCGCTCTGGCTCACGCGCGGCCAGCGCTTGCACCGCCTGAATGGCGCCGTCCGAGCCTTCCAGCGGATCGGTGAAGACGAGGTCGACATCATAGGCGCGCAGTATGGCGACGCGCTCGGGGCTGACGTTCTCCGGCAAGAAGAGCTTGACGCGATAGCCCTTGGCCGCCCCGATCATGGCGTAGGCGATGCCGGTGTTGCCGCTGGTGCTGTCAAGGATGATCTGGCCCGGGCGCAAGTCGCCTTTCGTTTCGGCGCTGCGGATGATGCCATAAGCGGCGCGGTCCTTGACGCTGCCGCCCGGGTTCTGCCACTCGGCTTTGGCCAAAACGCGCACATCAGCCGGCAGATGCTGGCTCACGCGGCGGAAGCTCAGCAGTGGCGTATTGCCGATCTGCCGCTCGATATCCCCCGAATAGTCGGCGCCGTCGTTCAGCTTGTCCGCTTCCCGTTCGGCTGTGATTGTCATTCGGCTCTCTTTTTCCGGCTGCGCTCGCTTCAACAAAAAAGCCAACCTGCAATTGCGCGCGCCTCAAAGGCTTCCGTCCCAGGGCGCCGCGCCTTCTTGCCAGTTGACTTCAAAACTCTGTCTTGGATGCTGTCGGCTGCTATCTCAGGCGGTCTTCGCTCCCGTCAATGGGGGTGGACAACAGCAACAGCCATTCGTGATGGGCATCTGCTTCTCCGGCTTCATCTGCCGCTTCGGAAGAGGATAGCGACAATCCGGCAAGCTGTCAACTTCGCCTCCGGCTGAAAGTGGTGAATTGTGGATATGGCAACCAATAATCCGATCTCAAGCTTATCCTGGTGTAGGGGCGACCTATCAGGTCGCCCGCCTTGCACATCACGGATTCGCCTACTGCCCGGCCACGCAGAAGCGAATGTTCGGCAACTCCAGCATATTGGCGGGATAAGGGGCGCTCAGGCGCTGGCCGATGCCCTCGTTGTACCAGCCGACATAGACGCTGTGTTCGCCGGCGAACCCGGCCGCCAGATCGAATTTATGCCGCGTGACGAAGCGCTCGCCCGCTTTGAGAAAATCGAGGCGCGCTGGCGGACTGTCATCGGCTTGCGCGACGATTTCGAAGGGCGCGTCCGGCTGGTATCGTTCAGCGAGCGCGATGGCGAAGACGCGCAGATCACCCGCGATTTCCCGCGTCAGTTGCCACTCCAGTTCCAGAATATGACCGTCTCTGAAGCGCCAGGCATTGAGTCGAATGGCATCGCCAAAGACGGCGCCGTCATTGGTGACATTTTCCGTAAGCGTCTCTTGCGAGTCCACATCGACGAAGACGCCTATGGGGATGGTATAAGCGTCTGCGCGCTCGCCCGATGCCAGCAGCGGTTGAATATCGGCGCCGTCCGGATATGGATACCAGCCGATATGCAGTCGCGCGTCCGAGAAGCCAATTGCGTCCTGCGGGATCTGCAAGATGTAATCGTCCCGATAGATGGCAGCGGGTCGCCACCAGATGGTTGGCAGCGCGCCCCAGCCCGGGAAACTGTCAATGGTGGCCAGCGCTTCGCCTTCGGCAGTGATCAAGCTGATGAAGAGGGCATGCGGCGCGTCGCTGGCTTTGAGTGGCTGCCAATATAGGGTTAGCGGAATCTCGTCGCCGGGCGTCCAGCGCGCTGGCGCCGGCAACGCATAGCCCACCAGCGAAATATCGCCCCAGCGAAGATCGGCCGGCTGGGCTGACGCGGGCAATCGCTCGACCACCGGCGGATGATCATAGGCTGGAACGATATACAGATGCGGCGCGGCGATGCTGAAGACGCACATCGGGATGGCGATAAGCGGCGCCGGCAGCCTCAGGGCGGCAATCCCCAGGGCGAGCAGCAGACTGATGGCGGCGATATAAGGAAACATCAGACGCCCCTGCGATGACGGCGTTTGCGTCGAATACCACATTAGCGCCGCGCCGCCGGCGGCTGTCAGCAAGATGAGGGTGGCGCAGGCGCTCATGACGAAGCGGTCATGCCGGTTGCGCGCCAGGTGACGCGCCAGCCCAATAAGGGCGAGCGCCGATAAGATGTCCATTGCGAGATAATGGCGCCAGTCCGTAAAGATGCTGAACCAGCCAAACAGACCCCAATAGCTGATGCGGAAGCCTTCGAATTCTTCCGTAATCAATTGCGTCAGGGTGGCATTGCGGCCGCCGAAATGGTCGATCAGCGCGTTCGTCCCAAATGGCTCGCCATAAAGTATGAGATTGCGCAGATACCACCAACCGCTGATGATCAGCCAAAACAGCAGAATCGCGCCCAGCAGCAGGCGCAGACCGCGCCAGTCTTTGTAGCGCGCCACTGTCAAGATGCCGCAGAAGACCGCCGCCACACCCAAGATGAGCCCGCTAAGTTTCGCCAGCGACGCCAGCGCGATGAGTAGACCGATGCCGACGCTGCGCCGCGCTTGGAATCCGTCGCGCAGCATCGCGAGCATCTGCCAGAGGGCTAGCGCGGCCAACATGGTTACAAGATTGTCGTTGTTGATCGACGACGAAACAAAGAGAAACTGCGGATTGAAGGCGGCGAGAGACGCGGCCATTACCGCAAGTCTATTTCGCGCCGGCGCCAAGGTCCGGGCGGCTTGGCAAATGGCGTAGATCGTTACCGCGCCCATTGCCAGCGTCGCCAGCCGAATCAGATAAAGGGCGAGGGATGCGCCGGCCAGGTTGGGCGGATGCGGCTGTTGGTAGAAAATCTGATTGCGATTGCCTAAACGCGCCGGCTGCCCGGCGATGACGAGCGGATTCGGCTGAAAAAAATCCGCGAAGTCTGAGCTGTCGACGGCGAGCCAAATTGGCGTCATCAGCAGGTAATACAGGGGCGGCTGGCTGCCCTCGTGGGCGTACAGATGATCATGATCAGGCGATTGCACCGGCAGCGCCCCGCCATGATCCGCGATCCACTTAATCACGCCCAAGTGATAATAGCTGTCGGGCGATTCAAAATGAGGGGACGCGTATAAGTATGTCAAGCCGATGCAAAAGAAAGCCAACGGCAGCAGCCAGTGAAATGGCGGCCTAAGCCAAGATGATAAATGGCGCATGCGCGCTCCGCTGCCTTGCCAAGTTGAAGTAATCCATTTCACGATGTCGCTGCTCCGGCGCGAGACTGCCAATGACACCCATCCATGTTACACTTTGTCCACCTGACTCGCTAAGGGCAAAGGACAGATTGAATCATGCGTCTGGCGCTAGTCTCTGACATTCACGGCAACTTCCCCGCGCTGCAAGCGGTCCTCGCTGACCTGAATTGCAGCGGCGACTTCGACCTGATCTGGTGCCTGGGCGATTTAGCCGCGCTGGGGGGAAATCCGCACGAGTGCGTCCAAGCGTTGATCAGCCTGCGCGAGAAGCGTGGGGAAGACGCCGTCAAGATCATCGGCGGCAACACCGACCGCTATCTTGCCACCGGCGCCCGCATCGCCTTCCCGCCGCCGCAGGAAGAAGCGGACTTCCCCGCTTTTCGCAACAACATCTTGAGCATGAGCGCCATCTATCACTGGAACATGGAGCGGCTCAGCTGGGCGGATTTTGCCCTGCTGCGCGATATTCAGAACCGCGAGTTGACGCTGGACATCGAAGGCTACGGCCGCGTGATCGGCTTCCATGCCATTCCCGGCGATGATGAATCGGTCGCGCTCCGCCCCGACAGCGCCGACGAAGAGGCGGCTGACGCGCTGCTGGACCGCGGCGGACGGCTGGCGCTCTGCGGTCATACGCATGTGACGCTGGATCGGCAGGTGGATGGCTGGCGCGTCCTCAACCCGGGCAGCATCGGTTTGTCCTTCGGGGTTCCAGGCGTCGCCGAATGGGCAATTTTGGAATGGATGGACGGCGCGCTGCATGTCGATATGCGGCGCGTTCCCTACGATGTGGAAGCGACTCTGCGCGAGTGGGAGGCGGCCGGTTATCCTGAAATCGACTGGATTCGCCCGAAGTTGACGGGTTAAGCACAGATGCGTTTAAGCGTCAACCAACACAATCCGCGGACGCCGCAGCCAAAAGCCCAGCGCGTAGGTCACGATCCCGGCGGCGACAGCGAGCAGACAAAGGATCCAGACGACCGTCAGCGGCAGCAGCAACTCGAGCATGGCCGGCGCGTCGACAGCCGCTACGTCGCGCAGGTAGATTTGTACAACGCCGCGGCAAGCCAATACGATGCTCGCTAGCGCGACGCCGAAGGTTATGAGCCAGAGCGGGACGTAGCCGGTCACCCGCCGGTTGTCCCCCCGCAGCGATGAAGCGCACTCATTGACGAAAGCCAGCGCGATCGCCAGTGAGACCCAGCCCGCCAGCCAATCTTGCGCCTGAGACAGATCAGTCCCGCGCATCGCTTCGTTGATCGCCGGCTGGATGCTGAGCGCGCCGGCGAATCCGCCTCCGACCAGCCAAAATAGCGTCGCCGCGGCGATCCAATGGGGCGCCAGCGAGGCATTCTCGTTCCGGCTGCTCAGGGCGCGGTAACTGTGCCCGGCGAGCACGATGAAGCAAAGCGGGATCAGCGGCGTCGCGCCCAAGCTGACGAACGCTGGCAGCCCTAAGTGGCCCAGGCTGATCAGCCCCCCGGCGAGGAAGACCAGCAGCGCGACGATGCGCAGCCCGTCGGCCGCCCAGTCCGCTTCGACCCGACTGAAACGGCGCATCAGCCAAAACATGACGCTCAGCCCGGCGCTGGGATAAGCGACCTGAAGGCGAAAAGCGCGGGTGGCGGCGAGCGCGCGATCGTCGAAGAGCTGCGTCGCGACCAAGCTGACGACGATCAGCAGCAGCCCCACTTGCCATAGGCGCATGTAGAAGGATGAACCCGCCTCATGATAGCTCGCCGCCAGCAGCAGCAGCAGGGCGATCGCAGCCGCCAGGTCAAGCGCCGCGCCAACTTCAAGCGGACTGGCGCCGACCGAGACGATCACGAGCGCCGTCCAGAGCCGTCCCAGCCAGATCACGCTCCGGACGCTTATGCCGTCGCCGGCCATCATGATGCCAGCGCTGACGAGCCCGCTGAGAATCACGAGCTGCAAGGCGCGGCCGGCGACGCGCTCAATGAGGCCGGGCTCGAAGAGATCGACAAGCGGCTGGGTCGGCAGTTGCTGCAGCGCCGAGGCCAAGAAGCCGGCGCCGTAAAGCGGCAGCAGCGCTGCCATGAGGCTCAGGAGCTGGTAGATCGCCTTGCCGCGCGGCGACAGTTGAATCATGACGCCCGTCATTCGCTCGCGCTGTTCAGGCGGTATACGACGGCTCGTCCGTGGTCGAAGATCTCCGCCGATTCGAATGCGGGCCTGTAGCGCGCCGCGACGATATCGAGCAGCGCATTGATGCCGGGCTCGCCGGCTGCGGTCAGGCGGGGGAAGACGATGATCCAGGTCGGCGGATTAGCTTCCCAGCCGGCCTTCAGCCGCTCCAAGACATGCGCCGGCTTGAAATACCAGTGCCAGCCCTTGACCCAGGCGCCGGGCGGCGGCAGGTTCGTCAGCGGGTGCAGCTGCGGCGTGCTGTCGGTTTCCGGCAATACAAAGAGCGTGTCCTGCGGCAGGGCGCGCTCGCTGATCTGAAACGCCAGGTTGCGAAATTCGTCGTAGGCGAGGATCAGGCCAGGACCCAGCGGCGTCGGGATGTAGCTGACCGCGCCCGTCCAGAGCCAGCCGATGGCGCCAGCGACAAGCAAACCGGCCAAGATTGCGCGCGCTCCATCCCACAGCCTTCTGTCGCCGAGATGGGCTGGCAGCTTCGCCAGCACCACGCCGGACATCACCGCAGCCAGTGGCAGATGCGCCATCGCGTGGTTCTCTCCGGCGCGGGGATAGAGCAGGGTCAATCCCGCCAGCCACAGCGCCGCCAAAACGAGCTGTTTCCGATTGTCGCGCCAAGCCAGGACGATAAAGGGGAAGACGAGCGCATTGGTCAGCAGCAGCTTGCGGAAGAGATCGCCGTCGAGCGGCAGGCCATCCATCGCGCCGCTGAGGTTGAAGGTCCAGTTCCAGAAGAAGTAGCCCTCGAGCAGGCCGGCGCTCCGCAGCGCGATCCACTGCAGCAGCGGGAGGCTAAGCGCGGCGCCAGCGTAAACCAGCGCGTCTTGCCAGCGCCTTTCTCTCAGCAGCAGCCAAAGACCGAGGATGCCGACAGCCAGCCAGGCATGCTGCTTGAACAGCGTCGCGGCGCCCATCAACAAGCCGACCACGGCGATCCGCCTCAGAGAAGGTCGCTCGCCAGCACGGAAAAAAACAAGCAGCGCAGCGCATAGGCAGAGCGCCAGCAAGGTCTCAAAGTAGAGCAGGACGTTGCCGTAAACCGGCTCCCACCAGGCGAAGACGGCGGCGCCCAACAGTCCCGCCCAGCCGCCGCCCGCCAACTGCCTCGCCAGCAGATAAACCAGGACGGTCAGCGCCAATACCAGCCCGATGTTGAGGAGCTTGACCAGCAAACCGGGGTCGATGCGAATCAGCGATTGCGCGGCTGCAGCGAGCAGGGAACTGCCGGGCGCGTGCTGTTCCCAGATATCGCCGAAGAGCGTCAAGCCCCGGTTCATCATCCAGGGAATCGCCACCTGCCCGGAATGCGCCGCCGGCGATAGCCAGAAGAGGTGGGTGAGAATTTGGAGGCTGAGCAAGAGAAACAGCAGGCGGCGTGGCATGGCGGTCTCCTGAATAACAGCGCGGCGCCGTTTCGAATTGTCTCTATTATAGGGCAAGCGCCATCGCTTGCTTACGCGCTGATTTACGTTACAGTTGCCAATAGCGAACGTCTTGCGAAATTCGAGATATGCCTTGACACAGCTTGAAGACAGTTATTTCCATCAAGGCTTGCGGCAGCTGGAGGCTGGCGACTTTGAAGGAGCGATTGCCCTCTTCGACAGCGCCATCAAGCTGGGCTTGGGCGATATTGCCGACTCCTATGTCTGTCGCGGCGAGGCGCTGGCGGCGCTCGGGCGTTGGGACGAAGCGTTCCAGAGCATCAACACCGCCCTGGAGATCGAGCCCTATCTGGCGGCCGCTTACCTGGAGCGCGGCAACATCCGCGGGCAGCGGCGCGAATACGATGCGGCGATTAACGATTACACGATGGCGATCCACATCGAGCCCGCATTCGAGGAAGCCTATTTCAGCCGGGCGCTCGCCTACGAAGAGCGCAAACGCTATGCCGATGCCGAAGCCGATCTGACGCGCGCGCTGGACCTGAACCCGGATCTGCTGGGCGCCTATGAAGCGCGCGGGCGGGCGCGAGCCGCCCAGTTCAAGCTGGACGGGGCGATCGCCGATTTGAGCGCCTACCTGCGGCGGGGCGGCGGGGTGCAGTTCGACAACCACAGCGAGACGCAGGGCTACCTGCTGATTCTACGGGCGCAGCGCTTGCTGTGGCGGTTGATTCCGCGCTGGGGCCGGCGGGGGAGTGAATAAGAATACGTTGCAATAATTGTGCCATTGGAGTATCGTTTAATGGAAGTCCAACCTCAATCGGCCAATGGCAGCAAGTTTGGAGTGCGATACAGTGGAAGCGAATCCGCGAACCAAGACGCTTGCTAAGGAAACCGCAGAGGATGATTCCGCCCAAGCGGAGTATCTTCATGATATTCAAGTCAGCTTGAAAGAAATGCAGGAAGGCAAAGTCCTTCCGGCCGAGGATGCGCTGAAATTGATTGAGTTGAGCTTGGACGACGATGAACTTGAAAGTCGTCTTCCCCAATAGTTTTACTCGTAAAGAAATGCTGATCTCTGTTTGCCAATTCTACAATTGTTGTATTCCGATAATATTGCTAACCGGGATCGACAGGTTGACAAATGGAGACTACAGTCGACTTTGAGACTAAATCCGAATACGAAGCGGCATATCCATTGCTATCCGGCAAAACTGCAACTGCGCGGTGCTTAAAGGCGGCGGAGTTTGTCGATACGCTCTTTCAGATTGCAAATCTCGATCAACATGTATTTCGAGGTCAGAGTCGCTCCTGCTGGCCGATTATCGCCACCTTGTTCCGAAAAGACTTCATTGCGAAGCCGGCAATTGACCGGTTGAATGCGCATGCTGACGATGAAATCGCACGAGGCAGATTCTTTGACGGGTACTTGCAGTGGGAGCAAGCCATTGTTACTAGCTTTGCCGAGAATTGCTTGAATGAAGGCATACCTCTTCCATACATTCCGTACAACGAAACGCTCAAATTTGATACCGAAGTTGTTTCAGCGTATTTCTTGGCGCGCAACTACGGATTACCTAACAGACTTCTCGATTTTACTACAAGCCCGACAGTAGCAGCATGGTTTGCTGCCGACGTCGAACGGGATTCAGATTCCGCTATGGTGCCTGACGACATCGTTGTATGGGCTATCAGGGAAGATTTCCTGTCGCAATTTGGCTACGAAATTGTTTCTACATCGTGGGCTAATGCCCAGATACCGCAGATGCAACGTCAAAAGGCAGTATTGCTTGTAGACACGAGCGGAAGAGAGAACTTTGTGACAACCGGTAAGTTCCAACCAATGGAATACATGATTGAGGATTTCTTTCGAAGCTATGAGCGCATTGATCCATTGGACATGCCGATATGGCGTGTGACTCTTCCTCAAGAGGAAGCGCTAGAGCTACAAGGAATACTCGGCAATTATGATCTCAGCCACATTTACCTGTTCCCAACAATTGAGAACGTGGTCAGGCGCACTCTCGGACAGTTCGGACGCTTTCTCACCGTTCAGTCGATTCAGGATAGTACGAGCCGGGATTGACTGAGCTTCAATGATGATAGCCATCAAGCCAAAGACTTTCGTCGAATTCGTCACTTTGAAAAGGGAAGCTGCCGCGGTACCAGTCCGTCAATCAATTGCGGTTGTTGTGGCAATTCCCAAGCCGATGACTGCTCGTCACGCATGTCTATTCTATGCGTCTTGCTGATATTGCCGTTGTTGTTCAGCCGTTCAACAATCATTCGATGATAAACAGGGTGTATTTCGCAAGAGAGAAATCGTCGACACAATTGCTCAGTACGAATCACCTCTGAACCGCTACCACCAAATAAAACGAAGACACTATCACCTTCCACAGTGCTCGCCTTTAACAACATGTCATAAAGTGGAATCGGAATCTGGCAAGCGTGAAATGTCTTATCCTTTGATACATTCTTTACCAAGTTGAACTCGAACCACGAATAGGGCATGCGCCCGTTGCTACCGCTTGCTAGCCGTCCCTTTATCCGACGATCTTCTGGGTTTTTGTATGGCAGAGCAACCTGCTCTTTGTAAAATGCATTCTTTTTGCTTTTGACTGCATGCAAGACTGAGCGATGCGCGGTCGTAAAACGGCGCGGCGTGTGACCAACATTCGTTGGATAGACCCAAACGTAATCAAACACTTCGTAGGACAGTTCATCCAAGCAACGCACCCTCAAGTATGAATTCTGGCGCGGGTAGTTTATGAAAAAGAGGTTTCCGTCGTCGCGTAGAACGCGCATACATTCCGTTGCTAACCCAACATACCAATCAATGTATTTATTCCAATGCTGCGTATATTTCTTGCCGGCGTAATTTATGCCGACACCGTAGTCTGGGTCGCCGTAAATCATGTGCAAGCAATTGTCAGGCAAGGCTCGAAGGGTCTCCATCACATCGCCGAGCATTACCGTGTCTCGATATTGTTCGGGTAAGGAGTTCATAAAGGATCCTTAATTTCAAGCCTATATTCTCTTTTCTTTACCAACTTTATGGATGACAATTCCCTTGCATGGAATCGATAGAGATGAAGCCGCAATGTGCTGCCTGCGTCTCGCTTCAATCGCTGAAAATAACAGCATCGGATTTCTCTGACGTCAAGTTCACCGCTTTCCCGTAATTCTGCAAAATGGAGATATGGGTGGAATAGTTGATAGACTGCGAAGTCGCGTGGAAATCCATTTTTTCCTTCAATCACAGTTATGTTGTTGTCCAATTCTAGCACGGCATCGATTTCCATCTGCAACCTACTTACAGCAATAAACTCTGAGTCAATTGTGTAATGCCCAGAGAACTTTGTTCGGCGCGCTCCGTACTGTTTGGGATTAGCCACGATATCGTCGTACAGGAAATGATGAAGTATTCGCTGGTTGATTCCGACTGAGATTATGTTGCTTTCACTCGTATCATATTCATTGAGCAGGCTTTTTCGATATGCCCAAGGGATGATTTCGTCGTCTGAAATTGGCTCAAGTGTATGATATCCAAAGGATATATTTGGAAAAAACTGATGACGCCCTTGACCCAGGTGTATGATGAAATACCCTTGTCCGCGCTTCATAACATCGGGGTATAGTTCAGATCTGTCTACTTTTGTCGCGTCAAAGGGATTCCCAAATCCAAAATCCTCGCATACTTCTTTTACAAGATAGTTGTCAAAAACATCCTCATCACGCTGCTGGCAGATATAGAAAATCTCTTCAAGGACGTCTTGTTTTTTGCCCATGGTTTAGATTCCAATAGAATGCGATCGGTCACAAGCATAATATCAAAGGTGCCTTGGCTTCGCAACTCAAGCGGGAGTGCATGGGAGTCGAACCCACCAGCGCCTGCTCTGCGCAACCGCTCACCGGTTTTGAAGACCGGGGCATCCACCGGGACACATCCACCCCCTCGCGTCCC
>JAPOXG010000059.1:0-21904 GCA_026707225.1 Chloroflexota bacterium
GCGGCGTCGTGGGCGTCATCCGCGCCATCCCGCGCGCCATCGGTTTCCAGAAATAAAGCGAGAGACACAGCATGGCAGAACTGACAGCCAGTCACCTTCCCGCCGCCGCCCATGAGGACCACGGGCACATGAGCGAAGAAGAACACAACAACAACATGAAGCTCGGCGTCTGGCTCTACCTGGCGTCAGAAATCGTCATCTTCTCGATCATGATCGTCGGCTACATCATCTTTCGCATCAACGAAAAAGACATCGTGGCGCAGGCGCATGAGGAACTCGGCGTCGCTCTGGTCACCGCCAATACCTTCGTCTTGCTGGCGAGCAGTTTCTTCATGGTGATGGGCTTGCGCGCCATGCAGCAGGGCAACCGCGCCGGCATGCTGCGCTGGATCGGCTTGACCGCGCTGGGCGGCATCGTCTTCCTCGGCGGGCAATACATCGAATACAGCGAGCTGGCGCATCTCGGCATCGTGCTCGGCTTCGACACCGCCTCCGAGTGGAGCACCTTCGGCATGCGCTTCTACGCGCCGACCTTCTTCCACGGCGCCCACGTCTTCGTCGGCGTGCTCTGGGCGCTGGAAGTGATGCGGCGCGGCGCAAAAGGCCGCTATGACAACAACCCCATCGGCATTGAGATGTTCGGCCTCTATTGGCACTTCGTCGATGTCGTTTGGATCATGCTATTCACCCTCATCTATCTGGTATAGGAGCGCAGCCAATGGCACAAGCGATGCAGCACGAGGGTGAACATCACAGCAATACTGTCCGTCTGCTGGGGCGCGAAATCACCGTGGAAGGCGGCGTCTACACTGTCGTCTTTGGCGCGCTTGCTGTGCTGACCGTGATCGAAGTCCTCAGCGCCGAATTCCTCAAAGGCGCCATCCATGACGCCCCGGAGGCCGCCGCGACCTTGCAAGCGATCAAGGCGATTCTGCTGCTGGGCATCGCCATCATCAAGTCGAGCCTCGTCATCTGGTTCTACATGCACCTCAAGAGCGAAAAACCCCTGATCGCCATTGTCATCCTCCTGCCGCTGCTGATCGCCGGCTTGTCCATCATGTTCCTGCTGGCGATTCCACCGGGCGGCTACGGTATCTGAGCGTCCGTATCGATACGCCGGCGCATCAACTGATTCAAGCTCAGGTATGTTATACTGGGGCTCAAGTTAGCGTTGGGGGCTGAACCGATATGGCCATCCAAGAAAAGCTGTACACCGTAGACGATTTGTGGGCGATGGAATGCGATCCCGCGCTTGAGCATCGCAAGTTTTATCTCATTGATGGAGTATTGTATGAGGACGATGTGCCAGGGAGAATACACGCGCTTATAGCAATAAAGATAGGGCGTTATCTGGACGAATATGCTGAAGCGCATGGGCAAGGTGAAGTGACAAGCGAGTGCGGATACCATCCGCCGGAAACGCGCCACACCGCCCTCCTTCCCGATGTTGCGTATCAGCGTTTCGACCAGTTGCCCGACCCGCCACCCGAAGGCTATGTGCCCAAAATGCCAGACCTGGCGGTTGAAATTCAATCGCCATCTGACACGATGAGCAAACTAAAACACAAAGCGCAAGCCTACCTGGAGAACGGCACGGCAATTGTTTGGCTCGTTCTACCCGAACGGCGCGGAGTCGAAGTCTGTCGTTTGAGCGACGGCGGGGCGCTTCAATCTGAGTTTCTAGGACCGGGCGACACGCTCCGCAGCGATGACATCCTGCCCGGCTTTGAGTTGGATGTGAATCTGCTATTTCCGCCTGGCAAGTGATGCCAATGAGCCCACCCCAAATCGGCGAGGATTCATAATATGACCAATCCTTGGACTATACAATCGATGAGAGATGCGATCGGTATTTCGGTGATGGACTGGCGAAACCGACCATTGACAATCGACGATGTCCGGGAATGGACTCATCATCCTGACAATGAATTCTGGGATTTCGAACTGCTTGAGGGCGAACTGATTCCACGTACGCCGCATGGTTTCGCGCAGGGCGTCTTGGCGGCCGACTTCGCCTTTCATCTTTCGCGCCACGTCAAGCAATGCGATGCCGGGTTCTGTACGATTGGCTCGGGATACTACCCAGATGGCGAGAACGACACGCTTGTCGGCACAGACGTTGCGTTTCTTAGCCACGAGCGCGACCCTGGTTCTCCGCCAGAAGAATGGGTAGCGGCAATGCCGGATATAGCGGTAGAGCTGTTCGAACCCTGGGATTCGCTGGCGCTGGCCAGGCGCAAAGCGGAGGTTTACATGCGCAAGGGCTCGCGCCTGTTTTGGCTTGTACTGCCCGGGCAGCGCGTTGTTGAAGTCTCCCGTTTGGATGCGGACGCGCGAATTGAAACCGAGTCCCTCGGTTTGGGCGACACGCTAAGCGGGGACGACGTGCTGCCCGGCTTTGAATTAGACGTAAGCAAGATTTTCGCAGTCCTGCGCGATTGAATTTGCCATTGCCGACCACACAGAAAAGGAAACAGAAATGCCCGTAGACATCGTTCTCGAAGACGGCGCCCGCACCACCATCAAGGTCCGCCACCACCAATGGCACGGTGATGAACCAGCCGAGGCCGGCGGCGCGGACAGCGCCCCCACGCCGGGCGAGATGATGCTGGGCGCCTTGGGCTCCTGCATGGCGATCACTTGCCGCCTCTACGCCGAGCGCAAAGGTTGGGACCTGCGACGGGTCGAGGTCAAACTCGATTATGAGCGCTTCAAGGGGGGCGATTACCCGAGCCACCAAGGAAGCGAGGCTTTCGTGCACGAACTGCGAGAGGCCCTAGTCTTCCACGGCGATCTGGATGCCAAGCAACGCAAACGCTTGCGCGATATCGCGGGCAAATGCCCCATCCACCGACTGCTCGAATACCCGACCTACTTCGTGGAACTGGCGCCCCCCGAAGAATAAACGACCTCATCGGCGATGCGCGCGGATCCAGCCGCCGCGTATAAACTCCGAGTGTTCAACAGTCACAAAGACATCGTCCTTGATGTCGCGGATGATGCGCAGAATTTGGTGCAAGTCGCGGCGATGAACGATAATGTGCAGCTCCTCAACCTCGCCATGCGCGCCTTCGCCCATAATTTCGGTGACGCCATGCCCGCGCTCGCGCAGCGCCAGCGCCATCTCGTGCGAGACCTCGCGCGAGGCGATGACGGTCACGCTCTCGTAGGATTTCACATATCGATTCTCCACCTGCATGCCGACGACGCCGCCAACAGCGAAGCCGAAGACATAGGCGGCCAAATTCGGAATGTTGTTCAAATCGGTGATCACCTGCCCGGCCGTGTAGGCAAACAGCAACGACTCTAAAGACGCGAAGGCGAAACCCCACAGGCGCTGCTCGCGCGAAACGAGAATCAGCCGCAGCGTACCAATGACGTTGTTGCTGACGCGCAGGACAAATATGAGCACGGGCAGGAAACTTGGGTCAAGTATTGTCATGGCGCTCTCTTACCATTCTGAAATCGGATTTTCATTCTAGCAGAATCTCGCTTCTCTCAACGCGCTAACCCTACTCAAAACTAACCCGCTGTGGTCAACTGACAATGCGCCGCAAGCTTATCCGGCCAAGGTTCCCGCCATGTCCCACAGCCCGAAAACGCTGCTTGACAGCTACAATATAGTGCCCAAAAAGAGCCTCGGGCAGAACTTCATGCATGACCCCAACGCGCTGGAGAAGATCGTGGCATCGGCTGCGCCGCAATCGAGCGAAACTGTGGTGGAAGTTGGCGCCGGCGCCGGCGCGCTGACGGAGCGGCTGGCGGTCGCCGCTCGTCAAGTCTTCTCGATTGAAATCGACCAGCGCCTGCGGCCCCTCCTCGAAGCGCGCTTTGATGACGCTGACAATGTTTACCTGGTGTTCAACGATATTCTCAAGACGGATATCGCTGCCCTGGTCGGCGCCGAAGATTATATCGTCGTCGCCAACGCGCCCTATTACATCAGTTCAGCCATCCTCTGGCATTTGCTCGAATCGCCCAAGCCGCCGCGGCGTATGGTGATGACCATGCAGTATGAAGTGGCGGAACGCATCATTGGCGCTCCCGGCGCGATGAATCTACTGTCGATCGCCGTGCAGTATTATGGCATTCCTCGCATCGTCAGCCGATATGGACCAGCCGTCTTCTGGCCCCGCCCCAATATCGACAGCGCCATTGTTCACATCAAGACCTACAAAAGGCCCCCGCTGCCGCTGCCTCCCGCCAATCTATTCTTTCGCGTGGTCAAAGCCGGTTTCAGCATGAAGCGCAAGCAACTCAAGAACGCGCTCGCCGGCGGTTTGCGGGTGAAAGCGTCTCTCGTCCGCGACCTGCTCCAAGCGGCAGAAATTGATCCCCAGCGCCGCGCCGAAACGCTGTCGCTGGCGGAATGGGCGCGCTTGACCAAGGCGGTCGAGGCAGCGGAGACGGCGCTCTGATGCTGAATTTACGCCACCGTAGGGAAACCGCAAGGATTAGCCTTCACACTCTAGGCAATCATCACATGTAGGGGGAATAAAACCATGACATTCGAAGTCGCGACATTGGGAGGCGGGTGCTTCTGGTGCGTGGAAGCAGTCTACAATCAGCTGACCGGCGTCGAATCGGCGATCTCGGGTTATATGGGCGGGCATGTCGAGAAGCCCACCTATGAGCAAGTCTGCGCCAAGACCACCGGGCACGCCGAAGTCGTCAACATCCGCTTCCACACCGACGTGATCAGCTTTGAAGAAGTCCTGAATATCTTCTTCACCATACACGATCCGACCACGCTGAACCGCCAGGGCAACGATATCGGACCACAATATCGCTCCGGAATCTGGTATCACAGTGAAGAGCAAAAGCGCATCGCCGAAGAGACGATCAGGCGCATCGAAGAGGAGGGGCTCTATCGCAATCCAATCGTCACTGAGGTCACGGGGGCAAGCGACTTCTGGGTGGCTGAAGCCTACCACCAGGATTACTTTGTCAACAATCCGCGCTCGGGCTATTGCGCCTACGTCATCGCGCCCAAAGTAGCCAAGTTTCGCAAGCAATACTTCGAGCGGCTCAAGCGCTAATCCCCGCCACACAGACAAATGTAGAGGCGACCTATCAGGTCGCCCGCCCGAGCACAAAAATGTAGGGGCGACCTATCAGGTCGCCCGCGTACGTATAGTTAAAGGGCGAGCCACCGGCTCGCCCATACAGCTGTTAGGTTGTCGCGCAACGCGCCTAGTTCACGGTCGATTCAACGCGCACGCCAGGGCCCATCGTCGAGGTCAGCACCATGCGGCGGACGTAAGCGCCTTTCTGCGATTCGGGTTTGGCCGCCTGCACCGCATCCACCAGCGCTTGCAGGTTCTCCTGCAGCTGGTCCGGCGTGAAGCTGGCTTTGCCGACTGGAATGTGCAGGTTGCCCGTGCGGTCATTGCGAAACTCGACCCGTCCCGCCTTCAATTCGCTAAGCACTCGCGGGATGTCATCCGGCGGCACGACGGTGCCGGCTTTGGGGTTCGGCATCAAGCCGCGCGGACCGAGAATGCGCGCGATCGGTCCGACCTTGCGCATCATCGGCGGCGTGGCAATGGTGGCGTCAAACTCCAGCCAGCCCTCATTGCGAATCTGGTTAATCACTTCATCGCTGCCGATGATATCGGCGCCGGCCGCCAAGGTCGCCTCTTCCTGCCCTTCTTCGACGAAAGCCAAAATGCGAATCGTCTTGCCCGTGCCATGCGGCAGCATCACCGTGGTGCGGACCTGTTGATCGCTGTGGCGCGGGTCAATGCCCAGCCGAAAATGCACCTCAATCGTCTCGTCGAACTTCGCCCTGGCGTTATCCTGCACCAACTTCAGCGCCTCCGCCATAGGGTAATTCCGCCCCCGATCAAAGGTCTTCAGCGCGTCTTTATATCGCTTTCCCATTTTCTCTCTCCGCGTGGTCAACGGGCGAGCGCGCCCTCCCACAATCTGAACTCAATCTCACTTGATCTGCGCCAGAAAGCACCAAATGCGCGGACCGGCTAATCCGACACCTTGACGCCCATCTGACGAGCCGTACCCTCAACTTGACGCATCGCGCCATCAATGTCGATGGCGTTCATGTCGCTCATCTTGACCTGCGCGATCTCACGCACCTGGTCGCGCTTCAATATCGCCACCGTGTCCGTCAGCGGATTGGATGCCGCCTTTTCGATGCCGGCCGCCTTCTTGATAAGGAAGGATGTCGGCGGGCTCTTCAGCGCGAACTTAAACGAGCCATCCATAAACACCGTGATCTCGGCTGGCACAATCTCACCCATGCGGCTTGACGTGCGTCCATTGTATTCCTTGCAGAATTGCATCAGATTGATGCCGTGCTGCGCCAAGGCCGGCCCAATCGGCGGCGCCGGATTGGCTTTGCCCGCCGGTATCTGCAGCTTGACGATCGCTTTGACTTTCTTTGCCATCTTCGGTCCTCACTCATTCTCAAACCGTCCCGGCCGCGCAAGCCGGGAATCTAAGTTCTCTTCGATCAGCGACAATACCCAATCGCCGAAATCACATCCGTTCCACTTCCATAAAACTGAGCACAACGGCGGTCTCGCGCCCGAAGAAATCCACCATCACGCGCACTTTCTCCCGCCCCGAATCAATCGAAGCCACCGTGCCGGGGAAATCATTGAAGGGGCCGCCAACGATGCGCACGCGTTCGCCAATCTTGTAATCGACTTTGACCACCGTATCTTCAGAATCCATGCGCTCCATGATGCGCTTGACCTCTTCGGGCCGCAGCGGCGTCGGCTGGCTCTCCCCGCCAACGAAACCGACCACGCCCGGCGTATTGCGCACCGTATACCAGGCGTCCTTGTCCAGCTCGCCTTCATCCTTGTCCCAGTGCATCTGCACCATGACATAACCGGGGAAGACGCGTTTCTCGACCGTGCGGCGCTTGCCGTCCTTGACTTCGATTTCATCTTCCGTCGGGATGAGCACATCGTATATCTGGTCTTGCATGCCCATCGTTTCGATGCGCTGCCGCAAGGCATGCTCGACCTTTTTCTCGTAGCCCGAATAGCAATGAATGAAGAACCAACTTTTTTCAAGCTCGTCTTCAGCCGCCGTCCCATCATCCAGCGTGATGTTCAAGCCATCGACATCCGCCTCGGGATCATCAAGCACAACCGGATTGGGATCGTAGTCGGTCAATGCTTTGGTGTCTTGCCTTTGCTCGCTCATGAGATATCTTTGTCCAGACGGCCAAAAGCCCTAGCTGCTCGCCTTAAATCGAACCGCGCCGGATCATGAAGAAGGCGCCGCCGACCATCGCCACAATCACCACCAGCAGCATCCAAGCCATGCCCGGATTCAAGCCGATGCGCATGAACTCGGACCATAGCACGGCCAAAATGCCCAAGAATATAGCGGAGGCGATCGTCACATTGATGCAGAGAATCGTCAGGCGGCGGGTGTCCTGCCGTGTCGGCCAAGCCACCTTGTTCAGTTCCGAACGCACATTGCTGAAGTACTCCACCGTCATATACAGCGGGCGCGTGATCGCATTGCCCTGTGGTTCGACTTTGGTCGGCGTCTTCACCTTGCGACCGCGCCGGCCCGGCGTCGCCTTGCCTTTCTTTTCGGTTAGCGCGCTGCGCGCTTGCTCTTCGACCGCCATTTCGCAATTGCTCCCTCACCAACATTGCGGGGTTCCGCCCGTCCCTGATAACTAAGCACCGCCGCGGAGGACGGTGCTTTTAGGTATCGATACAGGGGCAGAAAGACTCGAACTCTCGACCTACGGTTTTGGAGACCGTCGCTCTACCAACTGAGCTATACCCCTATGCTATCGGCGCGTCCCATGATTACTATACACCAATACGCGGCGCAATTCTACTTGGTTTCGCGATACAGCACATGCTTGCGCAAGTACGGATCATATTTGCGCAGCTCGAGGCGCCCCTGCGTATTGCGCCGGCTCTTCTCGGTGATATACATGTGACCGCTTTCCGTGCTGCGCAGCTTGACGACGATGCGCTGTCCCTTCTTCGCCATTATTTTCCCTCTCGCTAATCACCTGCATCTCTCAGGACAAGAGCCTCCGATGAGATTTGAACTCATGACCTCGCCCTTACCAAGGGAGCGCTCTACCCCTGAGCTACGGAGGCATTCCACCGCGCGTCTCAACGAGACTAGCGGCTCATGTCAAAGTGGGCCGGACTGGATTCGAACCAGTGTAGGCTCTCGCCAGCGAATTTACAGTCCGCCCCCTTTAGCCACTCGGGCACCGACCCATCTCATGCGGCTGTTAAAGCCTAGCCACCACTGGGACTCGAACCCAGAACAACCTGTTTACAAAACAGGCGCTCTGCCAATTGAGCTATGGTGGCGCAACCGCGAAATTGTACCACGCCGGCAGAGCGCGCTCAAGGCTGCTTCCCGCGACGAAGAGCGATTTTACGACGCCGCGCCCGCGCTGTCAAGATTGGTTGAGTCAGGGGAAAGGTGAGTTTGCTGAGGATCGCCCAACACCAATAACCTTGTATGAATTCACCACAGAGGAAAGGAGGCAACACAGAGAACACAAAGAATTCAACAATGGATTTCACTGTTTTGTGGCGACTCATATCCACTTTCTGACCAGCGTAGACGCTACATGCCGTTTATACATGACATTTTACCAGCAGACAGAAGACTCTTTTCCGGCGATCATCGCCTGCGCGATGTACGCGCTTCACGCGACCCTAAGTATTTTCACGGTGTCCATTCGTTGAATAACCCCCGCCCAAGAGGACCTCGGTAGACAAACGCGCGCGGACGCCGTCGCCCACGCAAAAGACTTTGCTGTCTCGTTGAAGGCAAGAAACTGAATGAATCAAATGCTTGCAAGGTTTAGCTCCCCTTCCCTAGCTTGCTGGGGCAAGGGGCCGGGGGATGGGGTTTGCCGGCATCAGGCTCGAGAAATTCGGGGCGCGCCCATGCCGGATCGGGATAGGCATAAAAGCCGCGCCCGCTCTTCACACCCAGCTCGCCCCGCTCCACTCTCTCGGTCAGGATCGGCTTTGGCAGATCATCAGGGTCACCGCTTTCCGCCGCATAGCGCAACTCGATATCCCGAATAACATCCAGTCCAATGCGATCCATCTGCGCGAAGGGCGGCGGCTTCTCGCGCCCGAACTTGATCATCCAGGCGCGGTCGATATCTTCGACGCTGGCCACGCCGCTATCAGCCACGCGCATCACCTCTTTCTTGACCGCCCGCCACACGCGATTGAAGACGAAGCCGGTGCTTTCCTTCTTGACGCGCAAGGGCAGGATGCGAATCGCGCGCGCAAAAGCCGCCAGCGACTCAAGCACCTCAGGAAGCGTACAACTGCCGCCGCCGACTTCAACCATCGGGCTGTCCCAGACTGGCAAATAGAAGTGCAAATTGGCGACTCGCTCGGGCCGTTCCGTCGCCGCTTCCAGCGCGCTGACGCGGATGGACGAGCTGTTGGTAGCGATGATGGCATCGGCTCTCAACAGCCGATCAAGCTGGGCGAAAATTTCTCGCTTGAGCTCAATCCGCTCAGGCGCCGCTTCAATCGCCAGATCGGCATTCTGCAGCGCCTCCTCCAGATGCCTTTGGTAACGGATCTTTTGGAATATGCGAGATGCCTCCTCTGCAGACAGCGCGCCCGACGAGACCCATTCGCCTACGACGCCCCGCTGCCAATCCTCAGCTTCGGTCAACACGCCCGGGGTCAAATCATAGAGCGCAACCGGGAACCCGTGCCGAGCGCATTGCAGCGCGATTTGCCGCCCCATCGTACCGGCGCCGATCACCGCCAGACGCTCGATCTCCCTCATGACGATTCCCCCGAACCAAGGTCAGCCCGCGCGGAAAACTCCTCCAACAGTCGCGACAGCGCCGCATAGCGTTTGTCCCGATCAATCAGCAAAGCTGCGCGCTCCGCTTCGCTGTAATCATAGAAACCCGCCAGCGTCTTGGAGCCAAGACGCCCTTCAGACACGATCTCCCGCAGCGCTGCCGGCGCCTCCCAGTCAGCGCCCAATCCTTCCGCCAGCACATCCATGATATTCACGTAGACATCCAGGCCCGCCATGTCGGCAATTTGAAAGGGACCGTAGAATGGCAGCCGGAAACCGAAGCTGCTGCGCACCACTTCATCGATCTCTTGCGGCGTCGCCAAGCCCGCCTCCACACAAGCCAGCGCCTCGCGGAAGAGCGCAAACTGAATCCGATTGGCGACAAATCCTGGACCGCTGGCGACTGTCGCCGGCTTCTTGCCGATCGCCAGCAGGAATTCACGCGCCCGCTCGACAACCGCCGCATCAGTCTGCGCTGAAGGGATGACCTCGACGCCGGGCGTCCACTCCGGCGGATTAAACCAGTGCATGCCCAGGAAGCGCTCTTTGCGCTCGACGAAAGCCGCCAGCTTGTCAATTGGCAGCGACGACGTATTGCTGGCGATCATCGCGCCGGCGGGGGCCCCGGCATCGCAAGCGGCCAGCACATCGCGCTTGATCTCGACCCGCTCCGGAACCGCCTCAAATACGAGATCGGCGGAAGCGACCGCCTCGGCAATATCGCTCGCCGCGCGAACTGTCCGCGCCGCCTCGACCGCAGCATCTGGCAGTAACTTGGCATCGACATGATTTTGCACGCGCTCCGCCAGGCGTTCCAGCGCGCGCTGCGATGCTTCCGGCGTCTCGTCGAGGAGGGTGACATCCAGCCCGGCCAGCGCGAAGCATTGGGCGACGCCCAAGCCCATCGTGCCCGCGCCGATGATGGCGATATTCCTTGGAAGTCGTCCTGGTTCTGAATGATTCACAATTTTGCTCATTTGCGTTCCCGGAACTTACGCACAAGGCAGGATTTCAGCCTTTGCCTTAATGCCCCCGCTCACACATTCTACTTCGCTGCGCCAAAATGTAGGGGCGACCCATTGGGTCGCCCGCGATGTGAAATTGACAAATTCAGTGGCTTCAATCTTTATGATGTTGGCAAGGCAAAGAGCCCTGTTCGGAGCCCTCCGCCTTGCTAAAATGTTGCAGAATGGCTATTCGCTTGGAACGCCTCGCGACAGCCTAACGGCGCCGGCCCGGACGGCGACCGCGCCGCCCGTCCACCACCAGCAGTTCCTCGCTGACATACTGCGATTCATAGGCATAAGCTTGCATCTGCATCGCCTGCGACTGCGCCGCGACGACCGTGCCGCAACCCAGACTGGCGTCGTTCAAGCAGCGCAGCACATCCTGCCCGGGCGCCGTCGTCGTCAGTATGACTTGCGTCCGCTCGGCGTATGAGGCATATTGCTCGATCTCATGCAGCGCCTCTCGCCCGTCATAATACATGGCGCCGGCATCGCTCTCGACAAACATGCGCACGCGCGAAGCCGCGAAACGCTCGCGATAAGCCGTCTGCATCTGGCGCTCGCTCGTCACGATCACGCTCCACTGAGGCTGGTTGCGCAGCCGCTGCAGCTCCATTTGCGTCGCTCGCAGCGCCCTGTCAGTCGCAATCAGCTGTTCATTGCGCTGCTCAAGCGCCTGCAAAGTATAGCCCCAGCGCTGCTTCAAATGATCCTTGGCGTGATTCAGTATGACGATCTGGTTGCCAGCCGCTTCAAGCTGCTGCTGGCCAACCTCCAACTTGCGCCCCATCCTGTCGACCTCAGCGGCCGTGCTGGCGAGCTCGTTCTCGGCGGCGACCAATTCTGTCCGAGCGAAGTCGAGCGCGTTCCGCGTCTTCCCAAGCTCGTATTGGCTGGCCGCCAATGCCTCGTGCGCCGCGGACAACTCGCTCGTCAGATTCTTCACACCGCCGAAAACCAGCACGGCGATGATAACGAAGGTGATGAGCAAGCCGAGAAGCCGCGACCAAAACAGTGACCTTCTCTCTACACGCTTCATTTCGACCTCCAAATAACTATGCATTTTTTCCGCGCACACTGACCGATTCTAGCGCAGCATGCGTTCATTCCACATTAGTGTATCGCACTTGTTTCGATAATGCCAACATTTGTCCCTTTTCGGATCGCCAATTTGACTTCGCCGATTGCTTTGGTCACCTCAATATCGCGCGGGCAAGCCGGCGTGCAGTTGAAAATCGTGCGGCAGCGCCAGACCCCGTTCGGCTCGCTGAGGATATCCAGCCGCTCAGCCCCCGCTTGATCGCGGCTGTCGAAGATGAAGCGATGCGCCCCGACGATGGCGGCCGGCCCCACATAATGCCCGTTCGCCCAGAAACTTGGACAAGATGTCGTGCAGCATGCACAAAGGATGCACTTGGTCGTATCATCGAATTGCTCGCGGTCAGCCTGCGTTTGCAGGCGTTCGCGGCCATCTTCCGGCAGCGGATCATCGTTGACAAAGAAAGGCATCACCTGTTTGTAATGATCGAAGAAGGGCGTCATATCGACGATCAAATCCTTGACCACCGGCAATCCCAATATCGGCTCCACCTGCACCCTCTCGCCCACATCGCGGATGAGTATCTTGCAGGCCAGCCGGTTGACGCCATTGATGCGCATGGCATCAGAGCCGCAGACCCCGTGCGCGCAGGAACGCCGCAGCGACAGCGACCCGTCTTGCTCCCACTTGATGCGGTGCAGCATCTCCAGCACGCGGTCGGTTGGGTCAACATCGTTCAGGACGAATTCCTGCCAGTAGGGCTTTTCAAGGTCCCGCACATCCGGGTTTTGACGTCTGATCTTGAAGGTTACATCCATTCGATCACATCCAGTCTAAATGCGAATAAACATGATAAAGGCCACAATATAGATGGCAACGGCAATGCATGCCGCAAAAATGACGCGTTCTTCTTTAGATAAGGATTTGATGAAGTATTCGATTTTCACCGCTTCAATCAGCGCCGCTCGCGCTAGTATGAGGAGACAACGACAAATGATCAAGTACAAGTAACAGACTCGCAAATAACAGTAACGAAGCAGCAAGCCGATAAACTGCGCTTGCAAGACGAAGTATCTCGCCATCCGTCTAAGGATCATGTCGGTTTGCTCAAGATTCGCCAGCGTAATATCGATACTTTGCGCCGTCTGATTCTGCAGGTTGCCGGCATGTTTCGCTTCACTCCTGTGCTTGTGGCGGGCGACACAACTGCCGCCCTACAACCTTCGTACCAATCCGGCGACCTTAACGCGCCGCCCCGTTCATTGAGTGTACGAGCGAGCGGGTGGCTCGCCCCCGCTTCACCCAATCTTCCGCTCAGTCTTCATAACAGTCTTCACAAGATTAACTTGGTTCTACTTCAGCGCATCATTTACGTAAACAATCTTGCACAATTCCGCGCTAGTAGACGCGCTCCACCGGGCGAAACTTCTGCTGCGCTTCGGGCAGGCCTTGCTGCACTTCTTCCTCCCAAAGCGACAGGTCCACTTTCTTGTCAAAGTGAGCCTCGTAAGAGGGATCGCTCATCTTGCCACGCTGGTATATCAGCGAATGCGCCAGCCAGTTTTCATCGTCGCGTTTGTTGAAATCTTCACGGCTGTGGGCGCCGCGGCTCTCCTTCCGCTCCTGCGCCGTCCGCGCCGTGACATCCGCCAAGTCCAGCAGGCAGCCCAATTCCCAGGCTTCCATCAAATCGGTGTTGAAAACCCGCGACTTGTCGTCGATTTGCAGATCTTTATAGAAGCGCTCGCGCAATGCCGCCAGATCTTGGATGCCCCGCTGCAATGTTTCCTCCGTGCGGAAGACGCCCACGTTTTCCATCATCGTTTCCTGCATCAATTGCCGCAGTTCGCCCGGGCGCGACTTGCCAGCGCCTTGACGAATCCGCTCGAACTCCGACTCGATCTCCGCGCCAGCGTCTTTTGGCAGCGGCGCCCAATCCACGCCCTTGACGTACTCGGCCATTTTCATGCCGCCGCGCCGCCCGAAGACGACCAAATCGACCAGCGAGTTGGTGCCCAGCCGATTGGCCCCGTGTACGCTGACGCAAGCTGTCTCGCCAGCGGCATACGCGCCCGGCATCACCCGGCCAGCCGCATCAATGACCACCTCGGCATCCACGTTGGTCGGTATCCCGCCCATGGCGTAATGAGCCGTCGGCTGCACCGGCATCGGCTCATGAACCGGGTCGACGCCCAGATAAGTGCGGCAAAAATCGAGGATGTCGGGCAGCTTGCGCTCAACTGTGCTCTCATCAATGAAGTCGGCCCGGTCTCGCCCTTCTTCCGCGAAGTAACGATTGACCGTCTGCGGACGCACATCCAGGTGCATATAGCCGCGACCCTTGATGCTCCGGCCCGCGCGCGTCTCAAGATAAATGGCGCGGCTGACCACATCGCGGCTGGCCAGATCCTTGGCGCTGGGCGCGTAACGCTCCATGAAGCGCTCGCCCACGTTGTTGATCAGCACGCCGCCCTCTCCTCGAACTCCCTCGGTGATCAAAATGCCCATGCGATAGATGCCGGTCGGGTGAAACTGGAAGAATTCCATATCTTGCAGCGGCAGGCCCCGCCGCAGCGCAATCGCCGCCCCGTCGCCGGTCAGAGAATGGGCGTTGCTCGTCACCGACCAGCAGCGCCCCCAGCCACCAGAGGCGAAGAAACTGGCTTTGCCATGGAAGATGTGAAATTCGCCCGTGCCCAGCTCGATGGCGACGACGCCGGCGACTGAACCTTCGACAACGATCATATCCACCACTTGAAACTCGTCATAGAAGTTGACTTCGTTCTTGATGCACTGCTGGTAGAGCGTCTGCAAGATCATGTGCCCGGTGCGGTCGGCCGCGTGGCAGGCGCGCCGCACCAGCTCTTCGCCGAAGTTGCGCGTGTGCCCGCCGAAGCGCCGCTGGCTGATGCGCTGCGCCGACGTGCGGTCGAAGGGCAAGCCCATGTGCTCAAGCTCGATGACGGCTTCCATGGCGTTCTCCGCCAGGATCTTGGCCGCATGCTGGTCAGCCAGATAATCGCCGCCTTTGACTGTATCGTAGGTGTGATAAATCGGCTTGTCTTCGTCCAGGTTGCCCAGCGCCGCGCCAATGCCGCCCTGAGCCGTGCCCGTGTGACTGCGAGTCGGGTATAGCTTGCTGACCACGGCGACATCGGCGCCGCCCTTGCTGGCATAAAGCGCCGCCATCAGCCCAGCGCCGCCCGCGCCGATTATGATCGCATCGTGTTTGTGAACTTGCATTCAGCCCCCAATTAAACAAGCGGCACAATTATCAGACTTGCAAGACTTGAATGGTATGAGCTGTCTGGCGCCCAATCTTTGCCCAATTGCCCCTGTCAAGCCCTGTCAGCGTGGCTTTTCGCACTTCGATATGACTCCATGATAACCCGATACTATACACCTAGCTCGCTGGGGAAGGGGCCGGGGGATGGGGTAGACAGTCGATGCGCAAATCAATTTGCCAAACAAGCCCCTATTCGTCATGGCTCAGAAACGCTTCCAATTCGGGCGGCAGCTCTTCGCCGCGCAATTCATACATCTCCGCCGTCGCCGCCATCGCTTCATCAACAATGTCCTTCTCCAGCGGAACCAGCAGAGACGCCCCGCCCACCGCCAGCAAGACAGCCGCCATCACCGTACACAGCGCGACCGCCGTCCGCCGGGCGAAGTTGTTGCCGCTGGTGTAATCGGTCAATACATAGCGCAGCCCATTGAAGCCGTGAATCGTCACCAATACCAGCAAGAATAGATCATAAACGCGCCAGACGAACAGCCCGCCGGCGGCATAAGACCAGCGATGATAGACAAATTCTACCGCGCTCGGCGCCGCGCCGATCGAACCGTTGCTCGACATCGTGCCGGCCACCGCCTGCGCCGCTGTGATGTCGAAAACGCCCTGCACCACATGCATCAGCGCCAGATGACCAAAAACCAGCGGCAGGATCAGGATGCCGCTCAGGCGCATGAAACTCCACCAGAAGCGTTCAATCGGGCTCGCCTGCGGATACTTGCCCCGCGCCGGCGCGTCGCCTCGGATCAAACTGTATAGCGCCACCAGCACGATCGCCGCCGCCAGCACGCCGACGAAACCGGCGATGAAGGGAAGCTGCTCAAGAATCGAGAAAACCACCACATCCAGCATCTTGTCGCCGGCGATGGCCGCCTCGGTTATGTAGAAATCTACGACGTGAGACAACATGCCAAGAAAGACCGGCGCCAACACCAGCAAGGTCAACACCAACACCACCACCGCCGCCTGCCCTTGATGCCGCCATAACTCCGGCTTGTAATCGAATATCACGATGCGGATGCCGTTGAAGGCGTGGTAGACGACCGCGAACACCAGGCCGAATTCGCCTATCGTGAATAGCGGCGATTGATAAGCGGCGATGGCTTTGACATAGAGATCGGGATAAAAGACCGCCCATGAGGTGTCGATCACATGCAGCGCCAGGAACAGCACAACGCCGACGCCGGTGAGGCGATGCAGCACCCAACTCCACTGCCCGATCGCGCCGCGGTACCGCAAAGTCTCCCGCACCGTTAGCACTAGAGAAGTCAAGCGAATCCCTTTCTCATTCCAGCCCTTCGCCGCCTTCCAGCGGACCGCGCCCACATTCCGGGCAACGCCGCTCATTATAACACGGGCAAGTGACCGCGAAAGGGCAAGCGTGAATCCCGCCGTCAAAGCCTAAGGATAATGGTAAAATGCCAATATAGAGCATTCGACTGCAAAAATGGGGGAAGACGATGGATGATTTTGCCGCGCTGATCGGCGGGCTGCATGGCTTCAGCATCGCGCTAGGCTTGGGCATTGGCTTGGTCGGCGGCTTCGTCTTCGCCATGTTGACCTATCGCTTCTATGGCAGAAATTTTCGCAACACTTTTGACCAGCTGTCGGATGACATGAAAGCGGCTTTCAAAGGCCTCACATCGGAAGCATTAGCCAGCAGTCAACAAGAGCTCGTCTCTTTGGCCGACCGCGAACTGGGAAAGAAGACCGTACAGCACAGCACCGAACTCGAATCGAAAAAAGAACTCATCGACTCCACCCTGGCGCACATGTCCGAGACCTTGAAGACGGTGCCGTCCGAGCTGGAGAAGAACCAGAAGCAAGTAAGTGAGACGCTGGACAAATCGGCCGAGCAACTGAAGGAATCCAATCAGAATTACTTGAACCAACTGACCGATAAAGCGGAAACACAAACAAAAGCGCACAATAAGGAACTCGAAACGAAGAAGGAGCTCATCGACCAGCGCTTGACCGATATGGATGTCAAGCTGGGCAAGGTCGAGCAACTGGTGCAAGACTTGCAGACCGACCGCAAAGCCCAGTACAGCGCGCTCGGGCAACAGTTGCAGGGCTTGACCACAACCACCGCTTCCCTGCAAAAGGCCCTCGCCGACAATCGCGCGCGCGGGCAATGGGGCGAACGGATGGCGGAGGATATGCTCAACTTCATGGGCTTGGTCGAGGGTATCAATTACATCAAGCAGAGCGCCATTGAAGCCGGTACGCGTCCCGACTTTACCTTCCTCTTCCCCAACCAAAAGTCACTGAATATGGATGCGAAATTTCCGCTGGACAACTATCTCCGCTATATTGAGGCGGATAACGACGCGGAAAGGAAAGAATTCAGCCAGAAATTCCTGAGGGACGTGAACCAGCGTGTCACCGAAATCCAGAAGCGTGATTATATCGCGGCCGGGACGCTGGACTGTGTGCTGATTTTCATACCCAACGAGCAAGTCTATCGTTTCATCTATGAAGAAGACCAGCGGATCATCGACAATGCGCTCAAGCAAAAGGTCATCATGTGCTCACCCTTGACGCTCTACGTCGTACTAGCGGTCATTCGGCAGGCGGCTCAGAACTTCAACATTGAGCAGCGCTCGCAAGAAATCGTCGATGTGGTCAACGACATTCGCCAGGAGTGGGACAAATATACCGGGCAGATGGATAAGCTGGAACGAAGATTTAAAGGGATGCACGACGACTTTCACGCTTTGACAGGCACTCGAACGAGGCAATTGGATAGAAAGTTCGTGAAAATAGACAACGTCACCAGAAGCAATGAACAGCTAGCCGGCGACGAAATGCATCTGCCCCAACTGCCTGATGGACCGGTCAAAACGACCGACGACCTGCCCTTCTAGCTTCCGGCGACCGCCTGCCGCTCCCCCATCAACTCCATCAGCGTATTGGCAATCAATTCCGGGCTGTGCCGGATCGTGTCTTGCTTCTGCCACAGCGCCCGCTTGCCGGACTTGGTGTCGGCGACGTCCGCCAGCTTGGGCCGCACGTTCATCGTCAATATATTATGGAACTCTTGGGAAGAAGGCAGCAAAACATCGACCTGCTCCCGCGCGTAAAGATTCATCAGCTCATCGCTCGGATGCGACGAATTCAGCACCACATAATCGAGCACGCCGATGCCCAGGTAAGAAATCACTTGCTGGACATGATCGGACAAGGTGTAATCATCGGTCTGCCCCGGCTGCGTGGTCGTGTTGCAAACGTAGACTTTCAGCGCCTTCGAGTCGCGAATCGCCTGCGATATCTCCTTGAAGGCGAGGCAGGCGATCACCGTGGTAAAGAGGCTGCCCGGTCCAATCGTGATCAGATCCGCAGCGAGTATCGCGTCCACCGCCGGCTGATAGGCGACCGCCTCCGGATTCTGCACGAAGATGCGTTTGATCGCCGCTTTGTCCAGCCGCCGCACATTGAACTCCTGCTCGACGATCGTGCCATCCACCAACTCGGCGCAGATATGCGTGTTCTCTTCCGTGACCGGATAAATATTCGCCCGCACATTCAAAAAGTCGCTAATCTGGTTGATAGCCATTACGAAGCTGCCCGACATCTGCGTCAGCGCGGCAATGAACAGATTGCCGAAAGCCATGCCGTCCAGCTTGGGGTCGCCCGGCGCGACGATCCGATGCTGCATCACACGCGTCAACAGCGAGTCGTCATCCAGCGCCAGAGTCGCCAGCGCGTTGCGGATATCGCCGGGGGCCGGTATCTGGGCGAACTCGCGGACGATGCCGGTGCTGCGCCCGGTGTCAGTCACCGCGATGATGCCGGTCAATTCATGCGTATGGCGCTGCATGCCCTGCATGATTTGCACGGCGCCCAAACCACCGCCGATGGCTACGAACTTGATCCCGCTCTGTCTCATTGAAGCCTCGGATACTGCGGCGCAACTTTGCTAAGTATAGCGCAGATTTTCAGCTGCGATATTCAATCACCGCAGCGAATTCCGCCATTCCATTGGAGCTCCCAAGCCCGCCGCCGCTAGCGATTGTCCGGCGCGCGCCGCCAACCGATTGAGGTACAGAAGACTGACAATTCAGCCAAGTTATGCCATGATAACCTATGTCAATTATCGCCGGAACTTGCATGATGACGGTGCCCGGTATATCCATTCAAAAGGCGCTTTTCGCCCTGATTCTGCTCGGCTATGTGTGCGCCGGCGCGCTCTACGCCATATACACGCCCGCCTGGCAAGCCCCTGACGAACCCGCCCATTTCAACTATATCCGGCAGGTCGCGCAAGACGGCTGCTGCCCGCGCATAGAGCCTGGCGACTGGCAAAGCGATTATCTGGCGCAGCTAACATCTACCAGATTCGCCCCCGAGCGCCTCGACCAACTCGACGCCATTCAATATGAAGACCACCATCCGCCGCTGTATTATCTTCTGGCTTCGCTGGTCTTCAAGCTGAGCGCTGGCGATCTGACCGCGCTTCGGCTTTTCTCTGTCGTCCTGGGGGCGGTCGTCGTCTGCTTGAGCTACTTCATAGCCTGTCGCATCCTGCCTTGCCAACCGCAGATCGCCCTGGGCGCGATGGCGCTGGTCGCCTTCCTGCCGCAGCATTTGAGCATGATGGCTTCCGTCAACAACGACGCCCTGGCCGAAGCGCTAGTGGCGCTGGCCTTGCTCTGGCTGATTCGTTATCTGAATTCGGAAAATATTCCGATCTGGCAGCTAGGGTTGATCGCGGGCGCAGCGCTGCTGACGAAGATCACGATCAGCTTTCTGGCGCTGGTTATTCCCCTGGCGGTTTGGCTCAAGTGGCGGCGCGACGGTGATTCGACGCCAGCTTTCCTTCGCTCAATCGCGCTTATTGCCGCGATTGCAGGTATTCTGGGCGGCCTCTGGTGGCAGCGCAACATCGCCGTTTACGGCTTTCCCGACTTCTTCGGCTTGGGCGCCCATGACGCCGTCGTCGCCGATCAGCCGCGCACGTCAGAATATGTCGAACAGCATGGATTCGCCACGTACCTAACGCAGATGTCCAGCACGGCCTTCAAGAGCTTTTGGGGGCAATTCGGCTGGATGGCGCTGCCGCTGGATGGCGTCCTCGGCGGCTGGATTTATCGTGGATTCGCGCTGCTCACGCTCGCGGGATTGACTGGCGCGCTGCATTCCCTTCGTCCGCGCCGGCGCCCCGATCCGCCCGCGGCCCGGTCGCCCATTTCCCGCCCCGTCTTCCTGGTCTTGCTGACGACCCTGCTCCTGGTCCTCGCTCAGTTCCTCTACTACAACCTCGAATTTCAACAGTGGCAGGGGCGATACCTCTATCCAGCGCTGATTCCCATCGCACTGACGATCGTATACGGGGTCGAATACTGGCGCGCGCGCCTGCTGACACGCTGGGGATGGCTGCGCTGGCTCGCCCCGCTGGCGCTGACCAGCCTCTTCGCGCTGGATATCTACTTGCTTTTTCGCGTGATCGCGCCAGGCTTGTCGCCTGGTTGATGCAGCATGGTCGAACGTGGGCGACCCGGCAAATCGACAACTTCGTACGCGCTGCCCAACAGCTCTACAAGTTCGTACGAGCGATCAGGTGGCTCGCCCCTACATTATTTTCGGTACACGATTGGATGCCAGCAGCTACTTGCTGACCCGCGTGACGTAGGTTTCTTCTTCGAGATTGATCTTGACCACATCGCCCACATTGATGAACATCGGCGCGCTGACCTCGAAGCCGCTTTCCAGCTTGATCCGCTTGGTCGGGCTGTTGGCGGTGTCGCCGGCGACAGCGGCTTCCACCTCGACCACCGCGTATTCCATCGTCTTGGGCAATTCATAATCAATGATCTCGCCCTCATAACTGAGCAGCTTGATCGCCATACTGTCCTTGATGAACCTGAGGGCTTCGCCGAAGACGGCGCGATTGAGCTGAGGCTGCTCGTAGGTCTCCGTGTTCATAAAGGTGACGAAGTCATCATCGGCGTAGAGGTATTCGACCGTTTGCGCCTCGACCCGAATATCTTCCACCCGCTCGCCCGAGTTGTAAGTCATCTCGATGGTCGAGCCGCTGCGCAAATCACGCACGGTCACGCGGATCGTCGCTTTGCCGCGCCCGGGTTTGTGATGGCGATATTCCAACACGCGATAGAGATTGCCATTCTCGGTGAATGTCGTGCCCTTGCGCAGTTGATTGACGTCAATCATCGGGGCTCCCGTCCTCAGCCAGTATCGTTCGCCTTGCCGCGCCGAAGTATAGCAGAGGTGGTCTCCGCCGCGTAGCCTACGATTCCAGCAGCGCCACCGCCTCGACCTCGATCAGCGCCCCAATCGGCAAGCCGCCCGCCTGCACCGTCGTGCGCGCCGGCGGATCCGCCGGGAAGAACTCGCTGTAGACGGCGTTGAAGGTGCCGAAGTCCTTGATGTCAGCGAGGAAGACGGTCGTTTTGACCACCTGATCCAGCCCGCTGCCGGCCGCTTCCAGGACACTGTTGATGTTATTCATGACTTGGCGCGTTTGCGCCTCGATCCCGCCCGCGCGCAGATCGCTGGTTCCTGGTATCAGCGGAATCTGCCCGGCGGTGAAGACGAAACCATTGGCGATGATGCCCTGTGAATAAGCGCCAACCGCGGCCGGCGCCTTGCTGGTGGAGATGACTTGCTTTGGCATGAGTTGACTCCTCTGGGCTGTTGGAACGCATACTAGGATTGTGGTATCTTTGCAGTGGCTGTCAAGGGAGAGGAAACTCCGATGGATCCCATTGAACGCAAAAAAGCGGCGGAGTTGATTGATGAGGA
>JAPOXG010000059.1:22369-28395 GCA_026707225.1 Chloroflexota bacterium
TTGAAGAAGCTGGCTAACCATCAACGATGATGCCCTGCGAATAAGCGCCAACCGCTACCGGCGCCTTGCTGGTAGAGATGACTTGCTTTGGCATATTCGTATCAATTATAGCTTGTTGCCGGAGGTGGCTAAGCCTGCATTTTTAGTCTGAAGGCGGATGCAATCCCGCGTCAACCCAACGCCGTCTCGCGCGTACCGCACCTCGACGATTCATCCGCAAGCGTGACACTGTCGCTCTACCAGACGCAGACAAGCCGATCAATCTTGTTTTACTTTCGTCCCATTGAAAGTGATCTCTCCAGTTATGCGATCTTGGATTAAACAGGGCAGTTTCGACGCCAGTTTCTGGATCATTGGCAGTCACAAAATCTCGCTTGAACATGTTGCATCCTACGCAGGAAAAGCTCAAATTGCCAAGCGTAGTTTCGCCTTTACGGGTCAATGGGATAATATGGTCGATTGCCATCACTATTACGATAGATTCTTGAGTCTGGCAATACTCGCATTGTCCTTGCGCCCGTTCATTTACCTGTTGTCGCAGTCTTTCAGGGATCCATACCACGCGTTATGCCCCAAGTTTGAGCAGTCTATCGATATCACGCCCGCGCCTTTTCAGCTGCAACAAAGCCTCTGAGCGCAGTAGCACTTGGTGATCATATTTGGCGACCAAGTCCTCAATTTCGTCGATCTCTTCCTCCGTGACTTGACCCATTTGACCTAGCTGCATTAGTTCCCGTAGGCGCGTATCGAGCGGCCAAGCCAAGCGCTGATGCACGACTGCCATCAGTTGCTCATCGGCGAGATTTTTCAGATCCTCAGGCTCTAGCGCCATTTCAGCCAACTGCCCAAACAGCAGAGACAGTCCATCCACGATTACGGATTCTGCCGAACGACCGCTATCGCTAGCGATTGCTTCCGCGCGCTCATAAATCGAGACGGGCACTTGCAACTCTCGGGTCGGCTCTTCCATGAGCAGATATCCTCCGCTTCGCTGCTTGAATTGTACCGGAGTTTCCCCGCGCCGTCGGCCGCTATCTCCGCCGCCCGTGACAGCGCTTGAACTTCAGCCCGCTGCCGCAGGGGCAGGGATCGTTGCGCCCGGCCGCCGCGAAGGCCCGCTCCAACTCGGCGTCGTAACGCGCTAACTCCAGCATCACGTTGGCCGGCGGACGCCGCGCCGCCAACTCGGCCGCCATGAAGTTCATCGTCGGCCGCACGTGATTGAAAAAGGCGCGATAACCGGCGCAGAGGTAATTTAAGCCCGGCTCGCTGGCGGGCGTCTGAATGAAACGATTTTTGGGGCAGCCGCCGTTGCAAACGAACTTGACTTCGCAATCGAGGCAATATTGCGGCAGCGTGTCGCGCTTGTCTTGGCCGAACTTGATCTGCTCGTCCATCACCACGATCTCGCTCAGCGGCACGTCGAGAATATTGCCCAGCTTGTAATCGGGCTCGACATAATGATCGCAGGAGAAGACATCGCCGTTGTGCTCCATCGCCAGCGCCAAGCCGCAGGTCTCGTCAAAAATGCAGAGTCCGGGCGGCGCGCCCGTCCAGGCGGCCAAGGCGATATCGAAGATCTGCACGAAGACCCGCCCGACATCATGCCGCACCCACTCTTCATACATGTCGATTAGGAACTGCCCGTAACCGTCGGCCGTGATTGAGCGCTCGGTGACCTCTTCGCCCTCTTGATAACCGGTGTCGTTGTCGCGCTCGACGATGGGGATGAACTGCATGAACTTCGTGCCCACCTCATCGCGCAAGAATCGATAAACGCGCGCGCCCTGCCCCTCGTTGGCGGCGTGCACCGTCGTCAGGACATTGTATTCGGCGCCATGCTTCTGCAAGAGCCGCAGCCCCGCCATCACCTTGTCAAAGGTAGGATTGCCGCCCTTGTCCACACGATAATAGTCATGCACATCCGCCGGACCATCGAGGCTGACGCCCAGCAAAAAGTCGTTCCCAGCGAAGAACTCGCACCACTCGTCATCCAGCGTGACCGCGTTGGTCTGCAAGGCGTTGGTGATGCGCATGTGCGGGCGCTTGTGCTTCTGCTGATAGCGGACGGCTTGCCGAAAGAACTCGACGCCCATCAAGGTCGGCTCGCCGCCCTGCCAGGCGAAGTTGATGTCGTTCACCGACTGCGCTTCGATGTATTGGCGGATGTATTCTTCGAGCAAGTTGTCCGACATGCGGAACTTGCTGCCCGGATAGAGCGCTTCTTTGGAGAGGAAATAGCAGTACTTGCAGTCGAGGTTGCAGATCGCGCCCCGCGGCTTGGTCATCAGGTGGAAGGCGGTGGGTTGATGTGTGGAGGTTTGCATGGTGGGGAGTATAACATGTTTTGGTTTGAACTACAGAGGACGCAGAGTGCGCGAAGAAATGCGGTCAAAGAGTGGATGTGTTAAAATCTCATCATAATGATGAGTGATCCGAGTCGGGACGATAACGATGGACTTGGTTGACAAGCTACGCGCAGTTTCCGCCGAAATACGCGAAAGGCGGAGATTCGCTACGAATGAGGCATCTACAAGAAACTACTTGATTGATCCTTTCATACGAGCGCTTGGATATGACCCGAACGAACCAAAAGATGTCGAGCCAGAATTTACTGCCGATTTTGTCGCAAACAATAGAAAGGTAGACTATGCCCTAAAGAAAGAGGGCAAGCCAATCATTTTTGTTGAATTCAAGACGGCAACAAGGAGTCTATCATTTCAAAATACAGTACAGTTGCAACACTACTTCAGCACAAAACTAGACGTACGCTTCGGCATCGTTACCAATGGCCTGGAATACCGTTTTTATTCTGATATTGACAATCCAAACGTAATGGACGACGAGCCGTTCCTAATAGCCGATCTGTTAAATGCAAACGATAAGTTGTTTAAAGAGCTTTCGGCATTCTCGAAACAGGGTTTCGATCTTGAAGGGGGGTTGTTGAAGGCACGGCAACTGAAATACGGAAGTATTATTCGGCAACGAATAGAAAGTGAAATAGAACAACCATCAAGAGAACTAGTCAAGTATCTCGCTAGAAATCTCTATATTGGAAGTTTCAGTGGTGACGCATTTGGCGAATTTGCTCCAATAGTTGAGCGAGAGTTGCAGGATCTTCTCTTGTCCGAGCAAAGCCATGTGCAAGACAAACAGACTGAATTCAAGTCTGATATTGGGAGCGAAGAAACTCCCGCGATAAGAGATAGAATTCAGCCATTTGTCCCCTCACAGATGCACATGTCTGGAAGCGACATCGGCTCGAGAGCTTCTGAACCAAGACTTATTCAAGATGGTCCATTCGAATCTCGGCGGTTGTATGACAAAAGTACTATGAAGGCCAAGGGGTTCTATGTTAACAACAACGATGAGGTCGCGGCGTATGATGCGGCAAACGAAAAATATTTCTGGTTTGAGGACACGCGATTGCTGGAAGAAACATGTTATTCCGAAATGGCAGATTACATCATTAAGGGCATAAAGCGGCAGAACAACCCGCAGACAGGTAAATCAGAGCTTGTCAACGTTATTCCTCGGCACAAAAAGTTTCAGTTTGAATATGAGCACAGGGGAAGCGGTCGTTTCGTTATAACCAGAATACTTTAGCTCCATTGAAAAACTCTGCGCCCTCTGTGCCTCTGTGGTGAATCTCCCCTACCGCATCTTCCCCATCACATCCACCAAAGCGTCAGGCAACTCGCTCACAAAAGCCAGCCGCTCCCCACTCGCCGGATGATCGAAGGCCAACTCATGCGCGTGCAGGAACTGGCGCTTCATTTTCACGCGCTGCTTCCTGTATCCATACACCGCGTCTCCCACCACCGGGCAGCCGATGAAAGCCATGTGCGCGCGAATCTGATGCGTCCGCCCGGTCAGCAGCTTCAGCCGCACCAGCGCTCGGTCGCCTTGAAAGTCATCGTCCAGCACTTCAAATTCCGTCTGCGCGGACCTTCCCTCCCGCCGAACCGCCATGCGTTTGCGCTGCCGTGGATCGCGGGCGATGGGCGCGTCAACCGTGCCCCGATTCGACGCCGGCCGCTTTTCCAGCAGCGCCAGGTAAACCTTGTCCACCCTGCGCGTCCGAAATTGCGCCATCAGCGCCAGCAGAGCCGCCTTTTCCCGTGCCGTGACGATCAGTCCGCTCGTGCCCCGGTCCAGCCGGTGCGCGATGCCCAGCCGCTCGCCGACCTCCGGATCGTCCATCATATCCGCCAGCTCCGGGTAACGCGCCAGCAGCGCATTGACCAGCGTACCGCTTTCGTTGCCCGCGCCCGGATGAACCACCATGCCGGCCAGCTTGTCAATCACGGCCAGGTGCTCGTCTTCGTAGACGATTTCCAGCGGGATGTCTTCCGGCTCCACCGATGTCTCCGCGCGCGGTGGGATTTGTACCGTGATCCGCTCGCCGCCTTTGAGTTTGTAGCCCGTCTTCTGCGCCGCGCCATCGACCAGCACGCAGCCTTCGCGGATTAAGCGCTGCGCCTGCGCGCGCGAAAAGCCGTCCAGATGCGCCAGCAGGAATTTATCTAGGCGCTCGTTTGGCGCGTCGGCGACAAAGGTTAGTCGTTTTTCTGGCACGGGTAGTTGCCGAGCAATCGTTCGCCGAAGCGCTGTTCGACGCGGGGCGCTTCGTTCAGGCGCAGCACAAGCACGGTCGCCCGACCTTCAGGGCTATTGCCAGAGAGTGAGCCGTCGGGATGAATAGTGAAATGTTCCGACCAGGTCTGCTGGCGAGGATTGTATAGCCTCGTCAGCTCGTCAGATAGAGGGTCGATTGCCGCGACGTTGGCGCCCTTGTACCGGTTGCAAGGCTCGCATGCCAAGCAAAGATTCTGTTCAATATCATCGCCACCGTGCTTTAGAGGAACGATATGGTCGACTTCAAACGGAACTAGACGCACACGTACCGTTCTGCGGCAATACTCGCAGCATCCCCCAGCCCGTTCGTATACTTCCCGGCGCCGCCTGGCGCTAAGCGCCATTAACCCAAGCCTCTGTGTCGCAGCCTGATCTTGGTTTTTAGAAGACTAAACATGTTATCAACGTGAGTAAAGTCATCCAATTCTTCAAGCTGTTCACAGGTTAGCCCAGACTCGCGATTGAGGAAGAGCAGATGGCTCAAGCGCGCTGACAAATCGTCCGGCAGGTGATAGGCAAGCAACTCCTCATCGGTCGGGTCAGACGCCAAGAAAGCGGCAATGACTGAAAAGACATGGCGCTCTAGCGCTTCATTCATGTTGAGAGCTTCACCGTTGCGCGCGCAATCACGTAATCCCGCGGCGCTGGCTGTGGGAATCGGCGATATTGGGCTGGGCTCCAAACCTTTGAGCAGGAGTTCTCTGCTTACCTTGAGCATTGTCATAAACCTGTTGGCGCGAACATAATCCTCCAGTTCACGCCGTTCATCACTGGACAGCTCGCCCTCGCCGTTGCGGTCGAGCAGATAATGTATTCGCTCTTGCATCTCGTCGGGGAACTTGTATTCGAGCAGCTGCTTGTCGGTCGGTTCGTTTGCCAAGAAGCTGGCCACTTCAACCAGAACGTTCAGTGCAGGCGTCTCAATCATACTTGATGCTCCTTTACCTCTGACCCATTATAACGCGTGACACGCCGCGAATCACTCAGCGCCCTACAGGCCCCCCAGCGCCGAACTCAAAAGCGCCGCGATCGTGCCGGCGATCACAATCGCCAGCAGCAGAATCAAGCCCATGCGGATCAGCCTGCGCAAAGCCTGCCGCTCCGCCGGCGTCCAGCCCGCCTCCCGCTCGCGCTCGTCCCTCATCCGCCGCGCCCGTTCATCAACACCCTTTGACCTCGCTATCAGCAGCAGGTCTGCCACGCACAATTATATACGCTCATTCGCACATGTTGACGCGGACAGCCCGTGCTGTGTTATTCGACCGAGCATAAGTTAAGCTATACTCGCTATTGATGAACCCTCTCAAAACGAAAACTGTAGACACACGCCCGGCACAGCCGCCGCCCACGCAAAAGGCTTTGCCTGTTTCACTTGTGGCTTTGTTCGG
>JAPOXG010000084.1 GCA_026707225.1 Chloroflexota bacterium
TGCGCGTGCCCATCGGCTTCGCCCAAAAGGAGCAGCTTGATCTATATCGATCGCGGGAAGAGATCACGCTCAGCGTCGGTCCCTATCGCCGCAATATAGTCCTGCCCGCTGAACTGCAGCACTTGGAAATCACCAGCGCCAAATTCGAAGAGAGATTCCTCAACATCCGCTTCGAGGATCAGGCGTCGTAGCCGCTTCTTTGCCCGCCAGCACAGATCCTGGTTGCGGCGACTTATCAGATCGGGGGCCGCGCCAGCGAATTGTGGGGGGCGTCTTGCCGAGAGGTCCGCTGAAATACGTGAATGCGCGGGCGGCATAGCTTGCCGTCCCTACAGATGACAGGCTAGACGGCCGCCTCTTCAAACAGCGACGCAAAGTGGCGCAGCGGATCGCCCGGCGCGCGCAAGAAGATCTTTTGACGCGGCGTCATTTCGACGCTGGTCGGTTCCGCGACGCGCTTGGACGTCCAGGCGAGATGCGATACGCAATATTTGTAGAGCAGCGCGCGCCGTTCGTGCTCGGCGTGCCAGGTGGCGGTGCCGTGGGTCAGTGACTCGGTGAATAATACCACCGAGCCGGCTGGCATCTCGGGAATGACGACAGCCGGCGATAGGTCATGATCGTCGCGAATCTGCTGCGGCAGCTTGTAATTGCTCTTGTGGCTGCCGGGGATGCAGCAGAAGCCGCCGCGCTCCCCGCCGCCGTCCGTCAGCGCCCAGGCGACAACGACAAATCCGTCGTAAATCTGGTTGGCGCGGAAGGCGTAGTATTCACCGGGACCCAAGCTGGATTGGGGCGCGGTGGCGCCGTAGTCGGCATGCAAGCCGCCATAAGCCATGCCCTTGCTCATATTCATGCCGTAGAGACGATCAAGCCGAAAGGCATCGCCCAGGCGCATGCGCAGCACGGGCATGATCAAGGGATGATCCAGCAGGTCGCAGAATGGCTTGCCCCAGTCGAGGAATCCGGATCCGACAGGAGCGGTCTGGTCGGTTCTCGCCTCGCCCTCCGGCACGCCTTTTTCGGGCTTCACCAGCGAAGCAGACAGGGTTGGCGCGCTGCCGAAACGGGTCGACTCAGACGGCGGCGGCAGGTTCTGTTCGTCGATGAGCCGATTCAGAGTTGCGACTTCGTCCGCGCTCAGCGCATTTTCAATGACCAAGAAACCTTGCAAATCAAACAAATATTGCTGCATTTCAAGATCATTCATGAGACAGCCTCAGTCAGCGCGGGGCGCGCGATTGCTTTTGCTGAAAGAGACTATAGCACTTCCGCCGCCTGTGGGCAATTTGCCGCGGCGGCTCTATGACGCTAGCCTTCCTTTTCCTGGACGACCGTTATGAAATTGCCGCAGGTGTCTTTGAATACCGCCATGATGGCGGGCCCGATGTCGGTTGGCGTCATGGTGAATTCGACGCCGCGCTCGCTGAGTCGTTCGTATTCCGCTTGGATATCGCTGCTGTTGAATTGCCCGCCCGAGATGCCTTGCTCGAACATTGCCTGCTGAAAGTCTCTTGCAAGGGAGTTGCTGCTGGGCTCGAGCAACAGCTCGACGCCATGGGCGCCTTCGGGGGACACAAGCGTCAGCCAGCGGTCGCCCGCCGGGTTGCCCAGGGGCATGTCTCGCTTCAGCTCGAAGCCGAGTTTTTCAGTATAGAATTTCAGCGCTTTGTCTTGGTCGTCGACGAATACGCTGGTAAGCCCGATGATCATTTTCTCGTTCCTTTCATTCGTCCAGGTGGATGAGTCATCGCGGAATCGCGATCGCGTCCCGCTAGTTTGAAGCACGACAAGTGAACTGTCAAGCGCAGGGGCTGCGGCGTCCGGCGCCTGACAGCCTGAAACGCCGCCTGGCTCGGGCGTGAATTTGGATTGTGAAAACGCCTTCGCAGCCGCCGGGCGCGCCCGCCAATTTGGCGTCGCTTATGCTATAATCCCCCTTGTGCCAATTGAACTGGTTTCCTGGAAGGCTTTATGAAGCTCAATCAGAATGCGAAGAATATGCTGGCGGTTATGGCGCTGGTCGGCGCCATCATCGTGGCATTGAATGCGGTCATCGTGCCGGCTGGCGGGCGCGATATGTTCCCCTTGTCGCTCGCTTTGTTGGCGATGGCGGTTCTGTTTTGGATTTGGATACGCCGTGACGCGCTGGCGCCGGGATCTGACGACGCCGCGCAAGCAGCGGAGGAGGCGGCCGCGGAAGCCGAGGCTTTAGCGAAGCGCCGCGAAGTGAGAGGGGACGTCCAGCCAGCAGCGAGCATCGAGCCGGACGACCTGACCAAGATCAAGGGAATCGCCGCTGGTTATCAGCGAATCTTGAACGAAGCGGGCATTCATACCTATGCGGCGCTGGCGGCCGAATCGGCCGACGAGCTGCGGGCGATTTTCAGCGCGGCCAGCCGGGCGGCCCCGGCCAATTTGGAATCGCTGCCTCGGCAGGCTGAGCTGGCGGCGCAGGGCGATTGGGAAGGATTGGCAGCCTTTCGGGACAGCATCTGAGGACTACAGGTTATCGCGGGAGAGCGGCGACTGACGCAAGATAGCAGGCGCGCGTTCCTGTTGCTCTACTGGGCTGAGCGGAGGTTCTGCGGCGAGCGTTGGGCGAAAGCGCGGCAGACTTGGTCGCGTCGTCGGCGAAAGCAAGTACACTTGACCCTGTAGCCACCACGAAAACATCAGGCAATGCCATGCCCGCCGTCGCGCACATCATCCGCCGTCGACGAAGCCGAAAACGCCGGCGCAATAAAGAGACAAGACTTTCCACCTTTTGGTTCGCGCTCGTCGTCGGGATACCGCTCGCGCTCGCCCTGACGCCGTTGCTCGGCGCAATGGGACTGTCGCTCTGGCTCTATGCCTCCGCCGCCAGTACCATGCCGACGCCGCAGGAGACGGTATGGCTGGGCCGCGAGCGGGGCGCAACTATCTTTTATGATGCCAGCGGCGACCATCTGATTTATTCTGTCGCCGGATCCGCAGCCGAGAATCGCCATTGGCTGACGCTGGAAGACTTGCCGCCTGATCTCATCAACGCCACCGTGGTGGCTGAAGGGGGCGATTTGTCGCCCGGCGCCGACGCCTTCGCTCCCGCGCATACTTTGCTGCAGCTATGGCGTTACATTTTAGGCGCCTCACTTGAGGCGGAAGGCGGGATCAGCGGCAATCTCACGCGTGATACGATTTTGCCGGGGGCGATGGCGGGCGGGCTGGACGCGCGCTTGCTCGAGATCGCGCTCGCCGCTGAGAGCCGGCGCAAGCATTCGCCTGAGGGATTGCTCGAGTGGCGGCTGAACAGCGGCTATTACGGGCGGGACGCTTTCGGGATCGAGGCGGCTGCGCAAGTCTACCTGGGAAAACCCGCGGCCTCCTTGTCCGCTGCCGAGTCGGCGCTGCTGGCCGCCATCGTCGACGAACCGGCGCTCAATCCGTTCGACGCGCCCTTGAAATCGCGGGAACGCGGCGCGGACTTGCTGTTTCGGATGCTGGATGCCGAGCTGATTGACCAGACGCAATTTGATGAGGCGACTTCCATCATCGTCACCTTGGGGCCGGCTGAAGGACGGCAGGCGGAGATCGCGCCGGCATTTATTGAGTACGCGCGGCGGCAAGCGGAAGGAATCCTCGATGGCCGCGGCTATGACGGCGCCAGAATGATGGCGCGAGGCGCGCTGCGGATCACGACGACGCTCGACATGGCGCTGCAGCTGCAAGCGGAATGTGTCATGCGCGCCCAATTGCCGCTTTCGCAACTGGAGCTCGTCCGCGACGGATCCGCCTGCGCCGTGGCGGAGCAGCTCCATAGCGCGGAGACGGCGAGAAGCGCGCTTCCCGAGGTTGGCTCCCTGGCTTTAATTGATGTGAGCAGCGGAAAGATTCTCAGCCTGGCCGGGGATGCGCTAACGGCCAGCCGCCAGCCGGCGATCGTACTGCAGCCATTCGTTTATATCGACGCGTTTCTGCGCCGCGAGTTTACGCCGGCCTCGATGGTCTACGACTTGCCCCAATCTTTCCCTGGGCGGTCGGCCGAATTGATTTACGCGCCGGTGAATCCCGATGGCTTATATCGCGGTCCGTTGAATTTGCGCGATGCGATGGCGGGCGGATTGCTGCCGCCGGCCGCCCAGGTGGCGAGCAGACACGGCATGGAATCAACGCTGCGAACGGCGCGGGCGCTTGGCTTCAATAACCTGAACCTGCGGGAACCCGAATTGGATCTGCTGGAGCGGGGCGGCGCCGTCTCGGTCATTGATGCCGCCTATGCCTATAGTGTTTTGGCAGCCACGGGCGCGATGCGGGGCTTGCCGGTCGCGCCGCTTGCGCCGGGCTACCGAAGCCGGGATCCGCTGGCGATATTAAAGATAGAAGATGGGGAAGGGCGCTTGCTCTGGTCCCGTGACGGCGGGTCGCCCGCGGATGAGACCGTCATCATTGAGCCCAGCGCCGCCTACATGGTGAATGATATTCTGGCAGACGTTCAAGCGCGGGAGCGAGTGCGGACCGTTCCGGCCAACAACTTGCGCTTGTCTCGCCGAGCCGCGGTCGTTGACGGGTCGAGCGCCGACCGCCGCGATCATTGGACCGTGGGCTACAGTCCTGATCTCGTTCTAGCCGTTCATACAGCGCGCGCGGATGGCGAGCGGCTCAACGTCGCTGCCGATGAACGCGTGGGTTCGGCCGAGATTTGGCGTTCGCTGATGGAATATGCCCACGCGCAGCGGCAATTGCCGGCGCGGGATTGGGATTCCCCCCCTGATCTCGAGGAGTTTCTGGTTTGCGAGATTTCCGGACTGCTGCCGGCGACCACGTCCCACTGTCCGACGCGGCGCGAAATCGTGCCCAGCGGGGCACAGCTGCTGCAAGATCATTATTGGCGGACAGTTGAAATAAATCGCGCCAATGGCCAGTTGGCGACAGTGAACACGCCGGATGCGCTGCGCGAGGCGGCGACTTATTTCATACCGCCCGACGAAGCGATGAACTGGTGGGTTGAGAACGGCAAGCCGCTGCCGCCAAGCAGTTACAGCACCGAGGGCAGCGCCCAATTCGCCAAACCAGTTCGATTCCTGTCGCCAGCGGATTATGCTTATGTCGGGGCGACGGTTGAAATCGCCGCTATTGTCAGCCGAGCGGGCGCGCAAAGCTGGCAGTTGGAATACGGCGCTGAGGTGAATCCCGAACGGTGGTTTAAGATCGGAGAGCGACGAACCCTCGACGCTGGCGGCGAGATTGCTACTACATGGGAGACAGCTTTGTTCAGTGGCATATATACCCTGCGCCTGTCGGTGACTTTCGCTGATGGCAGCGTCGAGACCGATACCCGTTTGCTGACATTCGATAATACGCCGCCTGCGGTGAAACTGACAACGAGCGAGCGAGTGGAAAATATTCGCTTTCCTTCTCAACGCGTCGTTTCCTTGCGAGCCGATGTCAGCGATAATCTCACGATTGATCGAGTCGAATTCTTCCACGACGGTGAGCCATTGGGCGAAGATCGCGTTTGGCCCTACGGCTACGAATATGAGTTGGAGGGCGCCGGCGAATATGTGTTCAGCGCGATTGCCTATGATCAAGTGGGCAACCGGGCGGCGTCCGAGCTGGCGCTACTGATTGAGGCCTAATATCTTGAGCGCCATGGCGCGAAGAGAGACAGCGCTAGTCTGGCTGATCGTCGCCTTTGTATCGCTACCCGCTCTGCTATTCGCCGTTTTGGGGCTGTCGAGTCGGTTGATGGGCGATGACTTTGGTCTATTCGCGGCGTCGCTGCATCTCGGCGGTTGGCACAATTTTCTCTATTGGTGGAACGGCTGGTATAGCAGCTATACGTTCATCTTATTCAACGATCTGCTCGCGCCTTTGGGTCCCGAATACATTGCGCAGGCTTTTCCAGCGATCAACATCGCCTTGTGGTGGTCGGGCTTAACTTGGCTTTACAAGATCGCGCTTCGCCGCCTGCGCCTGCAGCGATACCGATGGCCGATTAGCGTGGCTCTGGCGGCGCTGACGATCGCCGCTGCGTTCACGTCATTTCAAACCTGGGAATCGATTTTCTGGTACGCAGCCAGCGTCCGATACGTGCTGCCGATCGGGATACTCATGATTTATCTGGCGGCGGCCATTACCTTCGCCGATCGGCCCCATTCAAAGTGGCTCGCATCCACGGCATTACTACTTGGCGCATTGCTCTGTTTCGTCAATGCCGGCTTTTCCGAGTTGCACTCAGTCTTGCAACTGCTGTCTTTGTCGTTGGCTCTGCCACTGGTCTTCGCCTTATTTGATCGATCCCGGATCCGTACGGACCTATTACTGCTGGCCGCCGGCTGGCTGGGGAGCGCCGCGGGTCTCTTGCTGCAACTGTTAAGCCCAGGCTGGAGCGCGCGCGTGGACAAGCTCCTTCAAACCGATCCAGCGGACCCAGCGCGTTCTTTGCCGCAATTCCTTGTGGACACGATTGCGGCAACGCTGGAGTTCATTAGCTATCCGGCGGGGATCCCCAGTTTCCTCCTGCTATTGATGGCCGGCATGGCAGCAGCGTTACTCGTCAGCCGCCATAGACCGTCTTCATTGACTGTCGCATCAGCATCGCTGTCCGCCCGGCCTGTTCTACTGGGATTGGCTGTGCAGCTATGCTTCGTTCCGTTGCTCTGGGGCAAAATGGACGCTCCGTTTGCCGTCTTCGATCGTTTCAACGGCGCGGCGATAAACGCTTTGTTGATAGGCCTCCATGTGTTCATATTGTTGCGGCGAAGACAGATTGAAATTTCGCTGGCGAAAAATCCGGACGGTATGACAAAGTATGTCATGGCGCACTTGGGGACCGCGCTCGCGCTTATTGCCATGACACAGTCTACTGGCTTGCCCTCAAGTCTAGCGATTTATCTGTTTGTCAGCGCGCTGCTCTTGCTGGGCAGCCTATCCTGGCAGCTTCACCGCATTGAGGCGGACGCGCGCTCCCGATATTTCGCGCGGGTCGTGGCGGCTTCGTTCGCTTTCGCCCTGATCGCTTGGGCATTGCCGGTAGCGGTTGGGCATCTGTCTTTGGGTTTCATATTCAAGCGGACGCTGGCATTCTCGACACTGACGCAAATGCTTTCCGCTCTCATTTGGGGTGGCTGCCTCGGCTATCTTATCGGGCGCAGCTGCTCGTTGACGCCTGCACCGTCGGCTTGGACGGCGCGCTTCGCTGGCCTGTGTTTTCTGCTCGCGACAAGCATCACAATTGGCATGCTTGCGATGCAGGCGCGGCTGATTCCCGATTTTCAGATCTACGCCCAGGATTGGGATGCGCGCCACCGCCGGATCGTCCAACTGCGTGAAGGCGGCGAAAGCGAAATCGAAGTCGCGCCGCTGCGTTTTGACCTTTCCGAATTCATCTCCGCTGAAGGTCGTACTTTTGAAAACCTGTCTCCATACTTTTACCAAGTCGATTCGATCGTTGCGGCAGAAGATACAAAGCCTTGAAGGGCGCGCAACATAAGAAATTCGTAAAATTCTGGCAAACGTTCCCCTTCACTGCCAGAATCTGTTGACTTCAGCCGCGTCATTGGAAGACTTCAGTTATTCTAGTCTTGTGCACATGAGGAGGCGAAATTGAGACGCCACCGGAGTTTCCGATGCCGCTAAATCGAATCCGCCGAGTCTCTCCGCGCTTGTCGCTTTTGGTGCTGTTGGTTTCGGGCGCGCCTGTCTTGCTATTCGCATACTTTGGACATTACATGCGGATGATGCGCGACAGCTATGGGCTGATCTCTCAGGCGCGTGAATTTGACCTTGTTGCGCTAGTAACGATGTACCGCAGCAGTTGGCGCGGTTCCTTTGGCGATGTGTTTCTTATCGGTCTATTTGGGCCGTTCGATGGCGAGGTGGTGAAGTTCATGCCGGCCGTCATCATTGGGCTTTGGCTAATAGGCGCCTTCTGGCTGGTCGCGCTATGCCTAAAGCTCTTGAAGGTGGAATCCAATCGCATTGCCATCGCTGGCGTGGTGGCGCCGCTATTGCTCACGGCGAGCATCAACGGCTTATATTCGCTCGAATCGCTTTACTGGTATGATGCCGCCTTGCGCTACACATTGCCGCTTGCTCTGACTGTGTTTGGAATCGCGCTGTCGCTGGAGCTTTTGCTACGATCCCGCACAGGTACGAGACAAGCCTTTGCCGCGCTGATCGTGGCGCTGGTCAGTTTTGTGGTGGCAAGCTTTTCGGAAATGTATCTGGTATTTCAATTGTCTGCCTTGCCGTTCTTGGGGGCGGTGGCATTCGTTGCTGGCAAGCATTCTCATCGGCGCGTCGCCTTGAATCTGATTTCGATTGCATGGCTTGCGACGGTATTCAACGGCCTAATTCAGTTGAGCGCGCCGGGAATCGGGGAGCGCGCTGAGTGGTTTGTCGCTGGCGGGGTAACGGCCCCGATACGAGAGCTCCATCAGCTTATACCTGTGACTGCGAATCTCACGTTTCAGTATGTCACCCACCAATCGACATTTGCCGGTTTCATGCTAATGTTCGCTGCCGGATTAACCTTGTCACTCACTTTTTCTAGGACGGAGCGGCGTCCTTCAGCGTCGTCGTCCCATTCAATTCGGGCCTTGCCGTTGTGGCTAGGGCTGGTTGTTCAGTTCTGTTTCGTTCCCCTTCTGTGGGCGCATACGAGCGACAGCCCCAGCATCCTGGGCCGCTTCAGCGTTGCGTACTTTTTGGTCATTTTTCTCAATGCCCTTGCCATTCTTGCCTTCGCGTCGTTGCTTCTGCTGCGCAAACGCATGTCGGCGGCCCGACGACCAGGCCCGCTGTCAGCAGCAGTGTTTACGGTTGTATTGTGGACGACAGCAATTGCGATTTTCGCCGGAACACAGATCAGAAGCATTCATTACCTGGCGGCTGGTCACATGTTTTTGACCGCGCTTTCTATCCTGGGGCTGCTGTCATTCGCATTTGCTTCAGCTAGATCCGAGCGCGACTGGAGACGCGACGCCGCCCTCATCGTGATTTGCTTTGCGGCGACCGTCATTTCCGCCGTCGTCTTGCTTGCGCTTTCCAACTATTCGATCGGATACGTGCGCGACCGTGTGATGGCGCCGCTGAGTTTGCTGCTGGCCATTGCTGGCATCGTGTGGGGAAGCTGCATGGGCGGCTGGCTGCGACATTTTCTGGCATCGTCTGGTAGAGCATCCGGCTGGCTGGCGGGCTATAAGTTGGTCGGACTGTCCGTTGTGGCTGTGCTTGGATTCGGCATCTTCTTCGGGCGACTTCAATGGCTGTCTGATTTGCAGCTTTACGCGCGCGGCTGGGATGCCCGCCATGAATTTTTACTAACGATGAGCGAGAAAGGCGCAAGGCGAGTCGAGGTTGCGCCGCTGGCATATGACATGTCGCAATACTTTTGGAAAGCGGACATTTCAATGCCACCGGAAAACGCAGCGGCCGAGCGATATTATGGAATCGAGTCGATCGTGCAGACGGCAGAGTGAAATATCGGCGGCGGCCATACGGCAATCACCTTCGTTAGAAATTCATCATTTTTCTGGCAAACGATCCCCTTCACTGCCAGAAAGTATTGACTTCAGCCGCGCCATTTGATAGATTCTGCTTTGTAAGCTGGCACTCTCTACATTGGAGTGCTAAGATGATGCAGTCTGAAAGTCTCAGTGAACCGTACCGATTTGTAGATCACGAAGGAGCGTAAAATGCCTGTTTCGATTCGTCCGCTGGGAGACCGTGTTTTGGTCGAGCCGGTGGAATCCGAAGAAACTTTCGCAGGTGGCGCTTTTGTCTTGCCGGAAACGGCGAAGGAAAAGCCTCAGCAGGGATTGGTCCGGGCGGCGGGTCCGGGCAAGTACGATGAAGAGGGCGAAAAGCGCATTCCGATGGATGTGCAGGAGGGCGATCGCGTCCTTTTCGCCAAATACGCTGGCACCGAAGTCAAGCTTGACGGCATCAGCATGCTCATCATGAAAGAATCCGACATCCTCGGCATTGTCGAAGCCTAAGCCGGGCTTTGGCAGCGCTCGAATCAATCGCTTTAAACCGAAAGCTCTCAGGAGGAATCCATGGCAAAGCAACTCGTATTCAAGGAAGATGCTCGCCGCAAGCTGCAGTCCGGCGTGGACAAAGTCGCCAATGCGGTCAGCACGACGCTGGGGCCCAAGGGCCGCAACGTTGCGCTCGACAAGAAATTCGGCGCGCCGACCGTGACGCATGATGGCGTCACCGTCGCCAAAGAGATCGAATTGGAAGACCCGTATGAAAACATGGGCGCGCAGCTACTGAAGGAAGCGGCGACCAAGACCAACGACATCGCCGGCGATGGCACCACAACCGCCACCGTTTTGGCCCAGGCAATCGTCAGCGAGGGCTTGAAGAATGTGGCGGCTGGCGCGAATCCCATGCTCTTGAAGCGTGGCATCATTCACGCCGCCGACATCGTCGCTGGCAACATTCTCGAGCAGTCCACGCCGATTGAGACGCGGGACGAAATCGCCAATGTCGCCAGCGTATCGGCGCAAGACAAAGAAATTGGCGACTTGATCGCGGAAGTGATGGACAAGGTCGGCAAAGACGGCGTGGTCACCGTCGAAGAGAGCCGCGGGCTCGAATTCGAGACCGAATATGTCGAAGGCATGCAATTCGACCGCGGCTACATCAGCCCCTACTTCGTCAGCAACAGCGAGACGATGGAATCCAGCATCGAGGAGCCGTACATTCTGATCCATGACAAAAAGGTCAGCGCGGCGCAGGATATCATTCCGATCCTGGAAAAGCTGCACCAGATTGGCAAGCGCGAGCTGGTCATCATTGCCGAGGATGTGGATGGCGAGGCATTGGCGACTATGGTGGTCAACAAGCTGCGTGGCGCGATCAACGTCCTGGGTGTCAAGGCGCCCGGCTTTGGCGACCGCCGCAAGGCGATGCTGCGCGACATTGCTGTGCTGACGGGCGGCACCGTCATCAGCGAGGAGACGGGCCGCAAGCTGGATAGCGTGAGCGTTCAAGATTTGGGGCGGGCGGCCAAGGTCGTTAGCACCAAGGACGACACGGTCATCGTCGATGGCGCCGGGGAAGAAGGCTCAATCGCCGGTCGCATTGAGGAGATCCGCCGTGAGATCGACGCCAGCACCAGCGACTATGATCGCGAGAAGCTGCAGGAACGCCTGGCGAAGCTCAGCGGTGGCGTAGCGGTTATCCGCGTTGGCGCCGCGACCGAGACCGAACTGAAAGAGAAGAAGCATCGGGTCGAGGATGCGCTGAGCGCGACCCGCGCGGCCGTGGAAGAGGGCATCGTTCCGGGCGGCGGCGTCGCCTTGATCAATGCGATGGGCTCGCTGGATGGCGTGAGCATGGAGATCGGCGACGAGAATACAGGCGTTACCATCATGCGCCGCGCTCTGGAGATGCCGATGCGCAAAATCGCCGCCAACGCCGGTGAAGATGGCGCGGTCATCATCCAGAACGTGCGCCGCGCGCAGTCTGACGAAAGCAACCATCGCGTCGGCTTCAACGTGATGAATGGCGAATACGGCGATATGATCGACGCCGGCATCCCCGATCCAGCCAAGGTGACCCGAGGCGCGATTGAGAATTCGGCCTCGATCGCCGCCATGATCTTGACAACCGAAGCGTTGATCACGGATGTGCCGGAAGAAGCGCCGCCACCGATGCCCCCTGGCGGCATGGACGGCATGGGTGGCATGGGCGGCATGATGTAAGCTGGCTCACAGCCACGACAAGTTACGCATACCGAGGACTGTCGCCGGGCAGTCCTCTTTGTTTGTAGGTTGCCAGGCGATATGCTAAGATAAACTTGCAATGCGCAGCCAATCCGCCGGGAGACGAACATGGAACAAGAAAGACTGGATGAACTGACCGAGTTGCGCTTCCGTCAACTGGAGCGGCTGACCAGCGCCTTGATTGAAGGTCAGCAAGACACGATAAGGATACTGACGGAACACAGCAAGCAAATGAATAGCCTTGCAAAGCGGATGGATAATGTCGAGCGAATGTTAACGCTCGCCCTGGACGATCTTGCATTCATCAAGAATCATCTTAGTTCGCGATCCTGAATTCGCGTTTCAATCTGAAAAGATGGACTGTCGCCGGGCAGTCCTCTTTTTGTGCTAATCGGCAATTTGTGCTACAATGCTTTGGTAACGCGATAGCCTATGGTGGAGAGCCGAGTAATGGAGCAGCGAGCCGACCTGTATGATCTGCGCCTGCATCGCCTGGAGCAATTGACGAGTTCCATGGTGGAGAGCCAGGCTTCAATGGTGCAAGTTTTGCAAGAACACTCAGAGCGCCTGGAACGGATTGAAGAGCGCTTGGATAACATTGAAACAGAATTGAAAGAAATGCGAGAGCTGTTGACCTTGGTTTTGGACGATCTTGCGTTTATCAAGAACAGTTTGAATCGCGGATCGTGAGTTCGCGTTTCAATCTGAATCGGAGGACTGTCGCCGGGCAGTCCTTTTAATTTGTAGATCAATCCTGCGGAGATTGGCTCAGCCCCTCAAGCATCTTCAATCACGATGGCATCAATATCGTAGTACCGTAGCGGGCAGCCGCTCTTGTGCAATTTATTGACTCCCATGTAGCGCTCCAAGTCAAATGTCAGCGGCGCGACAGAAATGGTTCGCTGCCCACTCTCGCGGTCCACTATTATCTGTTGTTCGCGCGCGCTCCACTGTGCTGAATACTGCTGAAAGGACGGTATCAAGCGAGCATGATCCAGGAAGATGCCCGCTCCGATGACCAAAACAACGAAGAGCGAACCAAGCCTTAGACCTGTGGTGCTGGCGGCAGCATAGCGCGAGGATCCGCCTGGCCAAATTATCGCTCGGCCAATCAATGCCGCCCATATCAGTCCCGATAATAAGAACACATAGGGCACGAATGCAAGAATACGGGTCCAGACTGTCCCGCTGAAATAGAACCCGAAACTTATGATCGCCAGGGTCGAGACGAAAGCGCCCGCATACAGTGACAAGATGCCAATCCAGGCTCGCCGCGCTGTGGGTCTCGGCAGCGAATATGACCACTGCCACGACAGCGAAACCAGCAGCGCCAGCAAAGTCACGAAGAGATAAGTCGAGACGCGCCAGTCCACTCCTCTGATCAGTGTCAAGGCGGTCGCCAGCAATAGAGCCAGCAAGCCTAGCGCGCCAAGACCAGTTGGACCGCCCAAGAGTCTTTCAAAATACTGGCTGACGCGAGCCCGCACAGAAGCAAGCCAAGCAATGCCGATGATAAGCCCTAGATTTGCCAGCAGCACTGCCGAATAGCCAAGGCTGTAGCGCCCCAACACTCGCGGATCGTCGCTCATCTGCTCCAGCAGAAGCGGCAAACAGAGCAATTGAATGGTGAGCGCGAACAGAAGCGGTCCTCGCGCCAGAGCGACGCCTGGCTGAAGCGTCTTTTCCACCTCCATCGGTCTGTGACCATCCAGCGCCAGGACCAAGCCCAGCCCCATTGCAGCGACGACGCTCTTGATCAGCTCTTGATCGCGAGAATAGAGGAGTGCAGCCTCCACCGTCATGGACGCCAGCGCGAAGATATCTCGATTCGGTGGAGAAGCGACCTCCTCAAGCCTTGCCATGCGGTTTGCGTTGCCGGGCGCGGTCGCAATGATGATCATGCTGGCTGCGGTTGCCAGCAAGCCGGCCGCGAGGAATAGTTGGCAATGCCGATTGGTGGAGCGATCCAGCAAAAATATGCTGGCAAAGCATGCAACGCTTAGACAGATAAGTTGTACAAGTGCAAAAGTTTCCCCCAGCCCGGCGTTGAAGAAGCATAAAGCGCCACCGGCGACCGCCATCACGCGCGTTGTTGATGGAGCTGCGTCTCGTCGTCGGCAAAGCATTGTCAGCAAGGCAAAATAAGCGGTAAGCCCCACGATCGGAAAAGTGTGTCTCGCCGATGCGGCATAGAAATATAGCGACTGGGACGAGAAGAACGCGCTAATCGAAAGTGCGATGATGATCGCTGCAGCTGTGACCGCGGTCAGGCGAGGGAACTGACCGCGGCCGGCCAAGGCGCGTGCTTGAAAGATCAGCGCTGCCAAGGCGGCCAGCCAGACGCCGATTATCAAGGCGGGAAACACAGCTGAGCCTGTTGCGCCCAAGGGCGCCAGCAAGCCAAGAACGAGGTAATACGTATAGCCGCCATTCCAGCCGCTCCGCCAGAAGGCCACGCTTGGCAAAAGCCCGAGATCGTTTGACACAGCCAAGTGGCAGTAATCGTCCGCCATCATACGGGCGTGGCTGCCCAAATAGGCGAATAGAATCAAGGGAAGCAGGGACAATAGCAGCAGGACTATTCGGGTGAGGCGCGAACTGAGGAAACTCACTGGCGCGGGTCTGTCTGCTGCGAATGGTTTGCCAGGCAGCGGTCCGAAATTGCCGCCCAATTGCCTCTTAGACACGCGCCTCGAGCTCACCGGCGACTTCTTCTTCCTCAACCGTGTACATGGTCAGCGCGCCGTCATCGTCCATGTCGACGCGCACGACGCTGGCCAAGCCGAATTCACCGGAAAGAATGCCATCGGAGAGGCGGTCTTCGACTTCGTTTTGGATCAGTCGGCGCAGCGGGCGGGCGCCAAATTCGGGGCTGTAGCCGTTTTCGGAAAGCCACTCGATGCCGCCGTCGCTGGCCTCCAGCGTGATGGCATGCTCTAACAGGCGCTCGCGCACTTTATTCAGTTCCAGATCGACAATTTGCTTGATCTCCTCGCGGGTGAGAGAGCGGAAAATGATGGTGGCGTCCACGCGATTGAGGAATTCGGGCCGGAAGGTGCGCTGAAGCTTGTCGGTCACGTTGCGGCTCATGTCTTCATATTGTTCCTCGTCGAGCTTGTCGGCATCGAACTGGGTATTGAAGCCCAAGCCGGAATTGGGTTTGATCAACTCGGCGCCGACATTGCTGGTCATCACGATCATGGCGTTGCGGAAATCCACGCGGCGGCCGCGCGCATCGGTCAGCGTGCCCTCTTCCATCACTTGCAGCAGCATGTTGAAGGCTTCCGGATGCGCCTTCTCCACCTCGTCGAAGACGATGATGCTATAGGGGCGGCGCCTTACCGCTTCGGTTAATTGGCCCGCGTCTTCGTAGCCAACGTAGCCGGGGGGCGCGCCAACAAGACGGGCGACCGAATGGCGCTCCATGAATTCGCTCATATCAAGCTGGATGAGCGCGTCTTCGCTGCCGAAGAGAAACTCAGCCAGCGCCTTGGTCAGCTCGGTCTTTCCCACGCCGGTAGGACCGAGGAACATGAACGATCCAATTGGACGGCGCGGATCTTTCAAGCCGGCGCGGGCGCGGCGGACCGCCTTGCTGATGGAAACGATGGCTTCGTGCTGGCCGATGATGCGCACGTGCAGCATGTCTTCCATCTCCATCAGGCGTTCGCTCTCTTCGTTGGCGATACGCGTGACCGGGATGCCGGTCCACATCGCCGCCACTTCCGAGATATCCTCGCCGACCAGGCGCGGCTGCCCGGTTTCTTCATTCCAATTGTGGCGGATATCGGTTAGCTGGGCGTCCAGCGATTCGCGGCGCAATCTGAGCGTCTCGGCTTTTTCTGATTCGTCAGCGTCTTCAGCCACTTCAATGTCTTCATGGATCTCTTCCAGCTCATCCATGACCCGGCGCACGGAAGCGGCCTCCGGGCTCTTGTACATCCGCAGGCGGGCGGCGGCTTCGTCAATCAGGTCAATGGCTTTATCGGGCAGGAATCGGTCGGGGATGTAGCGCGCGGACAGGTTGGCGGCGGTTTCGATGGCGTCGTCGGTGATCTCGACATTATGATGATCTTGATAAGGAAATTTGATGCCTTGCAGAATTTCGATCGTCTCTTCTATGGTTGGTTCAGCCACCTGAATCTGTTGGAATCGCCGTTCGAGCGCGGCGTCGCTTTCGATTTGCTTGCGATATTCGTCCAGCGTCGTGGCGCCGATACACTGCAGCTCGCCGCGGGCCAAGGCTGGCTTGAGAATATTCGCGGCGTCGACGCTGCTGCCGGCGGAGCCCGCGCCAACCAGCATGTGCACTTCGTCAATGAACAAGATGGTGTCAGATGCCTTGAGCTCTTCGATGACGCGCTTGAGCCGTTCTTCAAACTGACCGCGGTACATGGTGCCGGCGACCAGCGACCCGACGTCCAGCTGCAGGACGCGCTTGCGGAGCAGGGGCTTTGGCGTGTCGCCCTCGACGATTCGCTGCGCCAATCCCTCGACGATCGCGGTCTTGCCGACGCCAGGCTCGCCAATTAAAGCTGGATTGTTCTTGCGCCGGCGGCTCAATACCTGGATGACGCGCTCGATTTCCATTTCGCGCCCGACGACCGGGTCAAGCTTGCCGTTTTCCGCCAGGCTGGTCAAATCGGTCGCGAGTTGATCCACCAGCGGGGTGCTGTCCTTGCGCGACCCTTTGCCCTGAGGGCGGCCCTGGGTCTTCTGCGCCGATTGCACCGGGCTTTCCTGCAGCACTTTGCTGGTTTGCCGGCGGACTTCCTCCGGGCTGACGCCCAAGCGCCGCAACACATCCAACGCGATGCCTTCCTGCTGCCGTACCAAGCCGAGCAGCAAATGCTCGGTGCCGATGTAGTGGTGGCCCATCCGGCGGGCGACATCCACCGCCAACTCGAGCACTTTCTTGGTGCCCGGCGACAGATCCAACTGCGAGCTGGTGGTCCGCTCGTCGGCTGTGGACAAGCGAGAGACAAGCTCTTCCACGCGCCGCAGATCCAAGCCCAGGTCGCGCAGGACTCGGCCGGCCACGCCGCCATCTTCGCGCATCAAGCCTAGCAGCAGGTGTTCGGTGCCGATTTGGTGGTGCTGCAGTCGATCGGCCTCTTCCTGTGCCAGGCTCAGCACACGCCGCGCCCGCTGTGTGAAGCGTTCCATTTTGTTTGGCACGGTCTATTCCTCCATCTTGTTCAGCCCGGATTAGGGGCCGGTCCAAAACGTCAGCCTAAATCCAATTATACCAGCAGACCCATTCAATTGTGAAATCTCGTCTCAATACTTTATCAGAATCCAGCGATCGCCATTTGCGCGCCAACTGACCCGCTCATACTAACGGAAGCATCTCAATTTATCAACGGACACTCAAGCCAGTTGATCGCCGTCGGCGGGATACAGTCGAGCGCTAAGGCAATCGATAGCGCCTTGAGGACCGGCGGCATCAACCCTCATCGGGGTTCCGCAATTGGCGGATGAACTCGTCCAGATCCACGTTCGCGTCTAGCAGGAGCCGTCTCAATGGACTCGCGCGATTTTGCAGCATGCCCAGCAGCAGATGCCTTTCGTCCAGCAGCAGGAATCCAGCAGCGCCCACTTCTTTCAGCGCTTCTTCCAGCGCATTCTTGACCTCGGCAGACAGATCGACAGCCAGGTGGCTGATTTCGCCTGAGGTCCGGCTAGTCGCGCGCAGCAGAAAGTAGTCGTAGTGGCTTGGCGCAGGATGAGCGAAAGAACGGGGAACTTCCAGCCGGGGATGGGACGATGGGCGCTCTTGCATGATGATGGCGACTTGCTGGCGGATTTGCTCCGGATTGACGTTTAACTGTCGCAGGATATCTAGGGCGGCGCCCTCCGGCAGGCGCAGCAATCCCAGCAGCAGATGCTCGCTCCCGATAGTGTGATGGCTAAGGCGGCGAGCCTCGTCAACCGCCAGTTCCAAGGTCTTCTTGGAGCGTGGTGACAGGTCGGGTTGGGGGGAGCGCGCCGGTTTCGTCCCGCTGGCGGCTCGCGCCAAGTCTTCAACTTGCGAGCGCTTGATCCCCGCCGCGATCAGGGCGCGGGAGGCGATTGATTCTTCTTCGCCCATTAGCCCGAGCAGAAGATGCTCGGTGTCGATCAAGCTGCTGTTCAGCGCCACGGCCGCTTCCTGCGCCAGGCTGAGCACGCGCCGCGCCCGCTGCGTAAAGCGCTCCATTTTATTTGGCATGGCGAATCTGTCCCTTCTTAGCGGAACGAAATCAATCTTTTGAAAACGGATCGATGATTCGCAGTTACAGTGTGCGAGCCACCGGCTCGCCCGTCCAACGTTTCGATACTTTCGGGATGTTCTTTCATATTGCAGTCAATAACATTGTATTATCAGAACCGTCTGAAATTGGTGCCGCGCATGATTCATGCTAAGAGATAGGCGAGCAATTGGCAAATGAGAGACGATTGTTTGGGCGATGAGGCCAACAATGGGCGACCTAACCGATGCCCTCAGTAATACCGCCGTTCATGGTGTTGCCTTAGTCTTCGGCTTGGGCTTGAGCGTCCGGTTCGCCCGCTTCGGTTTGAGCGCCGAGTTGTTCGTCGCCAGCCGATTGGTCTTGCAGCGCCACCGATTCCTGAATCGCCATTTCCCAATCGAGATCGAGATATTCGGTTGAATTGACGGACTTCAAGCTCAAACCCAGACGCCGATCGCGGATGTCAATCTTGACGATGCGCAGAACCAGTTCGTCGCCGCGATTGACGACTTCGCGCGGATGGCTGACGCGCTCGCCGGCGAGCTCCGAAATATGGATGAGCCCCTCGACGGCGTCATAATCCAACAGGCGGGCGAAAGCGCCGAACTTCGTGAGCTTGGTGACGCGGCCGCGCACCAACTGTCCGCGGCGGAGGGCGGTCGCGACTTCGTCCCAGGGATCGCTGATCACGCGGCGCCGGCTAAGCCCGATGCGTTTCGCCTCCGGGTTGACGCTGATGACTTCGACCTCCACCTCGTCGCCGACTTTCACCACCTGGCGCGGATGGGTGATATGCCCCCAAGCCAATTCCGAGAGGTGGACCAAGCCTTCGCCGCCGCCGATATCAACGAAGGCGCCAAAGTTTTCCAGGCTGACGACAAGGCCTTTTCTGACATCGCCGACATTCAACTCGGCGATTAAGGCTTCCTTGCGCGCCTGGCGCATTTCCCGCAGGGCGGCGCGTTCCGACAGGATCAGCCGGTTGCGATGGCGATCGACTTCCATCACCTTGACGCCGATTGGCTGGTTGACCATCGGTCCGTAGCGTTCTTCCGGCGTCGCGCCGGACATCGAGCGGGCGCGCTCTTCCGCCAGTTGGCTCTGTGGAACGAAACCGCGCAGGCGGCCGAAGCGCACGATCAAGCCGCCTTTGTTGTAACCGCCGATAAGCGCCTCGTAGACCGCTTTCGATTTGGCGTATTGTTGGGCGTTGCGCCAATCCAGCTCTTCCAGCGCGTGATTGATGGAGAGGATCGTCTGGCCGCGGTGATTGCGCGGGTTGACGACGTAGACATCGACTTCGGCGCCGACCACCAGCGATTCGAGCATCTTTCGCGTCATCAGTTCCAGTTCGCGGCCAGGGACCAGGCCCTGGTCGCCCTCGCCGAGGTCCACGAAGACGGCGGTGGGCTTGGTGCTGCTGATGACGCCACGGTGTATTTGACCGCGCTTGAATCTTGATTGCTCTTCGGCGGGCGCTTCCTCTTTCGTCTCCGCGTCAGATGCCGGCGCGTCCGATTTCTCAGCCGTTACGTCAGCCTCGGCGACGACTTCCGCGGGTTCGTCCGCTTCAGCCGGGGTTGAAGGCGCATCAGCCGCTGCCCTGTCGTCGGCGGGCTGCTCCGGCGTTTCAGCGGGCTGGCTCTCCTCTGCAACTGTGCCTGCCGCCTCGGCAACAGCATCCGCGGACGCTTCGACCGACTGCGAGCCGTTGCCGGTCGCCGCTGGCGCTGCAGTCTCCGCATCCGCCTTTGCGCGTTCCGAATCCCGGTCAACGGCATCGGCCGGCGCATCCGCTTCCGCTGGCGACAACTCGGCTGACGAAGGTTCGGCAGTCGCTTCCTCGTCCTTACCGCGTTCTTCAAGACTCATGGCGAATTCCATTTTCTGCTTTACTTGCGCCACGCCATTATAGCCATTGAACGCGCATAGTCAAATGACAATTCGATTGTGGCGGCGCTAAAGAACATGGAGCGCCGGGCGGCGAGCTGGTTGTTACTGGAGCCGGTCTTTGGGGGCCGACAAGCTATTGACGCCGTTCAGTCGAAGCCCTCGACATCCTCGGGCCGGCGATGTGGCGGGGCCGGAAAGGGATCGAATTCGTCGTCGTCATCGGTCTGCGACAAGAAGTCGGCGAAGTCTTGGTCTTCGAATTCCGCATCGTAATAGTCGCGAGAGGGATAGTCTTCGTCGTAGTCGTCGGGTCCCGCGTCCCGAGAGGCGGCGGCATCGACGTAATCACTTGCCTGATCGTGATGGCGGGAGAAATCCAGGCGGTCCTCCACTTCGTCGATGACGACCAGGTCGCCGGCGCTGAAATCGCCCTGCAGCAAATGGATGCTCAAGGGATTTTCGATGTGCCGCTGGATCGCGCGGCGCAAGGGGCGGGCGCCGAATTGAGGATCATAGCCCTGCTTGGCCAGCCAATGGCGCGCCGGCTCCGTCAGGTGGATTGCCAAACCCGATTCGTCCATTCGCTCCGCCAAGTCGCGGATCTGAAGATCGACCATTTGCTCGACGGCTTCCAGCGTTAGCGGCTCAAAGATGATGATTTCATCAATTCGATTGAGGAATTCGGGGCGGAAGGTATCGCGCATCGCTTTCTCGATTTTGCGGTGATCGGCGACCGCTTCCTCGTCATTCGGCAGGAAGCCCAGCGCGCCGCCGTGACGGGCGAATTCAGTGCCGAGATTGCTGGTCATGATCAGCACGGTGTTGCGGAAATCGACGATATGCCCTTGGCCATCGGTCATGCGTCCATCTTCCAGCATTTGCAGCAAGGCGCTCCAGACATCGGGATGCGCTTTTTCGATCTCGTCGAAGAGGATGACGCGATAGGGCCGGCGGCGAATCGCCTCGGTCAATTGGCCGCCGGCTTCATAGCCGACATAGCCGGGCGGCGCGCCGAAGAGCCGGCTGACCGTGTGCTTCTCGCGATACTCGCTCATATCGACGCGGACGAGACTCTCTTCATCGTCAAACATGAATTCGGCCAGAGCCTTCGCCAATTCCGTTTTGCCAACGCCGCTCGAGCCCAGGAAGATAAATGAGCCGATCGGGCGTTTCGGGTCCTTTAAGCCGCTGCGCGCCCGCCGGATGGCATCGGCCAGGGCGGCAATCGCTTTATCCTGTCCGATGACGCGCTCGTTGATAACGTCTTCCATCCGCAGCAGCTTCTCTGATTCGGTTTCGAGCATGCTTTGCACCGGGATGCCAGTCCACTGTTCGACCACCTGCGCCACATTGTCGGCGGTGACGAGCTCGTCCAGCGTATTCTCGCGCCGCCATTGGTGATGGGCTTGCTTGAATTCTTCTTCGAGCTGGATGCGCTGCATCTTGCAATCGGCTGCGCGCTCGTAATCGCGCGAAAAGCCGGCCGCTTGTTCTTCCAGCGCCAGTTGATCGATCGTTTCGCGCATTCTCTTCAGTGACTGTGGCATGGAGAACAGGGCGACGCGCAACTTGGCTGACGCTTCGTCGAGGAGGTCAATCGCCTTGTCGGGCAGTTTGCGCTCGGTCAAATAACGGGCGGAGAGTCTGGCGGCCGCTTCGATGGCGTCATCGGCGATGCTGACATTGTGATGGGCTTCGTAGCGATCGCGAATGCCATAGAGCATCTCGATGGTGTCCTCGACATTAGGCTCCTCGACGAAGATCGGGGCAAAGCGCCGGTCCAGGGCGCTGTCCTTCTCGATTTGCTGGCGGTATTCGTCCATAGTGGTGGCGCCGACGGTTTGCAATTCGCCGCGGGCCAAGGCCGGCTTCATCATATTGCCGGCATCCATGGCGCCGGCGGCCGCGCCCGCGCCGACCACTTGATGCAGTTCGTCTATGAAGAGGATGATCTCGCCTTCGGAACGCTGAATCTCTTCGATCGTGCCTTTGAGGCGCTCTTCGAATTCGCCGCGGAAGCGGCTGCCGGCCAGCATGCCGCTCAGATCGAGGCTGAGCACGCGCTTGCCCAGCAGGAGATCCGGGACATCGTTGGTGGCGATTTTCTGCGCCAAGCCCTCGACAATGGCGGTCTTGCCGACACCGGCTTCGCCAATGAGAACCGGGTTATTCTTGGTGCGGCGGCTGAGCACTTGAATGACGCGCAGGATTTCGCTGTCGCGCCCGATGACAGGATCGAGCTTGCCTTCTTGCGCCATGCGCGTCAGATCGCGGCTGTATTTTTCCAGCGTGCGATAACGGCTTTCGGCTTGCGGATCGGTGACGCGCTGGCCGCCGCGAATGTCCTTGACGGCATCGGCGACGCGTTCGCGGGTGATGTTGTATTCGGCCATGGTATTGGCGATATCGGTGTTGCGCTCGTTGAGGATGGCGAGAAAGATATGCTCGGTGCTGATGTATTCATCGCGGAGCCGATTCGCTTCTTCATTGGCGCGGTCGATGATGCTCTTGAGGCGCGGCGTGATGAAGACCTGGTTGGTCCCCTGTCCATAGATGGTCGCCGTGCGCGGGCTCCCCCGCAAGATATCGTCCACGCGCGAGCGGAGCGCGCCGACATCGACGGCCAGCCGCTCGAGTATTTGCGGCACGACTCCGTCGGTCTGCTCCAGCAGTGCCAGCAAGATATGTTCGGTGTCTACCTGCGAGTGGGTGTAGCGGTGGAGGATTTCATAGGCGCGGGCGGCGGCGTCTTGCGCGCGTTCGGTGAAGCGGTCGAATCGGATCATGTGCGTTCCTCTGCTGCCTCAGGTGATGACTCAGTACGCTCTTCCGAGTCAACATCTATTGTATAGCGCCGCGTGATTTTCGCACGTCGCTGTTGCAGGATAACGCGGTGAGCAATTGTTCTCGCATATATAGAAGCGTGCGGCACCTTTGTGTAAGGGCGTGACAATCCCCGGTTCTCTGTACGCGTCACTACGTCTTAATCCCGATACACAAGGCTATTGCCGCCAATACGTCATTGAGCAGTTTCTCAGAAGTGATATGACCTCGTCTGTATTTGAATCGTTGCAAGGAGACTGATTTCAGCTGAAACGCGTCCAAGAAGGAATCATGATCCAAGCCGTTTGTCGAGTTTGCGCGTATCCCGACCATCCAGAAATGCCTGTTGAAGCCGGGATTACCAGTGGTAATCGGCACGACCATTCTAAGCTTAAGGCGACCAGCGTCTTCAACATTCATGACAAGCGCTGGATGCGGATCGGTTATTTCATCACCACGTGTCTTGTCAAAGTTGATATTCCAGATTTCTCCGCGCTTTGGAATAGCGTTTGGCATGCCTAGAATTCTTCCTCGCCGTATGCTTCAAAGACTTCAAAATCAACATCTTCAGCCCATCTGAACATCTGCCCAATCCATCGTTGGCGATCTTCCTGGTCCATCTCCAATAGGTCACTTGCTGAAGGATAATCGCCGCGAGGCAAGTAGTCTTCGTCTGAATCGGCATCGGACAATTGCAAATGCGAAAACTTGTCCGGCGCAATCAATCCTTCAGCAATTGCACGCCCGGCCATTTGCTTCAGCAGAAGAGGTTCTTCATCGCCTATGTATTGCACAGGCTCTCCTTTGTGCCAGCCAAGACTCTTGTACTCAATGTTCATCGCTTTATATGTCGAGTATGAGATCATGTTCAGGTCGTACGCACGTCGCACCCAGGCGGACATACTTAGACCGTATTTCCGCTTCAAAAGTTTGAGTTCATCCCAATTTAAATAGTATGATTTGTCCGGGAGTTCTCTAAAGACGTGATCAGCCGGGGCTAAGAGCGCGGCGGCAAATCGAAACGCGAGCGCCTCGTCGTCATCAGCCGAAATGCTGGTGTCCATTACCAAGTGCCCAATCTCGTGAGCAAGAGTGATCCTGCGCCGATCCAGTGGAAACTGCGAATTGACTACGGTCACCGGTCGATCTGCGCACCAGCCTGACAGTCCGTCGAAGAGTCCGGTTTTGTCTGCCCAGTTTATGACTATAACTTCACGGTCCTCAGCTAATTGCACAAGATTGTCTAACGGTCGATCGCCGACGTTCCATATTTCCCGCAACTGCTCGGCTGCGCATTCTGCATCCTTCAGGCTGGACACGGGTATGGATGGAAAGTCGTAATCTGTTTCGGGGTACAGCAAGTCTCTAAGCTCCGACTGAGCGTCGGCTCTATCCGCGGCATAGGCTTTGATTAATTTGCGAGCGGTTTCGCTCAATCGTGCTCGACATCGAAACCCTATCCATTCGACCGGCCTTGAAGGCTGATGCATCAAATACGTAATAGGCACACCGAGCACGTTGCTTGCGGTCAACCAGAATCGCGCTGTAGGAAAACTCTTTTCTTTTTCATACTTTGAGATTGCCGCGGCTGAAATATTGAAGCCGGTCTCACCTAACTCTCTGGCGAGTTCCCGCTGCGTCATCCCGGCCAACAAACGCGCCTGCTTCAGCCTTGCTCCAATCATGCCTCACCTCCTCGCTCCGTTGACAAGTTTAGCATTTTCGTGCAAAAAATCAACGGACATCCTTGGCTGTTAGCCGCTTCAGAGCCCGGTCAGAGGAGGTTTCGATACACATCCTCCAGCCTCTCAGCTATCCCATCCCAGGCATATCGCTCTTCCACGAGCCGCCGCGCTCGCTGTCCCATCTTCCGGCGAGAGCCTTCATCGAGAAGCAGCTTCCGCAACCCTATGGCGAAGGCGTCCACCGTCGCCTCAACGACAAAGCCAGCGCCAGCCCCGTCGACCTCGTCCAGATTACAGCCGGGCGACAGCAAAACTGGCAGCCCCGCCGCCATCGCCTCAAGCGCTGCGATCGGTTGCCCCTCGCCGATGGCTGGCAAGGCGAAGAGGTCGCTCGCCGCCAGCGCGCCCAGCCGCTCATCGCCTTCCAGGTAGCCGGTGAACAAGATGCGCGGGTCGCCGCTTGCCAGCGCTCGCAAGGCTGTCAGCATGCCCTCGTCAGGTCCGACGATGAGCAGGCGCGCGTCCGCTACATCAGCGGCTATGAAAGCCTTGATGAGCAGATCGACGCCTTTACGCTCATGCAGTCGACCCATGAAGAGCGCTGTCGGCGCGTCGTCCAGCTGGTAGCGCTTGCGAAAGTCGACCGCATGTGCCCGTCGATCGAAGTCGCCCAGGTCAACGCCGTTAGGGATGATGCTGAACCGGGTTGGCGTTTGCCGCGTCCCGAATGATTTCCAAAGCGTCTCGGCTTCTATGCGTTCCGCGTCGGTCAAGGCGACCACATGATCAATGCGCTGGGCGATACCGGGGCTCAGCAGATGATCCCAGACGGTCTTGAGCCGGCCGCGGCCGGTCTGCAGATTGAGTGTGCCGTGCGGGGAGAGCGCAATGGGCAAGTTCAGCTTTTGCGCGACCGGCGTCACGAGCAGATTTTCCAGCGTGCGGAATTCGTGCGTGTGCAGGACATCGACCGCGGGGAGGATCGCTTCCGCGTTTTTTTTCATGCTGCGCGGCGTCGACAGATTGCCGCGAGCGCGCAGCCAGGGCAGGGCGTTCGGACGACGCAGCACGCGTACGCCGTCGATGGTCTCCTCAGGCGCGGCAATTCGGCGCCCCTGTTGATCGAGGGCGTCGGTGGTCAGAACGGTGACTTCATGCCCGCGCTGGACCAATGCTGTCGCCATCCCCTCAACCGAACGCACGACGCCGCCGAAAGCGTAGGCGGGCTGGTAGTAAGGCGTGAGATGGAGAATGCGCATCCGCCCGTCACCAGGTCAATTCGACATCGCGCTGCCAGAAACGGGTCAGGAATCCGCCGCCGGGGATCGACGCCGCCAACCGGTAGAGCATGTCCCAGTCCTCCACGCTCAAGACGCGCGCCAGAATCAAGCCGCCCAGGTAGACCGCCAAGCCGCCCAACGCGGGAAGCATGATGAATTGTTCGCGCAGGAGCATCATCGTCAGCGCGGTTGGCGCGGCGATGATCAGCAGCCGTATGGCGGTTTGGACAATGCCTCGCCAAGACAAGCCGATGGCGCGAAAGCCTTTCAGCAGCAGGCATACGACCAGCGTCTCGCCGATGATCGAGGCGATGACCGCCCCGCGCGGATCGCCCCAGGTCAGGAGCAGAATCGCCGTCAGACTCACATTGAGCGCCAAACCGGCGCCGCGGATGACGAGGAGAAGCCGCTGCCGATTTTGTATCAGCAGGCCCTGGCTGAAGACGTTGCCGAACATGGTGATCGCGGTGTACCAGATTAGAAGGCTCAAGATGCCGGCCGAAGGCGCGTAAACCTCGCCCAGCAGCGGCGTTATGAACTTGTCGGCGAGGATGCTGATGCCGAGCGCCAAGGGAGCGCCGACAATTAAGGAAAAGCGCGCCAGCTTCTCAATCATGCCGCCGAAGAAGGGATTGCCGCCATCGTCATAGTAGCGCGCCAGCAGCGGATAAGCCGCGACCAGCACCGATACGCTGAACAATTCGATTACGCCGAAGTTGATGACGAAAGCGGCCGTCAGATAACCGGTGACGCGCGCGCCGAGTATGCCCGTGGTGATTAGCTTGTCGGAATGTTGATAAGCCAGCGTCAAAAAGGATGAGAGCGCCAGGGGAGCGCTGTTGCTGATCAAAGGACGGGCAATGGCGGGGTCAAAGGGAAAAACTGGGCGAAGCCCGGCGCGAAGATTTAAGAGGACGAGCACGACTGAACGGGCCAATCCCGAGACGATGGCGGCGCCATAGACGCCCAGCAATCCCCAGCCGGCGGTCAGCGCCAGCAGGGCAAGCCCAATGCGAAAGAAGATATGGACGATTTCGACCAGGGAGGTCTTGACCATCTCTTCCTGCGCCAACAGCAGGTCGTAGCCCATATTGCCGAAGAGATCAATGAATAGGTTGATCCCGGCGAGCGCGGCGAAGGCGCGAAGGGCGTCGCTGTAGCCCAGGGCGACGCCATTCATCGCGACATAGGCAAAAAGCGCCATGATGGTCTGCATGTAGAGCATGGCCGACCAGTACTTGCCGGCTTTGCTGCGGTCGCGCGCGACATCGCGAATGACGATCAAGCCCATGCCAAAGCTGGCGACCGCGGCCGCGTTCACCATCAAGCCGCCAACCGTGCCATAAATGCCGTATTCGCTTGGACCCAACCAGGGGGACAGCACCAACTGCCAAATATAGAGCGCGCCCTTGCTGATGACGCTGGCGATCATCAAGGCGCTGACGTTGCGCGCGGCGCGCCGGGCATCGCTGCCGGAGAGGCTTGCGGATTCGGGCATGGCGGACGGGCTCGTCATCGAGTCAGCATTCAAAATCTAGCCGAAAGGCTCGCATAAACATAGTGGCAATGACGATGGCGGAATCGCCGCTCGCCGGGGCGAAATCCGCGATCGGCGCGGTCTAGGGATGATGCGTTTCATTCGTTATGATTGCGGCGGTGGAAAGTGATGGACCCTGGCGGATGATGGATTCAATGGACGCGGCCATCCATACCATTTTCAAGACGCGCCGCCGTCTCGATGGGGCGCCGCGCGGTCTCGACGAGTATACACGCGACGTGAGCTGGACGCGTAAATTGCTGGAGCGAGCCGGTCTGCTCGATGAAGAGCGCGCCTACGCTGTCGTCACTGGCAGCCGCGGCAAAGGCTCGGTCACGACCATCATGGCCAAGCTGCTCGAATCGCTGGGTCATCGCGTCGGCGCCCTGACCAGCCCGCATCTTACGCACTGGAACGAGCGGATTCGCGTGGACGGGCGCATGATCCCGACCAGTGATTTTCTGCGCATCTTGCGTGACTTGCAGCCGCTGATCGACAGCGTAACTGAGGAACTCTCCGCCTCGCAATACCTAAGCCCGCAGGGAATATTTCTGGCCATCGCGCTGCGTCACTTCAATGAGATGCATGCGAATGTCGCCGTGCTGGAGGTCGGGCGCGGCGGGCGCTTTGATGATGTCGCCGTGGCGCCGAATCGGCTGGCCGTCTTCGCGCCCATCATGCGGGAGCATAGCGCGCTGCTTGGCGAGGGGCTGGAAAGCATCGCCTGGCACAAAGCCGGCATCATCAAGCAAGGCTGCGATGTGGTGACGCTGCCCCAGGATCCAGCGGCGATGAGCGCGATCAAGGCGGAAGCGGAAGTCATGCGCGCGAACTTGACCTGCCTGACGCGGAAGGATTTGGCGAAGCGCCTGGCCGACCAGCCCTCCGGACAATTGATTCACCTGCCTACCTATGGGCCTCTGTTCATGCCCTTGCTCGGGCGCTATCAGATTGAAAACGCGACGCTGGCGATACGCGCGGTCGAAATTTTCCAGCGGCAGTTGGGGGGCGACCCGACCGAATCCGTCGCGTTCATGGAGGCGATCCAAAGCGGACTGAAACGGGTAAAATGGCTGGGGCGCGCGCAAAAGCTGGCCGACAAGCCGGCGATTTATGTTGATGGCGCGATTACGGTTGCGTCAGCGCAGTCTTTCGTCGAGAGCGTGCGGGAGCGAGTGGGCGAGCCGGTGATTTCTATTGTGGGGATTCCCCGCGACCGCGACTTCCCTGGCGTGTATCGGGTGATGGCTTCCGTCAGCCAAGCGCTGATCATCACTGAGACCGATATCAACCCGAATACGCGCTTCCCGGCGCGAGCGGATGCGGTCGCCGCCGCGCGCGAATGCTGTTCCGATGTGTCTTACAAGAAGGCTTTGCCGGGCGCGCTGTCCCTGGCGCGGGCGAAGGCGGGCGAGTCGGGCACGATTTTGCTGGCGGTATCGCTGATGTTGGTCGGCGAATGTATGTTGATTTGGGATGTGGATACCAGCGCGGTCTGATTACACAGATGCGGCGCGTCAAGCCGCCTGGAACCGGAATCAATGAACCAGGATAAGACGCCAAAGATGCCAGAAGAAAACACGCGTTACGACAGCACCAGAGTCGCCTGGGAAGAGATCTGGGATCAGTCGTCGATTGAGCTTGAGCTTGAGGCGGTCCGATACGAGCGGGCTCAGGAAATCATTCGCGCCTATCTTCCCTTATTGGCTGAAGAAGACCTGCACCTTGAGGCGGGCAGCGGTTTGAGCGCCGTCGTGATCTCTCTGCGCGAACTTGGCTTTCATGTGCAGGGCCTGGATTACGCGCAGAACGCCTTGCGTGATTCGCGCCGCTTTGACGCAACCCTACCCCTGACCGCCGGCGATGTTCATCGCTTGCCCTATCGCGATAATTGCTTCGGCAGTTATTTGTCCTTCGGCGTATTGGAACACTTCGAGCACGGGATGCTCCCCGCGCTGAAGGAAGCGCGCCGCGTCGTTAAACCTGGCGGCATATTGGTGTTGACGATCCCCTATCCCAATGTCGTATATCGGGCTGTTCAATTCAAGCGCCGGTTGAGGGGCGCGGGCCAGCTCACCAATGAAGCGTTTTATGAAAGCGCTTATACCCGCCGTCAGTTGATCGACATCGTGTCGCAGGCGGGCTTTCGCGACATCCGCGCGCTGCCGACGAGCCACTCCTTTACGCTATGGGGCTTGGGTGGTTGGTTTCGGCAGCCGGGCTATTACCGAACGAGCGCGCTGGCGGAAGCGCTTGGCGGGCTATTGAAGCGCGGATTGCCTTGGGCTTTCAATTTTTCGACGCTCATCATCGCGCGAAAATGATGGCGGAAATATACGGGGCGGCGTCCTACAGAGCGTGATCCTGAGGGATGGGTCGCTGATTGACAAAGCCCGCCTTTTTCTATAGGCTTTCCCCTACTAATTGGACACTTTTGGTATCTATCCGGAGGTCAGGGGAATGGATTATCCCAAGCAAACGCAAGACAGCATGGCGGCGCGCGTCATGCGCTTTGAGGAGCTCAAGGGCAAGGGCATCCCGATTATGTTCATCGACAGCATGTTGCCGGGCCACATGCGCATGAATTACGCCGTCATCGGCGATACCGCATCGGAGAACCCCGATTTCAGCATACAGCGCGCGATCACCGAGCCGCATCGTTATCAGATTGGCATGGTTTGGGCGCCGCCCGGCTGCGGGCCCGCCTGGCACACGCATGACTATGTCGAGTCTTTCTTCATGCTCACCGGACCCTGGACCTTTTATTGGGGCAATGAAGACGATCCGGAAAAAGTGGAAGGCGAGTTCGTCTTGAATGCCTGGGACATGATTTCGCTGCCGCCGGGCATGTATCGCAGCTTCGAGTATTCGGGTGATGAAATCGGCTGGATTTATGCCGTGCTCGAATCGCATGAGGTATTCGAGGGCAAGGATCCTTATTGGTCGCCGCAGATCGAAGCGGAGGCTTTGGCCAAGGGTTATGTCGCCGACGAGAGCGGCAAGATGGTGCATCCGCCCGATTACGAGGCGCAGAAGATGGCGCAGCACGAATATCTGCTGAAGACATTTCATGATCAGACTGGTGTCGAATTGAAAGACTTTCGTCCGCCGCGCTAGAGAAGGAAGATCCCCTATGAGAACCAGCACGGAACGCATTCTCACGACGCACGTCGGCAGCATGCCGCGACCGCAATATGTGGTCGATCAGCTGTTTGCGCAAGATCGGGACGATGCCTATGATCAGGTTGAATTCGACCGGGTCATGCAGCGCGCGGTGCTTGAAGTGGCGCGCAAACAGGCGGAGGCCGGCGTCGATGTCATCAGCGATGGCGAGATGAGCAAGATCAGCTATGTCACCTACATGCGGCATCGCTTCACCGGCTTCGAAATCGCCGATGTGCCGCGGGCGACGCCACAGGATCTCGATGATTATCCCGCCTACAAGCAGCGCCTGGCTGACGCTGGCGGCACGCCCGTGTATCATCGGCCCGTTGTGCGCGACGCGATCACGATCAAAGACTTGGGTCCGCTGGAGAAGGACATCGCCAATCTGCTGGCGGCGAAAGAAGCAGCCGGCGCGGCCGAAGCCTTCATGAATTCGGCATCGCCGGGGGTGGTTTCCGGCTTCCAGCCCAATGAGTATTATCCGACAAAAGAAGAATATCTTTGGGCGCTGGCTGAAGCGCTCAAGGTGGAATACGAGAAGATCGCCGAAGCGGGCTTGATCTTGCAGGTGGATTGCCCCGATCTGGCGATGGGGCGGCATATCTTGTTTCGCGGGGTGGATTCCGCTGCTTTCCTTAAGGCGGCCGAGGCACAGGTCGAGGCGCTGAACTACGCGCTGGAAAATGTGCCGGCGGAGCAAGCGCGGCTGCATCTGTGCTGGGGCAATTATGAAGGACCGCATCACCATGACGTCGAGCTCGATGAGATCATCGACATCGTGCTTTTGGCGAAGCCGCAGGCGATTCAGTTCGAGGCTTCCAACCCGCGTCATCAGCACGAGTGGCGGATTTGGGCGGAGGCTGATATCCCCGATGACAAGATTCTGATCCCGGGTACGCTGGATACCACGACCAATTTCATTGAGCATCCGCAGCTGGTGGCGGAACGGATTGAACGCTTCGCTAATATTGTCGGGCGGGAACGCGTCATCGCCGGCACCGATTGCGGCTTCGGCACTTTCGCTGGTTTCGGCGCGATTCATCCCGATATCGCCTACGCAAAATTGAATTCCATGGCGGAAGGCGCGCGCATCGCCAGCGAACGGCTGTGGAATTGACGCTCCACTGAAACAGCGAAGTTGCGAGGACTGCGATGGCCATTCAACACGTCAAGCGCGGCATAACGGTTGAGCAAAAGGCGGACGCCGATGCCCAGGTGCAGGCGACTGTGCGCGGCATCCTGGCCGATATCGCGGCGCGCAAAGACGACGCGGCGCGCGAACTTTCGGCCAAGTTCGACAATTGGGATCCACCCAGCTTCAAGCTGAGCGGCGAACAGATTCAAGACACCATTGGCGAACTGCCCGAGCAGGCGATCGCCGATATCAAATTCGCGCAGGAGCAAGTCCGCAATTTCGCCTTGGCGCAAAGGGCGGCGCTGCGCGATGTCGAGCTGGAAACGCTGCCCGGCGTGGTCTTGGGGCACAAGAACATCCCGGTCAACCGCGTCGGCTGTTATGTGCCGGGCGGGCGCTATCCGATGGTGGCTTCGGCGCATATGAGCACGGTGACGGCCAAGGCGGCTGGCGTCAAAGAAGTCATCGCCTGTACGCCGCCAATCAATGGCGAGTTGCCGGCCGCGACCATCGCCGCCATCCATTTCGGCGGCGCCGAAGAAATTTACATACTCGGTGGCGTGCAAGCGCTGGCATCCATGGCTTATGGCGCTTTGGGCATGGAACCGGTGGATATGCTCGTGGGACCAGGCAACGCCTACGTCGCGGAAGCCAAGCGGCAGCTATTTGGCTTGGTGGGGATTGATTTGCTGGCGGGTCCCACAGAAGTGCTGGTGGTCGCCGATGATACGGCCGACGCCGAAATGTGCGCGGTCGATTTGCTGGGGCAGGCGGAGCATGGGCCCACTTCGCCGGCTGTGCTCTTGACAACGAGCCGCGCGCTGGCCGAGAGCATTGAAGCCGAGATTGGTCGTCAGCTGGAGAGCCTGCCGACGGCGGACCTGGCTGGCGTCGCCTGGCGCGATTATGGCGAGGTCATCCTGGTCGATACCGACGAAGAGATGCTGCAAGTCGCCGATGAGATCGCCAGCGAACACGTCCAGATCTTGACGCGCGATCCCGATTATTTTCTGGAGAACTTGAGCAATTACGGCGCGCTCTTTCTGGGACCGGAAACGAATGTCGCTTATGGCGACAAGATCATCGGCACTAATCACACCCTGCCGACCCAGAAAGCCGGGCGCTACACCGGCGGTCTGTGGGTGGGCAAATTCATCAAGACGGTGACTTACCAGCGCGTGACGGAAGCAGCGAGCGCACTCATCGGCGAGTATGGCAGCCGCCTCTGTGACTTGGAAGGTTTCATGGGGCACAAGGCGCAGTGCGATCTGCGCGTGCGGCGGTATGGGGGTGGGGATGCCTAGTGGGGCGGGAGAAATACCTCCATATCGCCACCGACCATTTAATCCAGCCGACTGACGTATACCACATGATTTCGCGCTTCATCGTCAGTGAATACCCTGGCCATTAGGTCAAGAAATCTGACAACGACGCCGATTTCGCTATGCTCGCTTGGGATGAATACGATTCCCGCGTGCTGCGCCCCTTCAGCTGCGAGATCAACGTAATCGCTGTCCATCTTGCAAAGCACACGCCCAAGTTCAGTTGCAATATGCAATTGGATGGGGTCATCCTCGCCCTGGGTTTCAAGCGTTTGCACCGTGATTGTGTCAATGCCGAGGCGATTGAGCTGCCTTGCTATCTCTACATCCAAATGCTCGTCAAGATAAAAGCGAAGAGTGTCCTCACTCAAGAGACTTTTCCGTGCGCGCGGCGGGGAAGGCATTCAATTCTTGCTCCACGGCGGCCATCTTGGCAAAAAGCGCCCTTATGTGCGCAGTACGCTGTTCGTTTGGCGCGTCCATCGCCTCGGACAACGCCGCCCGAAAATCATCATCCTGCAAATACCGCTGCAAGCGCGAATTGAGCGAGTTCTTGTCAGCAAGCACTTTTTCAGCTATCGCTTGACTCTTGCGTTCGCGTTCGCGCATGTCGGCATCTATCTCGGCTTGATTGCAGTAGTAGAAGGCGAGCGCCGCGTGGACCTGCCCGAGCGTAATCTGGAAAGCTTCCGCTATCTGCTCCGGATTGCGTCCGTTCCACCGCATCGCGCTCACAATATCCAGCACGCGCAAGCTTGTGCCGACGATACAGGGGCGCCCGCCCCGAATCTTCGGATTGCGATAGATAAGGTCAATGCTCTCAATCTTGTTCACAACCGGCTCCTGGCACACTACCTTGCGCGACTCCTGCCAATTCCATTTTACCAGAACAATAAGCGACGAGGTCAGCCGGAAACTGCCCGCCGCTCCTCAACCACCACGGTGCCCGCCATCTTGTCGTGCCAGGTCTGCTTCTCCGCGTCGAAGAGCGCCCAGAGATAGCCGAGCAGGAATATCTGCGAAATCATATAACCGAAAACGTTGCGCAGCAGGGCATCGAGTACCGTTATGCGGCCGCCGCGTTTCTTGACCACCCGCAGGCGGAGCATCATCTTGCCCAGCGTCTGCCCGTTGAACCAGACCATGAGCGTGACATTGTAGACCGCGCTGATCAGCAGATTCACCGTGAGGGTGTTGGACTGAAAGGTGGAGAACGCTTCGGAAACGGCGGCCTCATCAGCGCTGGCCATGGCGGCGTCCAGCGGCGCCAGCGCTCCCCCGGCGACCAGCAGCAGCACGGTTGCAATGGCGACCAGAAAACCGTCGATCACGATGGCCAGCCAGCGCTTGCTGATTGAGGCCAGGCGAATCTCGGGCTGGGGCGCAGTTGGCGCTTCGGCTGGCTCGACTTTGAGCGCCGGTTCAGGTTTCTCCTTCGGCGTGGGCTCGCCCAGCTCAGCGATCGCTGGCTGATAAGCAGGGTCCAGTTCCAGCGCCTTGCGCAAGAAGCTGACGCGATCGCCTTCGGTTCGCGCCGCTTGCGCCGCCAGGAAATAGGCGGTCGCGCTGGGGGATTCCTTCAACTCTTCTTTCAGCAGCGCGCGCGCTTCGTCCCGCTGGAAATGATCCAGCGCTTGTTGGATTTCGGCCAATCTGTCCGTCATGCCATACCTTGCCTGTTGCGCCTTATTCGATAAAATCCCTTGCTCGCGCAAGGAGAGAACTATCGGGGTTATGTGAGCCCATCTGATTCTATACGTTGTCGCCGTGCGGTTGTTTTAGGGCAATGATACTTGATTTTGCGGCGCTTGTGTTATGATATGTCGCAGTCTGCCGAAGCCTGTCATCCATGGATGCTGGCGCAGGGTTCGAATCGAGCGCTATTGTTATGAGCGACCTAGGGCAAATGATCGGCGCGAGCAAAGCCGGGCGGCGCTTTATCGCCCAGATGCGCTATTACAACGAGGGCGATTTCGGGCGATTGCGCGGTTTCATGCGCAGCGGCTATTACGATCTTGTGCTGATGGAGAATCCGGTTGACCGGCGCCTGCTCGATTTGAAGGCGACGCGGCGGCTGCACGGGCGCTTGAAAGTAGCGGCAGTGGAATGCGCCGAGGATTATGGCATCCAAGTGGTCATGCAAGGCGAGAAGGGTGGGGCGCGGCTGCGGCTGCAGATGAAGGTCAACGAAAGCTACCCGCACCAGATTACGCAGTATTCCCTGGAGCCGCTCGATGGCGGCCAAGAAGACTGAAGCGGCGGCCGATATGAAATCCGTTTTGCCGCGGCTCAAGATCAACACCCAACTGGCGACGCGCGTCCTGACCGGATTCATCCGCGACAGCATCACCAAAGCGGGCATGACGCGGGCGGTCATCGGCTTGTCTGGCGGCATCGACTCGGCAGTTTCCGCGTACTTGGCGGCGAAGGCGCTGGGCGCGGAAAACGTGCTGGCGCTGCGCATGCCATACAGCAGATCATCGGCCGAGAGCCTCAGCGATGCCGAAGCGGTGATCGAGGATTTGAGCCTGCCGAATCTTTCTTTGCCCATCAGCGAAATGGCTGACCCCTTGATCGAGCGCTTCCCCGACATGAGCCGGCTGCGCAAGGGCAATATCATGGCGCGCCTGCGCATGATCACGCTCTATGATCAGTCGGTGGCTTGGGGCGGCTTGGTGATGGGCACGAGCAACAAGACGGAATTCCTGCTCGGTTACAGCACAATCTACGGCGATAGCGGCGTCGCCCTGCATCCGATCGCCGACCTGTACAAATTTCAGGTGCGGCAGATGGCGCGGCATTTGGGGGCGCCCGCTTCCATCATCGACAAGGCGCCATCAGCCGATCTTTGGGTGGGGCAGACGGACGAGGATGAGCTGGGCTTCACCTACGACGAAGCCGATCAGGTCCTGTTCCTGCTGGTCGATGAGCGCTATACCGTTGATGAAGCGGCTGACGAAGGCTTTGACCGTGATTTCGTCGTCCAAATCTGGGAACGGGTCAAAGCCAATCACTACAAGCGCACGATGCCCAATATCGCCAAGCTCAGCAAGCGCAGCATCGGGCATGACTTCCTCTATTTGCGTGACTACACTGGGCGCGCCGGGCAAGTGTAGGGGCGAGACTGTGTCTCGCTCTTCCTACATCCCGTTGACTTTGGTCGGGTTGATTTTGTAGATCACGCGCTGTTCTTTCCCCTTGCCCTCGGGATTGAACGAGTAATAGTCATCGTTGCCGGCATAGCTGCCGGAGAGCTTGTTGATATGCGCAACGGCCGCATCAGTCTCATCGAATTCGACCACTTCGCCGCGAATCTCCACCCAGTGGAAATCATTCTGTGGATCGAGGATCATTACGGTAACTTTCGGATTGGCGCGGATATTACGGTCTTTGCGCCGTCCGACCGCTGAATTGATCCAGACCTGATCGCCTTCGAGGCTGGCCCAGACCGGCGTCACCTGTGGTTGGCCATCAGGATTACTGGTGGCGAAAGCGACCACAATCGGCCTTTCCAGCAAGTCTCTAACGTTTTCGGGAATGGTTGCGGGCATATTTCTCGTCTCCTTATTGATATTGTGAGCGATGGTTTAGCTACTGGGAATTGCCCTCGGGTCCGTCTCCGCGTCAAGCGTTTTCCCGCTGCCGGCAAAATTCTGTTGGCTTTCAGAATCGCCTGCCGGCGCGGCGCTCTTTTCGACTTGACGTTGGTTAAACAGCCCGGCAAGCAACTGCGTCAGATCATCGCGCAGGCGCGTTTTGAACTCGCCTTTGCTTTCGCCGGAAAGCTGGCCATGAAGCGAGAAGGTGAAGTGTTCCGGCACATGCTCGCCGACTTGCCCAAACTCCGGCTCCCATTGATCGATGAGACGCCAGGCGCCCTCACGATATTGATAGAGTTCAAACTGTATGCGAACTTCTTCAGTGACGCCTTCAAATCGGATGTCCAGCGCCAGCGGCAGCATCAGATTCTGCTGCTCCACGGGCGCAAGCGCGTACTTGCTCAGGCTTTTCGCAATCGGTGAGATCGCCTTGCGCAGCTCATGATTGGCGTAGTTCGGCGCGCGGCGAAGGACACGGTTGAAGCTGTTGATGATCTTGCGTGGCATCAGCGCTTCGGTACGATTGATGCGTCCATAGACATCATATTGCACGGTGCGCATGGCTATGACCTTCCAGCTGCCGAGGATGACGCCTCGCTTGTCCAGCAGCCGCTTGACCACCGCAACCTGGTCTGGCGCGCTGGGCTTGGGGATGGCGCTGTTCCGCGCGTGGAATTGCCAGCTTTGGCGGCGCCCAGGGGCGGAGTTGGGATCGTGCCAATTGTTCACCGCATAAGGCGGCTGCCAGACGTCGAATCGAGGCGGGCGGCGGAATATCAAGCGCAATATCAGGCTCAGCAGCCACAGGCAGAACAGCGCCAGCGCCAGGGAGGCGACCGCGCCCAGTATGTCGTCCCGGGAGAACAAGCTGTCATTCAGTTGGATCCCGTCAGCGCGGAAGTCAATGCCCAGATTCACAATCGGGATGAAGATGTCGAAGGGCGCGCGTGAATCCGAAGGCGGATCGAGGCCGGTCGCTGCCCGCGCGTCGGTTTTGTTGATGCGGAAAAGCTGCGTGTTGTTGCGCGCGATCGGGCTGCCCGCGACTTCGTAATCGTCGATGCCCGCTTCAATCTTGAAGAAAATGTCGTCGTCGGCGTAATCCGCCAAAGGCAGCTCAACGGAGAATGATTGCGTTTGACCGGCCGCGAGGGCGGGCAAGAATTCGCTGATTGCGACGCTTCCGCTCTGGTTTTCCGTGATGACGATCAAGGAAGGTTCCGCGGCGTCGCCACCCTGGTTGCTCACCGTGAAGCTGACGACGGCCGTCCTGCCATCGGGACTGTATCTAACTGGCGGTGGCGAGATGGAATAATCGCGTGGCGTCGCTTGCGCAAACGCGGCAAGCGGGAAAAGCCATAGATACATGAGTATAGCGAAAGACGCCATTGCGCCCAAGTCGAAAGCGTCAGATTTGCCAGTCCAGCGGTGGTGTTGCGGCTTCTTCATTACAAGCTTACTATAATATTGAAAGGTTGCTTTTCCAAGTCTGCCGGCGGTCTGGCACGAAAGGGAATCAGATGAAACCGCCTAGTAATCGCCAGATAGATGCGCTCATCCGTGAGCTTTCGGCTGCTCAATTGGCAGGCGACGCCTTCAACCAATATGCGCCGGGCGATGCGAACAACGTCATACGCCGGTCGAATCTGCGGCTCTATCTCCGGGCAATGGCGGCGCGGCGCCCGCGGACGCTGCTGGTGATGGAGGCGCCGGGTTATCGCGGCTGCCGCCTGACCGGCGTTCCGGTGACCAGCCGCAAAGTCTTGCTCGAGGGCTTGCCCGCGCTCAATATGTTCGGTCGTGACGCGGGCTTTCGCGATGTCGCCGATGCCGGCTTCGAGCGCGTTTATGGCGAGCAGTCGGCGACCATCGTCTGGAGCGCGCTTGCGGGCTTGGGCGCGCTGCCCCTTATATGGAATACCTTTCCGTTTCATCCGCATCAAGCGGGGAAGGCGGACAGCAATCGCAAACCGCGGGCGGCGGAAATCGCCCTGGGTGCCGAATTCCTTGTTCGATTACTGGCGATTTGGGATTTCGAGCAGCTGATCGCTGTGGGCAATGTCGCCCATGAGACGCTGCAACATCTGAGATTGGATTGTGATAAATTGCGTCACCCGGCCCACGGCGGCAAGCGTGACTTCGTGGCCGGTCTGCGGTCCTTGATGTCAGTCGGCGCCTGACGAGGAGACCGTATCGGAAACCGTTTCGCTTTCCGCGGCCGCCTCTTCATCCGCCGCAACGGATTCTTCATCGGCAGCAGGCTCTGACGTACTGCCGCCTGCTTCTTCGTAGACATCCGTGAATAGCAGTTGGAACGAATCTGTAGGGAGGCGGTGAAGCTCCTGGCCCGCTTCCTGGCCGGCGTCTGACATCAGCGCTTCCGTCTGTGTCTGGATCGATTCAAAGTAAAGCTCGAGGATGCGGTAGATTGCAGGGGCGCCTTGAGGGCTGCCGGTCACATGTACGACCTGGCGGCGCAGTATGTTGGGCATGCGTTCGACGAGCGCCAGGAAATCCTGATATACATTTTCGAAGCGCTCGGTCTCTTCCGGCGGTCCGAAGAGGATCATGAATTTGATCATTGCGCGCGGGCATTTCACTGCGCTGTCACCGCTGCATACGATACGAGACATCCTCTTGATGTGCAAGGGGATGAACGCATTGACCGGCAGCCAAAACTGGGGCGCTTGTTTCGCAAATCCCATCGCTGTGGTAAATTCTCTGCACAATCGCTCGCGCGAAGTGAAAGACAGGTTTATGCCATGCCGAATTTGAATGAAGTTGGACGCCTGCCCGTTCCATCCGACAACTGCGCTATCGCCATCCGCGATCTGGCCGCGGGCACGCTGGTGCAGCTTGCCGATTCTAGCTTTAGCCTGTCCCACCATTTGCTCGAGGGGCATCGATTCGCGGTCCGCAGCATCGGGCAGGGCGAACAGTTGACATCCTGGGGGCAGCGCTTTGGCATCGCCGTCCGTGATATCGCGGCGGGCGAATATGTGATCAACGAGGCGGTTCAGGTGGAGTTGTCGCGGCGCGATTTGGACTTTCCCATTCCGCGGCAGCCAAATTTCGACAACCAAATTTCGGCTTATGAATTTGATGAAACCGCTTTCCGCCCGGCGCCAGCGCTGGCTCGCCACCGCGATATGCGTTTTTTCGAGGGCTATGCTCGGGGGGGCGGCCGCGGCGTCGGCACGCGAAATATGATCGTCGTGCTGGGCGCCTCGTCCTTGGTCGCGGGTTTCGTCCGCACCCTGACTCAGTTGACGGCGAGCCTGGCGGATGGCTACGACAATGTTGATGGCATCGTGCCCGTCGCGCACACCGAGGGCGGGCATCGCGATCCGAACAACCGGCAAGTGCTGCTGCGCACGCTGGCCGGCTTCATGACGCATCCCAATGTGGGCGCGGTCGCGGCGATTGACTTTGGGGGCGAGGCGATCACCAACGCCGACCTGCGGGATTATCTGCTTGCGCGTGATTATCCGCTCGCCGATGTCACCCACTGCTTCCATTCTCTATCGACCAGTTTTGAAGCCAACGTCGCCTGGTTCAAGGCTCTTTTGGCCGATTGGCTGCCGCTGGTGAACAGCGTCAAGCGCAGCCCGCAGCCTCTGAGCGAACTCAAGATCGCTCTGCAATGCGGCGGATCCGATGCCTTTTCCGGCATCAGCGGCAATCCACTGGCGGCTTGGGTGGCGAAAGAAGTCATCCATTATGGCGGCTCGGCAAACCTGGCGGAGACGGACGAACTCATTGGCTCGGAGGCTTACCTGCTGGACAAGGTCGAGCGGGTCGAGAGCGCGCGCAAGTTCCTCAATATGGTCGAGCGCTTCAAGGAACGGGTCGGCTGGCACGGCGAGACGGCGGAAGGCAACCCCTCCGGCGGCAACAAATATCGCGGGCTGTACAACATTTACCTAAAGTCGCTGGGCGCGGCGGCAAAACGCCATCCCGATGTGCCGGTGCATGATGTGATCGAGTACGGTCAGCCGATGACGAGCGGCGGCTTCTACTTCATGGATAGCCCCGGCAATGACTTGGAAAGCATCGCCGGGCAGGTGGCCAGCGGCAGCAATATGATCTTTTTCGTCACCGGCAATGGATCGATCACCAATTTCCCCTTCGTGCCCACGATCAAATTCGTGACCACGACGGCGCGTTTCAATCTGCTGCGGCATGACATGGATGTCAACGCCGGCGAATATCTCGATGGCAGACCGCTTGATGACTTGGGCGCGCGCGCGTTGGGCTTGACGGTGGACGTGGCGGGGGGCCAGCCCTCCGCCGGCGAAAAAGCCGGGCATTATCAGGTGCAGATCTGGCGCGACTGGCAGCAGACCAAGCCCGCTAATGTCAGCTTGCTGGCGAACCGAAGTTATTCGGGCGAGCCGATCGCGATCCCCGCTGATGTCGCCGCGCCACAATTGCGAATCCCCGCCTACGAGGTCGATGGCGAATGGACGACGGAGCAAATTGGCTTGGTCATGCCGACCAGCTTGTGCTCGGGGCAGATTGCGAAGATGACGACCGATACGCTCAATGCGGAAGGCTTGGGATCGGCGGCCGGGCTGTCCCGATTCGCCACCCTGGTGCATACGGAGGGCTGTGGCGGCAATGTCGTGCCGGAGTACAAAGACATGCAGATCGGTTATTTGCAGCACCCCAAGCTGCGACACGCGCTGCTGCTGGAGCATGGCTGCGAAATCACGCACAACAGCTATTTTCGCGGGTTGATGGCCGAGCGGGGACTGGATCCGGCGGCATTTGGCTGGGCGAGCATTCAATTGGATGGCGGCATTGACGCGGTCATGCGCAAGATCATGGCCTGGTTCCGTGATCGACTGCGCGATGACGCGCCGCCGCGGAAATCCACTGTGGGCATGGAAGCGCTTCGAGTGGGATTGCTGTCTCAGGGCGACATTCCCGCCGATCTCGCCGCTGGCATGGCGACAATGTGCAAGATGATCGTCGCCGGTGGCGGCACGGTGGTTGCGTCGGACAAAGACGCTCTGTTTGCTGGACCCTTTGCCGCCCAGCTCGGTCTGAGCGCGAGCGCGGAAGCGACATTGGGCTACGGGCAGCGGGCGAAGCGAGCCGGCTTCCACATCATGGCCAACCCGCGCGGGCATTGGGGCGAAACGCTGGCGGGGCTGGGCGCGAGCGGCGTCGAGGTCATGCTGGGTTATGTCGAAGGTTACCTGCTGGCCGGGCATCCGCTGGTGCCGGTGCTTCAAGTTAGCGCTGGCGCGGCTTCGCCCGATGACCTGGACTGCGTACTGATGGCGGGCGATGATGTCCCCGCGCGCCTGCTTGATCTGCTGGCGGCGACCCTGTCGGGCGAGCATAGCCCTAAGCATCAGCAGGTCGGCAACCACGATTTCCAGGTGACCCGCGGCCTGCTTGGGGTCTCCATGTAAGGGACCGCTGTTGAGCCGGCGAAAGATCAGCCGCGCCGGAGGGCGAGGTCGCGCCAGAAGGTCACGATGCGCTCGATGAGAATCGCTTCGGTGATAGTGGTCGCGTCGAATTCGACAATGTTCTCGACTTCGCGGATGCGCCATTCGCGCTGCAGCTCCCCAATAGCGCGCGAACGTTCAATCGGGTCGTGATAACGCGCGCCGAGCGTGAGGTGGATGCGGCGCAGGATTGAATCCAGCGACGCCACCAGACAGACGATGATGCCATTGCGCTGCAATTCCTTCAGATGCCCGCAATTGAGCAGCGTATTGCCGGAGACGCGAATCAGGGCGCGGCGATGCAGAATAATCTGGTCCATCACTTGCGTTTCGATCGCCTTTAGGCGCCGTTCGCCGTAGAGTTGGCGGATGCTGTCGATGGTATGGCCGAGTTGATCTTCAATCTCCCGCTCGACATCAATCATCTGCAAGCCCAGCCGCAGCGCCAATTGCTGCGAAATCCGCGGTCGGTTCGGTTCGAGATAACCGGTGACGATCAAGTTGAGATCGCCATGCAGGGGGAGCTCACGCGTTACCATTGCGCCAGCCGGGGTACCACTCGTCCAGGATCGCCGGCAGCCCCTCCATAGAACGCAGACGCGGTTGATAAGCGGTGTAGGCGCCATTCGCCTCCGCGCGCATGGTGACGCGCAGAACGGCTTTCATGCCCACGGAAAGCGCGCCGGCGATATCAGCCTCCGGGTTATCGCCGATGAAGACGGTCTCCGCCGGCGATGTGCCCATTCGTTCCAGCGCGCAGTTGAAAATCCGCTTATCGGGCTTGAGATAGCCGGCGTCCGCGGCGGAAAGTCGACAATCGGGGAAAAACTGAATCAGTCCGTGCCGTTCCAGCTCGGCGTCGCGCATCGCCATCGGCTGCGAGGCGTTGGTGACGATGCCCAGCTTGACGCCCGCCAACTGCAAGGCTCGCAACATCGGCGGCACATCGGGGAAGACGACCGTGCCTGGCACAACATTCCAATCGTAAGCGCGAATGACATCATCGACATCCAGACGGTCGGTCGCCACGCCCAGCGCATCCAGCGTTTCCATGAGAATGCTGGGCATGTGCGGGGCGCGCAAAGTCAACCGCGCCTCGGACCAAGCGGCGCGCGTCCGCTGCAGATAGGTTTCCAGAAGCCTGTCCGCCGTGAGCCAATAAGCGCGCGTCTTATGGAAGACGTGTTCTTGCACGCGCGAGAGGCGCGCCGCCTCGATTTCCCGCCAGCCGAGTTGTACGCCGCTCCAGTCGACCAGGGTGTCGTCAAAGTCAAATAGCGCGCCCTTGAGTTGCGCGGCCACGTTCGGCTAGCCCCCGGCGCTTTTGGCTGCGCGTTTCGCTTTGCGTTCGAGCGCGCGTCGACGACGTTCTTCGCGCTTTGCTTCGTCTTCATTCCAGGGCGTTGGTCCACCCGCGGGCGGCGGAGCGACCGCTTTGACCGGCGTCGGCTCGGGCGCGGAGGCGACCTCGGCAGAAGGCTCAGGTTGAACCGCGGCTGGCTCCGGCAAAGCCACTTCATAGGCGAAGGATTCAATCGCGGCGCGGGCTGCGTCTTCGTAGCGGTAGAAGGACTCCGCCTGGACCGCGTCTTTCATACGCCAGACGAGCGCGGTCGCTTCCAAGCCGCTTTCTAGGCTCTCGCGCCGCGGCTGCCAGGCGAAGCGCTCTCTGATCTGGCTGCTGTCGATGACAATCTCGCGCGCCATCAGCTTGTCACGCAGGGAAAGCTCGCGCAGCATGGACAGGAATCCGCCGGCGGCGAAGCGCGGTTCGCTCAATCCGAGCGCGTTGCTGAGGGCGGCGCTGAATTCGTTAGGGCTGGCCGCTGCATTGGAGGCGGCGTTGATCATCTCGATGCCATCCGGTTCGGAATCGGATTCCAGCAGAGCGGTTATCGCCGAGGCCAAATCGTCTTCGTGGATCCAGGACGCGGCCTGGCAGCCGGCGCTGAGACGCCGCGAGCTTTTAATGGCTTCAGCGAGCGCGGCCGTGTCGGCGCTGTTGCCGCCGTAGATATAGCCGCTGCGGATGATATAGCCATTCAAGCCGCTCGCGCGCGCGAAGGCCTCGGCCGCCAGCATGGGCGCGTAATCCCGGTCGTGCGCGTCATGGTCGCCTTCTTTGGCGGCGCCGTGTCCCGCTTCATAAAGATAGCCGAAGCTGAGCGAGATGAAGCGCTTCACTCGATGCTGTTTCGCCGCCTCGGCCACGGCCGCGCTGTACTCGACGAGCTGGTCTGTGCAGTTGTCGTATTCAGCCCCCGCGTGGGGAGGGCCGCCGAAGAACTGCGGACCGGCATGGACCAGCGCCTCGGCCTTCGTCATCCGCAAGACGCTCAGGATTTCGCTGGCGCGGGCCAGATCGGGGAAGACCGGCAACGCGCCCGCTATGCGAACGGCCAAGGCGCCATCGGCATCGCAGGCGGTCGCCGCGACTTTGTGTCCGCGTTGCAGCAAGGCGCGCGCCGTCGCCAAACCAGCGCCTTCCGCGCCGCCGGTCACCAGTATGTTCATTGCTTGTGTCGCTTCTGCCATCGCTTCATCTCTCACAGGTTGGGATAACAGTCGCTATTATGCCACAAGTTGGTATTGGATGGCACGCGCCTTTGCCAGCGATTTAGCGCGCCGTCTATTGACAGTCCGCGCGGACGGGGTTAAGATAGCGCGTCGCAGGGGCCTGTAGCTCAGTTGGGAGAGCGCCACAATGGCATTGTGGAAGTCAGGGGTTCGAGTCCCCTCAGGTCCACAGGAGCGCGGAATAGCTTTAGCGGTCGCGCGAAAGGTTGGCGTAGTGGCGAAAAACAAGCGCAGCGTCTGGGAAGAATTGCTGGAGCTGGGTCGGCGGATTCTGAAAGAGATTGGCGACTTGCTTGATCCGAAAGCGCCGCCACCGCGTAAGCCGGCGCCGGCGCCCGTGCCCATTGGCAAGCGGCGGCGACAATACGACGGCGATTAGCTTGCCGCGATGGCAGATTAACTTGGAACGCAGTTCGATTGGACTGCGTTTTTTCTATATGATGGCGAGATTTGTAGGGGCTGCTCAGTGAGTCGCCCGCCGGAGCGCATAGCATAGAGGGGCGAGCCACAGGGTCGCCCGTACAGATTCTAGTTCTCGTAGGTTCATGATTTTGTGTGAGCCGCGTTGAGACTTGCGAGAGGACGAAAAAGAAAGATTCTAGGCGGTCGCCCTGGGCAATTCAGGCAAAAGATTGCAACGAACGACAATTGCTGACATCATCTATGAGCGTACGGCAAGGAGACGGACTATGCCAGAATTCTCGATTTTCGATGGACACAACGATACTTTATTGCGCTTCTACAACAATGATGAGCTGGAGTTAGGCGATTTCTTGAGCGAGACGGGCGATGGTCATATCGATCTGGTTCGAGCGCGGCGCGGCGGCTTCGCCGGCGGTTTCTTCGCTGTTTTTGTGCCAAATAAGGAGCGCATTGACCCGGACAACATGCCAGATCTGTCCAAACCGTATACACCGCCCGCGGTCGACTTCGGTTTTTCTCAGATTGCCGCCAATCGCTTGACGGCTGACCTCTTTCGACTTGAATCGCTATCGGAAGGGCAGGTTAAGGTCGTGCGTACAGCGGATGAATTGCAGACCTGCATCGACAATGACATCTTCGCCGCCATCCTCCACTTTGAAGGGGCGGAAGCCATCGATGAAGACCTCAACGCGCTCGAAGTCTTTTATCGCGCCGGGCTGCGCTCGCTCGGCATCGTCTGGAGCCGCCCCACGATCTTCGCCCATGGCGTGCCCATCGCCTTCCCCTCATCGCCCGATATCGGACCCGGCTTGACCGACGCCGGGAAGCGGCTCGTCCGGCGCTGCAACGAACTCGGCATCATGATCGACTTGTCGCACATGAACGAAAAAGGCTTCTGGGATGTCGCCTCCATTAGCGACGCGCCCTTGGTCGCCACCCATTCCAACGTCCATGCGCTCTGCCCGATCTCGCGCAATTTGACCGACAAACAACTGGATGCGATCAGAGCCTCGGACGGCATGGTCGGGCTGAATTTCGCCACCGGCTTTCTCAACGAAGACGGCTCTTGGGACGCCGACAGACCGCTGGACATAATGGCGCGTCACCTGGATTACTTGGTGGAGCGGCTGGGCGAGACCCGCGTCGGCTTGGGCTCGGATTATGATGGCGCGCGCGTGCCGAACGCTGTCGGTGATGTCTCCAAGCTGCCGAACCTGATCGCGGCGCTGCAAGACGCCGGCTACAATGAGGCGCTGCTGCATAAACTGACGCATCAAAATTGGCTGCGCGTCTTGCGGCAAACCTGGGGCGGGTAATTCTCGTCTTCGCCCTATTCCTGAAAATGTTTGGGCGACCCTTGAGCCGCCCAAACTTATATTAAAATCTCAGAGACGGGGCGACTCGCAGCGCCGCCCCTAAAATTGCTGGCGCTTTACTTCATCCCCTCCAGCGCCGCGCGGACGCGATTCCAGAGGTCGTTGTTCCAGCCGGATTGAATCGCGCCCCAAGGCATCGTCCGGCGAGATTTTGCCCAGCAGGCCATCGCGGACTTTGCTGAAGCCGGCCTCCAGATCCGCTCTGCCCGTTTCGTCGCGGTGGCGGGCAATCTTGGCTTCCACCTCGGACAGCAAGCCGGCGTCGACCTGCGGCTCCTGCCGCGCAGGCGGTGGCGGCGGGACTGGCGTGTTGGTCGGCGGCGGCGGCGGGACAGGCGTGTTGGTCGGTGGCGGCGGCGGCGGATCAGCATTCTGGGCGGAGGCCTCGGCGGCCAACTGATTCAGCGCCGCCCGGATGCGATCCCAGAGAGCGTTCTGGTAAGTCGCGGCTTCCAGCGCGTCATCCACTGAGCCTTTGCCGGTCAAGGCGTCGCGCGCGGCGCTGAAAGCGGCCACCAGATCGGAGCGCCCGGTGTTGTCGCGGTGATGCGCGATCTTGGCTTCGACTTCCCCGAGCAAGCCGCCTTGAGTTGAAGGCTGCTGCTGCTGTTGCTGCTGCTGCTGTTGTTGCTGCTGCTGCTGCTGTGGCGGCGGCGCTTCGTCCGGCAGTTCTGGCGGCGAGTTATCCTGCGGCGGCGGGTCTGGCGGCGCGCCCTGCCCGATGATCTGCTGCTTCTGCGGGATGGGCGTGTTGGTCGGGGCCGCTGGCATGGTGAAGCTGGACTGGCCGCTGTGCTTGCCGCCGCCGGGCAGACTCGCGCTGACCTTCACCGTGTAAAGGACCCCCGGGCTCAAGCCGGTCAGCCGCTTCTCCGTCGTCCCGGCGCCCAGGTTATAAGCGCCGCTGCTCATGTCGCCGCCTCTGTATTCCAGGCGATAGCCGGTCGCGCCGCTGACCGCGATCCAGGAGATGGTCGCTTCCGTGGAGTTGACGATGCCGACGCTGAAAGAGATCGGCGGCAGTTTCTCTGGCTCGGGCTCGACGGGCGGCGAGTCCGACCGCGCCGCGGTGACGCCAGTGATGACTTTCTCCGCTATCACCTTGATCTGTCGGGCGCCGATTTTGCCGCCAATATCGCGGTATGCCCGCAGGACGAGGCGGTAAGGCTGTTCATAACCGAAGCAGTAAGAGATACTGCGGGGGACTTTGCTCGCCAGGAACGTCACCTGGGCCTTTGTGCTACAGTTAAGCGGGCTGGAGGAATAGGCGTAGGCGCCGGCGACGCCGCCCGTGATCTGAAGGTAGATCCTCCCATCACCCGGATCCCTGAGAACATAGGTGATGTTGTCTGGCAGCGCCGTGGGGACAAATTTGACGCCGGTTGTGGTGAAGGTAACGCTTTCGGGAGGGAAGACGTTGCCTATGCCGGAAAGAGACGTGGATAAGCTGCTGCCCGACGGCATGGCCGCGTTCTTCGGCGCTACGCTAACGGTGTACTGCGTGCCGGGGTCCAAGCTCTTGAGAATGTAAGGCATGTAGGGAAACTCGTTTTCATCAACGTGTAACCAGTGCCGCCAATTCCCGGAGGTCGGCTTGGGAGACAGGACGATGTCAAAAAAGCGCGTGCCGTTGGGAATCCCGAGGAAATTAAGCCGAGCGGAAGTGTCGGTGACGCTGTCAATGCTTATCCCGGGAAATTCAAAGTCGGTAGAGAATCTGGCGACCTTTCTGTTTGTGTCGATTGCGGCTGAATTGTCAGTCATTAAGATTTGCGCGGTCAATTGATAGTTTGTGGCTGGCTTTAAGCCGCTGACTGTCCATTGGCGACTTCCACTGAACCATGGACGCTCGCGGAATACGATATTGCGGTCGCCAGGACAATGACCACAATGTATGCTGCCCTAAAATAGCTCAAAGACTACGATGGATACTTGTGAGCTAACGGGCATATTATTCACATGGATCGTAGCGCTGGTGCTTGAAACGCCGGAGGCGCTGACGCTCCATGCCTGCGCCTGGACGCTTTGCCCGCCGAGCAGCAGGCCGAGGAGCAGGCCGAGCAGCGCCCAAATCCGATAGTTTCGCATCGGCTTTCCGCGAAGCCGGCGCCGGGGGGAGAAATTGACTGGGCGATTCATAACAAAAGTCCTTTCAAATTGGACTGCTTTTTTCGGGTCGCCTGCTTTCCAGTTTTCAAATGGATAAAACGCGCGCGATGCCTAGACCGGGCGCGGACAGGTTGAGTTTGGGAGGAGGATGGGGAATGGCGCCGGGCGAGTTGGCTGCGGCGTTCGGGCGGGGCGCTGAGGAATTGAGAAATTAGAACATATATTCGGGGAGGGGGGGGGAGGGGTAGAAGCGATTTCCCTGCCCAGCCGCCAAAGCGCGCTCAGGATGAATTAAGAAGGTTGGAGTTGAACTGGCGATGAATTGATTGATGTTGTGTTTGCTCCGCTGCGCGTCCAAAAAAGTATAATCGTTTCCGCGGCGGCTGTCAAGGAATGCCTTCATTGCGCTGTTTACAAGCTGCGCCGCCTATGATAAATTACGCGCTAATTCGTCGGAGGCAAGCCAATGATGAAAGTCAGAGCTTCAACGGGTTTCGGGGTGGCCCGCTCTTTCCTTATGTAGGCCCGATGGGCTGCTTGCATCGTTTTTCCCCACGACTCCTTTCCAATTCCAAATTGACAATTCAGCCAAGTACGCGCTCACGCGCCCGAAGCGGGGTTTGCGTTTTGGCGCTTGCGAGACAAATCTCGCCCCTGCGGCATTCGCATGAGGCGAGCAAGCGATTTGATTGCTGATAATTCGCGACTAATTTAGGGGAGTAAGCAAAGCGCATGTCTGAGACATATCAACCGCATTCGATCGAGCTGAAGTGGCAGCAGCGCTGGGAAGAGAGCCAGCTCTACCGCTCGAAAGTGGATTGGAGCAAGCCCAAGCATTATGCCCTGACGATGCTGCCTTATCCGTCGGGCGACTTGCATATCGGCCACTGGTTCGCCATGACGCCGTCGGACGCGCGCGCCCGCTGGATGCGCATGAAGGGCTACAATGTGCTCTTCCCGATGGGTTTTGACGCCTTTGGCTTGCCGGCTGAGCAGGCGGCCATCTCGCGCAATATCCACCCTTGGAAGTGGACCTACGCCAATATCGAACGCATGCGCGAGCAGCTGCGCAGCATGGGCGCCATGTTCGATTGGGAGCGCGAAGCCATCTCCTGCACGCCGGAATATTACAAGTGGTCGGAGTGGTTCTTCAAGCAGTTCTATGAGCATGGCGTGGCTTACCGCGGCTCGGCGCTGGTGAATTGGTCCGAGACTTTGCAGACCGTTCTGGCGAATGAGCAGGTCATTGATGGCAAAGACGAGCGCACCGGGCAGCCGGTCGCGCACAAGATGATGGAGCAATGGTTCTTTCGGATAACCCAGTACGCCGACGAACTGCTTGACTTTGAACCGCTGGATTGGCCCGAGTCAATCAAGATCATGCAGACGAATTGGATCGGCCGCAGCGAAGGCGCGCGCGCTACCTTCCACACCGCTGAAGGCGGGCATCCGATCGAGATCTACACCACGCGACCGGACACGCTCTGGGGCGCGACCTTTATGGTATTGGCGCCGGAGCATGACCTGGTCGAGCGGATCACGACGGGCGAGCGGCGCGCGGCGGTCGAAGCCTACCTCGAGCAGACGGCGCTGGAGAGCGAAATCGAGCGCATGGTTGAAGATCGGGAAAAGACCGGTGTTTTCACCGGCGCTTATGCGATCAACCCGGTGAATGACGAGCCGATCCCGATTTGGGTCGCCGATTATGTGATGATCACTTATGGGACGGGCGCGATCATGGCGGTGCCGGCGCATGACCAGCGCGACTTCGAATTCGCCCGCGCCCATGATCTGTCGGTCCGCGTGGTGATTCAGCCCGCGGACGCCGACGAGCCGCTGGACGGCGAAACGATGAGCGCGGCTTATGATGGTCCGGGTCTCATGGTCAATTCGGACGCGATGAATGGCAGCGAGAGCACTTGGGCGAAGGGGCGGAAGAACCCGGCGATCAATCGCGTCATCGACTGGCTGGAAGAAACGGGCAAGGGACAAGAAGCGGTCAACTATCGGTTGCGCGATTGGCTCATCAGCCGACAGCGTTATTGGGGCAGTCCCATTCCCATGATCTTTGACGGCGACGCCGTCAAGCCCGTGCCCGATGATGAACTGCCGGTGGAATTGCCGGAAGAGGTCGATTTCCTGCCGACGGGCCGCAGTCCGCTCACTTATCACGAGCCCTTCTTCAAAGTGGATGAGACCCGCCGCCGCGAGACCGATACGCTGGATACCTTTATGTGTTCTTCCTGGTATCAGTTGCGCTATCTGTCGCCGGACTGTGACACGGCGCCTTTTGACGCTGAGGAAGCGGCGTACTGGCTGCCGGTCGATGTCTATACCGGCGGCGCCGAGCACGCGGTGATGCACCTGCTTTACACGCGTTTCTTCACCAAAGCGCTGCGCGATATCGGCGTTTTCGATGACGCGGCCGCGGCGATGCGCCGGCATGGGCGCGACCCGGACGGCGTCTTCGACGAGCCGATGACCGTGCTGCGCAATCAGGGGCAGGTGCTAGGCGGCGAGCGGCAGGGCGATTTCGTCTTGTGCAGCGGAGCGCGGGTCGGCGGCAAACTGCTGGCCAGCCGCGTCGAAGTTGCCGATTGGAATCAGGCGCCGGCTGGATTCGATGGCGTCTTCGGCGAGATCGCCCATCGCACCGAAAATGTTTTGCACGTGGATATGGCCGGCATCACGCAATTCGTCGAGGTAAAGCCCGACGCTGAAATCATCATTCCCGACATCGCTGGCGAGAACAATGTCAATCAGCTGCGGCATCACCTGGATATCCAGCGCATGTCGAAGAGCAAGGGCAACGTGGTAAACCCCGACGAGCTGGTCGCCGAATATGGCGCCGATGTGGTGCGCTGCTATTTGATGTTCAACTTTGATTGGCAGAAGGGCGGACCTTGGAACGAGAATAATATCAAAGGACCGCATGGCTGGCTGAACGATGTTTGGAAAATTGCCGAGGCGGGCGCGCCATCCACGCCGGGCGATGCGGCTGCGGAACGGGATATCGAGCGCAAGCTGCATCAGACGATCGCTGTAGTCAATCGCGGATTGGAGGAGTTCAGCTTCAACATCGCCATCGCCGAGCAGATGAAGTTCAAGAACGCTTTGAAGGCGGCGCTGCGCCAGGGCGGAATCGGCGCCGCGATCTGGCAAGAGGCGATGAATCAGCTAGTACGGCTGTTGGCGCCCTTCGCGCCCCATATCGCCGAAGAGCTCTGGGCGCGGCTGGGCGGGGAATACAGCGTGCATACGCAGCCATGGCCCGAGTATGACGCCGAAAAAGCGCGTGAAGAGATGGTCGATCTGGTCATCATGATCAATGGCAAGCCGCGTGAAACCGTTGCGGTAGCGGTCGATATCGCGCGGGAACGGGCGGAAGAATTGGCGCTGGCCAGCGGCGCGGCGCAACGCAGCCTGGCGGGAAATTTGCCAAAGCGCACGATCTTCGTGCCCGGCCGCAACGGAGGCGATCCGATGGTGAACATCGTCGTGTAATCGCCCCCGGTCAATCGCTTCAAACTTATTCGCAATTTGCCGGGACGGCTCCGCCAGCCGCGCAAAATATCACATGAAATTGGGCGACTGACCGCCAGCCGCCCTTTGAAAAGCCGCGCAGCCTAACCCTTCAGCGCCTGCAGCGCCGCGCGGATGCGATTCCACAGGTCGTTGTTCCAGCCGGATTGAAGCATGGCCAGCGCCTCGTCGGGCGAGGCATCGCCTTTCAGCGCGTCGCGGACTTTGCTGAAGGCAGCTTCCAGGTCGTCTCGCCCCGTCTCGTCGCGGTGGCGGGCGATCTTGGCTTCGACTTCAGCCAGCAAGCCGGCGTCGACCTGCGGCTCCTGCCGCGCAGGCGGTGGCGGCGGGACAGGCGTGTTGGTCGGCGGTGGCGGTGGTGGCAAGGTGTTAGTCGGCGGTGGTGGCGGAACCGGCGTGTTGGTCGGTGGCGGTGGCGGGATGGGCGTGTTGGTCGGTGGTGGTGGCGGGAGCGTGTTCGTCGGCGGTGGCGGCGGAACCGGCGTGTTCGTCGGCGGTGGATCAGAACGCTGGCTGGATGCCTCGGCCGCCAACTGGTTCAGCGCCGCCCGGATGCGATCCCAGAGAGCGTTTTGGTAAGTCGCGGCGGCCAGCGCGTCATTCACCGAGCCGCTGCCTTTCAAGGCGTCACGGACTTTGCTAAACGCGGCCGCCAGGTCGGAGCGCCCGGTGTTGTCGCGGTGATGCGCGATCTTGGCTTCGACTTCCCCGAGCAAGCCGCCTTGAGTTGAAGGCTGCTGTTGCTGCTGCTGCTGTTGCTGCTGTTGTTGCTGTTGATGCTGTTGTTGCTGCTGCTGCTGCTGCTGTTGCTGCTGTTGTTGCTGCTGCTGCTGCTGCTGTTGCTGTTGCCGCTGTGGCGGCGGCGCTTCGTCCGGCAGTTCCGGCGGCGAGTTATCCTGCGGCGGCGGGTCTGGCGGCGCGCCCTGCCCGATGATCTGCTGCTGCTGCGGGATGGGCGTACTGGTCGGGGCCGCCGGCATGGTGAAGCTGGTCTGGCCGCTGTGCTTGCCGCCGCCGGGCAGATTGGCGGTGATCGTTACTGTGTAAAGGACGCCGGGGCTCAAGCCGGTCAGCCGCTTCTCCGTCGTCCCGGCGCCCAAATCATGCGAGCCGCTGCTCATGTCGCCGCCCCTGTATTCCAGGCGATAGCCGGTGGCGCCGCTGACCGCGATCCAGGAGATGGTCGCTTCCGTGGAGTTGACGATGCCGACGCTGAAAGAGATCGGCGGCAGTTGACTTGGCTCGGGCTCGACGGGCGGCGCGCCCGACCCCGGGGGCGTCCTGAAAAAAAATGGGGCCCCGCCACGGTTGACCCGGTTCCCCGTATTCCAATCGTACTCGAAATAGTGGACAAACGCATCGTAGGTTGTGTTCGGCTGCAGCTTCGTTATATCGACACTCTGATTTTGCGTGCCAACTTGATAGACAAGGACGCCGTGCAGCAACACTCGAACTCTATAATAGTGGTAGATTCGCCGGTCCCAGCGAGCGGGCGGTCCATTCCATTTCAGGGTGGCGCTGTTGCTGGTGAGGTTCTCAGCGCGGATATTCCACTTCCGCGGTGGCACCGCATGAGTCGTGAAGTTAGCGCTGGCAATCGTTTGCGCGCTTCCATTGTAGGGCGCATGCCGAACAAGGACATAGTATCTGGTGTTCGGCTTCAAGTGGCTATGGTCCAGTATTGACTCGCCGTTATAGGTAAACTGCGCCGAAATAAGGCGCGGGAAGGGAAGTATTCCCACCCTAACCAGAAATGTACCGGTACCGTCGGCAGTGTCAACAGTTATAGTGGCTGCATCGTGGCGGAGGTTGCTTATCGTGATGGTGGCGGAGGGCTGCGCCTGAACCAGCGGGGCGCTAAGCAGGGCGGCCAGCAGAAGAATGAAGAGAAGGCTTAATTTTCTGGGGGGGGGGGGGGTAGGAAATTAATGGTCATGGGATTGCTCCGCATTCATAAAATAGGATTTCATTATAGTTCAGTATAGCGCATTCCGCCACAGAAACAAATATGCGAGGAATTGGGGGCTGGGGCAAAATCCAGGAAATGAGACAGCCCCAATATCAAAGGAGATGTTGCGTTTTTCGCCGCATCGGATACAATTGCCGTATCGTAGGTTTGAACATGAAAGGACAACTCTCATGCAAGAGGGTGGAATGGACATCGTCGTCAAGTATTGCGCGACTTGAGGACACCAACCCAATGCCGTCAGTTTGACGGACGAAATTCTGAACGAGCGTGAAATCGAATACTTTATCAGCAGTTGGAAGTTGATTCCGAGCACCGGCGGCGTCTTTGATGTGACGGTCAATGGCGAGTTGGTCTTCTCCAAGCACGAAGTGGGCCGTCATGCGGAGCCGGGCGAAGTGCGCGCCGGCATCTTGAAGGCGCTGGAGGCCGTCCGCCCCGCCGATATTGAGTTGGCCAGCAAATAGCGGGCCGCCGATAGCGCATCTGGCTCTCAGCCGCGTTGACCAACCAAAGCCGCGCCGTTAAGTCTGTATTGACGGGCGGCTTTTCCTTTGGACGAACCCTGGCGCTTCTTGGCAGAATTTGTTTTATGCTGTAGACTGACAGTGTAAGAGTTGCTGTCGCGCGCTGCGAAACCGGGCGCTTTCAGCAGAATGAAGTAAAGGTCAGTTGGCTTTCCCCTAAGGAGGGTGGATCAAAATGAAACGTTTTGTATTGGTAGGACTACTTGTGCTTGCTGTTTTTGCCATGAGCGTCGGGCTTACGGCCGCGCAGGATGGGCACATCGTCGAGCGCATCCGTGATCGCGGTGAGTTGATCTGCGGCGTGAATTCGGTTTTGCCGGGCTTCGGCACGCAAAATGACGCCGGCGATTTTGAAGGATTTGACGTAGATATTTGCCGCGCGGTTGCCGCCGCGATTCTTGGCGACGCCAACGCGATCGCCTTCCGTCCGCTTGCCGCTGCCGAGCGCCCGACCGCGTTGGCCAGTGGCGAGATTGACATGCTCAGCCGCAACACCACCTGGACGCTCAGCCGCGATACCGAATGGGGCGCCACCTTTGGTCCCACAACCTTCTATGACGGTCAGGGCGTCATGGTCAAGGTTGACTTTGGCGTGAGCACGATAGAAGAGCTGGGCGACGAGAGCATCGTGATGTGCGCCACCGCCGGCACCACCACCGAATTGAACATCACCGACAAAGCCAACGCCCTCGGCGCTGACTGGGAACTGAATACATTCCCGGACTTCGACGCGATTATGGACGCCTACGAAGCAGGCGCCTGCGACGCCTTCACCAGCGACATCAGCAGCCTGGTTTCGCGCAAGGCGACCTCGGCTGATCCGGCCGCGCACTCCATTCTTCCCGGCGCCATCAGCAAGGAGCCGCTCGGACCGGTCAGCCCGCAGAATGACGCCAACTTCGCCGACATCATCCGCTGGGTGGTTTGGGGCCTGTTGACCGCCGAAGAATTTGGCATCGACAGCATGAACATTGGCGACTTCATGGATAGCGATGACGCGGGCATCGGCCGTCTGCTTGGCTTGGGCGACAATGTCGCCGGTGATTACCTCGGCATCAACGATCAGTTCATGGTTGATGTGATCACGCAGTTGGGCAACTACGGCGAAATCTTCGATCGCAATCTGGGTCCGGATACCATCTTCGGCCTGGAGCGCGGCTTCAACGACCTGTGGACGAATGGCGGCTTGATGTACGCGGCCCCCTTCCGTTAAACCGCAGCCGATTTCGTAAGCGCAAGATTGAAGAGGCGCGTCGTGGAAAAAGCGACGCGCCTCTTTTTGCTTTAATGCTATTGACTGTTACGTTGGCTTCGGCCGACCGACCACGACAGTCTAACACCTGTAGTTCATAGCAAAATTTGTCAGAACGGTCCTCATTGAATAGAATTGTTGCAGCAAAGCGACCAGCTCGGCTGTCAAGTTCCTCAATCCGCGTGAGGAAAAGCAAGTGGCGATCAAGGCACAAGGACAGCAAGAAAACTTACTGCCGGCGATGCTGCGCGACGGGCGCATCCTGCAAGGCATCGCTCAGATTATTTTCGTCGTCATCGTCGTCATCGTGCTCAACGATTTGCAGACGCGCATCAATACAGCGCTGGAATCCACCAATCAATCGCCGAATTTCGAGTTCTTGCAGAACCGCGCTGGCTTTGCGATAGCCGACTCGGGCGATTATTCTTCAAACGACCGTTATATAGACGCCTTTGAGGTTGGATTCATCAACACATTGCGCGTCATCTTGCTTGGCTTGGCGGCGACGACATTTATCGGCATCATGGCTGGCATATTCCTGTTGAGCCGGAATTTCTTGCTGCGCACGATTACGCGGGCTTATGTTGAGGTCTTGCGCAACACGCCCGTCTTGCTACAGATCATCGCCTGGTATTTCATCGTGATGCTGTCCTTGCCGCAGCAGCAGGAATCCTTCGCTTTTCCGCGCGAGGGCGTTCGCAGTCTGCCGCTGATGCAGTACGCGCTTTCATTCGTTGTGATCTTTGTCATCTGGCAGTACGGCGGGACCTTGCGGCGCCCGGCCTGGCGGATGCTGGTGCGCGAAGCGGGCATCGCCATCGTGGTGCTGGTCAATCTATTCGGCATCGTGCTGGTCGGCGCGGGCAGTCCGATTGAATTCCATCCTGGCATTTACATCAGCATTAAGGGCGTCGCCATTTTCGAGTTGATTCCGTCCTCTCAATTTGGCGTTTGGATGGTCTTCGTTGTGATTGGCGCGGTGGTCGCTTTTGCGATGTCGCGTTATTTCGCCTTCATCACTGAGAGCACCGGGCAGCCGATACCGCGGACGCGTCTCGCTTTTGCCGCCTTTGTCGGGTTCTTGCTGTTGGGTTGGGTCATCATCGGCATGCGGCCCACGCCTTCACTGATTCCAGTCTTTGATGAGAATCGCGGCGAAGTCATGGAGCTGGAATACGAAGACGCCTTCGCGTCGGGCTTGCTGACGATTGAGCAGGAGCTCGAGTTTACGCGGCAGCCGCTGCTATTCCGCCCGCCAACGCTTGATCGGCGCGGGCGCAATATCGAGACCGGCATCGAATTCTCGCCCAATTATCTGGCCGTCTTTCTGGGACTGGTGATCTATACCTCCGCTTTCATCGCTGAAATCGTCAGGGCGGGCATTCAAGCGGTGCCCAAGGGCCAGCTGGAAGCTTCGCGCGCGCTGGGGCTGTCGCAGGCTGATATGCTGCGGCTGATCATCTTGCCGCAGGCGCTGCGCGTCATCATTCCGCCGCTGGGCAATCAGTTCCTTAATCTCTCAAAGAATTCCAGCCTGGCAATCGCCGTGGCTTATACCGATATCTATCAGGTGACATTCACCATCATCAATCAGTCGGGCCAGTCGGTGACGGGCATTGTCATGGTGATGCTTTCGTATTTATTCATCAGCCTGTGCATTTCGCTGTTGATGAACATGGTCAATCAGCGCTATCAGTTGGTGACGAGGTAAGCCGCTGATGTCGCAACCGATGAACGCGGGCGCGAGCCAATCGATTATCAATTATGAGGATGAGCCGGCGCGGCCGCCGCCAAAGCTCGAGGTCGGTTTAGCCGGCTGGATGCGGCAGAACCTCTTCAGTTCGCCCGTCGATATTGTCGTCACGATCCTGACTTCGCTGCTTATCCTGGGCTTGCTCATCGGTTTCTTCGACTGGGCGATCCGCTCGGCAAACTGGTTCGCCATCATCAACAATCAGCGCCTGTTCATGATGCTTTCATTTGAGCCGATCTTCGAGTGGCGCCTCGCGCTGACGGTTCTGCTGGCCGCTTTATTGACGGGCATGAGCCTGGCCGCCTGGGCGCGCCGCTCGGTCCGCGTACTGGCGAGCGTGTCGCTCGGCGCTGTGGTCATCGTCGGCGCGCTGCCACCGATCATCGAAGCGACCATTGAGCAGCCGCGTTCGTATTTCACCGCGGGCAATGTGGATATCGTCGACCGCGCCACCGCATTAAAGCCACAGGCTGAGTTGGCTTTTATCGCGCAGGCGGGCGAGACGGTGTCGGTCAGCCTGGCGCTTGATGAAGTTATCGATATTGAAACCTTGAGCCGACTCTCCGGTTTTTCCGACCGCGGCTCGAACGCATTGGGCAACGCCGCGCTCAATCGGATTGAACAGCGAGCCAAGACCGGCGAAACCTTCGACCAGATGGCCAGCGGGGAATTGACCGAATCGCTCGAAGAACGCACGCGGCTGAATATCCGAACCTTCACCCGCACGAACGACATGTTGGCTTCGACCCAGAACTATGTCGCGCGCACGGGCGGCCTTTTCACCTCGGCCGGCGCCGAAGTCGGCGAGCTGCGCTATTGGCTGGGCCGGCTGGAGCGCGCCGCTATAGGCTTGGACCCGCCAGATGACGCTATCCTGACGCAGGCGGAAGCGGTTGATGACGCGGTCAAGAACCTGTCGGTCAACGATGCGATTCCGCCTGACCTTCGCGATGCCATTGACCAACTGTCCGCCACGATTTTGGCGAGCGAGCAACTGGAAGATCTGGGCGAAATCTTGATCTTGCACTTGTCGGAAGATCTGATCGGAAAACCGGACCAACCGAATGCTGATGAAGAATTGATCAAGCCATTGCCGCGCGAAACCGCCTTCCTGCGCGATATGTTCGTGCGCTTATTGACGCCGCAGTCTGTGGTGGGCTTATATGAACTCGGTCAGACGCCGATGGCGGTGGCGATCCTGGATGCGCAGACGCGGGAGGCGTTGGCGGAAGGGGTTCTGAGCGGGGCGGGCGATGCGGTTTCATACGATATTTCGGCCGATGGCTGGTATATCCTTAGCAAGAATGCGGCGCCGGGAGAAGAAGGCAGCACCATCCTGGCGGCGAACGGCATCTACCCGATCGTCGAGCGTAAGCTCAGCGCCACCGAGTCGCAATTTGCGCGCTTGACCGATAATGAGCTGGTCGTCACCGCGAGCCGCCCGCGGCGCGATGGCAAATCGATACCGGTTGCCGTACTGATCGACAATCAGTTTCGCGGCCGGCGCGATCTGCAAACTTATCTCATTCATTTCATCCCGCCATTTTTTGAACAGGTCGAAGCGCTGCTGATTCCCTTCCTCATCACGGTCGCATGGGGATTTGTTCTGGGGCGAGCGGCCGCTCACCTGCTAGGCGAGAACTCGGTCTTCAACAATAGAAGCAGCCGGGCGACGGTATTGGCTTGGTCGATGACGCCACTGCTCATTCTGCTGCTCTACTTCGCTTTGCTTGATGGGGCCGGGGCGATCACGGGACTCATTGGCGCAGTCCTGCGAATCGCCGCTGCCTTTGGCGCCGTGTTGGCGGTGCGGCGGGGCGAGGCTTGGCTCAACCAAAACAATCAGGGCGAGGATGCCGAAGGCTCAACCAATCGGCTGCTGATTTATGGCTGGGGCGCCTATCCCCTAATCATGTTCGCTTTGGCATCGGGCATCGGCGGATTGTCCGGCGCGACGCTCGGCAGCGCGGCTGGCGGTCTGATCTGGCTGCTGCTGATGTACATCATCGGCCTCAACTTCCGTGGGCCGCAGGGTTATGTCTTGCTGGTCGGCGGCTTCTTTCTGCAGATCGCGCAAGCCTTTCTAATCAACCTGGTTTGGGACGGCTGGTATTCTGAGCCTTCCATATCGATACTGCTTTGGCTGGCGCTCGCCGTCATCGGCGTCATGGCCGGCATCAGCGGCGCCCGGCTGAATGGCGCGCTGGACCTGGCGATTAAGCGATACGGCTATCTGATCGGCTGCATCGCCTTTCCCTTTGTCCTGCTCAATACCAATATCACGTCGGCGGCCGGCGACAGTTCGGCGGCGCTGTTGGCCGGCGTCGCCTTCCTGCTCTGGATAGCCTGGATGTTCTTCAGCGGCGCTACCAAATGGACGTCGAATCGAATCATCATTGGACTGCTGCTGCTGACATTCTTATGGATGCAAAGTTTCACTGGCGTTGACCGCTGGTCAACCATTTATTTTGTCGTTTGGCTCGCCGGCGGCGTGGTCGCCTTCAAGCGCGGCGAAAGGGCGCAGGTGGACAAGCGGATGGACCTGGGCGCGCCTGGCGGAACCCTGGTCAATCGTTATCCGCTGCCTGCCATCGCCGCGGTCGCCGCCGCTTGGCTGGCCGCGCTGTGGATCATCCCCGGCATCATCTCCGGCTTGGGCGCGCAGGGCGCCTTGCAGGCATCACCTGATGATCTGCTGCCATTATCCGACAAGCGTGTCTGGGGCGGTCTGATGATCACGATGCAGCTGACCGTGCTTGGCATCGCCGCTTCTTTTCCTATCGGCCTGGCGTTGGCGCTGGGGCGGCGCAGCAATCTCGCAGTGGTCAAATACACCTGCATTCTTTACATTGAGTTGGTGCGCGGCGTGCCCCTGATTACGATCCTGTTTTTGGCCTCTTTGCTGGTGCCGCTGGTGGACCCGAATCTGGCGGCGATTGACCAGGCGGTGCGCGCTTGGGTCGCCTTTACCATGTTCAGCGCCGCCTACCTGGCGGAGAATGTACGCGGCGGCTTGCAGTCCATCGATCGCGGCCAGACCGAGGCGGCGCAGGCGATTGGATTGTCGAACTGGCAGACGACGCTCTTCATCTTGCTGCCGCAGGCTTTGCGCGCGGTGATCCCGGCGTTGGTCGGGCAGTTCATCTCATTGTTCAAGGATACATCGCTGGTATTCATCGTGGGCTTGGCCGATATCCTCGGCGTCGCCTCGCGCGTGGTGGCGCAAGCGGAATTCCTGCAAAGGCGCCAGGAGACCTTCTTGTACGTGGCGATTCTCTTCTTTGTGTTCAGTTACATCATGTCTTATATCAGCCGGAAGATCGAAGCGACCGGCTCGGGGGCGGTGCGGGCGCAGCAGCTATGACGCGCGCGGAAACAGGGTAGGCGGAGGTTCCAATGGAAGACGGCAAGCAGCAAGTGATGGCGGGCGACGAGCCGATCATAATTTGTCGCGATATGAACAAATGGTTCGGCGAATTTCATGTGCTGCGGAATATCTCGATTGAGGTGATGCCGCAAGAAGTGCTGGTGATCATCGGTCCCTCAGGCTCCGGCAAGTCAACCTTCATCCGCTGCATCAACCGCCTGGAAGAACATCAAGACGGGCAGATCATCGTCGATGGCATTGAGCTGAGCCACGATGTGCAGAATATCGCCGATATCCGCCGCGAAACGGGCATGGTGTTTCAGCAGTTCAATCTCTTCCCTCACCTGACTGTCATCGACAACATCACGCTGGCGCCGATGAAAGTGCGGCATTGGGCGCGCGACAAAGCCGAGCAGCGGGCGATGGAATTGCTGGAGCGCGTCGAAATCCCCGAGCAGGCTTTCAAGTATCCGGGCCAGCTTTCCGGCGGGCAACAGCAGCGCGTGGCGATCGCGCGGGCGCTGGCGATGGAGCCGAAGATCATGCTCTTTGACGAGCCGACTTCGGCGCTGGACCCCGAGATGATTAAAGAAGTGCTGGACGTGATCGAAGAACTGGCGCGCACCGGCATGACGATGCTTGTCGTCACGCATGAGATGGGTTTCGCGCGCGAAGTAGCCGACCGGATTATCTTCATGGACATGGGGCGCATTGTGGAAGAGGGTCCGCCGGAGAATTTCTTCAGCCCCGATATTGAGCATCACCCGCGCACGCAAGAATTCCTCGACCAGATTTTGTAGCCAGCATTACTGTGGTGAGCGCAGCCCCCAGTCATTAAGAGGGGCGACCCACCGGCTCGCCCGTACAAGATCAGAAAGTTGGCATGCGTGTACGGGTCAGCCGGTGGCTGACCCTTATATCGGCGGTCCGAGGCTACGGGCGAATCAGTGGCGCGCGTAGACACGGTGGGTCGGTCGTCCATATTTCATTATGGATCCAGCTTATCCAATTCCTCTTGCAGCAGTTTCCGCAGCAAATCCGGCGTTGCGTCCTTCACCGGCGCGCCACCGATGACGAATGTCGGCGTGCTGCGAATGCCTAGGGCGGCGCCGCGATCGTGATCATAGCGCACGGTCGCCACGTGGACGCCGGCTTCATAGCAGCTGCGAAGCGCATCCGCATCCAGCCCGACGTCCGCGCCCAATTGCAGCAGTTCATCGGCGCTTGCCCGTCCCTGTTCCGCTTGGGTGTAGATGGCATGGTGCATTGTCCAGAATTGCTCGTTGCCTTGGTCAAGGGCGCACTGCGCGATTTCGGCGGCCATCTGGCTGTAAGGCGGCACGATGATCGGAATATCGCGGTAGACGAAGTTGACCCGCCCTTCGAATCCCTCTAGCAGCGCTTCGACGATGCCTTCCTCATGCCAGTATTTGCAGGCGTGGCAGCCGTAAGCGCCGTACTCGACCAGAGTGACGGGCGCGTCTGGGTCGCCCAGAATCGGGTCGAGCTCATAGCGGGCGATTTCTTCCGCGCTCGGCGGCTGATAGCCATAGAGGAGGGTATCGGGATAGAAGGCGGCCCAGGCGAACCAGAAATGGGGGAAGGCGTTAATCTGCCTCAGTTGCCTTCCCGCCAGGTCGCCAGAGACGGCGCTGCCGAAGATATTCCAGCTGCTGCCGGTCTCGGCATCGACGATATCGCCGTCGACCCGCTCAAAGGTCAACGAGCGGCCATCGACGACGCGGTCAAATAGCGCGGCCATGCCGACATCGCGCGACAAGTCAATGCTGGCTGCGTCCAACGCGCTGAAGGCGCCCGGCTGCCAGATCGCCACCACATCGGTATCGGCGGCGCGGTCATTGATGACGCCTGCTTCCGCCAGTGCCGGGAAGGGATAAGCGACGCTGACCCCGTCGAAATTTGCGCCGAGGACGCGCTCGGTCGCCAAGAGGCGGTCATCCAGCGCGCCCATGAACAGGAAGGGACGCGGACTGCTGTCGTAATTGACGTAGGGATTGCTGCCGTAGAAGCGGCCCTGAGTCGACAGCACTTGTCCCTGTGGATACTGCGCTTTGAAGGCGGCATAGCCGACCAACTGCGATGGCACGATATCCAGCAGCCGGCCCGTATGCGCCCCGACGATGCCTTCGCCGGTCAGCTGCTGCCATAGCGTCTGCGTCACATCGTCCCACATAATCAGGTCGCTATGGCGCAGCAAGCCGCTGACGCCGAAGCGCAAGACTTCACCATCGATGCGCCGGTCGAAAACGATGGCGCTATTGCACAAGGGGCAGAAGGTGACGGCGACGGGCAGGTCGTTGATGACATCATTGGCGATTTCGTGGCGCGTCAAAATGGCCAATGGATAGGCGCGCGCGACCCCATCAATTTCCAGCGCGATCACTGGCGAGGCCGGCTGCAGCCATAGGTCGGCGGTCGCCAGGTCATCAAACTGGGGATGGTCGATTGGCGGGATGCCATCGCGGCCGACGCCGCCCGACATGATTTCATAGAAGACGCCTTCCTGGCTCTTGCAGACGTCCATCAAATCCCAGACTCGCCGCCAATTCTTCAGCAAGTTTTCGTCATCGAATGGAGCGGGCGGCTGGTCACAGCTGAGCTGCGCCAGGGCGGCGGTCGGCAGCAGGATTAGTATGATGATGAGCAGTACGGGCTTGGTGACGCGAAGTTGTGGAAACATGGTTTGTCCTTTCAGCAAGAATTCGCTTGGATAACGTGGCGCCGAATTAGTAAGTTCAAGTACGCAATGATAATAACCGCCGCATGAATGAAACTGCCCAAATAAACGAACGTTGTAGGGGCAGCCACCGGCTCGCCCGTACACGTTTCTCATCGTTTGAGGATTTATGATTATGGAAAGACTATCACCGCTTCCTTTGATTCAATAAATGTTGCGATAGGCGCTGCCCTCTACGGGCACATCGAGTACAGGAGTTTCATCCGTAAACGTCATTGATACTAACCTCCATTGATCAGCGTGTCGGGATAGAAGGCGGCCCACGCGAACCAGAAGTGCGGAAACGCGTGCAGCTGACGGAGCTTGACGCCCGCCAGCACCCGTTCCATTGCGGGCAGCCGCGGGTCGAGCGTTCCGGCAAAGAGAAAGGGAGATGGGTTGCTGTCGCAGCCTCGGTATGGATTGTTGCCGTAGGCTCCCAAGGGTCCGCGCAGCACCTTGCCGTCAGGATGACGATCGCGGAACAAGCCAAAGCTGATCAGCTGCGAGGTGACCAAGTCCAATTGGCGGCCCGCATAATCGCCGACGATGGCCTCGCAGGTCAGCTGCTGCCACCAGGACTCGCTTGCGTCGTCCCACATCACCAGGTCGCTGAAGCGCAAATTGCCGGTTACGCCGAATCGCAATGTCCTTCCTTCGACGCGCCGGTCGAAGACGATAGCTTTGTCGCAAAGCGGGCAGAATGTCACCGCGACCGGGACATCGCCCACGACATCGTTGACGATTTCGTGACGCGTCATCACTTCCAGCGGGTAGGCGCGCGCATCGCCACTGATCGAGAGCGAAATCACCGGTGACTTGTCGCTCAAACCCCGGATGGACATGACCGAATCGAATACCGGCTTGTCAATGTGCGGAATGTCATCGCGGGGCACGCCGCCGGAAATCACCTCGTCGAGGTCAATGATGGCGCGCTCAAAATGGGTCTCCCAGCCGTTTGTTGAGCCGCCGAAAATGGCGCTTCCGATTGCCAACGCGGCCGCGAGCGCCAGCCCGACGGTGAGGCAAGTCCTGAGATGTGAGTTGCCGCGTTTCATTTGTCGCGCTCCGGCGGGCGACTTACCGGGTCGCCCCTCCACTTCTCACGCTGCCGTTGACGCATTGGCAGAAAGTAGCTGCCTTCGATTAGGCCACCGATCAACTGTCGGGCAAGTCCATGCCATAGACTTCGGTGTCGGGATGGAAAGCCGCCCAGGCAAACCAGAAGTGGGGGAAGGCATGCACCCAGTTGAGCTGGCTGCCAGCGAGCTCGCCAGCGATGGCTTCGCCGAAGGCATTCCAGGTCGACCCGGTCTCACCATCAGCGAAACTGCCGTCGTCATTGGCAGTGAAGCGCAGGACTTTCCCATCGATACTCGATTGGTACATGCCGGCGGCGCCGATATCGCGCGCGTTATCGATGACGTGGTCGCCGAGCGCGCTGGCGACGCCACCCTGGAAGAAGACGACAATGGGCGTATCGCCAATGCGGTCGTTGATCACCTGTTCCGCCCGCAGAATGTCAAAGGGATAGGCTTTGGCGTCGGCGCCGATGATGGCGGCCAGCACGTGGTCCACCGCTGAATCCAGCCGCGGGTCAATCTCGCCGTGAAACAGGAAGGGGCGCCCCGGGCGGCTGTCATAGTTGCTGTAGGGATTGGCGCCGTACTGCCGGTTGTAGCCGGTCGCGCGCGACATCACCAGCCCCTCGGGATAGCGCTCGGCGAAGCTGCCGAAGCCGATTACCTGCGATGGGACGATATCGAGGAAGACTCCGGCGTGCTCGCCCGCCAGACCTTCGCCGGTCAACTGCTGCCACCAGGATTCGCTTTGGCGGTCAAACATGATCAGATCGCTGTTGCGCAGCAGACCGCTGACGCCAAAATCGAGCGCCTCGCCATTCACGCGCCGGTCAAAGGTGACCGCGCTGTTGCAAAGCGGGCAAAAGGTGACGGCGACCGGCCTACCGGCGATCTCGTCGTTGGCGATCTCATGCCACATCAGTATCGCCAAGGGGTAAGCGCGCGCTTCGTCTTCAATCTCTACGGCGATTACCGGTGAGCGATCGCTTAGCCAAGCCGAAGCTTCCGGGACAGTTTCCATAGCGGGATCGGTCACGGACGGAATGCCGCCCTTCACCGGATGCCCCACCAGGATCTCGCTGAAATCGACGATGCTATTGCAAAAGTCGGTCGCCCAGTTGGCGGTGTTCAGGTTGGCGGGGCGACAGTCGTCTTGGCTGCGCGCGGGCGCCGGCGTCGCATTCAGCGCGAGAAAGCCCGCCAGCGCGAATAAGATTCCGGCGATCAGCGGCGCGCTTCTCGGTCGCATCAGCTTCAGCATTGTGGAGGTCCTTTCAATTCCAAGTCACTCATCCAGCTTAAGCCGAGTTCCTTACACTGACGTTACGCGCAAGCGTTTCTTGATGACTGAAAATCCTGGGGCGCATGTCGATTAATTGAGCTGCTCGACAATGGAGAGATGCGCGCTGATTACAGCATCCGGCGCGCCCGCGATCGCGACGACATACTGTGCCCTAGCTGCGCCCGCCCGAATGGTTTGTGTTTCTCCATTGGGGCAGGCGACTTCGAGCGACGGCGCAGCGCGAATGGCAGTCCGCGCGGGAAATGCTAGAATGAGACATGTGTGGTCTGCCCGTTTATTGTCGTTTGGGACGCGGTTATGGGCGCGGTATCCGCCGCCGTTGATGAAGGGCTGGGAGGGTGAACTTGCTGCAGCGGTCGTCAAGATTGGCCGTCGGTATTGGCATCTGCGTGGCCGCTGCCGGCTTCGCCCTTGATTTGCTGCCCAGCGCGCGCCCGGGTTTGAATTCAGTGCAGCTGCTTGTCATCCTGACGGGCATGTCCATCGCCGTGCTTCCGATCGCTTTACGGCTCTTGCGGCGGCGAAAAGCCTGGCGCAGTCTGCGAAGTACGCTGGCTAGGGCGCTGATCGTCACCGTCTTGACTTTGCTGGCGCTGGAACTGTTATTGGTCGGTATCGGCTTTGAGACCTATTTTCCCCAGGATGTACCGACGGAATTCTTGCGCCCCGCGCCTTGGTGGACCTGTGAAGATCCGGCTTGTCACTATGTTCAAGACGAAATGGCGCAGGCTTGCGCAGTCGGAAGCATGTCGGGCCGTTACTGCATTGTCAATGCGCAGGGTTTTCACGATTCGCAAGACTTCGTATACAGCCCGGCTCTTGAGAATCAAACACGGATTCTGGCGCTGGGCGACTCGTTCACCTTCGGCGTGGATGCCGATATCGGCAAATCGTATGTGGAGACGCTTGAAGCGGGTGGTCCGCATCGCGTGGTTTGGAACACGGGGATATTCGGCGTGGGGACCAATCAAGCGCACGCGGCTTTAGAAATGTTTGCGCCAGTCTTGAAGCCGCATCTGACCATTTATGGTTTCTATGTCAACGATTTTTTCGACAATCTCTTCCCGGTAGATGGCTACTTTCTGGGCATTGATGCGAACGGCGATGTCGTCACATTGCAGAAATATCATCTGGATCCCTGGGGAAACGTGAGCAAGCTCGAAACGCAAAGCCTGCTATATTATCGCTGGCATGGTGTGGAAGCGCCCGCCAATGAATTCGAGCGCCTGCTCGGCTCGACGCGTCTGGGCTCCGTCTTCATCAGCGCGATCGACCAGCTTGGCAAGCAGCTGGGCATCGCGCAGCGGACGCATTTTGAGCGCCAGGTCGATCTCACGCGCGGATATTTGCGGGCATTGCGCGACGCCAGCGCGGCGCAGGACAGCGCGCTATTGGTCATGCTGATCCCGAAAAAGACTGATCTGCGCCAGCCAGGGACCGAATACCGGCGAGCGGTCAATTTGTTTGAAGAGCTGGGCATCAGCTATATCACGCCCATTGAAATGCTTGACGCCGCGTCGGATTACGCGCCTGACTGGCACTGGAACAATTCGGGCCACTTGAAAGTCGGCGCGCTGCTAAGCGACTGCGTCGACAAGTTTATATCGCAGGGACAGCTGAATGATTGCAGCCATGTTGTCTTACCCTAGGTTCGCTAGCCACGGGCCGGTTCACCGTTGTCTGGCGAAGCGGAAGCCAGCGCGACCGTTTCATGCAGCGAAGATATGGTCGAATGCTATGAAAGGCGCAAGGGAACAGGGATGAAATTTGCTTGGCGGCTGCTGCTAATGGTTGGCATTCTCATCGCCATTCTCGGCGCCGGCAGCGATTTTCTGTTGCCAAGCACCAGTCCGGGATTAAACCTGCCGCAGGTTTTGGTCATTGTTGCTGGCATCGCCCTGTCACTGAGCGCGCTCTGGCTGCGGCGGGCGCAACTCATGAATCGGGGCTTCGGCGGCGCGCGCAAGACACTGCTTAAAGTCGCGCTGGTCACGCTGGCGACCCTGATTCTACTAGAGATTGTCTTGGGTCTCTGGGGAAGGCCGACTTATTTCCCCAGGCGGCGGCCCGAGCGAAACGTCAAAGAGATTCCCTGGGGCATCTGTGACGAGCTCGGCTGCCGTAAGCGCTACGAGGCCGTGCTTGATGCCTGCGCCACCGGCTATCTCGCGGGCATTCGCTGCGTCATCAATCGCGATGGCTTTGGCGACACTGATGAATTCGTCGCCGGTGAAGACTTCTCGCAGCGAAATCGCATCTTGATCATGGGCGATTCCTACACGCGCGGCTTCCACGCCGAGGTTGGCAAGTCTTACGTCGATCGGCTGGAAGAGGAGATGCCCGATGCCATTGTTTGGAATGTCGCCGAACCGGGGACGGCGACCAATCAAGCCTTGCTCAGTTTCGCCGGCATCGCGCCGCGATTGCAGCCCCAGCTTTCCATTCTAGGCTTCTATATGAATGACTTTCCGGAAAACCTCGTGCCCAAGGACATGAGCCTGCGCTTGATTGACGATGAGGGCAAACAATATTTTGTCACGCGCTTTGAACAAGATCGCTGGGGAAATCCGGTTGAACTGCCCGCGGAGGAGGTCTACGCTTATTTGGCGCTAGGCGCCACGCCGCCGAGCAGCGAATTGGAGCGCCTCTTGGGAATCACGCACCTCGGCACGCTCGCGCTGAGGACCTTGGATTATTTCTTGGGGCTTGATGGCGAAGACCTGTCATTCGACCGGCAGAAACGGGTGACGCGCGCGTACCTGGCGCAACTGCGCGACGACATCGCGGCAATGGACAGTCAATTCCTGGTCCTGCTCATCCCCGGGCGCGACGATGTGGTCGCTCCTCGCCGGCCATATCAGACAGCCAGGCAGCTTTTCGAGGAATTGCGTATCCCCTATCTTGAGGCGAGGCATGTGCTAAAACTCGCAGACTATACAGACCATTGGAACACGGAAGGGCATCAGAAGGTCGGCGCATTGCTGAGCGACTGCGTGATTGCGTTCTTTGAAAGCGGCGACTTTGCCAGCTGCGAGCGCGTGGCGATGCCTGAGTAGCGCCTGGGTAAGTTCTGGCTGATATCGCGAAATTCAGAGCATGAGCAAACGACGACGTTCATTCATCTGCTCCAATTGCGGCAAGCGCGGCGCCGGCTACTTTCGCCTGTGCCCCCAATGCCGCCAATTCGACACGATGGTTGAGCAGGTCGAGGAAGGCGGTCTGTCTTCCCGGGCGCAGGCGAGGACAACCGGCGGCGCACAATCCAAGGCGACGCTGCTGTCAGAAGTCAAGCTGGGCGAAGAAGCGCGCATTCCCGTGCCAATCGCCGAATTCAGCCGTGTGCTGGGCGGTGGCTTGGTGCCGGGAAGTTTGGTCTTGCTTGGCGGCGAACCGGGCATCGGCAAGTCCACGCTCGTGCTGGAATTGTCGGCGCTGTTGGCGCAGGCGGGGGACGGCGCGCTCTACGTCAGCGGCGAAGAAAGCGCGCGGCAGATCAAGCTGCGGGCTGATCGAATGGGCTTGGGCGCCTCCCTTCTGTACCTGCTGACCGAGACTGACCTTGACCGCATATTTGAAGCGATCGCGAAGCTGGAGCCAACGCTGGTGGTTATTGATTCCATCCAGACGACTCGGGCGCCGGGGCTGGAATCCTCACCGGGCTTGGTCGCCCAAGTGCGGGAATGCGCGATCCGCTTGCAGGACCTGGCCAAGCGCGCTGGCGTCAGCGTTTTGATGATCGGCCACGTGACGAAGGACGGTCATATCGCCGGTCCGCGAACGCTGGAACATATCGTCGACGTCGTGCTCTATCTCGAAGGCGATCCTTTCGGGCAGTATCGGCTGCTGCGCGGGGTGAAGAACCGCTTCGGCGCCACCAGCGAGGTCGGTGTTTTTGAGATGCGGGGCAGCGGTCTGGCGCCGGTGGACAATCCATCAGAAGTCTTTCTCGAAGAGCGCGTGGTCAACAGCCCCGGCTCCGCCATTGCCATCACCATGGAGGGCACGCGCCCGCTCCTGGTCGAATTGCAAGCGTTGACCAGCCCGTCAACCTTCGGCAATCCGCGGCGGACGCCCAATGGCATCGACAGCAATCGCCTGCTGCTGATCAGCGCGGTCTTGAGCAAACGAATCGGCTTGAAACTGTGGGAACAGGACATCTTCGTCAATGTCGTCGGCGGCTTGAGAATCGCGGAGCCAGCTTCAGACTTGGCGCTGGCGCTGGCGATTGCGTCCAGCTACTACGATTGTCCGCTGCCGGCCGATATCGCGATTGTGGGCGAAGTCGGCTTGAGCGGCGAAGTCCGGCGAGTGGGGCAGTTGGCGGCGCGCTTGAACGAGGCGCGCAAGATTGGTTTCAAGCGCGCTTTGGCGCCCCGGCTGCGGCGTGACCGGCAGGGATTGCCGAGCGGCATCCAATTGATTGAAGTCAGAAGCGTGGCCGAGGCGATCGGCGCCGTCTTGCCTCGAGATTGAGCGTGGCGCGAAGGCTTACGGGTACTTCCGATTGAGCAGACGGGCGTAGGGAATCGTCTCGCGCACGTGGCTCAGCCCACAGATCCAAGCCACCGTGCGCTCAATGCCGATGCCGAAGCCGGCGTGCGGCACGGTGCCGAATTTGCGCAGATCGAGATACCAATGGTAGGCTTCCCGCCCCAAGCCCATCTTGTCAATGTTCGCCGCCAGCAGCTGCTCGTCGTGGATGCGCTCGCTGCCGCCGATGATTTCGCCATATCCCTCCGGCGCCAGCAAATCGACGCTGCGGCAGACTTGGGATCGTCCCTCGACTGGCGTCATGTAAAAGGCTTTGACCGCGGTCGGATAGTGGTAAACGAAGACGGGCTTGTCAAACATCTCCGCCAGCGCCGTTTCATGCGGGCTGCCGAAGTCCTCGCCCCATTCGATCGCCAGTTCGTCCTTTAACTCAGGATCGTCGATACTTTCGTGACGCGCCTGGAGCCGCGCCACCGCGTCATCGTAGCTGATGCGGGTGAAGGGCGGGGTGATGGCTATTAGCTTGTCGAGGTCGCGCTCAATGATATCGAGTTCTTGCCGGCGCTTCTCCAGCACTTGCGCGACGACATAGCAGACCATGCCTTCTTCAATGTCCATCAACTCTTCCAGGCTGCAGAAGGCAATTTCCGGCTCAAGCATCCAAAACTCGATGAGGTGACGCCGCGTCTTCGACTTCTCGGCGCGAAAGGTGGGGCCGAAGCAGTAAACTTTACCGAAAGCCATGATGTTCGCTTCGTTGTAGAGTTGCCCGGTTTGGGCGAGGAAAGCCTTCTCGCCGAAGTAATCGACTTCGAAGAGTGTGGTCGTCTCTTCGCCGGCGGCTGGCGTAATGATCGGCGTATCGACCAGCAAAAAGCCTTGATCGTCCAGCCAATCGCGCATCGCCTTGATGATGGTCGCGCGGATCCGCAAGATCGCCCATTGGCGGTTGCTGCGCACCCACAAGTGGCGGTGGTTCATCAGGAATTCAGTGCCGTGCTCTTTCGGTGTAATGGGGTATTCCTGCGCTTCCTGCACCAGCTCCAGTTTGTGAATGCCAATCTCATAGCCGCCGGGAATGCCGGGCGCGCGATCATCGGCACGCACCGCGCCGCTGACGATGACGGAAGATTCTTGCGTCAGGCCGCGGACGATTTCGAATTCGGCGGACTCCATCTCTTTTTTGAAGGCGACGCATTGCGCCTGCCCGCTGCCATCGCGCAGCAGAATGAATTGCAGGCGTCCCTTGCCCGTCCTGTTATAGACCCAGCCGCGCAGGGTGACATCCTGTCCCTCGTAGGCCGCGATATCCTTGATCTGAATGACTTCCGCCACCATTGGCTCCTTTAGTGAGGCGAGCAATTGCCATAGGCGATTATATCACAGGCAAAGACGCTCAAGTCGCTGGGGGGTCAATCGCCAGGCGCCGCTTGCACCTCTACCAGCGAGCCTACCGCCGCGCGCAGCAGACGATCCCAGAGGGCAAGACCCAAGCCCCGCTTCTCCGGCACCCGCGCCAAGATGCAATCCACTCCCTGTTGATCCAGCGAGCGCAGCGCCGCGAACAGATGGCGGGCGGCTTCATCGGCGTTCGCGCCCAAACGCTCGAGAGCGACATCCGAATCGGCAAATTCGCGCGCCTCGGTATCGCTCGCCAAAATGCCGACGCGTTCATGCGCAGCGATCTCGGCGCGCATTGCCGCGTAGACCTCAGCATCGTCCGCGCCCGAAAACAAGAAAACCCGCGCTCGGGGCGAATAGTGCCGCAGCATCGCGCCGGGCGCAGGCGCGGCCATCACGTCGTCCGCGAGATAGCTTGGCTCATAACGCAGATTGGGCAGCGCTTCTCGCAGTGATTCCAGCGACATGCCGCCGGGGCGCAGGATGCGGGGCTCGTCTTCGACCAGGCTGACAATGGTGGATTCCAAGCCGATGGGCGTGTTGCCGCCGTCGAGTACGACATCAACCCGGTCGGCGAGATCGTCGATCACATGCCGGGCGCAGGTTGGGCTGGGGCGCGAGAACAGATTGGCGCTCGGCGCCGCGATGGGAACGTCGGCCGCCTGCAGCAGAGCCAAAGCCACCTCGTGATTGGGCATGCGAACAGCCACCGTATTGAGACTCGCTGTCAGATTGGCGGGGATGCGCGGCGCTTTCTTCAACACCAATGTGAGCGGCCCCGGCCAAAATCGTCTACATAGCTCGAGAGCGCCCGCCGGTATCGCTTGCGCCACCTGCGGCAATTGCTCGAAGCGCGCGATATGCACGATGAGCGGGTCGCTTGCCGGTCGGCTCTTGGCGGCGAAGATCTTGGCAATGGCCGCTTCATCCAGGGCGTTGGCGCCCAGCCCATAGACCGTTTCCGTGGGAAAGGCGACCAATCCGCCGGCGCGAATCGCCCGACCAGCAATTGCGATCGCATCAGCCTCTGGCGATACGGGATCGACTCGCAAGACGCGCGTCCGCTGGGACATAAAGTGGATCCACTCCCCAATTTTGTGCCGCCGGATTGTCATCGCTGCTTGGCGGCCGGTCGGCGTATTCTACCACGCCGGGCTAGCCCTTCAGCGAACAGGATGTATATCAATCACCGCCCCGCGCAAGTCACGACTCGGCTCAAAAAATATGAATGTGGGAAATGGGAATCTGTAGGGCGAGACTCGGTCGGTGTCTACGCGCCCCTTGTCTCGCCCGAAGGCCTATGGCGAATCTCGTTGGGGCGAGCTTTCAGGTTGTAGATTGACAGGCGACACCGATACCACGGCGGGGACAAGCGCTTAATCCAATGTCTTCGCCACGCCTCAGCTAGACATCATTTCACAATTTAGGTGTCAAGCGAATATAATGGAGCTAAGCTATAGTACGTAGGCGAAAGGGAGATTCGATGACGATTCTGGTGACCGGCGCCGCCGGTTATCTCGGCAATCAAACGGTGAAACGCTTGGTCGCCGATGAGCGTCCGGCGCGCGCGCTGGTGCGGCATAAGGCGAAGGCGGCGATCCGCCTGCGGGAAATCGCCGACCGCATCGAGATTGTCGAAGGCGATGTCACGCGGCCGGCCAGCCTGAGGACTGCGCTGGCTGGCGTCGATGCCGTCATTCATTATGTCGCCATTGCGATGGAGAAGGGCGGGCAAACTTACGAGGCGGTCAACTACCAGGGTACAGTAAACGTGCTGCGCGCGGCGGAGGCGGCTGGCGTCCGGCGCTTTATCAACATGAGCCAGAATGGCGCCAGCAGCGATCTGCCGTACCGTTTCCTCGCCAGCAAGGGAGCGGCTCAGGAAGCGGTCGCCGCCTCAGACCTGGATTGGACCGCGCTTCGGCCGTCGGCGATATTTGGACCGCAGGACGAGTTCTTCAATTCTTTCGCGCGCCTGCTCAAAATCACCCCCATCATCTTCCCCCTGATCGGCGGGGGGCTGGCGCAGTTCCAGCCCGTGTCCGTCTATGATGTGGTCGAAGCGGTGATTCGCTGCCTCGATGATGAGAGCGCCATCGGCGCCGAACTGGCTCTCGGAGGTCCCGAAGTCTTGTCGCTCGGCGAGATTGAACGGCGCGTCATCGAAGCGCTCGGTACCTGGCGTCTGCTGCTGCCGATGCCGGTCGCGCTGCTTCGACCGATTGTGATGCTGATGCAAGCGCTGCTGCCCGGTTCGCCGGTGAGCACCAGCTTGCTCGACCTGCTGGCTGTTCCCAATACCGTGCCGGATAACGCCCTGGTGAATCGCTTTGGCATGAGGCCGATTCCGTTCGCCGGCGAGCACATTGCCTATCTCAAGGACAATACGCTCAGCGATACCTTAGCCAAGTTCTTCGGCAACGCGACGATCAACTGAGGGACAGCAAACTTTCGAAGATCGCGCTGTGGGCGGCGGCCTCAGCCTCAACCGAGAAGCCGCGTTTGACATGCTCGCGGCCCGCCGCGCCCAGGCTTTGGCGCAGCGTCTCATCGCGCAGCAGGCGCAGAACGCGCTCAGCCAGCGCATCGGCATCGCCGGGGTCAATGAGGAAGCCGGTGACGCCCTCCATGATCGTCTCCGATGGTCCGCCGCGGCGCGTGCTGACCACCGGTAGGGCGCATGACATCGCTTCCAGGTTGGCTACCCCGTAACTTTCAAATTCGGAGGGACAAACGAAGACATCAGCAGCGGCGTAGACGGTTTCGACATCGCCGCGGAAGCCGAGATAATGAAGGCGGCCCCGCAGATCCGCGCTCTCCCGGGCATGGGTCAAAATCTCATCGCGATAGCGCTCATCGGCGGCCACGCCGAAGACATCATCGCCGGCCACGATGAAATGCGTTTCGGGCAGTTCTTCCAGGATTCGCCGCGCCATCGCCTGAAAGGCATGATGCCCTTTGACCCGCTGAAAGCGCGCCACCATGGCGACGACCAGCGCATCCTTCGCGATGCCGATTTGTCGGCGCAGCGCCGCGCCATCCAGTCCCGGGCGAAAGCGCGCGCTGTCGACGCCGGCATAAACCACCGGCATCCGCTCGACCGGCATGAATGGCGGCTCCCCGAGAAAACCAGCGCGTATCGCCCGCGAGCGCGCCGCTGCCTGGGGAAACCGCCGGAAGAAGGCGCGCTGCCAGGGCTTCGGCTTGAACCACCAGCCCCAGACCGTCCAGGTCGCTGGAATGCCGACGCTGCGGGCGGCTCTCGCGATCAGCGGCAGCGTGTGATAATCGCTCTGCACCAGGTCGATTTTCTGCCGGCGCAGCATGTCGGTCATGCGCTCCACAACGGGAAAGCGAGCCCAAATGGCCGGGATGAACCAGGTTGAGGCGCCGCGATAAGGCAAGACGTGAACGGGCCAACCGGCTTTCCGCCAGCGATCGGGCAATGGACCTTCGGCGGGCGCGAGTAGATGAGGCTCATAGCGACTATGATCCAGCGCCCCTGCCAGCGTGAGCAGGTCGGTTTCGCCGCCGCCAAGCCCGGTGTACCAAGAGGTAAAGAGGAGCCGAATCATGCCCGTTATTCGCAAAGCGGGGCGACCAGGTAGCGCTCGCGTTCGCCGCAGGTCAGCTCTCTGGGGCGGCGCTCCGCGGCGATGCGCGCGAGCAGCTCCGGCGCGCTTTCCAGTTGCCACAGCCCAAAGGCGCCGCTCTCGTCAGCAGTGAGGACGCGTTTGCCGTCTCGATTGAAGCGGAAGTCGACGATGGGGTTTTCCACCGCGAGGCGCTGATCCACGACGCCCGCTTCCGCGTCCCACAATATGAGCGCCGGACCGGCGGCCGTAGCAAGGGTCGCCGATTCCGGCAGGTAATGCAGTTTGCGCAGATCGCTCACGTCGGCGCGCAGTTGATGAATGACCGCGGCACTGTCCGTAGACAGGACATGTACGCGACCGTCGCGGTAGGCGAGGGACAGGCGCTCGCCAAATCCAGAAAGCGCCGCCAATTGCACATTGACAAAGGTCTCGCGCTGAACGCTGTTGTCGGCGAGATTCACTTTGGTCAAGCCGCCCAAGCCGTCCTCCAATTGCAGGTAAAAAATGACGCGTTCGCCTTCCGCGCTGAAGGCGGCTTGCACATCGTCGCGGGCGCCCGCGCCCAGAGGATAAGCTGAGCTGGCTAAGCCTAGTTCGGTATGCCAAAGCAGAGCAAGCTCGTCAATCAGGGTGAGAACCCAGTCGCCCGAGGGCGCAAAACGGACGAGCGCGGGCCGCGCCATATCCTCCCCAAGCAGCAGCGGCGCGTCGACATCGTCGCGGGCCAGCCAGAGTTCATCGTTTTCGCTGTGTATGAGCAGCAGATCGCCGGCGGGCGCGAGCTGCAAGTCAGTGATGGGTCCCGCTTCCCAATCCCAGCTACGGACTGCGGCGCCTGTCTCCATGTCGTAAACATGCAAGCCTTCATCAGCGTATGCGGCGAATCGATCACCGGCCGCGCTGACCAAAGTCGTTGGCAGTTGAACAAGGTTGTCGCCGGACTCGACTTCGCGCAGGCTGATGCTTGCTTGCTCGACGAGCAGAACGTTGGCGCCGCTCGGGCTGATGGTCGTGCCGGGCAGCGCGCCAGCGAGCTTCAGCAGCGGTTCCCCCGACGCGTCTTTGATCTGCCAGAGATGGGACGCGCCGGCGTCGGTCGTGGCGATCGCTAGTCTCGCGCTCAAGTTGACTTGTAAATCGACAATGCGATGAGGCGCAGCGCCGATCTCGCGGATCAGGCGGCCATCACTGCTCGACCAAAGCAGAACGCGATTATCGCTTGTGGCGGACAAGATCGTTTCGGCGTCAAGAAAAGCCGCTGTTGTCACGATGGACGCGATCTCACTCTCGAATCTACGCAGCAGGCCGCCGCCAGCGACATCGACCAGGTTGGCGCGCTGCCCGGTTTCACTGTTATTCACCACTACAAGCGCAATGTCCTCATAGAAGGCGAAGAAGCGCAGATCATCGGTCCCCGCCGCCAGACTCTCTCCACTCAGGAAAGACCAATTGAAGCCGTCGGTCAGGCGCGTCCGCTGTTCGCCGGATCCCAGATCCCAGAGAATGAGATCGCCCGTGTTACGGTCGCCAGGGTAGGCGGGCAGGCTGCTGCCGCCACTATAGCCGATTCTGCCACGCCCATCGGTACCGTGATAGACGCGTCCGTCGCTGTCGGCGCTGAGCAGCTCAAGCGAATCGGCCGACCATTGCGCCATCATGGTAAAGCCGTCTTGTTCGTACCAGCCGATGACGCGCTCGCCGTCAGCGGAGAGCGCCAAATCGCGAATCTCCAGGTCGCCTTCGTCGCCCGTCGTATACGCGGCCAGTTCCTCGCCGCTGCTGATGTCCCAGGCGACCAGCAGTGGATCGCTAGCGGCGCTGACCAGCTTGTCGCCGGCGGGTCCCAAAGCGAGAGCGGTAACGGCGCCGGCTTGTCCGCTCAGGCGCTGCGCCACTGCCCCGGTCGAGCCGTCGCGTATGACGATCTCCCCGTCGTCCGCGGCCGATATCAAGTGTTCCCCGGCGGGGCTGTAGACGAGAGCCGTCAACTTCCCTTCATGATCGCTCCATTGGTGCTGGCGCGCCCAGGATTCGCCATCGTAAATGTGGAGTTGGTCGCGACTGTTCGGCGCCAGCGCGAAAACTCGGCCCGCCGGATGAATCTCCAGCAGCGCCACGTCCTCAATGGTCAGGGCGCGGACGGCCGAGGCTGCTCGGCGCAGCAGGCGATGGGCGCCTCTGGGATTGTCGAGCCGGTCTTTCGCCTCCCAGGCCAGCGCCAGCGCCAGTTCGATATTGCCCCGCTCGAGGGCGTCTTCCCCCGCGTGAACCAAGCGGCTGGCGACTTCGTCCTGTTCCAACTCGGCGGCCTCGGTGGCGCGCAATTGCCGGGAGCGGATGGCGGCCAGCGCCTGCGCCGTGTTGGTGGCCTGTGCTTCTGCAGTCGCCTTTATGGCTTCGGCAGTGGCGTCTTGGGCGACGGCTGCGCGCACGATGGCGCCGGTCGCGGCCACTTGATCAATCAAGCCGACCGCGCTGTCTCCCGCGGCAGTGGCGCCGGCAACGGTCAAAGCCACTTGGGTCCGCGCTGCCAAGGTTGAGGCGCCGGCCTCTCGTCCCTCCTGCCAGCCCGCGACAGCGCGCAGGAATAAAACCAGGACAGCGCCCAATGCCAGCGCTATGACAATGATCAGCGCTGTGCGCCAGGGGCGGGCCCACTCGCGTCTGGGCGGCTGACGGCGGCTGCTATGCACGTACTCCAGTTGCAGCGCCGACGGTTTTGGATGACGCGCCGGGGCGGTCGCCAGCCATTCGCGCGCCTCCTCCAGCCGAGCGGGCGGCAGGAGCAGGTCGGGCGGGCGGCCGCGATCGCGCCAAGTCTCCGCCAGCGTCAGCAGTTCGGTGTGCAGCTTGAGGCTGTCATCGGTTGTCAGGTAGGCGCGCAGCTCCTCGACTCGGGCGGCCAGTTCGTCGTCTTCGCGGAAAAACACGTAAGGATTCTGGGCGATTGCCGGATGGACCTCAACGCCGATATCGTCATTGAGGATCAGCGTCGCCAGTCGTTTGCCCTTGCCGACCGCGTACTGCAGCAGCTCGTTGCAAAGCTGGCTCTCGGCTGAATCGGGCGACATCACAAAGGCAACCGTGTACGAGCGCAGAATGCTGGCTTTTAGTCTTTTGAGGCCGTCCGCGGTCCGACCAAATTCGCCTTCATTCAGGTCTGCGTTTGCGCCGGTAGCGCGCAATTGGGCCGCGATTCGTTCGACATGGTCGGTGTCGGATGGATGATAAATGAAAGTGATGTCGAAGTAGCTGTCGTTCTCGCGCATGGTCAAATTTGTGTGTCAGGCGAGCGCGCCTACTATTGAGGATGCGAGATTCCGCGCAGTCTCATGAAGAATCTCGACGAACTCGGCGCCTTCGGCGATGACAGACGATGAAGAGCCTGCCTTCGAGAAAATCCAAGACATTGCCACTCCGCGCGAAGCAGAAGCGCCAGATGTTACCGACTATATCATAGATGAGCCGACGGCATGGCTCCACTAACGATGGTCCTGCGCTCCCAGCTCCTGGCTATAGCAAAACCGCCGGCGGCTGCCAGCGGTCTTGTCAAGCTTGCGCGTCTGCGCGAAAGGACGGCGTAATCTATCCGCCGGCTTGGTGTGTGATGCGGCCCTCGAGCGCGGCGCTGAGCGGGCTGTTGGCGGCGATGTAATCAGCCACCACCTGATCCAGCGGTCGGCCCGCGTCGTAAGCATTCATGGCGTTCGTTTCCAGAATGGAGTAACCATCGCCGCCGCTGCGCATATAGTCGTTGGTTGCCACGCGGTAGACAGCTTCCGGATCGATCGAAACGTAGGCGCCATCCTGCATGACCTCGGCACTGATGATGCGGCTGCCGGGCTCCTGCGAGGCGTCAAAGGTATAGCGCATGCCCGCCACTTGCGGGAAGCGCCCCGAAGCGCCCTCGACCGCCGGGTTGCCATCGGCGCCCAATTCCACCCGGCTGACGCCATTCTCCAGCGCGGCAATCACGTCAGCGCCGGTCAATTCCAGGGTGCTGACCAAATTGCCGAAGGGCAGAACGTTCAAGACCTCGCCGAGGGATACGGGGCCTGCGTCAATGTCGGCGCGGATGCCGCCGCCATTCTGCAAGACGATATCGACGCCGGTATCTTCCAGCACGGCATCAGTGATCACGTTGCCCAGAAGACACTCTTCGATGCGGCAGAGACGCGGGCTGGCGCCGGTCAAAGCCATGCTGGTCTCGCCCACTGGCTGCGAGGTCAGCTCGGCGATGGGCGCGGCCAAGTCAGCGATAATCTCGCTGAGTTCTGGGTCGGGCGCGATGTAACGGCTCAGCAAGATGGCATCGCCGTCCCAGTCGGTCAAAACGCCCGCGCCATCAAATTCGACATCCAGCCGTCCCAGATAGATGGTCTTAGTATCCGCCTGGACGACCAACACTGGCTCGCCACTGGCGCTTTCGAGCACGGTGGGGTATCCGCCGAGCGCGCCGCTGTAGTCGTTGCTGAGGAAGGTGTTGGTGTGCCCGCCGACTACGATATCGACGCCGCTGACTGCCTGCGCCACCTCGAGGTCTGGCGCATAGCCGAGATGCGAAAGCACGATGATTTTGTCGATGCCCTGGGCGCTGAGGCTGTCGACCTGCTCTTGGGTGATTTCAGCCAGGTTCTCGTGGAAGACGAGATCTTTGCTGGGCAGGTTCAAGACCACGGTTTCAGGTGTGGTCAGCCCGATGATGCCAATCGACTCGCCACCTACATCCACGACGACCGACGGCGCGACCAGACCCGCCAGATAGGGGTCTTCGCTGAAGTCGATATTGGCGCTCACAGTCGGCGAGTCCAGCCCTTGGACGAATGCCGCCAGGTTTTCGCTGCCTTCATTAAATTCATGATTGCCCAGCACGAAAGCATCGTAGCCGATGGCGTTCATGATTTGTACGCTGTCCTGCCCGCGATGCTGGACGTGGAAGAGCGTGCCGGTGTAGCGGTCGCCGGCATCAAGCAGCAAACTGTTGCCGCCTTCAGCGCGGATCTGCTGGACGACGGTCGCCAGTCGGGCGGCGCCGCCATCGCCGTTGCGCTGCGGCTCATGATGACCGTGCACATCGTTGGTGTGCATGATCGTCAACTCATAGGCGTCTTGCGCGCCAACGACGCCGGCAAGCAATACAAGTAGCACAGCTATCAAAAAGCGTTTTCGCTGCATGATTCTCTCCTTAAGATTAGGCATTGTGACCGAAATTGGTCGAATGCGCTATCCGAACGAAACTGTAAACGATGCCAGGTTGAGCCTTCACACGCGCTGACTAAAGTATTTTGCCGACTTGGCCAAATGCGCGATGCAGGCGCCTGCGTAAAGAAGAGCCAACTCTTCTTTCACTCTATGTAACTTTAACATATTTGCGCCGATTCTTCACACTGGTTCATTGCCCTGGACCGTGTCTTTTCAGTTCGCCTGCGGATTCGCCATGAATCCGACGACCTGGCGCCAGCTTGGCTCCGCGTTCGGATTCTCGAGGAGCGTCATCCCCAGCTTTTCCATCGTGCGCCGGGAGGCGACATTGTCGCGCTCGGTGGTTGCTACGACTTGTCTCGCTTTCAACTCATAGAACAGGTAATCCAGCAGCGCGCGGGCCGCCTCCGTGGCATATCCGCGCAGACGGAATTCGGGCAGAATCCCCCAGAAGAGACCGATCTCCGGGCTCAGCAAGCTGTCTTGCGCATCGCCTTTGAGCGCGCCCCAGGGCACGAGCGTCGGCACGATGCCCACTGAACCTACAAAGTCGCCGCCGTCCTTCAGAACGATGGCGTAATCGGCGTAGGGCGGTTGACCGAGATTAGCCAATTCGCGATAGCTGTCGACTGTCCAGCGGAGCCAGCGCTGCGCCGGCGCGAGGCCTTCGTCAAGCCCGAAGACATCTCGCCGAAAACGCCAGCAATGTTCCAGGTCGTCCTCAGCGAATTGCCGGATGCGCAGGCGCGCGGACTCAAGCGATTCGATCTTCATAGTCTGGCACGAGGCTGCTTCTCAACTGCGCAGGTAAGAAGCGCCGTTGACATCGACGATGGCGCCGGTGGTGAATTCGGCGCCTTCGGAGGCGAGAAACAGCGCCACATAGGCGACTTCTTCCGGCTTGGCCACGCGGCCCAGAGGCGACTGCGTCCGAATCTCATCACTGTCGGGCGAGGCGAGATGCTCGGCGACCATATCGGTCTCGACGAAGCCGGGCGCTACTGTGCCGACAAAGATATTGCAGGGCGCCAGCAGCTTCGCCAATGACTGCCCCAGGCTGTTCAGGCCGGCTTTGCTGGCGCCATAGGCAGGCGCGGTTGGTTCGCCGCGAAAAGCCCCGCGCGACGATATATTGATGATGCGTCCGCCGCCCGCCGCGATCATGTGCCGTGCCGCGAGGTAACTGGCGTTCGCCGCGCCGACGAGATTGACTTGCAGCGTGCGCGCGAAATGCTCGCCCCATTCCTCGTAGCTGGCATCGGAAAGCAGCCGTTCTTCGTAAATGCCGGCGTTGTTGACCAGGATGTCGATTCGACCCATGTGTTCGATGACTTGATCAACCATTTCGCCGACTTGAGCCGCGTCGGCGATGTCGGCTCGCACTATGATATGGCCGTCGCCCTCAAGCATCGCCAGGGTTGTCTGAGCCGCTTTTTGATTGGCATGGTAGTGTACCGCCACCACCGCGCCCCGCTCGGCGAAAGCCAGCGCGATATGGCGCCCGATTCCCCGCGAGCCGCCGGTGACCAGCGCGACTTTGCCATCAAAACGCATGGCGCTGCCTCGAATTTCTCGTTCGATTGCGGAAAAAGTCGCGTTGAAAATACCACCGAGCCAGGCGTCCCGACGATAAGATCTCAGCGCGTCTCTGGATGGCGGCGGGATTCATGCCAATTGCAACGGCCGCGCAGTCGAAGGACAGATTGCCAGGGACCTTAGCAGTTTCCTGACTTCGTCAGATAGTCTGAACTGAGCCAGCCAACCTTTTCATAGTAGCTGACGCGGTAGTAGTTATTCTCTTTCATGTCAGCGCTCAGTTGTACATTGTTGAGCACGTTGGCGACGATCGAACTCTCGCTGTTCGATTCGCTGCGCAGATTCAGGATGGCGGTGGTCGTCACCGCGCAGCCGCTCAAATCCCAAGCCGGCGCCGGCGCCTGGCCCGAATTGACAAATTCATCCGGCATCAATACGACAGTGCCGGCTCGATCGACATCGGCGCAGATCATGCCGTATTCAAGTCGCGCGCGCAGCGGAACGATAGTGCGCGGGGAATAGGCGGCGTCCAGCAATATAATGATGCCCGTGCGTTGCCCGAAGCAGGCTGTCACCGGCGAAGACAGGTCGCCAAATACATCGACAGCATGGATGAAGCCGTAGTCAAGCACGGTCTGATTGCCCACGCCGCTTGCGTCCAGCACTTTGCAGGCGGTGCCGCTCAGGTAGCCGAACAGGGATATGCCCGCCGGCATGCTGGCGCAAATCGATGGAGCGGTGGTCGGCGGCTGCGCTGGTTCCGGCGTTGGCTGCGCTACGTCGTATTCTCCCTCAGCGCCGCCAGCGCCGGGTAGCGACAAGGTCGCCAGCGCGCTCTGGATCTGGAATGTGAAGGCGCCTGGCTCATATTCGGCCGCGCCAATGTCACAAGCCTCTGGCGCTCGGATGATGCCACGCTGGTCGGTGGGCAGGCAATGATCGGCGGAGGCCCCGTCAAGCGCCGGGCTTCCCAGCTGCGGCAGGTAATAGGCGGGCGCGCCGCCCAGCAGCAGCAGCGCGGGATCAGCGCTGAGCCCATCATGCCCGCAGGAGAGATCGCGGATCAAGTTGCCGATTAGCCCATTCAGGGTGCCCGCGCAGTCCCCGCCTTCGTTATCGGCGAGGATGCTGTTATAGAGTTGCAAGGTGGCGGAATCGACGATGCCGCCAGTTTCAGTGGCGGAGTTGAAGACGGCGGTTACATGCTTGAGCCTGCTGTCGCCGGCGTTGTACAGCGCGCCGCCTTCGCCAGCGCTGTTGCCACTAATAGTCGTGTTGTTTATGGTTGCCTTGCCCGCGGCAATTAACAGCCCGCCGCCGAGATTGCGCGATCGGTTGCTGTCGAGTCCGCTCCTTTCAATGACGAGGCTTTTGCCTTCGCCCTTGAAATAGATGCCGCCGCCAGAGGTATCCCAGGTGATCGGCTCAGCGGAATCGGTCTGCGCTGTTTGCGCGGTTGCTTCGTTGTTCTCAGAATCGCCGCTATCGTCAGTGTCTGCTGCCATGTCCGGCTTCGTGAGAACGCCGGTCGCGTTGCCGGTTACGGCGCTGCCGACCAGCGACAAATCGCTATCGATGGCGTAAACGCCGCCGCCCAGAGCTTTGGCGCCACTGCCGCTGACAACGCTGTTGACGAGTTTGACGGCCGCGTTGCGAACGGCGATCGCCCCGCCGTTCTCATCCGACCAGCCGCCGGTCATCGTCAGATTGTGGACCGTCAATGATCCGGTCGTCACATTGAAGATCTGGTTGCCCGCGCCTTGAATGACGAAACCGCCGCCTTCAATCACGATGTTTGAAGCGACGGTCAGCGTCCCGTCAAGTGTGATGACGCCGTCTGTCGCGCCCTCGATTAGTATCGTGATCGTATCCAGACCGGCCGGAATCTTATTGCCGTCGTCATCAACTTGCGTGCCGCCGCCTTCATTGTCGCCGGCTTCGCAATCCGCCAGCGGTTCAACCATGGTCTCTTCATTTGCGCTCAGAAGCGCGTTCCGCAAGCTGCAATCGGCGTCTACATTGATATCAGCAGCAAGCGTATGCCCCACCGGCATCAGCAGCATGAGCAGCGCAGCGATGCAAAGGTCTCTTATGGATATGAAGCTCAGTGTTTTCACGACTCAATCCCATCCTCTATCGAGGCAATTTCAGGCGCGGCGGTGGCGTTCTCGGCGGTCCGTATGCAGTTGCTTGGTCTAGTCCGCTCGCCCTGTATCGCTGCTGAATCCGCCACATGGCGCGGAACAACTGAACGATTGCAGCCCGCTCTTGACCAACCTCATTAAAGTACGAATCACCATATCGCACAAATGGTTCTGCCGCTTATTTGCCTGTCTTCAGGCTGCGCCTAGCAGGGGATACAGCTGGGTATTCTTCGCTTGAGCGCTAGCCGCTTGCCGCCATTTGGCGGATGAGGGCGAGGGTCATGCGGGCATCGTCCAGCGCGTCATGCGCCTTGGCTGCTTGCAGCCCTTCTTGCGCGACCGCAACGCCCAGCTTGTGCCAAACATAGTTGCGGCCGTTGCTGTGGCGGACGCCCTTGAAACGGGCATACTGTTTCATGGCGCAGCCTCGTTTGCCGGTCCGCATCGCGGGCAGCCGGTAGCGGGACGAGGTCTGTTGCAGCAGCCGCCAGTCGAAATCCATGTTGTAGGCGATGACCACCTGCCCGGCCAAAAGCGCGGACAGCCGGATATAGATGTCTTTGAAGCTGGGCGCGCCGGCCACATCGCCGTCGCGGATGCCGTGCACAGCCGAGGCCACGGCTGGGATCGGAATCGTCGGCTTGATTAACTGGTGCATCACAGCGGCGCCAGCGCTATCGAGGATGGCGATCTGCGCGATCTCGTCCGCCGGACCCAGTCCGGTTGTTTCGGTGTCCAAAACGTAAAACTGATGCGCGATCAGATTCTGCGCCCATTGAATCGCCTGCCGGCGATGGGCTGGATGGAAATGGCGTGTCACGGTATGGCCGGCTCCCGTCTGAATGAGGCTGGATTATAACATAGCCCCTACGTGAGAAGGGAAACACAGGCTGCGTAAGAATGGCAACCGCCAACTGCCTGAAAAGGGCGTCAAGCAAACAATACACTGTGGTCTCGGTGTTGCCTCTTTTCCTCGGCGGTGAAAGCACTTTGACCCGCTCGCCAAGAATGATGAGTCCTTGAAATTTACCCCGTACGTCCCAATCGCCGGCTTGCGCAGGAGACGGGCCTGTGTTATGCTCTTCGCATCGTTGGCCGAGTAAAGGAGGTGATCAGAAATGTCAGGTTCTAAGGGGGCTACCCTCTAACTGATTCACTCCTCTAAGGGTTTCTCCGTTAGGGGGTGAACCCGAAACCGCTAGACTGTGAACATGACAGTCGAGGGACCGCAGACTAACCCTCTGCGGTCTCTTTCTTTTTTCCCGCGGCCGTTTTCAAGGTGGCGTCAAAGTCTTCCCGAAGAATGGCGTAGCGCGCTTCGTCTTTGTATTCATCGCGATGCAAGAGCGCGCCGCGCAGGGTACCCTCATATCGCATGTTCGCCTTTTGCATCACCCGCCCCGATGCCGGGTTCTGCGGAAAATGGCCGGCGGCGATGCGATTGAGCCGCAGCGTTTCAAAGCCGAAGTGAATGATCAGCCGCAGCGCCGCAGTCGCTAAGCCACGCCGCCAAAAGGGCAAGCCGATCCAATAGCCGACTTCGGCGCGATGGTGCGCAGGCACGGGGTGAAGGCCCATGCAGCCGGCAAATTTGTCGCTCGCTTTTTCAATGATGGCGAATACGTAGGCTTCGTCCTGCCGCCAGCCCTCACGAGCCTGCTCAACGAAATTTTCGGCGCCATCGGGTGGATAGGGATGCGGCACAAAGGTGTTTTTCGCGATTTCTTCGGCCGCGGCCAGACGCTGAATAGCGGGGATATCCACGGTATCGAGCGGTCGCATCCGGACCAGGTCGGAATTGAGTTCTGGTTTTTTCACAGATTCCTTGCCTATTGCGCTGTATTGCAATCAATCGTAGGACGATCTCTCTCGGGCCGGCTCTGCAGCTTGAGGGTCACTTCCATGGCCTGACGGTCCCGAATGATGACCAGTTCCACCTCGTCGCCGGGCCGAGAGTTTTGCACCAGATAAGTTATGAGCGCGTCCAGATCCTCGATATAGAAATCGTTGATCGCGACGATCAGATCGCCGCCGGCGCAGACTGGTTTCCCCCGCACTTCCACCCTTGCATCGCCGCCGCGCAGCCCGGCCAATTCAGCGGGCGAGCCTTCGCTCACCCCGCGCAGCAAAACGCCCCGTTCAACCGGCAGGTCCAGCGCCTCGCTCAAGCCGCCGACGCCGTAGCCTCCGTTCTCCGGCATGACCGAGATGCCCAGCCAGGCGTACTCAACCCGCCCCTCTGCGATCAGATCGGGTATGACGCGGCGCATCGTATCAGCCGGTACGGCGAATCCGATCCCTTGAAATTGACGGCTTTCGGACTGCATGGCGGTGGTAATGCCGATCACCAGTCCTGTCGAATCGAGCAGGGGACCGCCCGAATTGCCCGGATGGATGGCGGCGTCAATCTGAATGATCGAGGGATTATCAAAACCAGCCGCCGCACCGGCGTCAATGAGTTGCGCTGAGGGCAGCGTTCGGCCCAGCCCGCTGACGATGCCGGTCGTCATCGACGCCTTCAATCCGAAGGAGTTGCCGATGGAAACGGCGCGCTGTCCCACTTTGACCGTCGCCGATTCGCCGATTCGCAGCGGCGACAGGCGCTCTTCCGGCGCGCTGATTTTGAGAACCGCCAGATCGCTGAAGCTGTCCAAGCCCAGCAGGTCCGCATCCAAGACAATAGTATTTCTCAGCGTCACCATGATGGCGTCGGCATCGTTCACCAGATGCGCGTTGGTGATGAGATGGCCCCGGCGATCGTAGACGAATCCCGACCCGCGGCGCGTCTCTTCGCCACTTGTGACCTCGATATTGACAACTGACGGGCTCGACCGGGCATAAATATTGGTGAGCAGCAGATACTCGGCGTCGGCGGCGCTGACGACATCGGCGGACAGGACGGTCGGCGTTGGCGCGGCCGCTCTCTCCGTCTGTTGAGAGGAGGCGCGGCCGCCCGTATTCGTCACCGCGCTGCAAGCTGATAGCAGCAATGCGCCGAGGCAGCATATCGCCAGGACGGAATTCGTCAACTTTCCCATGCGCATGAATCGGCATCTTCGCATCGGCGCCACGCGATTCCTCGTTAGCCGCGGATCTAGCGCAGGCTCTGGCGCAGCGCTTCGGCCCGTTCGCGCTGATCCGCGTCGAGCTGCTTGGGCACGGTGATCACGACGCGAGCATACAAGTCACCGTGTTCGTTCTCGTTGCGCAGCTTGGGCATGCCTTTGCCAGCCAGGCGCAGCTTTTGTCCCGATTGTGTGCCGGCGCGGATTTTCGTGCGCACTGGGCGCGCCAGGGTGGGCACTTCGGCATCGCCTCCCAGCATGGCGGTCATGGCGTCGACCTTGACATCGACGAGGAGATCGTCGCCCTTCCGCTCAAACTGTGGATCCTCCGCGACTTGAACGACGAGGTATAGGTGGCCGCTGGAGCCGCCGTTGTAGCCGGGATGGCCTTCACCCGCCAGCCGGACTTTGGTGCCGCTGGCGGCGCCCCGCGGGATGCGTACAGTGATGTCTCGTCCGTCTTTGCTGACGATACGCTGCGCGCCCTCGTAGGCTTCACGCAAGCAGATGTGTACATCCTGCTCGATGTTTTGCCCGGCGCGGGGAAAGTCTGCCCGGCGATGGAATCCGCCATGGCCCCGCCGCTGCCCGCCCGCGCCGGAGAAGATGGTCTCGAAGATGTCGGACATGTCGCTGAAGGGCGCCTCGCCCCTGCTGGCGAAAGGATTCTCGCCATTGAAGTTCTGGTATTGCTGCCAGTTTGGTCCGAAGCGATCGTAGGCGGAACGCTTCTCGTCATCGCTCAGAACTTCATAAGCCTCGTTCACTTCCTTGAAGCGGGCTTCGGCCTTGGCGTCGTCCGGATTGGCGTCGGGGTGATACTGCTTCGCCTTTTGGCGAAACGCTTTTTTGATTTCGTCGTCGCCCGCATCGCGCGAGACGCCGAGCACGGCATAATAGTCTCTGCTCATGGCACGGTTCCGTTTTGACAACAACTGCGCTCAATGCGCTTATTCTAAGTCCTAGAGGGGCGCCGGTCAATTCCAGCGCCGGCTCGCGCAGAGCGATGGTCCGAGGCGCTGTCGGGGCGCCTCAAATCTAGTTTAGCGCAGCTTCATAAGAAGCGCGTTGGCGCGGGCGCGAATCGGGCGGGAAGCGTTCTGTGTTATGATTAGCTTGGCTCGCCCCAAGTCGCATTCCGCGTCTATCGGATCGGCGGGCGCGGATCTGGCTTGGTCGCCGCGGCAATACCTCGCTGAGGCTGGCAAATGAACGGTCGGAAAGACGCTTCGGGATCGTCGCAATCGGTTGAGGACTTCCTGAAGGCGGTATACAACTTGCAGGGAGAGCGCGATCGCGTCTCCACCAATGCGCTGGCGGACGCGCTGAATGTTTCGGCTCCCGCTGTGACCGATATGGCGCAGCGTCTGATGGAAGAAGGCACGGTGGATTATCTCAAGTATCGGGGTGTGCGGCTCACCGAAAAGGGCGAGCGCGTGGCGCTTCAGATGCTGCGCCGTCATCGTTTGATTGAGACCTATCTGGTTCGAGATTTGGGCTATCTATTGCATGAGATCCATGACGAAGCGGAAGCGCTGGAGCACACGGTATCGGATCGATTCGTCGAAGCGATCGCCCGCAAACTGGGCGAGCCAAGCTACGACCCGCACGGCGATCCCATTCCCAACCTGGACGGCATTATGCAGGAGCGGAATCTGCAGCCCTTGACCGCGCTAAAATTGCATACGCCGGCGCGCATCCGCCGCTTCATCATGGATGACCCGGCCATGCTGCAGAATACCCAGGAACGCGGACTGGTGATGGGCGCGACGCTGGAAGTGGTTGAGCGCGATCCCTTTGACGGTCCCGTCACCGTCTGGCTGGGCGCCAAATCAACACAAACCATCGGCTACAAGATGGCCTCATCTATACTGGTTGAATATATTGACCACTTATGTTAACATCCAAAGCCTTTTGAAAACTGAATAGCTTCACGAGACGACGTTAAGTCTCGGTGTTTGAGCGGAAGCCGGTTCGCAATCTCAAACGGAGATAGTCGCGGTCGAACTGCCGTCGAAGCTTAAGCGTCGGCACTGCAGAACGTAGCTTGTCTCGCATAGCGTAGAAATTGCTTCGAGCGGTTTCTTGTCTTGGAAGCGCCAGTGGTGTTGAGCGATGTTAGCGGACACAAGACGGACAAGCGTAATCAATCAGCGAGTGCGCGCTATCTTGTTGACGGGCGAGGGGTCAATCTTATTGATCAAGCGCGTCAAACCGGATAGGTCAGCGCCGTATTGGGTGGCCCCCGGCGGAGGCGTCGAATGGACGGATTTCGATCTGATCGCGGCTTTGGAACGCGAGCTTTATGAAGAGTTGGGCGCCGCCGCGACCGTGCTCGCCACCGCTTTTGTGCTGGAGCACGAGAAGGCCGGCAAACAACTGGAAGAACATTTCTTCGTTTGCCTCCTGCATGATTTCGACCTCAGCAAGCGCTATGGTCCCGAATTCAACGATCCAGCGCGCGGCGAGTTTATCCCCGAGTTTGTCCCTCTGGATAGCGCGCCACTAGACGACATCCGCTTCAAAACGCCGGAACTCCGTGATTGGATGCGGCGCCACATTGACTACTTGCGCAGCATCCGTTTTCAGCCAGCGGGCTTCGATCTTTAACCGACTTTAGACGAAGGTTGGCGCTGCCCGCGACGGGCGAAGAATATGCTAAACTTCTCCAGTTATGCATGGGGCGGGGCAAAGCGAATTCCACAAATCTATGATATTTGTTTTGGTACCAGTTATGAATCAGTTTGACTAAATGAATCATTATTGTATATGATGGCAATATGATTACTCTATCTTACTGGTGACACTCTCTAGGGCTTGTGCAGCGTATGAAACGATTTACCGTCTTAATCATCGAAAATGACCCGTGTTTGCGCCAGTCCATCGTCGACTTCCTGGATAGCACAAGGTATGAAGCCCTAGCGGTTCATGACGCGCCGCCAGCGATCGAATATGTGCGCCGGCAGGGCTTGCCGAGCATTGCCCTGATCGGCATGCAACTCCCGAGCATGAGCGGATTCGAGATTGCCAATCGGCTGAAAGCCAGAGCGGATCTGCCGGTGCTCTTCCTGCTTTCCAGCGACCCAAGCGATGATATTGTGGATGGACTGAAGACCTACGCCGATGACTTCGTCGTGGCGCCATTCACGATGCGAGAATTGCAGACGCGTACAGAAATGGTGCTGACGCGCGTGCCCGTCATCGACTTCGACAGCGAGCCGATCATCTTTGTGGATGAGAATCTGAGCATTGATTTCGCCCACAATCGGGTCATGGTTGCTGGCAAGAATGTGGGCTTGACGCCGACGGAGTCCATCTTGCTGCATGTACTGGTGCGAAACGCGCCGAGAGTGGTGCAGAATCGCACGCTGCTAAGCCGCGCATGGACGGCGGAAAATGTCTTTGAAGACACACTGCGCGTCCACATGCATCGCTTGCGGCGCAAGCTGGAGAGCGACTCTCATCATCCCCATTACATACGGACCGAGCGCGGCGTCGGCTACCGTTTCACGCAGCGGCCGCCGGGCGCGCCGCCAGCCGAAGAAGGCGACTGACCCGCTTCGCTACCCCCTTAGCAGCAGCTCGAGAATTGTCTCAGCGCGCGCGCTGGACTATGATGGCGCCTGGCAGCCGGCGAAGGAGCAGGGACCATGCGCATCAAGATCGGCCTGGCGCAGATTTACCCCAAGTTGGGAGACGTATCGCAGAACCTCCGCGTCCACCTGGATGTCGCGGCTCAAGCGCAAGAGCGGGGCGTCGACCTGCTGGTCTTCCCCGAGCTGTCGATGACCGGCTATCAAGTGCAGGACCTCGTGCCCGAGGTGGCGCTGCGGGCGGACGGCGGCGACCCGGTCTTCGCCCAACTGCTGGATGCCAGCGGCGATCTAGGTCTTGATATCGTGGTCGGCTTTGTACATGAAGACAGCCGCAATCGCTTCTACATCGCCGACGCCTACCTCTCCGGTGGCGAACTCTTGCATCTGCATCACAAGCTCTACCTGCCCACCTACGCCATGTTCGACGAATCGCGCTACTTCGCCCAAGGCAACAGCGTGCGCGCCTTCGACACCCGCTTCGGGCGCGTTGGCATGCTCATCTGCGAAGACTTCTGGCATGTCTCGCCACCCTATCTGCTCTGGCTCGATGGCGCCGATATCTTGATTCTGAACAGTTCCAGCCCCTCGCGCGGGCTCAATGAGAGCGACCGCATGCTGGGCACGCGCTGGGTCGAACATGTGAACCAGGCATACGGCAGCATGTTCACCTCTTACATTCTGCACTGCAACCGCGTCGGCTACGAAGACGGCAAGAATTTCTGGGGCGGCTCGTCGGTCGTCGATCCCGATGGCGAGTTCATGACGCAGGGTCTCTATTTCGAAGAGGCGCTGATCACGCAAGAGATCGACTTGAATCAACTGCATCGGACGCGCGCGCGCCTGCCGCTGCTGCGGGATGAGCGGCCCGGGCTGGTGCGGCGGGAGCTGGGGCGGATTTTGCGGGAGAGTTTGGGTTAACTGTCCGCGCTTGCCAATTCGAGAGCGCCGATCTCGCAGACGCCGCCCTGCTCTTGCCCCGGCGGACAGTAGCCGTCCGAGATAGTACCACTCCATGTCGCCCCGCAAGAACCGTCCGAGATATGGTTGTTGCCGCTCTCAAGCAGTTGTCCGTTCCGCCCTAAATGACAGTCGCCGCCTGGATTATCTGCGAGGATGCTGTCGTTGATGCTTGCGGTACCATGATTAGCAATCGCGCCACCTTCTTCAACTGCACTATTGTTGATGAAAGTGCTGCGACCAACAGACAATTTACCCCAACTGTAAATCGCGCCGCCATCCTCGGCAGTATTGTCGCGAAAGACACTGAAACTGACAATGACGTCTGAATCTTGCGTGATGCGAATCGCGCCGCCCTCATCTCCCGCTGAATTGCCTGTGAAGAGGCCATTGCTGATACTTGCTTCATCGTCGTCGTATATCGCGCCTCCATCTTCTTCTGCCGAATTGTTCATGAAGTTTGTATCGCTGATGCTTGCCTCGCCCCAGTTGCCCAGTGCACCGCCCTTAACTGCAATATTGTTCGTGAAGTTGCTATCGCTAATATCTGCCTTCTCGAAGTTGACAATTGCGCCACCCGACTTTGATGAATTGTCTGTAAAGGCACTGACAGTGATGCTGATGATCGAGTCATAGTGGTTGTATATTGCGCCGCCGCTCTGTCCTATTGCTGAATTGCCGGTGAAAAAACTTCTGCTGACGTATGCTTCACCATTTTTGCTCGATATCGCGCCGCCACTGTGTCTCGCTGAATTGCTTGTGAAGGAACTATCGCTGATGCTTACGTCACCTTGGCTGTAAATTGACCCGCCCTTGCCTGCAGAGTTTCCCATAAAGCTGGAATTGTTGATGCTTGCCTTACTAAGATTGTAAATCGCACCACCGTCAAAAAACGCTGAATTGCTTATGAATGCGGTTCCGCTGATACTTATCTCTCCAAGGTTGTATGCTCCACCTCCTCCGCCCACATAATCCGCAGTATTATTGGAGAACGTGCTATCTACGATGGAGGTACTTGATCCGATCTGGCTGTAAATCGCCCCTCCGAGTCTTGCGGAATTGCCAATTAAGCTACTGCCGATGATATATGCCTCGTCGAAATTCAGAATCGCGCCGCCCCAATCAGCTGAATTGCCCGTGAAGACGCTGTCACTAACTTCAAGTTTGCCGAAATTCAGAATCGCGCCGCCAATAAGCAGATCATCATCAAACAGGTCGTCATCATCGGTGCCACGCCCATCAGCCAGCGTCGCATTCTGAACCGTCAGCGCCCCACTTTCTTCGACCCAGAATATTTGATGCTGCTTAATCCCGCTTATGGTGTAGCCATTACCCTCAATCGTGATGTCAGACTCGATTACAGGGAGAGGCGCAGTCAGCGTCACGTTTCCCGCCACCGTGACTGTATCCGCGCCGCTACCGGCTGGACAGCCGCCCGTCGCCGCGTCATTGTTGGCGGCGGCTATCGCGTCGGCCAGGCTGCAACTGGAATCGACGGTAATATCCGCCGCATAGACGGGCATCGTAAGAAGGGTGGACAAGCATAAAACGAAAAATGATAGGAAGTAGTGGGTAAGCTTGGGCATCAGGATAATTTCTCTTTTGTAACGTTGCAATGAAGTATAATGTGCGGCTGTTAATGTCGTCAATGTTTACATTACGCCATCAATTTGACTGATCTGTGTTACAGTCATAATTTGCCAACGTAGGTCAGGAATGCTTGTATGACCCAAAGCACAACCCTCCTCCGAAACGGCGCCCTCTACGACGGCACGGGCAGCGCACCCATCACCGCCGACCTGCTCATCCGCGGCGACCGCATCGCCGGGGTCGGCGACCTGTCCACCGAATCCGCCGCCCGCATCATCGACCTCGACGGACTGGCTGTCGCGCCCGGCTTCATCAACATGCTCAGCTGGGCGACCGAATCGCTGATCGAAGACGGGCGCAGCATGAGCGACATCAAGCAGGGCGTCACGCTTGAAGTCATGGGCGAGGGCACATCGATGGGCCCGCTCAACGACAAGATGAAGCGCAATCGCGATACGATTCTGTCAACCGCCGATATCCAATACGACATCGAGTGGACCACCCTGGGCGAATATCTCGAATTCCTCGAGCGCAAAGGCGTGGCGACCAATGTCGCTTCTTTCGTCGGCTCGGCCACCTTGCGCGTTCACGCCGCCGGCTACGATGACCGCCCGGTGACCGCAGGCGAAATGTCCGAGATGAAGCGCCTGCTGCATGAAGCGATGGGCGAAGGCGCCATGGGCATGTCGGCCGCCCTGATTTACCCGCCGGCGACTTATCAGAGCACCGAGGAACTGACCGAGCTTTGCCACGTGGTTGCTGAGCGCAATGGCATGTACATCACCCACTTGCGCAGCGAAGGCGCGCAATTCCATGAAGCGCTGGACGAGCTGATTCGCATCATGCGGGCCACCGGCGTGACTGGCGAGATCTATCATCTGAAGGCGGCTGGGGCAGCCAACTGGCACAAGATGGACGAGGTCATCGCCCGCGTCGAGGCGGTCCGCGCAGAGGGCTTGCCTTTGACCGCCGATATGTACACCTATCCCTACAGCGGCACCGGCTTGGCCTCCTGCATTCCCGCCTGGGCGCATGACGGCGGCTTTGACGCCATGATCGCGCGCCTCAAAGACCCCGACCTGCGCGAGCGCATTAAGCGGGAAATGGCGCTGCCCTCGCATCAGTGGGAGAACATGTTCGAGGAGAACGGACCCGACGGCATCATGCTGGCTGGCTTCGCGAAGAAGGAACTGCGCAAATATCAGGGCAAATGGCTGCGCGAAGTGATGGAGGAGCGCGGCACTTCGGGCGCGGATACCGCCATTGACCTGCTGATAGAAGACAACAGCCGCATCTTCTCGCTCTATTTCAGCATGTCGGAGGACAATCTGCGGGTGCAAATGCGGCTGCCTTGGGTCAGCTTCTGCTCCGATGCCGGCTCGATCGCGACCGAAGGCGCCTTCCTCAGCTATCATCCGCATCCGCGCGCTTATGGCAGCTTCGCCCGCGTCATCGGCAAATACGTGCGCGATGAAGGCTTGCTGAGCCTCGAAGACGCCGTTCGCCGCCTGTCCGGATTCGCCGCCGACAATCTCAAGCTAAGAGAGCGCGGTTATCTCAAGCCCGGCTTCTTCGCCGATATCGCCGTCTTTGATCCAGCCAAAGTGCAAGACCATTCTGTGCCTGGCGATCCCCATCAGTATAGCGAAGGCATGATCCACGTCTTCGTCAACGGGACGCTGGCGCTGCGTGATGGCGCGCATACCGGAAACATGCCCGGCCGAGTCGTCCGCGGACCCGGCTGGATCGGCGCCTGACGCAACCGCGGGACTGCTTTTGCGTATCCATAGTCGTCTGCCATACCCCCACATATTGGGGAATCCGGCAGGCGAACAAGGTATGATATAATCAGCAGGAGTAACTTAGCTAGCAGACCTGACTGCTATGAAGGAGCGGACATGAATTTTGGTGGACTATTGGGAATCGTCGCGGTGCTCGCGTTCGGGGTAGGCATTTTAGGCGTTGCCTTCGCCTTCACCCTGGCATCGCAGGGTCGCTCGGCGCGGGGCGGCGTGCTGCTGGCGCTGTTCGGTTTTGCTGGCGGCGTTGTGCTTTTCATCGTCAGTTCCGGCATATTGATCGTACAGCCGGCGAGGGCGGCCGTCATCGTCAATGTTTTGACTGGTGAGCTGGAGGATCCGGCGCGGGCGCCTGGCACCTCGATCATCATCCCGGGCTTGCAGGAATACATCATCTATCCGACCGACCAGCGCGAATACACCATGTCGGGCATCAGCAGTGAAGGTCGTTTGCAAGGCAACGACGCCGTGGAAGCGCTGACGAACGATGGGCAGGAAGTGAAGCTGGATATCACCGTTCTCTATCGCATTGCTAGGCAGGATGTCAATCAGATTCACCTCAACTGGCAGAATCGTTACGAGTCCGATTTCATCCGACCGACCGTACGAGCCGAAACCCGTGATGTTGTCTCCAAGTTCGAAGCGGAGACTATCTACGGCGAGGGACGCGAAGAGATGGGTCAGGCAATCTTCAATGCCGTTGGTGAGAAAATGCAGAATGAGGGCTTGACACTGACTTCGCTGCTCGTGCGCCAAATCGATTTTACTGATGCATTCGCCAACTCCATCGAAGAGAAGCAGATCGAAGACCAGAAATTGCAGCGCGCTCGCACCGAAGCCGAGCGGGTGCAAACAGAAGCCAGCGGTCGGGCTGACGCTGCTGAGCAAGAAGCGCGCGGTCGCGCAAACGCTCGCTTGATCGAAGCGCAAGCGGAAGCGGAAGCCTTGCGCGTCATCAGCGACCAGATCGCGGCCAATCCAAATCTGATCCAGTATCTCTATGTCGCCAACTTGTCGGATAACGTCTCCTTCGCGCTCTTGCCAGCGGACGCGCCCTTCATCTTCAGCGTCGATGATTTCGCGAAACTGGGCGACGACTTTGAAGCGCCGGAAGCTTCGATTGAGCTAACCGACCGGGGCAACTAACGCGATATCCACAACCGTTCATAGATACAGGGACGTTCTCATTTGAGGGCGTCCTTTTTTTCTGTGTGATCTTGTGTTTCCTAACAGCATAACGTTTTGACTCTGTTCTTGTTCTCAATTAGCCGGACGCGCGCAGAGGGAAGAAGCCTTGCTCGATCGTTATTTTTACACCTTTCACAATCCGGCCGGGAATCGCTTCCTGCGCGGCGCCGGGTCCTTTCCCGCTGTCATCGCCGTTGACGCGCCACTGGGTGGACGGCCCGTTTGGGCGGTCGGCTACGCGATGGAGACGGCGATCTGGCATGTCGTGCTGGAAGGCGGCCAGCTGCAGGTCCTTGAGGTGACGCTCGAAGGCGACGCGCGGACGCTCGCCTATGAAACGGGCTGGTTCGATGGCGCGCAGCCGCCAATCGTGGGCGTGTCCATGATCGAAGGCGCCTACGTCATGCGCAGCGACGCCAGCGTTTCGCCGCTTTCGCATCCGATCCCGGTCAACGATTTTGAAGCGCTCTACATCAATCGCGCCGGTGATCTCGTTCTGGGACGGGAGGACGGGGTCGTCGCCAGCGTCCCCGTCAATGCGCCATTGAACGCCCGCTTGGTGATGAACCGCCGGGGCCAAGTCGCCCTTTACGCCAACGCCGCCATTCAGCGCTATCGGCGCGGCATTACGGACGGTCAGCTCGCGGCTTCGACACTGCTGGCGCTGGAAGCGCGCGAGGGGCAAATACGAATACTGGCGCGGATTGATCTGCCAGGCGAAGACGTCTATGAGGGCATTGCGCCTTTCTGGGCTGATATCGATGGCGATGGCGTCGAAGATCTGGTGACGACCGTCTCGGATGGCTCGCTGGGCGCGCGAATCCGCGCCTATGTCTGGGATGGCGCCGGGATTCGACAAGAACTGGACGGACCAGCGATCGGGCGCGGCAATCGCTGGCGGCATCAACTGACGGCTGGACGCTTTGGTCCCGACGGCATAATCGAAATCGTCGCGGTTCGGAATCCACATCAGGAACCCGAAATGGAATTCTTCCGCTTGGGCGATGGCGCGCTGGAGCTGGCGGCGTCTCTCCCCGGCGTGACCACCCACGTGCTTGGTTCGCGCAATCTGGACCAGACGGCGGCTGGCGACTTCAACGGGGACGGCCAACCGGAAGTCCTGGCGATGGACTTGGGGCGGCGCGCCATTGTGGCGATTCAGCGAAACGAATCAGGCGCGAGCGAGGTCTGGCGCTTGGATGCCGGCGGCGAAATCGTCAGCAACTTCGCCCCGGTCGAGCTGCTGGACGGGAACCTGGCGCTGGCGGCCGGCGCCGACGATAATCGCTTGCGCGTCTGGTTGCCGACCCCTTAGACCAAGACCGGCGAAACGCGAGAGCGGTATTCCGATGAGAGTTCATGCGGCGGAAGATTTGATTACGCTGATGATGACCCAATTGGCGCTTGCCGAGCCGCATCGTCCTCGTTCGGTCTTGCCGAATTTGGCATACCGGACGATTGACGAGTTGAGCGCCGTCTAGGCAATGCGATCAGAGATTGATTTCCATCACATTGAGAACCGTCTGCATCGGCGTGAAGATCGTCGCCCGGCGCGAACCGGCGAATAGCAAGCCTACCGCGTTGAGGCTGCCTCGCTCGATGATCAGCGCGCCCGAGTCCCCGCCTTGGCTCATGGGCGTGGTGATGACCTGCCCAACGAAGCGCGCCTGCAAATCCTCGCCATAGGACACATCCACCGTCGCATTCATTAAGGTCACGGCGCCTTCCGTGTAACCGGTGGTGCGCCCCTGCTTACGGACTTCCATGCCGAGCTGGGCGAGCTTGGCGCCTGTTGGACGGCCGATCTCGGCGATTGCTTGCTGGAACAGCATCGGATTGTTCGGGCGGGCCAGCGCCGCGTCGACTCGATTGGCGTATATCGGCGTCGCTTCCGCATGCGGCGTCGCCCGGAGCACGCTGGTCAAGCGCTTTGACGAGCCGCTGATCCGGCCAAACAGATTGCCGACGGTGGCCCAGAGCTCGACAATATCGCAGCCACCGGCCGGGAACAGTGGCGGGCTGGTCGTCGGCGGCGACGGTCCCGCGCCGGACTCGTTATAGAAGCGCAGCATTTCAAAGCGATGCAGCTTGGCGACGACATCGTCGGGTCGCACGCCGTGATCGGTCGGTCCCGGCTGCAAGATGGCATCGCCGACTTCGGCCTCATTGCTGTTGGCCAGCACATGATTATTGGACAGGATAAGCGGCTCGCCAGTGTGCTTGTCAAAGACGATCGCGCCGAGCGTGCCGGCCGTGACCTTGTAATGCCCAATGCTGACGCCGGCCGGGATATTGGGGCGGTAGCGGTCGCGCGGGTTTATCAGCGCTTCCAGCCGTCCTACCTCGATGACATCCGTTCTCGCTCCGTTGACATCGGCAGGCACCAGATCGTCCGCGCTAAGCGCCTCAATCGGCTTCTTTTGCTGAACCAGTACCGCCAGCGCGATTTGATCGGTGACTTCCTCTTTGTAGTTGCGGAAACCGACGGCCACACCGACCACGCCGCGCCGCCGCAGCAGATCGGCCTGCGCCAGTCGCTGCGCCTCGAGTGTCTGGCGGAGCAGATCCATCGACATGCGGTGTAATCCTCGGTGCCTTGTGCCAAGCCATTATACGACAGAATGCCAGAGCGGGATAAGGCCTCGCTAAAGGGGCGCGGGCGCGGCGCCCAGGTTCTTGAGACCGCTGCCGGTGAAGGCGATGACCAGCTCCGCTTCAGCGCCGATCCGCTCGCGAATCTGCGGTAAGGCAGCGGCCGTCACGGCGCTGGTCGCTTCAATCATGAAGCCTCTTGTATGCATGCTTTGCCGCGCCGATTCAATGGCGGCATTGTCCATCCGCAGCGCGAATCCCTCGCTGTCATAGAGCGCGCGCAGGATTTGCGCCCCCCGCACCGGCGCGTCGACCAGAATGCCATCGGCGATGCTGGGACCGGGCTTCATTCGAGGCGGAATCCGCAGCGCCGCTTCCCAGCCGCGCACGACCGGGTCGACGCCTGCCGATTGCACAGCGATCATGCGGGGTAGCTTCTCGATCAAGCCGGCATCATAAAGCGCCTGGAAGCCGCGGTAGAAACCGAGGAATAGCCCGCCATGGCCTACCGGCGTCGCCACTGCGTCAGGCGCGCGCAGCCCAAGCTGTTCCCAGGTCTCCCAAGCCGCTGTTTGCTGGCCCAGGACGAAGTACGGGTTCCAGGCATGGCTGGCGTAGGTGGTCTCTTCGGCCGCCGCATAGACATCGGCCAGATAATCATGCGACTCCATGATTTCGCCGCCGAATGAACGTATCAGCCGCTTCTTGCTTTCGACGGCGGTGGCCGCCGGCACGAAGACTTTCGCGGACATGCCCGCGATGCCGGCGAAGGCGGCCAGCGACGCGCCCGCGTTGCCAGAGGAGTTGTCGATCACGTCTTTGACGCCGTGGGCGGCCAAGTGGTTGAGCACCGTCGATGTGCCGCGGTCTTTGAAGGAACCAGTGGGGTTCAGGAATTCCAGCTTGGCTTGAAAATCCGCCCCGTCCAGTTCAACGGGGACAAGCGGCGTCAAGCCTTCGCCCAAGCTGAAGCGCCGCTCCACTGGCAGCATGGCGCGATAACGCCAAAGCGAGAAGTCGTCAGAATGAATGGATGACGGATCGAAGGCGGGCAGGCCGACCAAGTCCAGCGAGCCGCCGCAACTCTGGCAGCGCCAATCGAGCGGTCCCGCGCTCTGGCGGCATTCGTTGCACTTTATTTCAGCCATCTTGATTCCTGTTTCGTATAGTGGATTAGATGCGAGGCATAGCGGCAGAGCCCATGCCGCACCGGGCGCGCAAACTTCATTCTAAGAGAGATGCGGTATACTTGCTATGCGCGAGGATGGCATTGACGCGGGCGCCGTCCCGGACCGGCGGGCTTGATAATCGCGCCGCGCCGCGTTACACTGACGCGCCATTTGAAGCGCGAGAAGCGGGACGATGAACCTTCACGACCAATACGAGCGGCCACTGCGCGATCTGCGGATTTCAGTGACCGACCGCTGCAATTTCCGCTGCCCCTATTGCATGCCGGCGGAGATCTTTAATGAGCGCTATCAGTTTTTGCCCAAGCCGCATCTGCTGACCTTTGAAGAGATCACGCGGCTGACGCGGATCATCGTGCGCCTGGGAGCGCTGAAGATTCGCTTGACGGGCGGGGAGCCGCTGCTGCGCCAGGACATCGAGAAGCTGGTGGCGATGCTCAATGCGCTGGAGGGCGTGGACGATCTGGCGATGACCACCAACGCTTTTCTGCTCCCGCAGAAGATTGACGCCTTGAAGGCAGCCGGATTAAGGCGTCTGACGATCAGCCTCGATACGCTCGATGACGAGATCTTCCGCCAGATGAACGGCGGGCGCTCAGGCGTGGACAAGGTGCTGGCGGGGATCTACGCGGCCGAAACTGCCGGATTTACGCCCTTGAAGATTAATGCCGTCGTGCAGCGCGGCGTCAATGACCACAGGCTGGTCGATCTGGCGCGCTTCTTCAAGGCGCGCGGGCATATCCTGCGCTTCATCGAATATATGGATGTCGGCAATATGAATGGCTGGCGGATGGAGCAAGTCGTCTCCGCGGCCGAAATCGTGGAGACGGTGGACGCGGAATTGCCGCTGGAGCCGGTCGCCGGCAATTATTTCGGCGAGGTGGCGCGGCGCTATCGCTATCTTGACGGCGAGGGCGAGATTGGCTTGATCAGCTCGGTGACCCAGCCATTCTGTGGCTCCTGCACCCGGATGCGCTTGTCGCCGGAGGGGCAGATCTTCACTTGCCTCTTCGCCATTGAAGGCGCCAGCCTGCGCGATCCATTAAGAGCGGGCGCTACGGACGATGAGTTGGAAGCGATCATCCGCGCGACCTGGGGCGAACGCATTGACCGCTACTCCGAGATCCGCAGCTCGCTCACGGAAGAAGTGCGCGACCGCCGCAAAAAAGTCGAGATGTATCACATCGGCGGCTAGCACGCATTGGACTTCCTCCAAATCAAAGGCTTGTCATTCCGGTCGATGCCAATAATCTTGTCAACGGCGATAACGCTGTGGTATTGTCGCTGACATTGATTTGGTCTACTCACTGAACGAAGATGTCCATGAGCGATACCGACTTTGACCTCACCGGACAAACGGCTCTTATCACCGGCGCGGGGCGCGGCATCGGCTTGGCCACCGCGCGCCGATTTGCTACGGCGGGCGCCGATGTCATTATCGCCGAATTAGATGTGGAGAGCGGGGTGACAGCCGCGTCCGAGATCAAGGGGATGGGGCGCAAGTCCATGTTCATCGAAGTCGATGTCCGTAACTCGGAGCATGTCGATCGGATGGCGGCGATTGCATTGGAAGCATTCTCCAATATAGACATTTTGGTTTGCAATGCCGGTATCGGGCAGCCGGTTAAAGCGGAAGAATGCAATGATGAAGATTGGCTCAATATGATGGCGGTCAATCTCAATGGTGTGTTCTGGTGCTGCCGCGCCATCGGGCGTCAGATGCTGGCACAGGGCAGAGGCGCCATTGTTAATGTGGCATCTATGTGCGGCATTGTTTCACTCACACCGCACCCGCAGGTCCACTACAACGTCGCGAAAGCAGGCGTCATCATGCTGACAAAATCATTGGCCGGTGAATGGGCTGATCGCGGCTTGCGGGTCAATTGCGTCTCGCCCGGCTACATCAACACCAAAATGACGAAGCCGGCAATTAAAGACCCGGAGAGATTCCCCATTTGGATGGCGATGACGCCGCAGAGCCGCCTGGGTGAGCCGGAAAATATCGCGCAAGCCATACTTTATTTGGCCTCGCCCGGCGCCAGTTTTACGACCGGTACAAACCTCGTCGTCGACGGCGGCTATACCGCCTGGTAGACAGCGCGTCAGCCGAATCGGCGGTTCGAGCCGATCCTGTCGCGCTTACTTGAGGTATCGTCTGTTCTCTGCCCTTGGCGCCACATCTTGCCAGCGGCGCTGTGGCTGTGGTATGTTCGCATCCTGGAATACACCGCTTCACTGAACGGGGATGACCATGAGCGATACCGACTTCGATCTCACTGGACAAACCGCGCTGGTCACCGGCGCCGGACGCGGCATTGGCTTGGCCAGCGCGAAGCGATTTGCCGCTGCCGGCGCCGATGTCATCATTGCCGAGTACATTGTCGAAAATGGCAAGAAGGCGGCGGCTGAGATCAAGGCAATGGGCCGCAGGTCGATGTTCATCGAGGTGGACGTTCGAGATTCCGCCAGCGTTGACGCGATGGCGGCGAGCGCGCTGGCGGCTTTCCCTAATGTTGACATTCTCGTTTGCAACGCCGGCATCGCGCAGGGCATTCCGGCGGAGGAATGCAGCGACGAAGACTGGCTCAATATGATTGCAGTCAACCTAAATGGCGTATTCTGGTGCTGCCGCGCCATCGGCCGGCACATGCTGGAGCGGGGCAGCGGCGCCATCGTCAACGTGGCGTCGATGTCGGGGATGATCTCAAACACGCCGCAGCCGCAGGCGCATTACAACGCGGCCAAAGCCGGCGTCATACTATTGACCAAGTCGCTGGCGGGCGAATGGGCAAGCCGCGGCCTGCGCGTCAATTGCGTCTCGCCCGGTTACATCGGCACCGATATGACCCTGGAAGGCTTCAGCAATGACGATTGGCGGCCCACCTGGCTGGCGATGACGCCGCAGGGACGGATTGGCAAACCGGAAGAAATCGCCCAAGCCATATTCTATTTGGCTTCGCCGGGCGCCAGTTTCACCACTGGGACCAACCTGGTCGTGGACGGCGGTTATACATCCTGGTAGATCGCAAAGGCGCTGGCTTTAGACGGCAAAGGCGCCGGTCTCGACAACATCGACGGGCGCGCCTTCGAGTTCACGCGGCAGAATGGCCTCGGCTGGCAAATCCGACCGCTTGCGCTTTTGATTAACCATGACAACCAGACACAATTCGTCCGTGATTTGCCCGTTGCGCTGCCGATAGCCGATTCCCGCGCCCACGACGTTGGGGAATCGCATCAGGCATGCGCCGTGCTGCTCCTGAATTGCGGCGATTTTCGCCCTTCGCTCATGGTTGTTCATGCTTGCGCTCTTGGGGAAATTGACCCGCAGCCCTAAGGCAGTCCCGGACACTCGCTGCCGATGACATTGCTGACGATATCGCTGCGAATCCAGCCTTCGAGATTGGCGTCATCGACGTTGACCCGAATGAAGTACCAGACCGGACCGGTGGGGTTCCGCTCTTCCCGCTGCAACTTCAAGACGGGCGCCACCGTGCCGGTTCCCAGCCAGCCCACGATGGGCGTCCCCGCTCGATTGGTGGGCCGAGAACGGACTCGGATCGAATTCGTGTTGAGCACGACCACCTGGCACAATTCAACCGGCGTGGGCGTGGGTGTCGGCGTGCTGGTTGCCGTGGGCGTATTCGATGGCGTGGCGGTATAGGTTGGCGTGCTGGTGGCGGTAGGGGTATTGGAGGGCGTGAAGGTGGCGGTCGGCGTAAAGGTATTGGTTGCCGTCGGCGTATCTGTTGCTGTACTCGTCGCGGTAGGGGTATTGGAGGGCGTAAAGGTGATTGTCGGCGTTGATGTGACCGACGGCGTCAATGTGGGTGTTGGCGTAAAAGTCGCTGTTGGGAAGAACATCGCGCCGATGGCGCTTTGTATCGGACCGCGGTTCATATAACCCACCACGCCCCCGACGCCGCCAATGATGATCAGAACAAATAGAATGACCAGGCGGCCACGATTGCGGCGGCGGCGGAGAATGCCATCTATGCGGGTAATATCGGCGCGGCGGCCTAGGATGCGGAAGGGGTCTTCGCGCATGATTTCGAGCCAGGAGCGCGCCTCGCGGTTATTGCCTTCCTGAAGCGCTTCTTCCGCCCGCTCGAGATAGCGGCTGAAGAGGTCATTCACTGTGGCGCGGAACCGTTCGTCCTGGGCGAAATCGGCGGCCATCTCCGCCAGCATCTGACGCGCCTGCGCCAGCTCGGCGTCAAAATTCTGCGAGATCAGCGCCTGCGCCCGTCTTATCGCTTGTTGAGCTCTTGAAATGTCCGCTTGCAAATTGCGCGACCGCATCAAGCTTTCGGAAAAGCTGCCGTCGGTGGGGTCCAACTCGAGGCCCAGCTCCAGCAGTTTGATAGCGGCGTTCATCAGCAGCAGGCGTTCGTCCAGCGTCGTCGAGTTGTTGGCGTGGTTGAGCGACATTTGCGCCTGGTCGTTGACCTGGCTGCGGATGCTGGCGAGCTTGTTGTCGACTTCCTGCTGCATCTGCGCCAGACGCTGGCTGTTTGGCAGCAGCTGACGGGTATGGGAGAGCAGGCTGCGGACGCTGGCGACCTGGGCGACTTGCTCTTCAAGCGTGCCGCCGATGGTGTTCATGTGGACGGCGATTTGGTCGTAATCCCGTTGGATGCGCCGGATCATTTCCAGGCGCTCTTCCGCCTGCGGGTCATTGGGAACGACGCGCAATGCGCCTTCGTATTTTCGCAGCGCTTCCGACCAATTGTCGTTCGACATCAGGCGATCGCCATCGGTGAGCAGCTCGCGAGCGAGCGCCAGATCCTGAATATCGAGCAGCGCCTGTTCGACGTCCTTCCAGGTCAGTATGCCGTCGCGCTCGGCCAGTTCTCGCGCCTCGCGATACAAGCCGGAGGCTTGCTCGTAGTTGCCGGCGCGCACAAGAGAATTGGCGCGGTTATAAGCGACGCGCGCTTCAAAGGGAATGCGATGATCGGGGACGATGCCGCGAATCAGATTGTCTTCTGATTTCTCACGATACTCGAGCGCGGTGGGGTTATTGGCTTGCTGCGCCAGTATCCGATTGGCGACATCAATCGTTTGCTGGTATTCGCCGGAATAGTAACTCTCGGTGAGGCGAGACAGCAATTCATCCAGAGCGGAGGATAACTGCAGGGGCCGCTCCTCCGCCGCGGGTTCAGCCGTTTCACTCGGACCGCGCTCCTGCCTCTCGTAGTCGGCTCGCCCGCTGTACGTCGCTGGCGCGTCGCCGATTGGCTCATAGCTGGATCGCGCAGGTTGCGTTTCTGACGGCGCTGTGGCGGCTGTTTGCGATGGCGCCGAGCTGACGTTATGGCGGTTGAAGAGATCTTGCACACGCTGTTTCGCCTGGGCGCTGTGGGCGCCGGCTTGCTGCAAGAGGCTGATGACATCGCTATTGCCGCTGTCCATGCGCAGGGCGTCGGCCAGGATATCGATTGCCTCGTCGATATCGTCGTCATCGCCGGCGATTTCGATGCGGATGCGGGCGCGCCGCACCAAACCGCGCAGGGCGGCCGAATTTGGTCTGGCGCTGCTGGTGGATTGGCTGCCGGCAATCTCGGCGAAGAGTTCCTGCGCCTTGCCTTCCAGCGGCGTGTTCTTCGCTTCCATCAAGAGGTCGCGAGCTTCTTGCTCCAGCTCGCTCAATGCCTGGGCATCAGTTGTCGCTTGCGCGCGATGGCGTAAATCCTCAATCGCCCTTTGCAGTTCCTGCATGCATGGCATTCCTGTAACAGAGGTCAGGTCGCGCCTGCGCATGACGGTCGGCGCGCGACCATTGCTGTCGTTAGAAGAGCCTTATCACTTCGAGGGATTCTGTGATAGAGTATAGCGCGACCAATATCCGACGACGATCAACCCATTATGGCATCATTTCAGCATATCAGGCCGAGATACAAACTCATCTTATTCTATAACATCAAGCGCGATAAACAAGACCAATACTACCGCTACATGCTCAGCAGCTTCGTGCCCGATATCCAGAAACTGGGCGTTTATATGCACATGGTCTGGCACGTCGCCTATGGTGATTATCCCATGCGCAAGATTGAGTTCGTCACCGAAAGCGCCGATATCCTGCGCCGGCTGTTTTTGAGCGACCAATGGGATGATCTGGAGAACAAGCTCCAGCAATACGTCGACGATTATGAGCGCAAGGTTGTCGACTATCGCACCGGTTTCCAACTCTAGTTTTAGCTGCCACGCAACTCGTCTCTGACTTGCCAAAAGCCGCCGCCAGCGTAGAATGGAGGTGGTGTTTGCTGGCGATTACAAGGACGCGTGTTCCCCATGAATCAGGTTGATCTGCTGCCGCTGCTTTCTGGTCAGCCGGCGTTCATCCAGCGTATCGTCATTGATGTCTTTCCTTTTGTGGTCGCGCTGCTTGTCATTGTGCTGCTGCGCTGGCTGTTGACGGCGATTTTGCTGCGTCCGCTGCGATTTATCGTCGGGCGCTCCGCAAGCGATATCGACGACCGCCTGTTGGACGCCAGTGTTTCTCCCTTGCGCCTGGCGGTGGTCGGCTTGTCTCTTTTCCTGGTTACGGAAATGTTCGCCTTTGATGTCGCCATACAACAGCTCGCGCGGACGGTGGCGCGGGCCATTATGGTCGCGTCCGTCTTTTTTGCTCTCGTTCGCTGGTTTGAAGTGCTGTCGCTGCAGCCGGAAACATTCCGCCGCATGACTGGTTGGACGATCCCGGAACGTCTGCTGCCCTTTCTCAACACCGTCGTCAAGTTCTTGGTCATCGCCCTGGGCGCCATTTTCGTCTTGCAGGAATTGCAGTTTGATGTCGCCGCGCTGATCGCCTCGCTAGGCGTCATCGGCATTGGCATCTCGCTGGCTTCGCAAGATACGGTGGGCAATATGTTTGGATTCGCGGCAATTGTGACGGACAACCCCTTCAAGGTCGGCGACTTTATCACCACGCCAGCCGTGACCGGTATCGTCGAATCGGTCGGCGTCCGCGCGACGCGCGTGCGTCAGCTGGATCAGGCTTTGGTTACCGTGCCAAACAATCTCTTGACCAACGCCGCGGTCTTGAATCGGACGCGGCTGGAAAAGCGGCGCCTAGACGCGACCCTGAATTTCACTTACGGCACCAGCTCGGAACAGCTTCGCGCTGCAGTCAACGCCATACGCGAGCTGCTGCAAGACACAGAGAATATCGATCCTGAATCGGTCATCGTGCATTTTGTCGCGTTCAACGCCAGCTCCCTCGATGTACGGATTATCTGCCAGGTCCTGCTCGCCGATTGGCGCGAGTTCAGCGCGCTGAAGGAGAGCGTCTTTCTCGAGATAATGGGCATTGTCGAGGACCTCGGCATCGACTTCGCCTTTCCGAGTCGGTCGGTCTACATCGAGTCCCTGCCGGAAAAAGCAGACGACAGTGAACGGATGCTGCGGGCGATGAGCGCCCAAGCGGCCAGCCAACCCGCGCTCGATGACGCGCCCGAGCCGGACTCGACATCACCGGATGCTGGATCGACCACGGCATGACAGCCGCGACGACGGACTTGCCGGCGGCCCTGGGCTTTAGCGCAGCCGATCTGGACGCGAACCGATTGGGCAAGCTCAGTCTTTCACAGATAGACCATTTGAAGAATATACGCCGGCGCAAGACGCTAGCTGCCGCTATTCTCTTTGCCGCTTTGGTCCTGGCGGCGACTATGCTTGTATACTTCGGGCAGGTCAACCGCAGCCTGATTCTCTTAGGCGCCGGCGCCATGTTGACCCTTGTTAACGCGGTTGGCCTTGGCCGGGCCGGGCGCGCCTACATGCGGGTCGAGGGCGATCTGCGCTCGGGCCAGGTGGAAGCGCTGGTCGGCGACGTGGAGCGAGTCTTGCGCCGCGGCCGCGCCATTGACAGTTTCTTGCTGCGAATCGACGGCGCCGAGCTCAAGGTGACCAAGGATGTCTTCATGGGCTTTCGGCACGAAGCATACTACCGCGTCTATCGCACAAGCTATTCCCGGCTTTTGCTATCGGCCGAGCCAGCGAGCTAAGCGCGTGAACGGTGTACATTTTCGCTCGGCCCAAAGATCGCATTCAGCGATGCCTATGCTTTTGACAGTATTTTGACCGCGATTTCATGGACCAATTTCAGCCGGTTCGCCAAAGATTAGCCTTGTTGAGACGGCAGTCAGACCAGCCCTGGCTGGCCCTTCTCCTCTATCTTTTGGCGGCGCTCTATCTAACCGCGCCGATTCACAGCGCGATGACTTCGCGTTTTATTGGCGCTGAAACTGGCGACACATACGATTTGGTTCGTCAAGTTTGGTGGTTCAAGACCGCCATACTAAACGGCGACGATATCTTTGAGCAATCTCTGCTCGCATACCCGGAGGGCTTTCGGGCGCTGCGGTTATGGGCGAATCCGCTGCAGTTCTTTCCCATGTGGCTCTTCGCTTTTTTCCTGCCATTGCCGGCCGCCTTCAACGTGGGCGTTTTGCTGACGCTGGCGCTCAATGGCTGGTCGATGTATGCGCTGGCTCGGCGCAAGCTGACGACTGCAAGCCGCTTCCCGGCATTCGTCGCCGGGTTGGTCTTCATTTTCTTTCCTACACTTCAGGGTTATCTGCTGGACGGGCGCATCGGCATGCTGGCGCTGTGGCCGCTGCCGCTGCTTATTCTTTACCTGTTCGATTACGCGGACTTTGGTGGAACGCGCCGTCTCTTCATCGCGGCGCTCTTGTTCATGCTGGTGGCGCTGGGCGATGCCATGCGGGTCTTCTATGTGTTGGCGCCGCTGTCGGTTCTTTTTCTGTGCGCGCGCCTCCGACGCCGCGATCAGTTGGGCGCCCTGCGCGTGACCTTTGCCGTCTTGGCTGGCTTCGTCATCTTGCTGCTGTATCTCTCGCCGGTCATGGCCGATCTGATGGAAAACCCACAGCTTCTCATTGCCGACGGGCGCCCGCGTCAGAGCATAGACCTGCTTGGCCTGGTATCACCTTCCATTGCCAATCCGTTCTGGGACGACATTGCCACCCATTCGCAGCATGTGTTGGGATCAAACTTAAGCGGGTGCGCCAGCTATATCGGCTTGCTAGGCGGAAGCCTCGCCTTGCTAGGCATTCTTTACCGACGCGAGGCGCGCTGGTGTCTCCTAGTATGTTTCACGGCTTGGATTTTGGCTTTGGGCCCGGTGCTTCGAGTGAACGATCAGGTCTTGGTCGGTACCATTGGGGGCTACCCGGCGGTCCTGCCTTTGCCTTATGCCTTATTTGCCCGCCTGCCCCTGTTTGAGCTGGCGCAAAGCCCGGCAAACTTCATGTGCCTCTTCTCGGCGATGTACGCGCTGCTGGTGGGATTCGGCACGGCGGTTTGCTGTTCCAGCAGTTTGGTTCAGCGCCGCGGCCCATACGTCCAGGTCGTCATCGCCTGTATATTTATCCTGTTGCTATTGGAAGACTTCAAGCTCGTTGGGGAATTTCCAAGCGTGACCGCTGATGTACCGCGCGAAATACTGAACCTGAGGCGTCAACGCGACATCAGCGCGGTTTACAACGTGCCCTACGACAATCCGCTGGCGGTCAATGAAGCGATGTTTCTGCAAACGGCGCATACCAAGCCACTTATCGCCGGGATAGACGCGCGGCAAACCACGGTGGAGCGCGCTCGCCTTGCTCTGCTCTCCAAGTTTCAGCCTTCACTGCTGAAGGATGCGGGAGCGGACATCGTAATCCTCAACAAGACGCGCGCGCTGGAGAGCGGGCAGCTGGACCTCCTGCAATGGCGGGCGCGGCAGGGCCTGGGCGAGCCACTTTATGAAGACTTGCGATACGCCGTCTACGAGACGCCCGTCATTCGAGAGCGGGCGCCGGCGGTTTATTCTCCGGTAAGCGACGCGCAATCGCAGGTCACTTACATCTATAAGGAGCGGCCGGGTTGGCTGGAATTCAGCGCCGTCCTGGAAGCGCTCAATCGGCGCGTACATCTGTCCCTGAATGACACGCCGCTGGAAACGCTTGAAGTGAATGGGCGGATTCCGCTGTCCATCCCGCTGCCAATAGCGCGGCGCGGCTACCATACCTTTCGAATTGCGCCTGACCCGCCGTGCCCCGAACGCGTCGATACGGCTCTGCTCAATTGCCAGCGCGTCCATGTTGAGGATGTCCGAATCAAAGTCTTGTCCGATGGCGCCATATACGATCCAATTCGCATTGAAGACGGCATCATCTTGGCCGGTTATCTTTTGCCTGAGGCGGCCGACGACGAGTTGATTCGGATTCGATTATGGTGGCAATTTGAAGCGGATCGCTCGGAGAAAGACGTCCGCTTCGTACATGTTCTCGATGCAAATGGCCGATTAGCGCCGGGAAGTCCGCCGGATCATCATTTTGGAAGGCTGACCGCCGGGAGCGAATTGACCGAAACTGTCTCGCTGGACAGGAACTTGCTCGGAGCGGGCGAACACCGTGTATTGACGGGCTGGTATCAGCTGCCTCAGGCGATCCGCTATGACGTGCTTACCGAGGTGGAAGGCGCGCAGGATGACACAGTCGTGCTGGGGACGATACTAATTCGCGAGTGACGCTTTCTGAAGGGGACCTGACCGACGGTACGGAGTTCCCTCCCTCGTTTCGCAGATTGCCTTGCCCGCGCATGGGCGGGCGGGTTGGGTCGAGTTTGCGCGCTTGACTGCATTCGCTCTCGCCGAGCGGCTTGCAGACACAATACTTCGGAAAGAATCTTGCTGTACACTGCGCGTAATATGCCGGGGACCAAAGGAGCAGAGGTGATGACGCGGTCTGTTGGAACAGTCTTGGCGCTGTGTTTAATGCTTCTGACTGCGTATCCAGCGCTGACGCAGGACTACGACACCGCCAATTATCGCAAGACCATGATTCAGATGTTGGCGGCGGCGCATGATGTCGCGCGCAATCGCGGGCTGGATCTCAGCGTATTTGACGCGGTCGCCCAATCGGGTGACCCGCTGTATATCGCGCCGCTGATTGATATCGCCTATTTCGGTCGCAGCCCGGATATCAGCAGGAGCGTCTTGAGCGCGCTCAAGGCCGTGGCCGGCGATCAGCTTGGCTGGCAGGGTTACTTCGAATGGGCCGGCGCCAATGATATCGCCCTGCCGCCGCATTATGACGAATTCAAGGGCCAATTGCTGGCCGCTTTCGTCGACACCGAGTTCAGCCGATTCTTCCAGCCCGGCGTCATGGAGAGCGCCGCCATCAACCTGGTGGAGCCGGTCTGGGGCGGGGTCGTCGTCGACGGCATTCCGTCGCTGGTCAACGCGCGCCAAATCAGCCCCAAAGCCGCCAGAGACGAGGGCCACCAGTTTGTGGACTTTTGCCGCGATGGGGATTGCAGCTACCCGGCGCCGGATGAGCTGGTATTTGGACTCAGCTTTGATGGCGACAGCCGCGCCTATCCCTTGCGTTTGTTGAATTGGCACGAGATGTTCAATGATGTGATTGGGCAAGCGCCGCTCTTCGACGAGCCCGATGGCGTCAAGGTCTGCGATTTTCGCGCGCCGACCGTATTCGGAGCCCGCGCGCGCTCTGGCGAGGGCTGGGCGCTCATTCATGGGCTTTCGGCCGGTTGTCCGCGTGATGGCTGGCTGCGGCTAGAGCATATCCGCTGGCTGGACGGCGAAGGCGCCTATGACGCGCTGCCGGATCTCGCCGCCGGTGAAGAAGCGCTGGAGACGGGCGTTGCCGGTCAGGCGCCTGGGCGCCCGGTCATGCTGGCCTATTGCACCTTGTGCGGCGCTGGCGTGCTCTACGATGTCCAAATCGCTGATCTCTCGTACATCGACCTGGACGGGGCCCTCGTCGAACTGGGCGATACCGTGCTGGAATTTGGCTCGTCGGGATTGCTGATGCGCTCGAACAAGTTGATGTACGATCGCAATACCGATACGGTCTGGAATGCCATTACGGGCGAACCGGCCTTTGGTCCGCTGACGACCAGCGGCATTGTGCTGGATGTGCTGCCGGTCGTGGTGACTGATTGGGCCAGCTGGCTGGAAGAACATCCCAATACCAGCGTCCTGAGCCTGGATACCGGCTTCCGGCGCAACTACACGAACGGCGCCGCCTACAGCGATTACTTCAACAGCGCCGACTTGATGTTCCCCTCGTGGCAGCAGGATACGGCGCTGATCGAAAACAAGGAGATGGTCTTCGCCCTGCGTTTGCAAGGGCAGGCGAAAGCTTATCCACTGGCGGCGATTGTCGTCGAGCATGTCGTCAACGATCGCGTCGGGCGGACGAATATCGTGATTGTCGCTGAGGCGACGCCGGAGCGCGAATTCTTTGAGCCGGGCGGCGCGGCCGTTCGCGCTTATGCGCGGGAAGATTACGAATTCAGCGCGGGCGCGGACGAATTAACTCTGAATAGCGACGATGGGCGAACCTGGCGGATCACCGAAGAGGCGCTGGTCGCGGAAGATGGCGAGCGACTGAAGCGCATCGGCGGGCATCTGGCTTTCTGGTTTGGCTGGTTTGGCTTTTATCCCGATACATTGGTGTATGGGGAGTAGACGCTAGTTGCGCTTGGGTCGGTTAGCGTTGGCCAGCCCTTCGATTTTTTCTTCCATAATGCGCGGTATGGCGGAATCACGATAGGCGCCGCGAGCCAGGTTCCGGCGCGCGATGGTAATGAGATTGCCGTCGTGGATGCCGGCTGTTTCGAATTCGTATGACGGGGTCGAAGCGCCATAACGTCTGCGCGCGGCGATGAGCATGCCGATGCTGCCGCCCAGCAGACCGCCAATGATCGCGCCAATGATTCCGCCGGAGAGCGCCCCTTCGAGGCTGAATTCGGAAGTGACCAACCCGGCAATCGCGCCGATGATGGCGCCGAGCAGGGCGGCCGTTAGTATCGCGCTCATCAGTCTAGCCATGTCTTGCACCTGACGTCCATTCTTGCGTTGGACATCCCATTCAAGATGGAGATTTGATGTCATGGAATATGAGATGAATTATCTCCCATCATACCGCCCGCTGCATGGTATGGGGATGACTGACTGACGTTGGCGTCCGCGTCCGCCTGGTATCGGCGGCGTCTGTATTTCCAGGCGATGCGCTTGTTTTCGATACGCAGAGCCACAATGCTCAAGCCGATCATGGCGCCGGTGAATGCGCCGGCCGGGGCGCCTTCGGGCATACCCGCGGCGAGGATATAGCCAACCATCGCGCCGATGATGGAGCCGATTAGCATGAGCTTCGCCAAATATATCGCTAGTTCGCGCACGATGACAACTCCTTGGCTACAGCGGATCAGCCTGAATTCGACCCTTCATTGAGTATACCATTTGCTGCGCGCCGTCCAGCTATGCCTTCCCCCGCCGCTTAAAGAATGCCTGCATGATCCCGCGCGCCTCGTCCGAAACCAGCCGCTCACCGATCATGCTTAGCTCGAGCGCCATCGTCTCCTCGACCGCCTTGACACTCCCGCGCCGCAGCAGCATCTTCGTCTGACGCAGGGCTTCGGGTGGCTTTGCCGCCAATTGCGCCGCCTTCGAGCGCGCCAGATCGTCCAGCGCCTCAGCTGCGACCACTTGATTGACGATGCCGCATTCCTGCGCCTTCTCCGCGCTGAAAGCCTCGCCCAGCATCAGCAGCTCGGCCGCGCCACTGTATCCCAATATTCGCGGCAGCAAGTAGCTCGAGGCCGCTTCCGGCAGCAGGCCGAGGTCGATAAAGGCGAAGTTGAATCTGGCTTCGGCCGCGGCGTAGACGAGATCGCAGTGCAGCAACATGGTCACGCCGACGCCGACCGCCACGCCATTGACCGCCGCCACAATCGGCGTCTGAGCCCCCGCGATCGCCTTGATGAAAAGCGCGGCCGCATCGGAGCCGGGGTCGGCCAGGAAGGTATTCAGGTCGTTGCCGGCGCAGAAGCTGTCGCCGCTGCCGGTGAGGGTGATGACGCGGATGCTGCTGTCGTCGTTCGCGCGTTCGATGGCTTGGCGCAGGGAGTCGTACATGGCGGGACTGAGCGCGTTTTTCTTCCGCGGCCGGTTGAGCTGGATGCGGAGGATGTGGTTGTCGATTGTGATGAGGGTGTCGGGCATGGTGGGTTCTCCTCAAGGTGCCCTTTGGCTAACGAACTTCTATGATACGAATTCGAGCCGGCCCACTAGGTGTTTGCACATGGATATTCGCTCCCACTTGCTGTCCCAAGATAGCCGAACCTGTTGGACTCTTAGCTGAGATTGTGCTCTCTGAACCTTTGCCCAATGGAGTTGAGACAATTCTATAGACCTCGTCTTCGTTGCTCTCTTCGTACCGAATGACAACAGTGGATCCGATCTCGACGATATTCATTAGTTTGTTAGAGCGCACTCCGTTTGCGCGCATCAGCGCATTTTGGTAGAACTGCATTCTGTCTTCAACCGCAATCAATTGCTCCTTTGTATCGTGATAATCTGCATTCTTGCTTTTCTTGCCACCGCGATATGTAACGTTGCGCATTAACTGGGTAAGCTGACCATGTTTTCTCCTTAATGCTCCCAATTCTGCTCGAATCTGTTCTACTTCCCATGTCTGATTTGCCCGACTCGTACAGTTGCGTTCACTTAAAGTCTTCGTTGAGTGGCCTCTGTTTCTGGGTTTATGCTTCTCGGATTTAGCTGACTCCCGTTTAGCCTGCTCATTGGCCAAATACGCTCCTATTGCATGTTCGATTGCTGTTCTATAAGTATGCTCCGCGCTTTGTTTTCCAACCCGAATGATGTAGCTCCTACCCTTGCCTTGTTTCACCGCAATCGTAGCAGCTTGTCTTGCATTGCTTTGCGCTTCATGCCGAGCGTTTTCAATAGCTACACCTACAATTGCATTGAGGTGATTTGCATTCAGACTGTTGTATCTTTGCATCGCAAGTGCGTGCTCCGCCTTTTCGGCTCGCGCTGTTTCTGCGACTGCCTCGCCAATGTAATCTCGTCTTGCTTTGGCTCGTTTCGGCGCTTTGCGAGGAGGACGATTTGGCGTGCGTGGCTTTCGAGCCTTCACGCCAATGCCAAGAATTTTTCTGATAAACTTGATCATTGGTTTCTCCGAATCTTGCTGATATTGGTTGTAGGCCTATGACTGCGCAAATTCTGAAATTCTACTACGTATGTGAATCTTGCTCTCAGTTTGCAGTCGAGTCCTCTTTCTAAGATTCTATAGCTAGTAAACGTTTACCGAGCCCCCAACAATTGGGGGTATCACCCCACCCCCAGCAACTCCTCCACCCGCGCCACCCGCTGATCATACCTGTGATGCGCTAGCACGTGCGCGCGCGCCGCCGCCGCCATTTGCAGACGCTCCTCGTCATGCGCCAGGTAGTAGCGCGCCTTCTCCCGCAGATCTTCCTGGTCGCTGAAAGTCACCAGGTGCTCGCCCACTGTAAAACACTCGCTCACGCCTGGCCGATCATCCACGATTTGGAAGACGCCCAGCGCCGCGCATTCGAACAGGCGCAGATTGACGCCATAACGCATCGTATCGCCGTGCGTATTGATGCAGATCTTGACCGACGACAGGACTTGCAGCATCTCGTCGCCCAAGGCGTATCCCCGATGAAAGAGCGCCAGCGAGGCTGGCACATCGTGCACGCTCCAGATGCCCAGGTCGAAATCGCGCAGGCTTTCCAGCGCCGCCACGCGCTCGCTGTACAGCTTGCCCGGCACCAGCGTGCCGACGAATCCCAGGTCGCAGAGATACGCATTGGGCACATCGGTGATGGGCTGCGGGACGTGGAAGTCGGGGTCGATGGCGACATAGGGCAGGCAGGCCACCTGCTTGGCGCCCAGCTCGCGCCATTGCGCGCCGTGATAACGGTCATTGACCAGCACAAGGTCATAAAGGGGCGCGGCGGCACGCTCATTGGCATGGGAAAAGACGATGGGCGAGTCGCCATGCAGAAAGAGAAGCTGGCATCGCAGCTCGCGTTTCAGGCGCTCCAGCGTGCCCGGCAGAATCTCGCGGTTGTTGCCAGAGAGCCAGATCAGATCGGGCTGGAAGCGCCGCGCCTGCTCCAGCAGCAGACGATTGCGGCGCTGCAGGTCCGGTTGCAGCTCGGGCGGGACGCGCTGCATTAAACCGGCCAAGAGCTTGCGAGGCGTTAGCGAGGTGCGAAAGACCTCGTTGCTCAAGCTGGCGATGCTGCGATTGCCGAAGCCGGGCAGATTGCGCCAGAAGACATCAAATTCCCAACCGGCTTGACGAAAGGCTCGTCCCCAGGTGTAGAGTTCCATGCTGCGAGGGAAGAGGGGCGCGCTGGCTGCGTCCGGCGCCGCTCGCTGTTCTTGCAGCAAGACTTCGGGATGGTGGAGGGTGGCGACGAAGAGGATTCGGCGGGGCATTCTAGAGGCGCGGCCGCTCGGCTTCTATCGTGGATTGTTCTTTCCAGTAGTTTTGCCACAAGGCTTCGGGGCCGAATTCGGCGATTCGCTCTATCACTCCCCATACCAATCTTGATCCAATCTGACCGCGAGAATCAGGAAAAAGGATCTCATGGTTTTGCAAAAGGTGTTGATTCAGTTTGCTGGCTTCGTCACGAATAGACGCGCCATTGGGCCAATGATGGTTGAGAATTGCCGGATCAAAGTCATCCTGTTGCAACAGCCAAACTAAGCTAAGCGCCAGGACTGCCCCATCGTCAACCAGCGCATAGACTTCGCCACTCGCGCTGTCTTCTGGTATCAGGTCTAGTGAGCTAAAGACGTAATTCGCGGCTACCAAGAGCGCTGATTTATGCTTGTATTTTACTCGTTCGTCGTCGATCAACCTGACGAACAGATCTAGCAGTGGCGCCAGGTAGAATAGAATCTCAGTATGAGGCATGTTCTGGTTTGCGGCCACCCAATGCAAAAGTGGCTCTTCCCATTTTCCAAGCCATTGCGCGCTCATCCTCCTTACGAAGTATGGACGGTCGGAGTGGTTTCCGGGTTTGATTTGAGCCTCGTCAAGATAACCGTGTAACAGCCCTACCGTTTTCAAGGCTGTATCATGTGTCGCCAAGTATGGGTCATGCTTGCTGATGTTCCAAACATCGTTCACAACTCTGAGCGAAGCCACATTCAATGTTTCAAAACGCAAATCTAGGTGATCTTGCAGTTTATCTATGATGCCACGTTTACTGTACAACCCTACCCAGCTATTGAGTCCCCAATACTGGATTCGTGATCCTGTCCGGCGTTCCTCGACGCCAACGTCATCCACCAATGACTTGGCTTGACGCTTGCCACTGTGACTGAGCTTCTCGTATAGATTGGCAACCAAGTATTCCAAAAGTAGTTCGACCGCGCTGCAAGCAGTTAAAGTAGCCGAGTGATGCAATAGATAGTGTAGGCACGCGTCGGCTTCGGCTCGCCGTACAATGATATGCTCTCGCTCGATTTTGCGAAATCGAACCATCCAGCGTCCCTCTACAGCCCGCTCAAATCCAGCAGCCGAAGCGGATTCTCCATCAGTTCGCGCAAGTGATTCATGAAGGCGGCGCCTTCCGCGCCATTGCTGACCCGATGATCGACGCTGAGCGTCATGTTCATCCGCGCGCCGACGCCTAGCGTCCCATCGGCGAGCACGATCGGCACGCGCCGCGACGAAGAAACTGCGAGGATGCCAGCCTCGGGCGAGCTGATGATGGCAGAGAAATCTTTTACGTTGAAGGGACCCAGATTGCTGATGGTGAAGGTGGCGCCGCGGATGTCGTCCGGCTTGATCTTTCCGCTGCGGGCGCGCTTGTACATCGCCTTGTTGTTCAACGCCATCTCGCTGAGCGAAGCGGTATCGGCATCAGGACAGACGACGTTGACCAAACCATTTTCCGGCAAGGCGACTGAAATGCCGATATTGACGCGCCGGTGCTGCACGAAGCGGTCGCCATAATAATGCGTATTGAGATTCGGGAAGGCTCTCAGCGTCAGGGCCAGCGCCTTGATGAGCATGTCATTAACGCTGACCTTGATGCCCCGCTCAGCTAGCGCGCTGTTGATTTCTCTGCGCAGCGCCAGCAATGGCTCGACATCGGCTTCGACGGTGACGTAGAAGTGTGGCGTATTGCTCTTGCTGCGCACGGTTCCATCAGCGATGGCGCGGCGCATCCGTGAAAGCGGGACCACATCCACGTCTTCGGAGGGAAGCGCGCCCCAGGTTGGCTGCGCTCCCGCTGCGGGCGCTGATGGCGGAGCGGGCGGCAACATCGGCGTCGCCGACAGATTCTCGACATCGGCTTTCACGATCCTTCCGCCGGGACCCGACCCTTGTACGTGGCCGAGGTCGATCCCTTTCTCAGCGGCGATCCGGCGCGCCAGGGGAGAGGCTTTGACGCGGCCATCGCGGATCATGGTTTGGCCATTGGTCGCCGTATCTGATGGTGTGGCGGTCGCTTCGCTTGATACCTCGTCGGCAGTCTTGTCTTGGTCCGGCGCGACTGTCTCGCCACCCGCGCCAATGACCGCGATTACGGAACCTTCGCCCAGTTCATCGCCCGGCTCGGCGCGCAGCTCAAGCAGTTCGCCGTCGCTGCCCGCTTCTATCTCCACCGTGGCCTTATCCGCTTCGAACTCGGCGATGATATCGCCCGCGCTGACGCTGTCGCCGACATCTTTCAGCCAGTTGATGAGCAGGCCGTCCATCGTGAGCTTGACTTCGTGAGGCATTTACAGGATCTCCTTGACCGCGTCGACAACCTTCCGCGCGTTCGGCAGCGCCAGCAATTCGATGTCCTTCGAGTAGGGCAGAGGCACGTCTTCAGCGGCGACCCGCTTAATCGGCGCGTCCATATAATCAAACATGTGCTCCTGCAAGTTGGCGGCGATCTCTCCGCCGAAGCTGTACATCGGCAGCGACTCTTCCACAATGACGCAGCGATTGGTCTTCTTGAAACTGTTATACACCAATTCCATGTCCAGCGGGCGCAGCCAACGCAGATCAACCACTTCCGCTTCGATGTCATCGCGCGCCAGTTGACGAGCCGCCTGCAATGCCCAATCGACGCCGCGCGCGTAAGCCACCAGCGAAACATCCGCGCCCTCGCGTTTGATATCGCCTTTGCCGATGGGTATCAGATAGTCATCATTGAGGTCATCTGGCATCGGGCTCGGCTTGGGATAGAGCGCGATGCTTTCGGTGAAGAGCACGGGATTGTCATCGCGGATTGACGCTTTCAACATGCCATAGGCGTCCAGCGAGTTCGAGGGACAGCCGACATAGATGCCGGGAAAATGGGCGAAGATCGGCTCCGGCGCGTGCGAATGCGAGGCGGTCGCCTGATTGCCCCAACCGCTTGCCGCGCGGTAGACCAGCGGCGCCTTGAACATGCCGTCAAAGAAATAGCGCACCTTGGCTGCGTGATTAGCGATCGCGTCCAGCGCCAGGAAGGCGAAGTTGATGGTCATGAATTCGGCGACGGGTCGCAAGCCGGCCATCGCCGCGCCCACCGCCAGTCCGCCGATTGCCATCTCGCTGATGGGCGTATCACGGACGCGCCTCTCGCCGAACTCCTCTAGGAAGCCGCGCGTCACCCGATGCGTGCCCTGCCAATGAGCCACTTCTTCGCCCATGATAAAGACGTTTTCGTCACGGCGCATCTCTTCGCGCAGCGCCCGGCGGATCGCTTCCCGCATGGCGACATTTCTAGCTGCCATTGTCCCTGCCTTGTTTGCTGTTTTGCATTTTGCGGGCGATAAACCCCATCCTCCGGCCCCTTCCCCAGCGAGCTAGGGAAGGGGAGTTTGACCTTGCAATCGCCTTATTCAACTGGATTCTCGCCTGCTACGAGACGCAAAGCCTAAATCATGGGCGGCGTTTTCAGCAGGCGCCTGCATACATACGTCGGGCGGGCAACCTCAGTCAATGCCAGCGCCGACGCTTTGGTCAGTCTTGTATACCAGTTCAGAAGCAACGTAGGTGTTGCTTAGCAAATCATCGTAGCTGCTCGGCAGCTCGCTGGCTTCGGCATAGGCGACCGACTCGGCGACGATCTTGCGCGCGTCCTCCTTATGTTTGGCCAGAATCTCGCTGACATCGCCGTATTGGCTTTCGATGCAGTCGCGCAGGATCTTGATTGGCTCGCGCGTTTTAACCCATTCCCTCAGCTCGGCCGACATATCGTCACGGGCGTCATATTGCTTGTCGGAGACGCCATGCCCGCGATAACGATAGGTCACATGCTCGATGACGGCCGGCCCATTCGACCGCGCGTATTCGACCGCCTTCGAGGCGACCGCATAAACTTCCAGCGCGTTCTGCGCGTCAACGCGGCCGAAGCTCTTGATGCCGTAGGCTTCGGCTTTGCGATGCAACTCAATTTGGCCGCTGGCGCGCTCGACTTCGGTGCCCATGCCATAGCCGTTGTTCTCGATGATCCAGAGCACCGGCAGGTCCCAGATGGCGCTCATATTGAGCGATTCGTGGAAGTAGCCGTTGTTGGTGGCGCCATCGCCGACATAGGTCATGGTGACATCGTCTTTGCCGCGGTAGCGCGCTTCGAGGGCGATGCCGGCCGCCAGCGGCAGGTGGCCGCCGACGATGGCATAGCCGCCCCAGAAGTTGTGGTCTTTGGACGCCAGGTGCATGGAGCCGCCCTTGCCGCCGCTCGAGCCGGTCTTCTTGCCCATCATTTCCGCCATGACCGCCTTGGGGTCCATGCCCAGGATGAGAGCGATGCCATGATCGCGATAAGCGGTGATGACGTGGTCGGTCTTTCGCAGCGCCGCCATCGAGCCGACCCCGCTGGCTTCGTGCCCGCTGTAGAGATGCAGATAGACGCCGGTGATGCGCTTCTCTTCGTAGAGCTGGTGGCAGGTCTCCTCGAATTCGCGGATCAGCACCATCTGCCGATACCAATCGAGAAGCATCTCTTTGGATGGCGCGGCCATAGCCTTCCCTTCGTCGATGACTGCGATCTGTTCTTCCATATCAGTCGGGAAGTATACCATAGGTGAATAGCGTTTTAGAATTCTGGGATTCGCCATGCTTGACAGGCGCGCAAAATGATCATATAGATCATGTGTGCGATTTACACCGGCTAGGCGATCGAGCATGCCCCAAGCGCCACTTCCAGAAATTCACAACGCGAAGCCTTTTGTCAAGTGGGTGGGCGGCAAGCGCAGCCTCTTGCCCGAATTGCTGTCCCGCGTGCCTGCCGAATTCAAGAACTATTACGAACCCTTCGTCGGTGGCGGCGCGCTCTTCTTCGCCTTGAAAAATGAAGGCAGGCTTAATTTAGCGGGGGGGGGGGGCAGGCATTCTTAAGTGATGTCAACTTCGATCTCATCAACACCTACCAAGTCATCCAGCGCGACCCCGAACCGCTCATTCATCGGCTGAAGCGGCACGCCCGTAATCACTCCAAAGACTCCTATTACCGGATTCGCAGCCAGCATCAACTTGACGACCGCGTCGAGATCGCCGCTCGTTTCATCTACCTCAACAAGACCTGCTACAACGGCTTGTGGCGGGTGAATTCCAAAGGCGAGTTCAATGTGCCGATGGGCAGCTCAAAAAAGCCAGCCATCTGCCAACCTTCCATTTTGCGAGCCTGCCACCGGGCGCTGCAAGGTGTTGTCCTGCATCTGAAGAGTTTCACCGAAGTCGCTCCCAGCGAAGGTGACTTCATCTATTTCGATCCTCCTTATCATCCTGTAAGTCAAACTTCATCATTCACTAGCTATGCGGAACATGGATTCGGCGAAGAACAGCAGATTTTGCTGCGAGATTTGTGTCGCGAACTTCACGACATTGGTGTCAAGTTCTTGCTGTCCAACAGCGATACCTCTTTTGTTCGAGAGCTTTACAAAAGCGGGGCTTTCAAGATCGAGCTTGTTAAAGCGCCGCGTATGGTCAATCGAAACGCGGACGGGCGCGGAGCTATCAATGAGTTGCTCATTATGAACTATGGGTATTGAGCAGATGAGTCGGCAAATATAAGGAGATAACCATTATGGCGAAAGATTGTACAAAGCATGACACTGGCTTAAAGCGACAACACCTTGAATCCATAATGAAGGAAATTCTGGAGAATCAGGGCGGCGCGGGACGCCACAAATGCCCATACTGCGCATATGAGATTGGATTTAAGGCGGGGATTCGCCACGCGGCGAAAACCGCTAGCGAGGTCATTCAAAGAGAATCCCTAATGAATTCCACTGACGGCAGCTGATGGTAAATCTCTGAGAACTCTGCGCCTCTGTGGCAGAAAAACCTATTCCCCGCCGTCCCCCTCGCCGCCGCCCAACAAGCCAGCCACTACTACCACAACCGCCGACCCCAGCGCGCCGACGACGATGCCGCCGATGAAGGGCAGCTTGACCAAGCCGGTGATTCCGAAGATGGTCACCAGCAGCGAGCCGACAAAACCGCCGACCAAGCCCAGCAGGATATTGCCCAGCAGCCCATAGCCCTCGCCCTGCAGCAGCTTGCCGGCCAGGTAACCGCTCGCGCCCCAGACGAATAGCGAAACTGCCAAACCGATCAGTTTGCCCAGCATGCCCGGCAAAAACATCAATATCAGAAACAATGCGATGGCCAGTCCAAGGCCCAGCTTAAATTTCATTTTCTTCGCCTTTCAAACCTCAACTATCCTATTATACGCGATCGCGTCAAGCGCGGTTGCGGCGCGGCGCGGATCGCTGCGGCATTTAGCAATTTGTCCGATCTTACAGTATGATTTGGATACATACGTTTACTGGACTCGTAGATACAGACGAGCGGCAGCATGATTGAAGCATGGGAAGCGCGGACGCCATCGCTCAGTCCTGAGAATTTCATCAATCGCGAATTGAGCACGATTGATTTTCAAAAGCGCGTACTGGCTTTGGCTGAAGACGAATCGACGCCGCTGCTGGAACGGGTGAAGTTCATCGCCATCGTCGGCAATAACCTTGATGAATTCTACATGGTGCGCGTCGGCGCCTATTTTCAGCGCTTGCATTTCAACAATCCCCGCACCCGGCCCGATGGCATTACGCCCATGCAACTGCTGCGCCGCATCCACGATGAAGTCTCGGCACTGATCGCGCGGCAGCGCAAGGCGCGCAAGCACGTCTTTGAACTGCTGGCGCATGAGGGCGTCCGCTTCATCACCACCGTTCAGCTCAGCGAGGGCGAGCGCGATGCCATCACCTATTATTTCCGTTCGGAGGTCTATCCCGTCTTGACGCCTTTGGCCGTCGATCATGCCCGTCCCTTCCCCTTCATCTCCAATCTGAGTCTGAATCTGGGCGTTTATCTGGAACGGGAAAACGGCGACCTGGCCAGCGGCATCGATTTCGCTCGCATAAAAGTGCCGGTCGATATCCTGCCGCGGATCGTACACCTGGAGAAGGTGATGACGAATTATACGGGCCAGGTGCATGAGGGTTATCACTTCCTCTGGATTGAAGACATCATCGCCGACTACCTCTCGGATCTATTCCCTGGCATGAAGATCATGGAGGCTTTTCCCTTCCGCATTTTGCGCAACGCCGATATCGATTATGAGCATGAGCAGGACGAAGACTTGCTGGATGTGAAGTCGATCATCGAGCAGGGTGTGAAGGAGCGGCGCTTCGGCTCGGTCGTGCGCTTAAGCGTTCCGGCGGGCATCAGTGAACGCATGCTCAACCGCCTGGCGAGTTCGCTGGAGGTGCCTTCCACGCGCGAAGTCTTTCGCATCGACGGCAAGCTGGGCTCGGCGGATTTGTTTGAATTGCTAAAAGTGGACCGCCCGGATTTGAAGGACCCGCCCTATGTGCCGCGCCTGGCGACGCCTTTCGCCCAATCGGCTGATTTCTTTGAAGTGATACGCAAGCAAGACGTCATCGTGCACCATCCCTATGATTCTTTCTCGCCGGTTGAGGACTTTTTCAAACGGGCGGCGCGCGACCCGGATGTGCTGGCGATCAAGACCACCTTGTATCGCGTCGGCAAAAACTCGCCGGTGGTCAATGATCTGCTCGAAGCGCGTGATAACGAAAAGCAAGTTACCGTGCTGGTCGAGCTCAAGGCGCGCTTCGACGAAGAGAACAATCTGGAATGGGTCACCGCGCTGGAAGAGAAGGGCGTGCACGTCGTCTATGGCGTTGAAGAACTGCCGGTCAAGACCCACGCCAAGATATCGCTGGTCGTCCGCCGCGAGCGCGACGGCATGCGCCGCTATGTGCATCTGGGCACCGGCAATTACAACGCGGCCACCGCCCGTCTCTACGCTGATGCGGGCCTCTTCACCTGCAACGAGCAAATCGCCGATGACGCCTCGCGCCTGTTCAATCGTCTGACCGGTTACGCGCCCGACACCACTTATAATCACCTGCTGGTGGCGCCGGAATATTTGCAGGACGGCATTCTCGACTTGATAGACAATGAAATTGCGGCGGCGCGGCGCGGCGAAGACGCTCGCATGATCTTCAAGATGAATCAGCTCGAGGAAGACCGCATCATTCAGAAGCTCTATCAAGCCTCGCAAGCCGGCGTCAAGATTGACTTGATCGTGCGCGGATTCTGCTGCCTGCGGCCCGGCGTGCCCGGCTTGAGCGAAAACATCGCCGTCAAAAGCATCGTAGGCCGCTACCTGGAGCACAGCCGCATCTATTACTTCCGCAATGCGCCCGAACATCAGCAGCTCTATATGGGCAGCGCCGATTTAATGCGCCGCAATCTGCTCAATCGGGTGGAAGTCGTCTTCCCGGTGCTCGACCCGCGAATCCAATGGCGGGTGCTGCGCATCCTGCAGACGGACCTGAATGATGTAAAGAATTCCTGGTCGCTGGGCAGCGACGCCAGTTATGCGCGCCTGTGGGATGCGGAAGACCAGAAAGCCTTCGATTCACATAGGCAATTCATGCAGGACAGCTTCGGCCTGTGTGACACGCCGGATTGATAGCGGCATTGCCTAAGCGACCTCGAATTGGCTTCTATCCAATAGGGGCAACTTAGTGGGTCGCTCGCTTCTTCAATGGAATCCCGCGCGGCTTTGGCTATGCTTCTTCGGGGAAGCGGTACTCAACCGTGTAGGTCAGCGATTCTTCCGCGCCTGGCGCCACCGTGATTTCGAATTCGATGCTCGCGTTATCCACCTTCACGAAGGGCGCTGAGCTTTCGATGATCCGCCAATCGCGCCAGCGGTATAGGCGCTCCGGCACGATGATGGTTGCCGAATCGTCCGCCTTGCGATTGCGCAGCCTGATCTCAAATGATTCTCGCGCGACCCGCCGCGAAGTAGCGCTGAAGTCCGTCTGCACGCGTTCGCCGGTCAAATCAAAAGCTGCGCCAAGATCCAGCGTGACGTCTTCACCTTGCGCGCTGTGGCGGACGACGTCCTCGCCGATAAGCAGATTCGCCCCGTCGTCATCGGCTTGATATACGCGAACGCGCCCGGCGGGCAGGTCCGCGCCCAGGCCGCTCTCGCCCCCCGTGCTGAACCCGAGGCGCGTCCGCACCTCAGCGCGCGTGATCCCGCGACCTTCAATGTAATCGATGGGCGAGTAATAACCGCGAAATGCCGGGGAACTGTCAAAGATGTAGGTGATGCCCGCAGCAATGTCGGCGCCGCTGACGAATTCAATCTGCTTGGTTTCCCGGTCTGCGATGGATACTGGACGCGCGATTGCGTAGAGTTTGTATTCGCTCAGGTCGCGCCGCGCCACGCTGTCGATCTCATCCGCGGCCTCGCTCATGGCCATCGTGCGCTCCTGGGCGAATTCCTCAGCCTCCGTCTCAATCCGGCTGACTCCGCCCGCCACCAGCTTCAAGGCGGCGTTTTCGTATCCGCGTCCGCTATGATTGCTCAGGGTCACCATACCCTTTAGATCAAGCGCGCTCTCTTCAGCATTGAGAGTTACGTGGTAATCAGCGGTCCAGTTGATGCCGCCGGCTAAATATCCCAGCTCCAGGTCTTGCTCTCCAGCGCGTTCGCTTCTCAGCAGCAGGCGCAGCTCTGGTCCCGGGTTGTAATCAATGGCTGGCGCCGGCAACGCGAGGCCGCGGATATCATACAGACTGATGAAAATGATCTCGTTTGGTCCCGTCTGAAGTACCGCCTTGTCGTCGCGCAAACTCAGCAGCTCGCCACTGAAACCTTCGCCGTCGGAGACGGTGATTTCCACCGTCTTGGTGACATAGGGCGCCAGCAAGGCGTAGGCATCGAGTGTGTTGTATCGATAGCTTTGCTCCAATACGGCGGTTCCCGCTGGATCGCTTAGCGACTTGAAAGTGACTGAGCTGGGATCAACGGTGGCGGCGATATCACGCAGGGTGACGCTGATGACGCCTTCATCCAGCGTCAAACGGCGCTGTTCACGAATTAAAGCGGCGCCGGCGCTATATACGGTGAGGCTGATTTCGTTCTGGCTGGCTTGCGCCGAGACCATCAGCAGACCTCCAAACAGCGGCGCCAGCAAAAGCGAGAGTAGACGCAAAGGCATGTTTCAGCTCCTTCAAATGCTGACGGCTTGCGAGTGAGAATTGACATTGATGGTGTATTCGCCGGGCTCGAAGCCGCCTTCCACGCTGATCGAATCGCGGTAGGGTTTGAGGATCATCGGGCAGACGACATCAGCCGGCACTTCCCGGTATACCTGGATGTCAACAGTGTTGTCGCTGCGCGATTGATCCACGATGACAGGATATTCGCAGCCATCGGGATGCTCGCCCTCGACGTCAAGATTGATCCGTCTCGGCTTTGATCCCGACGCTTTCACATCGACGCGGAATATGTGGGTTAAGATCTTGTCGCTGTCGCTCACGTTTTGCTCCTTGAATTCGCGGGTGATCCAGGTTCTCACCCTCTGTAACGCATCCTCGGGGTTGAAAGTTGCGGACATAGCCAGCGCGATCAAGGTCAAACCAAGAAACAAGCCGCTTTTGAGCATCATGCTTCTTTTCCTCTCTCCCCTAACTGGCTTCCTTACCTGTGCAGATTGAGCGCTTGCGATTCTTCTTAGGCGCTGCTGATCCCTTTTTCTGCCGCCGAGTGGCTGTCGCGGATCGCTAAACGGCCATACGCCGAGCCGGCGCCCGCTGCTTCAGCCAAATGCCAATCGCTCACGTTGTCTCGCCCCACGCGTCTTCCGCCATTCGCCAGACCTGAGGCGCGTTTTCGGCGTCTTCCCAGTCCGCGGGATGCGGGACGAGCGCCAGATACAGGCTGCCCGGGCAAGCGCTGGCCGGTGCGCGCAGGGTGTCCAGAAGGCGTTGGCGGCTCACCGCCTTACTGGTGGCGATGAGCAGCTTTTCAGCGGCGGCGCCGCAGTTGAGGCGGTTGATGGCATGCAGCGCAGACCGCCACTCGCGCGAAAAGTCGACTTCGATTTGCCAAAGCGCTTCGGCGATGTATAGAAAGTCCTCCGACTTCCGCTCGGCGGATTCGCCCGCCGCTGCGCGACAGACCGCAATGTCGTAGAGCAGATGATTCGTCCCGAAGTCGGCGGCGTTGCCACGTTTAGACGCTGCGAAGACGCGAATGTCTTCCGCTGCGAATTCGCGCTGCCAATGCGCGATGAGCGTCTTGATGAAGGCTCGCTCACGGGCGCGCGCCAGCGAGCTCGGCGATGTGCCCATGGTCAAGGCTTTGACCGCCTCGTTGAAGCTGGAGTCAATCAGACGCGCGATATCCATACGCTCATTATACTATTGTCGAGTCGACGCAGCCTCAGCGCTGCCTGTGGAAAACCTACGATTGGGCCGAGGCGCGACTGATTCGTGTTAGACTGGAAACGTCCCCCGCGGTCCAGGCTGAGGACGACGGCGCAGTCAAGGGAGATCAGTTTGCGCAGTTTGTCGCCAAGAGACTACCGTTTGCTGCCGAGGCTCGAATCGCCCGCCGGCTATATCTGTGTGATAAGGGACATCGACAGCGACCGCTATCGCATCGACAGGACCAATCATCCGGGCGCCTATATGGACGCGCTGCTCGGCGAAATGACAGGAAGCTACGGCATTGAGTTGCTTTCCATTCTCGAAACGGACGATATCGCCGCCAGCGAAATACGCCTCAACGAGCATCATCATGCAACGCTGAGTGATACATGGCTGGAACTCGATGCCTACCAATTGAGAGCGCTACGCAAGTCAGAATTGCGGATTCTTGACTATAGCAGTTATTACATCAGTCAGGGGGGAAGATCACTGGCGGAGGCGGCTAGATCCGCCAGCAATATGGCGGGACCCCGCGAATGGAGCGGGGCAGCGCATGCGCATGGGGAAGCTCCCACGACGCGGTCGCCGATTAGGGAATACTATCGAGTCAATGAGCGGCGGCCGAGCCAGCTAAAAGAGCCTGAGCCGGAGAGCTGGCGACAAATGCTCTCGGACAAGTTCGACGACTTTATGCACAATCATCCGGGGCTGGCTATTGCTATTATTCTGCTTGTGATGCTGCTAAGTTTGATTCACTTTTGGGGACGCCCTTACCCCTATTGAGTTGGGATGTCCCGGTGATGGCAGGATTGCTGTGGAAGTCAAACATCCAGCGTCAGGCTGATCGGGCAGTGGTCGCTGCCCATCACATCGGCGTGAATCTCGGCGTCAGCCATCTTCTCCAGCAGATCGGGCGAAATGAAGAAATAATCAATCCGCCAGCCGACATTTTTGGCGCGCGCGCCGCTGCGCATTGACCACCAGGAATAAGCGCCTTCCCGCTCCGGATTTAGATGCCGGTAGCTGTCGATGTAGCCCTGTTCAACCACCTTGTCCATCCAATCGCGCTCCTCGCGCAAGAAGCCGGAGTATTTCGAATTCGGCTTTGGATGCGTCAGATCAATCTCGTTATGCGCCGTGTTGATGTCGCCGCAAAACGCCACCGATTTGCCCGCCGCCCGCAGGCGATTGGCATAATCGAGGAAGGCCTCCTTGTATTCCATCTTGAAGCGCAAGCGCTCCTCGCTGCCCTTGCCGTTGGGCAGGTAGGTGCTCATCAGCGTAAGGTCGCCATAGTCGGCGATGATGGTGCGCCCTTCGCTGTCGAATTTCTCGATGCCCAGCCCGAGTTTGACCTCCTGCGGCTCGGTCTTGCTGAACAAGCCGACGCCGCTGTAGCCTTTGCGTTCCGCTTTCACCCACCAGGTATGGTAACCTTTGGGCTGGCGCAATTCGTTGTCGAGTTGATCGGGCCAGGCTTTGGTCTCCTGAACAGTCAGGACATCCGGCTGCTCGGCGTGCAGCCAATCAAGAAAGCCTTTTTTCTGCGCGGCGCGGATGCCGTTCACATTCCATGAGTAAAGTTTCATGCGCTTCTCCGCGGAACTGTTTCCGTCCATTGCGGCGCATTATAGTGTGAGCGCGCTATTGGCATAAGGTGCAATCGTATTGCGCTTACACATTGTGCTCACGCAGACCATTGCGCTACCCTTGCCAAACTTCCACCAATCCAGAGGGATAGCCATGCTCAAAGGCAATGAAGCCCGCCTGCTCAGTGACATCAGGGAATTGTCGCGAATCGGCGCGACGGCCGATGGCGGCGTCTCCCGACAAGCGTTGACCGCGGCTGACATAGAAGCCCGCCGCTGGTATCAAGCGCGAATTGCCGAGGCCGGTCTCGATTACGCGTTGGATGGCGCCGGCAATCAGTCGGCGATTCTCTTCAGCGATCCGCCCAGCGAGAAGCGGATTCTAGCGGGCTCGCATTTGGACAGCGTGCCCAATGGCGGGCGCTATGACGGGTCGCTTGGCGTACTGGTGGCTTTGGAAGCCTTGCGCACGCTGAAGGAGAATGACATCGCCCCGCCAGTCACGCTGGAAGCGGTCAACTTTACTGATGAAGAGAGCGCCATCATGGGATTGATGGGCAGCAAGGCGGTGGCGGGCCAATTAATCGAGACCGACTTTGAGCGCAGCCGCGTGGATGGCGCCGAGTTGACCCGGCGCTTTGACGCGATTGGCATCTCGCGCGAGTCCATGCTCGGGGCGGCGCGCGACGATGTGCTGGCCTGGGTCGAATTGCATATCGAACAGGGGACGCGGCTGGAAAGCGCCGGCATCGATATTGGCGTCGTGAACGCCATCGTCGGGATTCGCTCCGTCCATGTAACCTTCCGCGGCGAGGCGGCGCATGCGGGCGCCAAGCCAATGGACCGGCGGCGCGACGCGCTTTGGGGCGCGGCGACTTTCGTATTGCGCGCGCGGGAACACGTCATGCGCCACTATAGCCCAGGCGTCTGCAATGTAGGCATTATCAACGCGCAGCCGGGCGCCTTCAATATTGTGCCGGCTGAAGTGTACTGCGCGCTGGAATATCGACACGGCTCGGATGACGAGATGGATATGATGCGCGCTGACTTGTATCGACTTCTGGACGAGTGCGCGGCCAAGCATGGCTTGAGCGTGACATACGAGAAGACGCCAGCGGTGATCCCGGCGGCCATGAGCGAATCTGTAATGCGCGCTATAGAGCGCGGCGCCGACACGCTGGGACTTTCTCACAAGCGCATGCTCAGCTTCGCCGGGCATGATACCCAAAACATGGCGAAAATCGCGCCGGCCGCCATGTACTTTGTACCGTCAGTTGCGGGCGTCAGCCATAATCCCAATGAGTTCACGTGCGACGCCGACTGCGTCAATGGTGCCAATCTGATGTTGCATGTGCTCTTGGAGTTGGTGAAAGAATGCGCTTAAGCGCCGGTCGGCGCCCAGATGTTTTTTATCTGGATCGACTCATGCAGAAACTCCGCGCCCGCGCCTTGATCCGGGTCGCGCCAGTCGCGTCGGCAGCCATAATTGACCCAGGTGCGCTTGATGTTATGGCGCGAGCGCGCCTCGACCTGGCGGCTTCCTTCCGCGTCCCCGAAATACCACAGGCCATCGATATCATCATGTTCGACCAGCGTCTTCACCAGTTGGTCGCGATCACCGGTGATGATGTTGACCACGCCAGCCGGCAAATCCGATGTGTCGAAGACCTGATAGAGGTCGGTTGCGCTGAGCGGGTGAAGTGGCGAGGGAATGCAGACCACCGTGTTGCCTCGGGAGATGGCTGGCGCGACCAAGGATACGAATGCCAGCAGCGGCGGCTCGTCCGGGCAGGCGATGCCGATCACGCCGAGCGGCTCGTGCAGCGCGGCGACCAGCCCGCGGACGGTCGTCTCTTGCACGGCGCCGCCGGATTTGTCAGCGAAGGCTGCCCAATGGAAGAGCCGGTCAATTGAAGCGGTCACTTCCGCGCGCGCCTCATCAATAGGCGACTCGGTCATCGCGGCGATGCGCTCGGCGAATTCTTCCGCCCGCGCCGAGAGATTTTCAGCGATGTAGTATAGAATCTGCGCTCGATTGTGCGGCGCGTAATAGGCCCAGTTCTTCGCCTTATGCGCCGCTTCGACGGCGTTGCGCGCGTCCTTGCGATTGCCATCGCCGACTTGCCCAACCTGCGCGCCCGAGGGTGAAATGACCTGACGCGTGTAATTGCCGTCCGGCCGCGCTTGCTTTCCGCCGATGTAAAGCTTCGCCGTGCGATCCAGATCTGAAGACGCGTTTCGTTCAGCGCCCAACCTGGATGGCGCCGGCGGCGTGTGCGCGCCCCAGTCGGCGGGCGGCTCGCCAAGTTGGGGGCGCGCCCGTTTCATCCAGCGGGGGCGCAAATAGGCGAAGAGCCCTTCCTTGCCTCCTTCGCGTCCGTAGCCGCTTTCCCGGTAGCCGCCAAAGCCCGAGGCGGCGTCAAAGAGATTACTGCTGTTGATCCAGATGCTGCCCGCCTTGATCTGCCGCGCCGTCTCCAGCGCCAGGCTGATGTTTTCGCTCCAGACCGATGCCGCCAGACCGTAGCGAGTATTGTTCGCCAGCTCCACCGCCTCGCGCGGCGTGCGGAAGCTCATCGCCACCAAGACGGGACCAAAAATCTCTTCTTGGGCGACGGCTGCCGCCGCTTCCAGATTGCTCAAAAGCGTCGGCGGATAGAAGCAGCCCTTTGCCGGTAACTCACAGTCTGGCTGGTAGACATCGGCGCCTTCGCGCATGCCGCGCCGCACCCACTGGTCAATCGCTTCGTATTGGACCGGGTCGATCACCGCGCCGATATCGATGCTCTTATCCAGCGCGTCGCCGAGCCGCAAACGGGCCATGCGACGCTTCAAGCGTACCAGAAATTCATCGGCGATATTCTCTTGCACCAACAGGCGCGAGCCGGCGCAGCAGACCTGTCCTTGATTGAAGAATATCGCGTCAACCAGCCCTTCAATCGCGCCATCCATATCGGCGTCAGCGAAAACGACGAAGGGCGACTTGCCGCCCAGCTCCAGCGTCAGCTTGATGCCGCTGCCGGCTGTCGCCCGCCGAATGATGCGCCCGACCGCTGTCGAGCCGGTGAAGGCAATCTTGTCGAGGTCTTGATGCGCCACCAGCTCCGCGCCCGCCTCATCGCCGCCGGTGACAATGTTGACCACGCCCGGCGGGATGCCCGCTTCGGCGATAATCTCAGCGAAGAGCAGGGCGGACAGGGGCGTGTAGGGCGCCGGTTTGATGACGACCGTGTTGCCGGTCGCCAGCGCCGGGGCGATCTTCCAAGCCAGCATCAGGAGTGGAAAATTCCAGGGGATGACCTGCCCGACCACGCCCAGCGATTGGTAATCGCCCAGCTCGCTATCCATCAACTGCGCCCAGCCGGCGTGATAGTAGAAATGGCGGGCGGCCAGCGGCACATCGATATCGCGTGATTCGCGGATCGGTTTGCCGTTGTCCAGGCTCTCCACGACCGCCAGCAATCGGGCATGCTTCTGCATGTTGCGGGCGATGGCGTAGAGGTGGCGGGCGCGCTGATGTGGACTAAGCGCGGACCAGGATTGGTAAGTGGCGCGGGCGGCTTTGACGGCGGCGTCGATGTCGGGGGCGGATGCGTCGGCGGCTTGCGCCAGCGTCTCGTTGCGGGCCGGGTTGGAGACGGTGAGGTAGCTGCCGGCGGCGGGGGCGATCCAGGTGTTGTTGATGAAGAGATCGAACTTGCGCTCGTGCGCGTCGAGCCAGGCGTCGGCGGCGTCCGCGGATTCAGGCGCGGGTCCGTAAGGGAGAGTTTGGAAGAGGGTGGTTAGTAGGGGCATGGGGGTGGGCTTCCTTAAGACAGCGCGCTCGTGTCACCAAGATTGGGCGACATAGGGATTCGAAAGTCAAGTTGACGTATCAGCGCGAAGGTGTCCAAGTGCTTTATGTCTAACAAGTCGCATACAGTGGGGATCTTTCGGTTTCTTGGATTTGGCAAATTCGTCGGCGCGGTGGTCACCTTCTCCAACGTGACTACACGGCGGACGCTAGTGTCAAATAATGCATGAGCAATAAGAAATGGGTCGGCTCGTTGCTCGACGAGATCTTGTTGAGCCGCTTCAACTGATCTATATCCATATCCCTTAGTTAGCGTTTCGGACCAGTCCTGTGCTTCAACTTCTTCATCAAGCTCCAATTTGAGGCGATTAGACTTTACCCACTTGGAGAGATCATCCTCTTTGCTGCCGCGCAGGATTTCGTCGATTACCTTCGGCGGAATCTTTACACGATCATTCGCGGCATGATGAAGAATCCATTTCCAGAAGTGAGGAATGCGGTCGAGCGCGTAATACAAATTCTTCGCCGCAATCAAGACGTCCGTATCCATCAGATATAGCACACTGGGCACCTTCAAGACAATTCGGGAAACAGCATTGGGTAAACGCTTCTTGGCGCTACGCCCAATACTACGGCTGCTTTGGACGGTGTTAGTACATTCGCGCTTACGGCATAGCGAGCGAGATCAACTAAAGCGTTGCCGAGTTGATGCCTTTTGACGGTGTAGTAACTTGGTCCGCCGTTGCTAGTTTTGCGCCTTTCGCGTTCCTGTTTCGCCCTTCGTGCTCTTTCATCGGCAATCCGCCTTTGTAAGCGTGTCCAAAGCTCTTGATCGTAACGCCCGTCGAGCCAAAGATTGTACGAAACCATAGAACTGCTTAAGTTCATTTTGTCGGCGGCTTCCGTGATTTGATTGAAGACCTTGTCAAACCCACTTGCAAAGTCAATCTCCAGGATAGCACGCTCGTTCGGCGGAAACAGTATTTGACCGGCTACGCGATCACAGAATCGCTCGATTTGCCTGTCTACCCACAAGCCCGATACGCCGCTTTTCCCTAACCACAAATGCGCGACTTCATGTAAAGCGGTGAAGCTCAATGCAGAAACAGCATCTTGGCCGTTGATGACAACAAACGGCGCCATATCGTCGGCAAACGCTGCACCTCGGAAGACTTCTGGAGGGATGGTAGTATGATGGCTGCCGAGATCACTGCGGAGCATAACATAAATACGCCGTCGTTCAATTTGCTGGCGAAGATATGTGAACGCGTCACGCACCCTTCGTTTCATCCGAAATGCTTCAAGGTCAAAGTCGATAGTATCAACAATGTCATTTGCCACGTGTTCGACGCCCGTGGAAATTGTCGCCGAGTTGACAAAGGGCAGTCGCTCTAAATTCTCTTCCATTAGCACTTCAACAACGAGATTCTGCGCTGCTTTTATGTCCCGCATCAAGAGATTAAGGCGGGCGTTCCCTTTTTTGTCTCCCTTCTTTTGCGCTGGTGTTCGAAAGTCTTCACCTCTGTCGCCCCTATGAGGCGGTTCATTCAAGTAGAAGACCATCGGCGGCTGAAAATAAGCCTTCGCCATCTTATTGAGTTGCGCGTTTGTCGGAGGGTCCAGACCGCTCTCCAGGCTTTCCAGCTTCTCTATGGCGGTGCGCTTCTTGGAGTCTCTGAATCCGAGTTTCTTCGCGGCTTCGTCAAGGTTAAGACCAGCCGTTTCTCGCGCCCATTTTAGAATCTCTGGATTAGCGGCAATCATGTCGAGTCACTTGGCTTCACTGAGAGAATTATATTGCCCACATCCTCTAAAGCCAACAGTCGTATCTGCGTCTTTCAGTTGTACGACACTTTCGCGAAAGAGCGTCATCTGCTACCCTCCCCGTTCACACCGACCCACACCCAACAGGAGCCCCCCATGCCC
>JAPOXG010000020.1 GCA_026707225.1 Chloroflexota bacterium
CATAACCCTCCCTCAACATCCTGATTTTCGTGTCCAATAAAACAGGACCACTACAGCGCTGAATACGATCAAATCCACCGGCATCGTCGCCGGCATGCGCGGCGCCTTTCCGCCTGCTGTCGCGCTTCGGGTCAGCGAGGTGCTGATGAACGAGGGCATCACCGTATTTGAGATGATGATGAACTCGGAGGCGCCAATCGCGGCGATGACTGCTCTCAAAGCCGAATACGGCGACGAGGCGACCGTCGGCATGGGCACTGTGCTCGATGTCGAATCCGCCAATCGCGTTTTGGACGCCGGCGCCGATTTCGTCGTCTCGCCCGCCTTCCAGGCCGATGTCGTGAAAGCGGTCATGGCGCGCGGCGTCTTGATGGGGCCGGGCGCCGCCACGCCCTCAGAAGCCGTCGCCGCCTGGAGCCTGGGCGCGCCGCTGATTAAGCTCTTTCCAATCGGCGCGCTGGGCATTGACTACTTCACGACAGTCTTCGGCCCGCTCAAACACATGACCTTCATGTGCAATGGCGCGATAAACGACCAAAACGCGCGCGAATTCATCCGGGCTGGCGCGGCCGCCTGTGGCATGGGCCCCTGGCTGGTCGGTGATGGGACCTGGTCGAAGTCGCGGCTGCTGAGTCGGGCGCGCATTTTGGTGAATGCGGTGGAGAGTGGGCGGGATTAAATTTGCGCCTTGACATTATGATTATGTTTCTATACCGGTGAGAATGATGGAAAGGTATGATTATCGGAGACCAAAATGAGTATTAAACTGACCGAAGCAGACATTGATCACATACTCAAAGAAGTTGACATAACTGACCGTGTCGATCCATTCGGAGAGCGTGCATACCTGTTGGAATTTGTGGAGGCAAGAGTCATGGATGCGTTGCCTCGCAAGATTAGGCCAACCTCAGAGGAGTTGCTCGAAACTTCGGAAACATTGCTAGAGATAGAGGCGCTAACGACCGCCTATCGGTCGCTTGATTTCGACACCATGACAGGTTTGCGCATCAATACTGAAGAAACTATGGAACGGATAATAGCAGAGAAGCGAGCGGAAGTAACAGGGGAAAAGCTGCCGATATGGCATCAACGCTAATGACTGCAATTCATAGTATACTGTCGTAAGCTAGTGTCAGTCGCATTAAGGAAAGTCTATGCAATCTTCACATTATTACTTCTACAGCGATGATGTTGCAATTATCGACGATGACTTGCTGAAAACGGAGGCCGTCCGCGCTGAATCCATTGACCTTATTGTTACTTCACCGCCGTACAACGTCGATATCCAATACAACAGCAACGAAGACGACCTAACCTATGATGAATATCTTGAGTTCTCTAATGAATGGATGTCTCGCTGTTTTGACTGGCTTAAATCAGATGGTAGATTCTGCCTCAATATCCCGCTAGACAAGAATAAGGGCGGTCAGCAAAGCGTCGGCGCGGACTTGACGACCATTGCCAAAGAAATCGGCTACCAGTATCACTCGACCATCATTTGGAACGAAGGCAATATCTCGCGGCGCACGGCTTGGGGCTCTTGGATGAGCGCGTCTGCGCCTTATGTGATTGCGCCTGTGGAACTGATTGTTGTGCTGTACAAAGATAGCTGGAAGAAGAAATCAGGTTCACGCGAGAACGACATCACCCGCGACGAATTTATGGAATGGACAAACGGCGTATGGACTTTTAACGGCGAGAGCAAGAAACGTATCGGGCATCCCGCACCGTTTCCGCTCGAATTGCCAACGCGCTGCATAAAGCTGTTCAGTTATGTTGGCGATACAGTGCTAGATCCGTTTCTGGGAAGTGGCACTACACTGGTGGCAGCGCTGCAAAACTGTCGAAATGGCATTGGTATTGACATTGCCCAAGAATATTGCGCTCTTTCTCAGCGACGCGTCGAGTCTGTCTTGGCTCAACAGACGCAGTTGGAGATGCTATAGATGGGCAAGCGGAAAAGGCACTCGCTCTCAGATCTTGTCTTCGCATTTTTTGAGGCACGTCCGTATGCTGAATTAGCGCACGACGACTGGATAGACGAGATCACACGCCAGTATGAGGAATTGGTTGGACGCACACCTCGAGATCCGTGGCGCGCGGCAAGAAAATTGCATGAAGAAGGCAAACTGCAAAAAGTTAAGAACGGTGTATACAAGTATGATCCATCTCTTCATTATGAAGGTGAATTGGAGGAATTTACTGAACAGCAGCGCCAGGCGATTTTCTCTAGAGACAACTACAAGTGCGTCGCATGTGGAAAGACACGCGCTTCTGGAGCAGTTTTACACGTGGATCACATCCGGGCAAAGGCGCATGGCGGTCGAGCCATCATAGATAATGGCCAGACGCTCTGCTCCATCTGCAATTATATGAAAAAAAATCGTAACGCGACTGAGACATACAAGCAGGCCTTTATACGTCTATATGAAATGGCGTTAAACGATGAGCAATTCGAGGTTGTCGCGTTTTGTAGAGATATTCTGAAAGTCTATAAAGTCCACGACATCAATGGTCATATCGAGTGGAATCCCTGAAATCCACTTCAAGACCAATGAAGTCCAGTCCCAACCACCCCGCACACCCCCCGCCACCACGCCGCCGCAGCTCCAGCTGCTGGCTTGTCGCCTTCGCCTCCCTGCTCATCACCTTCGCCCTCATCGCCATCAGCCTCTTCTTGCCGCCCATCAACCTGCCCGACCGCCTCCTCGCCGCGCAATACAGCCCGCTCAACGCCGCGTCGCCGGCGCTCGCGCTCGATACGGACTTCCGCCTCAGCCCGCCAACGGACGCATCGCCGGACGATTTCGCGGTCAAGCTCGACCAGTTGTCAGCGGCGGCATTCGCCAGCCCTGAGCCCGAGGAGCCGCCTTGGCTTGCGGCGGCGCGTCAATCGCTGCCCGATTCGCTCCTGCTCGGCGGTCCCCTGTTTCTGATCGAGTCTCGCGGCGACGCCCCGGCCAGCTTGAGCATCGAATTGAAACCGCCGCCGGCATCGCCACAGCCCGCGCGCTTGTCGCTATATGGCTGGAACGGCGAAAACTGGCGCTTCATCCCGTCGGAGTACGCCGGGGGCTTGCTGCTCGGCGCCGCCGATTTCATCCCGCGCGCGATTGGGGCATTTCAGATCAAGCCAGCGGCGCCCATCGTCCAGATTGCGCAAGAGGTTTCGCAAGACCTCGATCCGGAAATCGCCGCGCTCGCGACGATTCTCAGCCCGGCCGGTTTGCGTCCCACGCTGGAAGGCAGCTTGATCGGGAGCCTGGCGCCCGGCGGCGGCGCAAACGCGCCCTATCTCTTTATGCCGCTGATCCGAAACTTCGCCGACCCGCGCGCCATCGATATCGCCACCATCGAAACACTCATCTCGCGCCCAGACTTGCGCGCTAATCACATCAGCCGCATCAGCGACCTGGCCGCCTTCAACAAATTCGACGGCGTCTTCATCGATTATCGCGGCCTCTCGCGCCCTCATCGCGCCGATTTTGCCCGCTTCATCACCGAGCTGGCGGCGAGCTTCGCTCAGCGAGACTTGCGCCTCGGCGTGGTCATAGCGGCCGAACGAGACACGGATGGCGCTTGGGCTAGCGCCGCCTACGACTGGCGTCAAATCGGCGAAGCCGCTGATTACTTTCAGCTGCGCCCTTTGATGAATCCGCGCAGCTATGCGCGCGGCGAAAATGGCTCAGCGGACGATCTGCTGCGGCAAGTCACCGGCGTGGTCGCCAGAGACAAAGTCCTGCTTGGCTTGAGCGCCCGTTCTGTCCGCGAAGTCGACGGCTCGCTAAGCCGCATCGGCTGGCATGATGCCTTCGCCGCGATGGGCGATGTGGTCCTCAGCGCCGACGCCGTGAGCCAAACCGGCTCGATTGAGCCCGGGGCGGTTATACGCGCCTCGCTCAGCGGCTACGAGGCGCGGACTGGCAGACAGCAGAGCATCCAGACCACATATATCGAATACGTAGATGACGCATCGGCGGCGATTGCGCGCATCTGGCTGACCGATGCCGCGGCCTTCCGCCATAGACTGGAAAGCGCGGAAGCCGCCGCCATTGCCGGCGTCGCCTTTGACGATCTGCTCGCCGCCGAACCCGGACCCGGCCTCGTTCAAGCCATTCGCAACTTCAAGTCCGGCGAGACACATGGCGCGCAGCCGGCAGAGCTAAGGGCGCGCTGGTCCATTGAAGGAGAGGCGGGCGCGCTTGATCAAGTGCATACCAGCCTGGATGCCGACCTGGTGCTGACCCTCGATGCGCCCGATGGCAATTACGCCGTCAATTGGGCTGCGGTCGCCGACGCCGGCGTCCAAAGTGCTCGTCGAGGCGCCGTCATCCCCCTGTTCCGCCCGACCATCACGCCGACGCCAACACCAATACCGACGCCAACCCCAATCCCACGCCCGGCCGTCGTCGTGGCGCCCATTATCGAGACCAGCGCTCCCTCAACTCCCCGATTCGCGGCGGTGGCGCCACCGCCAGGCAGCATCAGCATCGAGCTCGGCGGCCATGTCCTCAGCACCAGCAGCGGGCGGACGGTCGGGGCGATGCGCTCCGCTGGCATGACCTGGATGAAAATACAGTCGCGCTTTTACCATCACGCGCACCCGGATGTCTCCGGCAAAATCGCAAACGCCCATAACAACGGCTTCAAGATTTTGGTGGGCACGGTCGGCAGCCCGGACGAACTGGCGCAAGGCGGCGAAGCCTATCTCAATGCCTATACCGACTGGCTCCAACGAATCGCTGCCCAAGGCGCCGATGCCATTGAAGTCTGGAACGAGCCGAACCTCGATCGAGAATGGCCACGTGGCCAAATCAGCGGCGTCGCCTACGCGCGCATGTTGGAACGAGCCTATCAGAAGATCAAACAGGTCAACGGCGCCACCATGGTCATCAGCGCTGCGCCCGCCCCCACCGGCGCTGAAGCGGCTTTCCCGGGCCAGGTCATGAATGATGACCGCTGGCTGCGCGAGATGGTATCCGGCGGCGGGCTGAATTATCTCGATTGCGTCGGCGCCCACTACAACGAAGGCATCATCCCGCCGAGCCAGACCAGCGGCGATCCGCGCGATGGCTATTACACTCGCTATTTTTACGGCATGCTCAACAATTATTACGGCATCACCGGCCGTCCCATCTGTTTTACCGAATTGGGCTATCTGTCATCGGAAGGCTTTCCGGGCTTGCCCTCATATTTCAGCTGGGCGCGGGATGTCACCGTGCAGCAGCAAGCGGCTTGGCTGGCGCAGGCGGCGGCGCTGGCCTCGCAAAGCGGGCAGGTTCGCCTGCTGATCGTCTGGAATGTCGATTTCACTCACTACGGAGCGGATCCACAGGCGGGCTACGCCATCATCCGACCCAATGGCTCATGCCCGGCTTGCGGCGCTCTCGCCGGCGCCCGTTAGCGCGGCTGCAAAGTCTCCCTCACAGGCGCCGATTGATGTAAGCTCTATGCATTTGATCACTGGCAGGAGTTGACGTGGTAACCAAAGCGGTACACAAACAGATCCGCGGCTTCGTTATCATCTGGATCGCCATCACTTTCATCGTGGTGATGGTCACCTTTCTTGCCATTTACTTCACCTACACCTCAGAGCGCTTTGAACCCGGCTCGGGGAATCCGCTGCCCCTCGCCATCGCTGAAACAGCTGTGGAAGCGGCGACCGAGATTGTGGTCGTGCTGCCGAGCGCATCGCCCCAGCCCACCTTCTCGCCGACGCCCACCCAGCCCGAGCCGACCATGCCAGTCTTCCTGGAAGAAATCACGCCAGAGCCTACTGCAACGCCAGTGCCGACCTTGACGGCGATTCCAACAACGTTGCCCGTCGAGGACAGCCGCTATGAGGTCGGCATCCAGGTGGAACAGTCGCCCGATTTCAACTCGGAAAATCAGGACAATTGGTATCGCTCTGTCAGCGCCGATCTGGGCATGCGCTGGGTCAAGCAGCAACTGCGCTGGGATCAGCTGGAGCCGCAACCAGGCAACATCGACTGGCGCCTTCTCGACTTCGTCATGCCGAGCGCTCAAAAATTTGATATCAGGATGCTGCTCTCTATCTTGGCCGCGCCAGACTGGGCGCGTGAGGCGGACGCCGACCTCAGCAAGCATGGACCGCCGGCCGATCCCCAGACTTTTGCCGACTTTGTCGCCGCGATTCTCGCTCGCTATCCAGGCCGGATCCACGCCATTGAAGTTTGGAATGAGCAGAATCTGGATCGCGAATGGACATCGCCGCATGGGCTCAACGCGGAAAGATACGTCGCGCTCCTGCGCGCCACTTACGAGACGGTCAAAGCCATTGAGCCCGGCGCCATAATCATTAGCGGCGCCCCCTCGCCGACCGGTATCGACGATGGCGTTTCGGCCGTGGACGATTTCGAATACATGGAACGGCAGATCGAAGCGGGCTTGCTGGATTGGGCGGACTGCATCGGCGCCCATCACAACGGCTACAATGTCAGCCCGGATTACCGCTATCTCGACATCCCCGATGATCCGACAGCCATCTTCAGGGGTCCCTTCACCAACAGGCATCATAGCTGGAGCTTCCGCAGCACGCTGGAAGGCTATGCCCAACGCATCAGCGCGGCCGGGAGAGACACCAAGCTTTGCGTCACCGAGTTCGGCTGGCCCTCTTCTGAAGACCTTGGCCGGGCGCGGCAAGGTTTCGAATTCTCCCTTGATAACACCCTGGCCGAACAGGCGGAATGGATTCCCAAAGCCATGACCAACATGGAAGACTGGGGATTCGTCTGGCTGGCATTCGTCTGGAACTTTAATTTTGGTCCCCAAGCCGGCTACGACATCAGCAACGACAATGTTCCCTACTCATTGATCGGTCCTGGGTTCACCTTCCGCCCCGCCTACGATTCCATTCGGGCTTGGCAGCAGGCTTATCTGGCTCGCTTGGATTCCTAATATGCGGCGCGTCACTCGCCATAAGCTGCTTGGTTTGGCGCTGGTTTACCTCTTGGTGACGGCTTTCGCCTTTTTCGGCTGGCGCGCCATGCAGCCACGTTGGGACCCTTTCAGGGCAAGCGCCATCGCCAACGCGCCTTTTCCCTCGCTCACTTACGGTGCGCACACATTCTTGTGGTGGGATGGGGGCAGCGCCGGGGTGCATTTGGACATGGTCCGCCTGATGTCTTTCAGCCACGTCAAACAGACCTTTGCCTGGCGCGACATCGAACCACAGCCGGGCATCTGGGATTGGACGCAGGCCGATCGCATCCTTGACGAGGTCGAGCGCCGCGAATTGCGTCTCGTCATTCGCTTGGGGCAGGCGCCCGGGTGGGCGCGCGCGCCCGGCGCCCTCGACGCTCGCGACGCGCCGCCGGCGGATTTGTCCCGCTGGGCGGATTTCTGCGCTGCGGTTGCGGAGCGCTACCAGGGAAGGATCAGCGCTTATCAGATCTGGAACGAGCCCAATCTAAGCCGTGAATGGGGCGATAAACGACCGGACCCGGCTGGATACGTCGATTTGCTTGCCGCTTGCAGCGGCGCCATCCGCGAGGCCGACCCAAAGGCGACGCTGATCTCGGCTGGTCTGGCGCCCACCGGCAATTACGACGATGAGGCGCTGCCCGATGATATCTACCTCGACCAGATGTATCGCAACGGCTTTCAGCGTTACATCGATGTGGTTGGCGCGCACGCGCCGGGTTACGCCGCCCCCGAAATCGGACCCGACGATGAAGAAGCGCAGCAGCGTTGGTTTACCTTTCGCCGCGTCGAGGATCTGCGCAAGATCATGCTCAACTACGGCGACGAGGCGCGCCAAATGGCGATCATGGAATTCGGTTATACGACCGACCGCGTGAATCCCGCATATCAATGGTTCAGCGTGACCGAACAGCAGCAAGCCGATTTTCTGCAGCGCGCCTATGAATACGCCATCGCCAATTGGCGCCCCTGGGTCGGCTTGATGACGCTGATCTATCTGCCCGACCCAGCTTGGCGGCCAGCGGACGAAGAATACTGGTGGTCTATCCTCGAACCCGATGGCAGTGGACCGCGGCCCGCCTTTATCACCGTCGCCAATATGCGCAAGGTATGCGGCGACTTCGAGATCCCCGCGCGCGCTTCGGACGGTCCCGTCGCGCTCGGCAAAGTCAAGGCGCCGATCTGCCCCGCCAGAGGCCCCTTCAATTAACAGAATCAACAACGTGAGCCTAGAATATGCGGGCTTCACCCGTCCACTGTCCCGCTCGGCTAGCTACTGTTACTTGCGTTCATTGAAAGCGCTTGGCGGGCAATCTGAGGTATACTGGCTGACAGCATGACAGCCAAACCTTCGTTGATCAACTTGGTCAAGGGCCAGGCCCTGATGACCAGCAGGATGAGTTACTTCTTGGTTATCATCCTGCTCTTGCTCGCCGCGCTTCTGCGCACATACGATCTTGCGAATCTGCCGCTGGGCTTCAGCGATCAGGAAATCGTAAACATTCGACTGGTTGATAACGTTCGGCAGGGCGATATCTTCGTCTTCTATCCCGGCGAAGAGGGCGGACGCGAAGGCGCCTACTATGTCTTTATCGCCTTTGTGACCTCATTCGTAGGCGAAGGCACCATTGGTTTCCGCATTGCCTCCGTCTGGCTGAGCCTGCTTTCAATCGCGATCATATACACGCTTGGCAATCATCTCTTCAATCCGATTGTGGGCGTCTTGGCCGCCGGATTAGTAACCGTCAACATGAGCAGCATTCTGCTCGCGCGAACCGTGTCCAGCGATGCCACTGTCCTGTTCCTCGTTTCAGCGACTCTGCTGGCTCTCGCGCGCTCTCTGCCGGTCTATCGTCGGACGCGCGTCGTCAGCTCCAATATTGTTTCATTCGCCGCCTTAGGCGCGCTCTTGGGCGTCGGCTTCTATGTGCATCCGTCAAGCCTGTTCATCGTGCTCGGCGCAATGGCATACATCGCCCATTTGCTCTATATCCGGAATCTCATGTTTCGGCAGCGCCGCAGTTATACCGGCTTCGCCATCTTGCTCATGTTGATCATCAGCATGCCTTATTTGATTTCTTCCATTAATCTGCCGCAGTATTCGGCGGGCCAGCGAATTCTCTCGCAATACAACGACGCGCTCTTGCGCTCAATCAGCGACGGTCTGATGGCGATTATTGCCAATGGCGACGCGAATCCGCTGCAAAACCTGCCCGGGCGCCCGCTGGTAGACGCTTTCAGCGGTCTGCTGACGATTGTCGGGTTCATTGTCTGCGTCTTGCGGCGCCACCGCCCGCGCTTTATGTTGCTGCTCATCATGTTTATCCTGTCGCTGCCGGCCGCCCTTATCGTGGAGGACAGTCCAAATTTCGCCCGAATGACGGTCATTCTGCCGCAGCTGGCGATTTTCTTCGGCATGGGATTTTATTCTTTGATTCGCGCTCCCATTTTCGTCGATGTTATATTTCGCCGCATGGCTGTCGCCGGTGTCCTGGCGCTGCTGACCGTCAATGTCCTCTGGACCTGGACCGATCTCGTTGCCGAATGGCGCGCTCACGAAGCCGTGATGCCCCTTGTGAGTGGCGAACTGGGGCAGATTGCCCACTATCTCGACAAAGTCGGGGACGAGGCGCCGGTCGTCTTCTGCAATTCCACATGGGACTTCAACCTGCCGGAACCAAGCTTGGGGGACAGCGACAAGACGCTGCTGCTGATGAATCGCTCAAAGTTTGATTTCCACGAGGCGGATTGCAGCCGCGGCCTTTTGCTCGCGAGCGGCGGCGAGAAACAGCGGATTGTCTTCTTCGACGACGCGGCGCAGGCTGATGTGCACCCGTACTTGCAGGAGTGGCTGTCGCATGGAAAGTCGGTGACCGGCAACGTCCCGCGGGATGCCATCATTGAGCTCGAAACGGCGCAGCTCCTGGCCGACCGCGCCGGCTCCTTCACGACCACCGCGCCCCTCTCTTACGCGCCGGAGGTGGGCGCGCCGGAGCCAATTGCGCCTCCAATCCGTTTTGGCGGCAATCTGACCCTGCTCGGCTATGAGCCCGATGTCAAGCGCGAATTTCTGCCTGGTGAAAGCGTCGATGTGATCACTTACTGGCGAGTCGAAGGTGATTTCCTCTCCGATATCATCCTCAAGCATCACATCCTCGCCGATCCGGTTACGCCGATTGGTATCCGTGATGTCATTAGCGTCAACCCGCTCATGCTGCACGAACGAGATGTTTTCATTCAAGTGACCCCGGTGCAGCTGCGCGAAACGATTTTGCCAGGGAAGTATATCGTCTCTGTCGGCGCATACCGAGAAAGCGACCAAATACGCTTGCCAGCCCTGAAAGATGACCAGCCCCATGGCGATCGCATCTTCCTCTACGACATTGAAGTGCTGCCCTTGCCCGAATCAAATGAAAGCGGCGGCTGATGTTTGAGCTCGTCTTTCTGGGCACTTCAGCCTCGGCGCCATCGATCTATCGAGGCTTGCCGGCCATGGCGGTCCTGGCGGGCGAGCAGCGCTTTCTGGTCGATTGCGGCGAAGGCGCGCAACGGCAAATCCTGCGCAGCGGCATCGGCTTCAAACGGCTCAATCGCATCTTCTTGACCCATGCCCACCTGGATCATATCCTCGGCTTGGGCGGCCTGCTCTCCACCTACGGCCGCTGGGAAGCGCTTGACGAGATCCACATTTGGGGAGGATTGCCCGCCATCGAACGCGTACAAGCCCTGGTCTACCAGGTGATCTTCCGGCGGGAATCACCGCCTGTTCCCATCTATTTCTATCGCGTCAAAAGCGGCGATATTCTCTTTCGGGGTCGAAAGTTTACCGTGCGCGCCTTTCCGGTGTCGCACCGGGGTCGAGAATGTTACGGTTACATATTCGAAGAAGATTCGCGCCGTCCCTTCTTGGCAGAGAAAGCGGAAGCGCTTGGCGTTCCCCACGGGCCCGAAAGAAGGCGGCTCGTCGCCGGCGAATCGATCGTCACTCCCGCGGGACGCATCGTACATCCCGGCGAAGTCCTGGGCGGCGTCATCAAGGGCGCGAAGGTCGTCATCACCGGCGATCTCGCGCGCACCGATGACATTCATGAGGCGGCCCAAGACGCCGACGCCCTGGTGATCGAAGCGACATATCTGGACCGACACGCCGATATCGCGAGCCAGGTCGGCCATATCACCGCGCGTCAAGCCGCCGATCTGGCGCGGGATTGCAATGTGAAGTTTCTCTTCTTGACCCACATATCCCGCCGCTATCGCGAATTTGAAGTAATCAGCGAAGTCCGCAAGATCTTCCCCGATTCCTACGTCGCGCGCGACCTGGACCACTTCGCCGTTTTCCGGGATAAACTGCCGCAGAAGCTGGAATTGCCCGCTGACGCTGATGCTGAAGGTGAGTTGCCAGCAGGAGACGAATTAAAATGAGCCAGAATCTTTCAGAGCGCTGCCATGCTTATGTCAACGAACTCTTCGTGCGCGAAGACGATACGCTGCGTTACGTGCGGGGGCAAACAGCCGCGCGCGGCCTCCCGCAAATCAACCTGGAGCCGAATGAAGCCAAGCTGCTGCAATTGCTGGTGCGGCTCAGCGGCGCCAAGCGCGTCGTCGAAGTCGGCGCCCTTGCCGGCTACAGCGGCATCTGCATCGCTCGCGCCCTGCCCGCCGACGGCCAGCTCATCACCATCGAAGTGAGCAGTCTCCACGCCCAGGTAGCGCGCGCCCACTTTGAACACGCCGGGCTGGCGGACAGAGTGACGGTTCTGCAAGGCGCGGGCTTGCAGGTGCTGCCAAAGCTGGCGGCGGATGGACCCTACGATCTGATGTTCATCGACGCCGACAAAGGGAGTTATCACAAATACCTCGAATGGGCGGCGGACAATATTCGCCTGGGCGGGGCGGTCATCGCGGACAACGCCTTTTGGGGTGGTCACATCTTCAGCCCGCAGACCGAAGACGATCAGGCCATGGTGGAGTTCAATCAAAGGCTGGCGGAACATCCGCAATTCGACAGCACCATCATCGAAGTCGGCGATGGCATCGCCCTCGGCGTCAAAATTAGATAGTGCGCCAGACCGCCATTTGGGTACTGTAGGGACGACCCATTGGGTCGCCCGCAACCAACAGGCGAAATTGTAGGGGCGACATATTATGTCGCCCGCTCGCATGAGAAGAAATGTTGTACGGGCTAGCCAGCGGCTCGCCCTCCGAATAACTTACTATTCTGCCCCGACATTAATCATCCCCTCGCCATAGGCGCGACCCGCTTCAATCACAATCGGCGCGCCAACGTCCACCGACGCGATTAGATCGTAGGTCGTCGCGCCAGTGATGCGAACAGGCACGATCTCCCCGACCGGCAGCTCGCCCTCTACCAGCACATAGCCATCAATCTCGGGCGCGTCGCGGTAGCTGCGGCCGAGGCTGATCACATCGCCGGTTTCGGCGCCATTTTCGTCTTCGCCGGCCCCATGCCCCTCAACGAGGATGTCCAGCGTCCGCCCGACCAGTGCCTGATTCTTCTTCAGGCTGATTCCGCTTTGCAACTCCATCAAGCGCTCGTAACGCTCTTGCTTGATCGCGTCATCGACATGATTTGGCAGCGCCGCGCTGGGCGTGCCCAGTTCATAGCTGTATTGAAAGGCGCCGACGCGGTCGAATTCCAAATCGCGCGCCATCTTCAGCAGCGCCTCAAACTCTTCTTCCGTTTCGCCCGGATAGCCGACGATGAATGTCGTGCGCACGGCCAGCGCCGGCATCAATTCGCGCAGCGTCCCAATCGTCTCGTAAACCCATTCCACCTTCGCGGGCCGCTTCATGCGCTTCAAGGTCTCGCGGTGGCCATGCTGCAGCGGGATATCGAGATAGGGCAGCACCTGCTCGTGCCGCGCCATCGTCTCCATCAAGCGCCGCGTCACATAACCAGGATAGGCGTATAAGATGCGGAGCCAGGGGATGCCCGGCGCCGCTTCCACAATCGCGTCCAGCAGATGCGCCAGCCCGTCTTTCAGCCCCAGGTCGTAACCGTAATCGGTGCTGTCCTGCGCGATCAACATGACTTCCTTGACGCCCATCGCCTGCAGCCGCACCGTCTCCGTTACGATCGCTTCCAGCGGTCTGCTCACCGCCGTGCCCTTGATCCGGGGAATGGCGCAGAAAGCGCAGGGACGCCGGCAACCATCGGCGATCTTCAGATAAGCGGAGGCGCCCTGCACGCTGGCGCGCAGCACGCCGCGTTCATCGCGCCCGACCACATCGGCGTCGCCCGGCAGATGATAAAGCGGCTCGGGATGTTTGCGCCCGCGCAGCCGCCGGATAAGATCGAAGATGTCCATCCAGCGCCGCGTGCCGATGACGCCATCCAGCCCGGGCGCCTCTTGGGCAAGCGTATCGCCATAGCGCTGCGACAGGCAGCCGGCCGCGATCACCATCTGGTCGGCGCGCTTGATCTCCACCAGCTCGCGCAAGGCATTAACCGATTCTTCCTTGGCCGCGTTGATGAAGCCGCAGGTGTTGACGATCAGCACCTCAGCCGCGCCGGGGTCGCCGACGCCGCGCATGCCGCTCTGATGCAGCACCTGCGCCATGCTCTCGCTGTCCACCGTGTTCTTGGCGCAGCCCAGGCTGAGCAGGTAGTATCTGTTCTTGTGTTCTGCAGATTTCGACAAGTCGATTCCTTCGCCAGTGCTAACTAGGGCAGCCCGTTAATCAGGCAGCGCGGCCGAGATGGCTCGAAACACTTCAGCATGTGTGCGTAACTCCGACATTATTCAGAGGGGTTAATCTCGTGGAAGGGGCCGGGCAGCGTATCGTAATCCCACTGCGACTGAAGCGCACAAGGTGAATCCGTTCGCGCTCGTTTGTGACTTCAAAGGCGCCCTCCGCATCCAACCGCCGTAGCACGCTCATTAGTCTCTCCGCAATTGGCTCATCGACGGTCTCGTACACAGCATCATAGTAGTCATCTTCTTCCACCTCGTCATCGTCCAGCAGTTCGTCTTCCATTTCTTCAATCTGGCTCTTCAGCGCCCACAGCATATCATTTGCCTTCGCGAAATACCTGGCAAATTCGCTGTCGCTGTCCCGGTCGATTTGAATCAAGCTGGATGGATGATAACGCAAATACGATTTTAGATTCTCGAACGGCAAGTGCATATACAGTTCATTGCGCTGAATTTCGCGGTGTACTTGGCGCACCAGTTCTTCTTCAGTATTTACAAACATATGTAAATCTTGCATGACGTCACCGGTGACGAAATTGAATGTGTAAAAGGTCTCGTCCCGCCGCTCTTGCTGGATCTCGTCGAAGACCGCGCGCTGCAGCGTACACTTCTGCTTCAAAGGCGTCAAAATCGAAATCAATGGTCAAATCGAAACTCATCACGCCCCCTCCTTCGTCGGCGGCAATCCCGCTTGCGTCACCCGCGGCGGCAAGATCGCCGTCGGCGGACCCGGCGTCGGCGTCGCGCTCGGCAGCGGCGTAATCGTCGGCCACGGCGTATTGGTCGCTGTCGGGATCGTCGTCGCGCTCGGAATCAGCGTATCGGTTGGCGTCGGGCTCGGTCCCTCAGTCGCCGCCGGCTGAACGTCGGCCGCTACAACTTCCACTTCCGCCGTTGGTGGAACCGCCGTCGCCGCCCCCGCCGGACCCAATTCTACAATCGCATCGGTCAACGTGAAACGGATATCGGCTCGCTGTCCGCGCCCGCCGATCGGCCCCTGCTGCTGACCGTTCCAGATCACATCCAGCGCCATCGCGTTGGCCGCCGCCAGCTTGACTTCGTTCGCCGCGTTGTACTCCAGCAGCGTCTCCGGCGCCGCGATGCCACTGAATTGCTCGATGCCGTCCACCGTTACGCTCATCCAGCTGCGCTGCGTCAGCAAGACGCTGACCAGGATGCCGCTGCCGCCATATTGCGCCCGATTTGAAGCAGTCGGCGGGCTGGCGATCGCTTCCGTCGGCGCCGGACGCTCAGTCTCCGTCGGCGGCGCGTCGGTCGCTTCGGCTGCCACTTCGGGCGCGACGATATTCTCAATGCCGACTAGCTCAATCGTCACATAGGCGATGATGGCGATGGCCGCCGCCGAAAACAGCAGGAGCAGCATCAACCGCAGCAGACTGCCGCATGTGGAAGAACGGCGCTCCGCCAGCTGCATCTCCCGCATCGGCTGGGTCGAGCTGAGGACGCGCTCCGCCTCCGCTTCTTCCCGCCGTCGCCGCCGTCCTCGCCGCCGCCGCCCCTTCTCCAGCGCCAGCCGCATCTGGTCATAGAGCAGCAGCACATCCTCTTCGTCCAGCTCGAGGAAGCGCCCGTAAATCCGCAGCATCCCGCGGACTTGAATTTCCGGCACGCCGGCGATCTCGAATTCGCCCGCTTCAAACGCTTCCAGAAAGGGTCGGCGGATCCTCAGCGCGGCGACCGCCTCTTCAATTGTGATCTCGTTGGCTTCGCGCGCTTCACGCAGAATCTGCCCGAGGGAGTAGGCGTCCATCAGCTATGACGACCCTCAATCAAAAAGCCCCGTCGTCCAGTATATCCTGTGGCTAACGGGGCGACATCTTCCGTTTTGCGCGGCAGTCCAGGGATGTTGACGCGTTTGACCCTTACTCCTTGCTCGCCGAGACTTCCATCTCGAGGTCCGTTTCTTCTTCGGGGGCAGCCTCTTCCACTGGCGCCTCGGCCGCGGCGTCGCCCTCCGCCAGTTCTTCCTTTTCGTCTTCGGCCGAAGTCGCGTAGCGGAAGCCATCCGCCATGATATCCTCGGCGCTGACCATCTCGCCCCGTTCGCGCGCCGCCAGGAATTCGGGCAAGTCGTCTTCCGGCACAATCGTAATCGTCAGCGATGGGGCAATCTCCGTGCCTAGGCGTACCGCCACCGCATGCGTCCCCACTTCGCGCAGCGATTGCTGGCTGATGCGCCGCCGATTGATGTCGACGCTGGTGACTCGATCCAGCTCATCGGCGATTTCCTGCGTCGTCACCGAACCGAACAGCTTGCCCGTGGAGGCGGCTCGCCGCCCGAATATCAGTTCGACGCCATCAATCTGACGCGCCAGGTCGTTGAGCATGTTGTTGTATTGCGCCTTCCGCGCTTCGACATTCTGGCGGATCGTCTCGGTCTGTCGCAGCGCCGATGTCGACGCTTGCACCGCCATCTTTCGGGGAATCAGGTAATTGCGCGCGAAGCCATCGGCCACTTTGACCACTTCGCCCGCCACCCCGTGCTTGTACAAGTCCTGGAGCAGAATAACTTGCATCTCTCGTCCCTCGCTGCCTCGCCGTCGTACGTGCTGAGGCAGTCTTCCATAGAGTAAACTGGTATATTATAGCCTTATCGCCGACCCTGCCAAGTGGCAATCCAAGCCCGTGAGCGGTTTGAATTGAGGTGTTCTCGCTGTTGCCTCTGTTCCTAGTTTGCTTAACCCGCTCGAAGCGACAACTGTAGGGGCGAGACTTGTCTCGCCCACTCGCCAATGTAATGTTGGCTGGGCGACCCAATGGGTAGCGTAGACGCTAACCTACGCTCGTCCCTACAGGTCCTTGTTTGCGCAGATTAGGCTATTGTGCGTGGCGACTTAAAACTTGCATGCGGCTGCGGAGAAAATATTTGTGGCGCTCGACATTGGACGATTCTCAGCGACTTCACCACTCCGCCGGGCACGCCAGCGCGCTGTTGAGGCATGGTAATGACGCAGACCGCCGCGCTGGACAATCGAGAGATTATCGAAAAAGCGCTGATTGTGCTCGTCGGATTCCTGGCCAGCGGCCTGCTCGGATTGCTGCGGCTGGCTGTGGTCGGCGCCCAATTCGGCACCAGCGCCGCCTATGACGCCTTCGCCGCCGCCCAGCAATTGCCCGAGTCCGCCTTCGTGCTCGTGGCCGGGGGCGCGCTCGGCTCGTCCTTCATCCCCATTTACGCCAAATATCGCGTCATCGACCAGGCAGCGGCATCGCGCCTGGCCAGCGCTGTCATGACCCTGTCCGCGGCCGGCGCCGCCCTGCTGGGTTTGCTGGTCCATGCCTTCGCGCCGCCCTTAGTGACGCTTCTCCTCTATCGCGATCGCTCGCCCGAGGAACAGCAGTTGATGATCGATATGATCCGCCTGATGATGCTGACGCCCTTCATCTTCAGCATCAGCGGGCTTTTGATGGGCTTGCTGCAATCGCACGCCGCTTTCTGGCTGCCCGCCATCGCCATCAGCATGAACAACATCGGCATCATCATCGGCGCCCTGATCATCGCGCCACAGCTCTCGCCCCATCCGGACGTGGGGCAAGTCGGCGAGCTCAACATCATGGGCTTGGCTTACGGCGCTGTCTTGAGCGCGCTGCTGCATCTGCTGGTCCAGCTGCCCGGCGTCATCAAGCTGCCGACACACTTGCGCCCCCTGCTATCGCTGCGCATCCCCGGTTTGCTGGATGTCATGCGCCTGATGGGACCGCGCGTGTTCGCGCTCGCCGTCGTACAAATTAACTTCCACGTCAATATCATCCTCGCCAATACCATGGTCGCCGGCAGCGTCGGCGCCATCCGCTACGCTTTCATGCTGACTTTTTTCGTGCTCGGCGTCATCGCCCAGAGCCAGGGCTCGGCTGTCTTCCCCACCCTGGCCGCGCTCCAGGCCGAGGGCGATTATGATGGATTCAAAGACCGTCTTTCCCGCGCCATGCGCAATGTGCTCTGTCTGTCTTTTCCCGCTTCGACTATGCTGATCATCCTGGGCGAGCCGATGGTTAGCGTGCTGCAGCGCGGCGAATGGACCAGCGCTAGCACCAGCGCGGTCGCCTGGGCGATGGGCTTCTACGCCATCGGCATCGCCGGCTTCGCCCTGCTTGAAGTGCTCTCGCGCGCCTTCTACGCCCTCGAAGACAGTCGCACACCCGCCATCGCCGGCGCCCTCGCCATGCTCAGCAATCTCGCGCTGAATCTCATCTTCATCCAAATCATCGGCGATCCGGACAGCCTTGCTCGCGGCGCTTTCGCCGGGCTGGCGCTCGCCAATGCGCTGACCACCGTCGTCGAAGCGTTGGCGCTCTGGTGGCTGATTCGCCGCCGCCTGGGAAAGCTCGGCTCGACGCCCGGCATCCACGACCGCGAAATCCTATCCAGCGCTGGCGGCAGTTTATTGCTCTCGCTGATGATGGGGACCGCTCTCTGGCTTCTGACGGCGGCATTGCCTGCCGGTGGCTTGACGCTGGCGCTCGTCGGCTGCGCCCTTTCTGGCCTGATCTTCTTCGGCGGTGGCTACCTCTTCAACATCAGCGAGATTCGCCCCTTGCTCGAACCCCTTGTCCGCCGCCTGCTGCCAAATGGGGATTAAACCCGTGTCTCTCGTCCGCCCCAAAAAAGAAACTGTAGGTGCGGCCCTTGGGTCGTCCGCGCCGCCAAAAAAATGTAGAGTAAGATTGAACCATGACCAAGCAACTCACAGATAAAGTCGCTGTCATCACCGGCGCCGGCCGCGGCATCGGACGCGCCATCGCCAGCGGATTCGCCGAGCAGGGCGCGAAGGTCGTCTGCGCCGCCCGCACCAGTGACCAGATTGACGACAGCGCGCGCGCAATTCGCAATTCGGGCGGCGACGCCATCGCTGTCCCCTGCGACGTCGGCGACGCAGCCGCTGTAGAGCGCCTCTTCGCCGAAACCCGCGCTCATTACGGATCGGTCGATATCGTTGTGGCAAACGCCGGCGGCAACTTCTCACGCGCCTCGGTCGAAGCAAGCGACATCGCCGACTGGGAGCGCACCCTGCGCGTCAATCTCCTCGGCGTCTATTACAGCTGCAAATACGCCATCCCCGACTTGAAAGAGAAGGGCGGGCATATCATCGTAATCGGTTCCGGCGTGGGCCATCGCGTCGTCGATACGGCGCACTCCGCTTACGGCGCGTCCAAAGCCGGCGCCTGGATGTTCGTCCGCGCCTTGGCCGCCGAGCTGCGCCCCTACCATATCTGCGTGAATGAGTTGATACCGGGCTTGGTGCAAACGGCCATTACGGCCGATGTCAATCGTTCGGACGCGAGCGCGTTCGGCGCAGAGTGGTTCAAGAAGCCCGAAGACGTCCTGCCGCTGGCGCTCTTTCTGGCGACCCAGCCGCTGACCGGTCCCACCGGGCAGAGCTTCAGCCTCATGCGCCGCGATTCACAGTAGGGCGCATCACTTGCAAAACCGCTGAAGCCCGCTTGCGACCGAGTCTCGCAACAACTGCTCCCCCTTCCCGGCGGTCAGTGTCCACGCGACCTAGCTCGCTGGGGCTGGGGGGATGGGGTGAAATGCCCGGGCGACCTCTCAGGTCGCGCAGACACGAACCTACGCTCGCCCATACATATCTTCAATCTTACGATTTCAATGAGATAATCAGGAAATCCTCGGCACCCTCACAAAATCTCGCTGTACTCGGTGGTGAAAGTCTTGGTCTATCACATTCTATTGCAGCGCTACTTCACCACCCGCGCAAAAAGCGCTTTCAGATATGCCGCCTCGGGGAAGCCCACCGGATGATCCAAGCCGTGACCGGTCTTCTCAATCACCTCCAGCTTGAAGCCCGCCACTTGCGCCGAGCGCTCCACGAGTTGGAAGAACATCTCGGCATTGATGCGGCTCGAGCAGGAGGCCATCACCAAGACGCCATCGTTCGCCAACAGCCGCAGCGCCATCTCCACCAGACGCCGATAAGCCATCACCGCATTGCGCATGCTGTTGCGGCTATTGGCGAAAGCGGGCGGATCGACTATCACCATATTGAATTTGCGCCGCGCCTGGATTAACTCCATCAAGCTGGCGAAGGCGTCGCCCGCCATCACATCTATCAGCTTGGCGTCAAAGCCGTTTTTTTCCACATTGAGCTTAAGCGTCTCCAGCGCCGGCTCACTCACATCCAGCGCCGTAATCGTCCGCGCGCCGCCGGCCAGGGCATATACCGAGAAGCCGCCGGTATACGAGAAGACATCGAGCACACGCCGTCCCTTGGCCAGTTCGCGCGCCTTTTGCCGATTCTCTCGCTGGTCAAAGAAGAAACCCGTCTTGTGCCCTCTGCGCACATCGGCTTGAAACAGCAAGCCATTCTCCACGAACTTGACCGGCTCATCGGCGCCGTCGCCAATCAGCTGCTGCCCATCTTGCAAGCCGTAGAGTTTGGCGATATTCAGCCGATCCGATTGCAGCGCGCGGCTCAATCGCAAGATCAGATTGTCAAAGACGACTGCGTCTTCCAGCGCCCCCAACAGCGCTTCCAGATGCGGCAGCCAGGCGGTCGTATAAAGCTTTAACGCGAGCGTTTCGCCATAGCGGTCGATGATCAGCGCCGGGAAGCCATCGCTTTCGCCATAAACCAGCCGATAGCCGGTTGTGCCCTCGCTGATTAGCGCCTCCCGTTTCGCCTGCGCCGCCTTCAATTTCTCGGCAAAATAAGATCGGTCAATGCGCAGCGGCTCCAGCGCCTGCAAGACCTTGATGCGAATCGGCGACAGCGGATCGTACAATCCGACCGCCAAAAAATTATTCTTCTCCCGATCGTAGATCACGGCCAAATCGCCGGCGTTGCCCAGGTGGCTCTGCCGCAGGATGGCGTCTTCGAATACCCAGGGATGCCCCCGCCGCAGCGCCCGCTCGGCCGCGCCCTTGACCCGCACCGAGATATTCTTCTTCGCCGCCACCGGCAGCCGGCTGAAATCAATCATGATTCGCTATCCAGGAATGCGCCGCCTAATCCGCGGGACCCGCTTCGTCCACCAGTTTGATCTTCAGCTCGGCGCCTTCCAGCAGCGCCTGACAATGGGCGGAGAGCTTCTGTCCCCGCTCATACAGCGCCACCGATTTCTCCAGCGGCAGCTCGCCGCTCTCCATCAGCGTCACCAGCGCTTCAAGCTGGTCGTAAGCCTCTTCGTAACTCAGATTCGCGATGTCATCCATTAGTCGTCGACCCTGACTCTGATCCGGTCTCTCGATAATTGTACGTTCAATCGCTGATTCTTGCTGACCTGCGCCGCCCGCCGGATGAGCGCGCCGCCTTCATCGGTGACGAGCGCGTAACCCCGCGCCAGAATATGCTCTGGGCTGGCGCGCTCCAGCGCCTTTGTCACGCTGGCCAACCGGTCGCGCAGCCACTCGAGCTTCAAAGCTCCCGCCCGCTCAAGCCGCAGCCGCCCCCCGGCCAAATCTCGCTGCGCCGCGGCAATCGTCTTGGCCGGCGTGACGAATCGCAGAGCGCTTTGCAGCCGCTCAAGCTCGCGCCCATTCTGCGCCAGCGAGGCGCCGAAGACGCCCGCCAGCCCCGCCCGCAGCCGATCCAGATCCAGCAGCAAATCATCGCGATTCGGCGTCGCCAATTCGGCTGCGGCCGATGGCGTCGGCGCCCGCAGATCAGCCACGAAATCCACAATCGTGAAGTCGATCTCGTGCCCGATGCCGCTAATCACAGGAACGCGACTCTTCGCCACCGCCCGCGCCACGCCCTCGTCATTGAAGCACCACAAATCCTCCAGCGAGCCGCCCCCGCGCGCGATGATGATGGCGTCGATGTCCGCGCGCTGATTGAGCCGTTCAAGCGCCATGACGATTTGCCGAGGCGCTTCAGTGCCCTGCACCAGCGTCGGGCTCAAAACGACCTCGACCAGCGGGAAACGCCGGCGCAGCACATTCTGAATGTCATGCCAGGCGGCTGCGGTAGGGGAGCTGACGATGCCGAGCCGCGCCGGGAAGGCGGGAATCGGCTGTTTCCGCGCCGAATCAAACAAGCCTTCCGCGTCCAGCTTCGCTTTCAGCGCCTCGAATTGTCGATGCAAATCGCCCAGGCTGCCGACCGCCTCAATCGAATCGGCGTATAGCTGATACTCGCCGCGCGCCGCATAGACGCTGACCCGCCCGTGCGCCAGGATTTCGTCGCCCGCGCCCACATCAATCCGCACCCGCCGCGCCGCCCCGCGAAACATGACGCAGCGCAACTGGGCATCCGCGTCTTTGATGGTGAAATACCAGTGACCGGAACGCGCGATGGTCAAATTCGAGACCTCGCCCTGCACCCAGACATCGGCCAGGACGCTGTCGGCGTCAAACAACTCATGAATGTGTCCTGTGATCTGGGAAACGGAAAATGTTTGCATGGCATATCCCGTTGTGAAGCCGCGCTTCGACCGCTACAATTATCCTAGATTTCGCAATGATCGGCTAATGAGGATGGCAATGGCTTATCTCAACGAAGGGGAGCGCCGCTCGCTGCTCGATGATCTCAGCGGCATGCGACTATGGCGCGCCAAATTCAAGCTCCGTCTGCTGGATCCCAAGGTACGGCTGCTCTATTTGCGCAACGTGCAGCAATCCGGCCAGTGGCACACCAAGTACGTCCTGGAGAGCCTGGGCACGGAAGTCACCTTGGTCGAGGTCAATCACGCCGCCAACGACCAGCCCAGCAATAAGCAGCATTTCGAATTCGTCAACGTCATCGTCGAGCCCACCGCCGACAATCGCACGTAGTCCGCGCCGACTGTTCACCGAACCCTATAACACCACAAATTGCCGGGGCGACTGACGGTCAGTGTCTACGCGACCCTTGCGTCGCTCCTAATCACTTCTCTTGGTGTCCTCTGTGCCTCTTATTTGATAAACCCCCTTGCGCGCGCGAGGAGTGGGCTTGTCATTTTGTGTGAGCGCGGTTGATTCTATTCGCTGCCGCCGAGCGGCTGTGGTGAATCCTCTTGCCTAATGCTCCCCGTGCTGATGCAGCGGATTATGCTGGTGGTAAATCCCCTGTCGATGCATCAACTGATGCAGCCGATTATGCGCCGCTTCGATCGCCGCCCGGATCTTCTTGTACTGCCGCGCCGCCGGCCTCGGCGCCAGCGTATCCACGTAGGCGAGCGCTCCCTCGATTTGTTCCAGCACGGCAATCGCGTCTTCCCGCTTGAAGGGACGCGCGCCAGCGACCCGCACTTGCACGGCGCTGCTGTGCGCCGCGATCTCGCCCGAGCGTCCACGGTGGCTGCCGCGAACGCGCAAGGCGATCCAGGTCGACTCGCTGACGGCGACCGCGCAGCTGCCGCTGGCTGAGAGCGCTCCATCGACCGACTGCGCCTCCACAGCGAACCCACCGACCACCACCTCGACCTTTTCAATCGGCAGCGCCGCCGACTCGACCCGCCAAGTTACATCGACTTTCCCGCCGCCAACGGGCAAATCCAATCGACTGCCCGGCGACAAGCCCTCGACCGTCAACTCCAAAAGCGGACCGACGGTAACGAAGGTATTGCCCTGCTTGACCGCCGCCATCCAGTTCTCATAGCTGAATTCGCGCTCGCCGAGATGGGCGTAGGTGCGGATCCCGCCCAGCAGGGAGGCCGCGCTCATCTTGTCCGACCCGCCGACCAGCGGAATCTGATAACCCAGATTGAGATAGCGATACCAATCCAGCAAGCCGTAAGGGGTGATCTGCGCATCAAAGGGGTTGAAGCTCATCATCTCAATCGCGTGCACCAAACCGAGCACGATATCGGCGGCGCGTTCCGCCTGCGGGTTCGGCGCATGGGGAAGCACCACCAAGCCATTCTGCTCAATGCAGCGCTCCGCCCACTCCGCCATGCTTACATCCAACGCATCGCCAATCGCCGACTCTGATGGTCCACCGCTGCAAAGGGGATGGATCATCGCGCCCGAATAACCCAGCAGCGAGATATGCCCCAGCACCTGCATGCGATTCTCCGTGCCCACCCGCACCAGAAACTCGCCATCGCCGCCGAAGTCCTTCGCGCCCAGGGTCGTCCGCCCATCGAAATCCGTCACGTTGCTGAACATCTCGCCCCATTGGCTCGCCAGCAGGTTGACGACATTGACGCCCTCTGCATTGCCCTCCAGCAGCGCCGTCTGCGGGCTCAGAAAATGCACGTGCGTATCAGCCGAGACCCAACCGCGCTCGCCCCAATCCAGCAGCTTTTCCAGCCTGAAAGTGATCTCGTCCGTCTCCGCCGTCACCTCGAAGCTAGTCCGGATCGGCTTCATTTCATATCCGCGGCTGATCTCGACGAAGACCTCGCCCAGCGGCAGCTCCACTTCGCAATGGCCGGGAATATAGGCGTATTGATTCAAGCTGTTGACGAACTCGCCGTAATTGTCCTCGAACCAATAGCCGTTGACCCGCCGGTGATTGCCCCGCGGCGGCAGGTACTCGCCATGCTCGCCGTGAAAATGGATGCGCGCGGCCACCTCGCGCCCGCTTTCATCCACCACATTGACGCGCGCCAATTGCCGCGCTTCCGATACCCATACCGACCAGCCATCAGATTGACTGAGATCAGTGGCCAGCTTTTCGCCATCTTCAGTCCGCAGATACAGTTTCGCCTGCGGATGCGCCGCAAATTCGATGAGCGCTTCCGTATCCGAGCGCGTCGGCTGCGCATTCGTCGCCGGTCCAAACCACTCCTCACGGTCATAGTCCAGACGCGCCCGCGCCGAAATTACTGTGCCGAGGTCAATGTCGACGCCATCCAGCTCGCCGATCTCGTTAAACTTCAGCCCATCCGTCAGCGCCAGCGGCAGCTTGCGCCGCGTCCAGGCGCGCAGGGGATGCGCTTCAACTTGCGTCGCGCTGAGGCCGTAGATCAGAGCGCGCTCGCCTTTGCCCAGCAGGCGAATTTCGCTAATCGCCTTGTTTGGCTCCGGGTTGGGCAGGGCATATAACCAGATATGCTCGGACGCCGCGTCCCTTCCGCTGCTGTGACGCGTCTCGCCGCGCCCGTAGGTGTCTGCGGGTACGCGCCCCAGATTGATGTTCTCCGACGCGCTTCGGACCACCGTGTCCTGCGTATGCGGCGCCGCCTCAAAGGCGCTCGCGCCCCAGTAGACGCGCGGCTGCTGAATGGCGAAGCGCCGCCGAATCGGGATGGCCGCCGAAGCGCCATCCTCATAATGCAGCGCATACTCCGCGACCAGATCGCCCAAGTCGTTGGCCGCCATTGATCGCTCCCATGGCTGAATCGCATCGATTTCCGCCAGTTCATCCGGCAATTCCGGAAGTCTGTCCTCGACGATATGAGCGAATACCAGGTAGCTTGCTTGAAGCCCGCCGGTCTCGATGCGGACCTCGCCGCCAGCCAGCAGAATCGCGTTCGGCTGTCCTGCCTTGCCAAAGGAAAAAGGAATGCCTCGGTAGGCTTGATCGCCAAAGGCATCGTCCTCGCGCCTGGTCAGCCGCTCATCCAGCGTCGCGCGATCACAGTTGAAGGCTTTGTCAAGGGATATGGCGGTGAATAAATTAGAGGGTGGGGCGGGCATCAGGTCAACCTCTTTAACAATTTCCGCGTAGAGCAATTGTATCGCGCATCAGTCACGAGAATCAGCGAAATCACTGCTTGCAATCCTAGAGCCCCCGCCCTCTTTATGGGGTTGGAGGTGGGGACAAGAAAATTCAATTCATCACCAACTCAAAGTCGGCGCCGCCCAGCACGCGTCCATTCACCTGGATCTCCAGCCGCTGCCGTCCGGGATAATATTTGCGCGTCGAAATCGGACGAACGGCAAGGCGCTTGACAATGGTGGCGGTCTCGCCGCTGGGCAAGCGCATTTTCTTCAGCTTGAACACTTTCGGCGCCGTTGACCCATTCGCCTTGCGGAAGTGCGCCACGAAGTCGATCATCAAGTTCTGTGGCTCATCGTCAAGGTTGCGGAGACGAAAACTGAATTCGATCTCCTCGCCAAACGGCAGTATGGACGGCTCCAGCTTCAGATTGCTCAACTCGACCGCCGGGCTGCCGTAACCCAGGATCGCCAGCGCCCGTTGATCGCCGCGCTTCACCAGCGTCCGCAGCGCATGATTAATCAGCCAAAGCCGCTCATCGCCTGCGCCAATCGCCCATGCCTCCATGCGCGCCAAGAGCAGGTCGGGATGATCTTTGCCGATATCGTTCAGGTGATTCGCAACCGAGCGCCGAACATAGAGCGACGGATCATCTTTCAAATGCTCCAGCAGCGCCAGCGTCGGCGCCGGATCGGCGATGAGGTCCGTCAGCTGCGGCCACCAGGGCAAGCGCGGCCGACTGCCCTCGCTGACCAAGCGCCGCACGTGTTCGTTCTCGTCCAGCGCCCATTGCTGCAGTCGCGCCAGCGTCGCCTGCGGATGATGGATGATGAAGGGACGAATTGCCCCCTCGCAGGAAGTGTAGCGCGTAATGATGTACATCGCGTCCAGAGACGCTTCGAGGTGGTCAAGCCCATGCCGATAGACGAATGTCGGTATCGGCAGCAGGCGGAATCCAGCGTCTTCTATCGGCGCAAAACGGCCATCCGCGTCATTCAGTATCTCCACGAGTATCGCCAACGCCGTCGGATAATCGGCTGGCAAGTATTCTCGCAACTTGTCAGCGACCCAGGCGAAGCGCTGCTTCAGCTCCATGCTCTCCAATGCCGCCATCACCGACCGCAGGAATCCGTCGCGGTCAAAGGCCGGATGAACGACCGCCATTCGGTCAGCAATCTGCTCAACCAGTGGCCGGTCAATCATGTCCTTCAAGAGCGGAAACTCAGCCATTTTTCTTTCACAATCAGATTGACATTTGTACGGGCGACCCGGTGGGTCGCCTTCGCAAAGTTGCTGGATGCGTCTCCCCTCCCTCCTTATGGGGTCGCGTAGACACAGACCCGCCGGGGAGGGGCTGGGGGTTCTATCCCTGTCACTCACTCGCGCTCTGCCAGAAAGCCACCCGATTCCCGGTGGGATCCAAGAACATGCCTAAGGCGCCAAAGCCCGGCACCTCTTGCCGCGGCAGAATCACCGTCCCGCCCAGCTCAGGAACGCGCGCCATATCGGCATCGAGGTCATCGCTGTGGAAATACAGCAGCACATCGCCCGGCTTCATGCCGTCGCCCAAGGGCGAAAGCGCTGCGTTCATATCCACACCGGTATTGAACATGGTATAGGTGAAATCGCCGCCCATAGGGATATCCTGCGCTTGCCAACCCAGCAGCGAGCCGTAAAAGGCTTTCTGCGCCTCATTGTCGGCCGAGGGAATCTCAACATGTACGATTGGACGCATCATGGTTTCTCCTTCTTCAAGCAAAGTTCTGTTCGTTGCGCCGATCTTAGATTGTTTGTTCTAACCTTGTCAAGCCCTTTTCTACTTGATTCGAGCCCGCTTCCTGCCTATTCCCACGCACCTTTCGCCCCTATCCTGCGTATACTGTAATGTGATTCGAAATCATCCACAGCATTCTTCACGACAAGACAGCAATACGAGGTGAATCCATGCGCGTCATTGTGCATACGGGCAAAGGCGGGGTTGGCAAAACGAGCATCTCGGCGGCGACCGCATTGCGCTGTGCCGAGCTCGGCTTGAAGACGATCGTCGTCAGCACCGATACAGCGCACAGCCTGGGCGACGCCCTCGATGTCGAGGTAGGTCCCGAAGCGATGCAAATCGCCGAGAACCTCTGGGCGCAAGAGCTCGATACCCGTTACTCCATGCAGAAATACTGGGGCAAAATTCAGGAATACCTCGGCGCCTTCTTCAATCGCGAAGGCATCGCCAAGGTCAACGCCTCCGAAGTGACCATCATCCCCGGCTTGGAAGAGGGCGCCCAGCTGCTCTGGATCAGCGAATACTTTCAAGCCGGCGAATACGATGTGCTCATCGTCGACGCCGCGCCCACCGCCGAGACGATCCGCCTGCTCAGCCTGCCCGATGCGACGCGCTGGTGGGTCGAGCGCCTGATGCGCATCGCCCGCGGCCTCGATAGCGTCATTCGCCCCGTCCAGAAGCTCTTCACCCGCGGCAAGAAAAACGACATCGGCATCGACATCGCCGAAAACGCCTGGGACCAGGTGCAGCTGCTATTCGACACCCTCGATGGCGTGCGTGAACTGCTCACCGACCCGGAACATGCCAGCATCCGCTTGGTCGTCAACCCCGAGCGCATGGTCATCCGCGAAACCCAGCGCACCTACACCTATCTCAATCTCTACGACTACGCCACCGACGCCATCCTCGTCAACCGCATCTTCCCCGATGCGATCACCGACCCCTTCTTCAAGCGCTGGAAAGAGCGCCAAGCCGAGAACATCGACTTCGTGCGCGAAGCATTTGGCAGCTTGCCGCTGCTGAAGGCGCCGCTCTTCGGCGAAGAAATGGGAGGGCTCGATATGCTGCGTCGCCTGGCCGACGAACTCTACGGCGAGCGCAACCCGGCCGAGCGCCTGTTCGACGGCGTCGTGCACAAGCTCGAGCAGCTCGATGGCGATTCCATCTGGATGCTGCGCGTGCCCATCGGCTTCGCCCAAAAGGAGCAGCTTGATCTATATCGATCGCG
>JAPOXG010000087.1 GCA_026707225.1 Chloroflexota bacterium
AGTAAGCTCCTTATGTGAGAGTCTGGCTCTTACTCTAAATTAGCACCTTCTTTCAGTTCTCGTTTGGCTATATCGAAACAGTAGCGGACAAGCCTTACAGGGCATTTAGATGTCGTCCAGTGATATGACGGCGCTGAGATTCTGCGGTCTGTCGGGATCGCAGCCGTTGTGGATTGCGCGGTGATAAGCCAGCAATTGCAGCACTGGCAGGTACAAAACCGGTGTACACCAGGGCGGCAGGTCCGCTGGCAGCCTGACATACTGATGGTTCTCGATGTGAGCTTGTCCAATTGCCAATGCTTTGGCGCCCATGCCAGCCATTTCGTCCAGTACGCGGATTTCCTGCCGAGCGGCGCCGGGCGCTATCAAGCCGATGACCAGGCTGTCTTCGCCCACCATCGACATTGGACCGTGGCGAAACTCCAGCGTGTGAAAGGCTTCGCTGTATGCCAGCGACATCTCCTTCATCTTGAGCATCGCCTCGCAAGCGATGCCATAAAGCGCATTGGAGCCCAAGAAGAAAAACTTCGTGATGGCGCTGTTTTCTCCCAGCGAGCGCGCCGTGTCGGCATGAGATTCGAGGAGCCGCCGGCAGACATCGGGCAACGGGCGACTGTCGCCCAGGTTGTTAGCGGCCTGATGCGCCGCCACCTGCTGGATGACAACGGCCATGCTGCTGAAGGAGCGCGTCTGAGCGATGCTGACCTCCTGCGCGGCGTCGATGGCGATGACGAGGTTGGACTCGCTGGCGAGCGGGCTGCTGCTGTCGCAGGTAATGGTAACCACGGGACCGCGGACATTCGTTTTGAATTGTTGTTGGGCGCGGAGGGTCTCGGTCGTTGTGCCGGAGCGTGAAATGCAAAGCAGAAGGTAGCGCTGGCTCGGAATACAAATCGAGCGCGCATGGAGCAGCAGCTCGGAAGCGGGGCAGGCGAGAGCATGACAACCGGCTTGGCGCAGCAGGCGGGCGGCCGTCAGCGCCAGGTAGTAGGTCGAGCCGCAGCCGGTCACGATGACGTGGTCGAAAGCGTCAGACTCCAGCCACGATTGCAGGAGCGGATCCCGGGGATTGAAGGCAGTGAGCGCTTCGACCCAGACATCGGGCTGGCTCATGATTTCCCGCAACGTGTGTTGCCCGGCTGGCATGATTATTCCTGGATTACGCTTGACTCCCCGTAATAGTAACAGAGAGTGATGCAAATCCCAGCTTGATGGTCAAAAGCTGCCGAACGATCCAGTCGCCGCGCAGGGGATAATCGGTGCTATACTCGCAAGCGCTGTGCGGAAACTTGGCATCAGTCGGATAGATTCCACGTGTCGCGAATCCTGATCGAAAACAGCCGCGTTTGGCAAGAAGACGAATTCGTCTGCGGGCAGACGCTTGTCTTGCAAGATGGCCGGATCGAGGGCTTGCGGCCGCAAGCGGAGGTTGAGCGCCAGCCCGGTGATCGGCGAATAGACGGTCGCCGCCGCTATGCCCTGCCGGGTTTCATCGATCTGCATTTGCATGGCAGCATGGGCTTTGATGTGATGGATGGATCGCTGGCTTCACTGCAAGGTCTTTGCGATTTCCTCATTCAAGGTGGCGTCACCAGCTATCTGGCGACCACCATGACCGATTCCGCCGAGCGCGTCAATGCCGCGTTGTCAGCGCTGACGGCTTTTGCTCGGCACTCTGGCGCCCCCCTTCTCGGCGTTCATATCGAAGGTCCCTACCTCAACCCGGCCTATCGCGGCTCACAAGCGGAAAGGCACCTGCGCGAGCCAAAGCGCGAAGAATACATGCCCTGGCTGGAGACCGGTCTGGTCAAAATGATTACCATGGCGCCGGAAATCGCTGGTGGCGAGGGCTTGATGCGAGAGGCGCTGACGCAGGGCGCGACTGTCTCGATCGGGCATAGCGGCGCCGATTATGACGCGGCGACTCGCTACTTCGCCGCGGGCGCGCGCCAGGTGACGCATACCTTCAACGGCATGCCCGGTATCCATCACCGCCAGCCCGGCCTTTTCGTCGCCGCGCTCGAAAACCCTGATGTCACTTTTCAGATCATTGCCGATGGCATCCATGTGCATCCGGCCGTGGTCCGCATGCTGACGCGGCTGGTCGGCGCCAAACGGATCCTAGTGATCACCGACGCGATGTTGGCGACAGGGCTGGGCGATGGACAATATGCGACGGGCGATGCCTTCGTGACGGTCACGGATGGTCAAGCGCGGTCGGCAGCCGGCGGCTTGGCTGGCAGCACATTGACTATGCGGCAGGCGCTGCGGAATATGATGCGCTTCTGTGATTTGTCGCTGGCGGAAGCCCTGCCGATGCTGACGCGGGTCCCGGCGCGTTCGATTGGCATGTTTCCGCAGAAGGGTTCGCTGCAGGCGGGCGCGGATGCCGATGTCATCATCTGGGACGAAGTCAGGGGCGCGCAAATGACCTTCATTGAGGGCGAACTCGTTTATCAGGCAAAGGGACAATGCGCTGCGGCTATTGCGGACGCGTGATTCACCGCTGCGCTTGCGGGGCGCCCGAAAGCGACCTGAAGCGGTTTCTGGCTCGCGGCGGGCGGGCTTACGTCCCCAAGCGGCGTCGAAGCGCTCCGCAATGGGCGGTGCCGCCTCAAATCAAGCGGCGCGAACGGGGAAAGCTGCAGCGGCATCACCGCGAATGGTACAGCCAGCTTGTCGCTGCTGCCGGCGAGCGCTGCGCCAATTGTGGCGCTGGGGGAAATCTGGTGCTCGATCATGTGATTCCCATCGCCAAGGGCGGCCGCTCCCAGTTCGAAAACGTTCAATTGCTCTGCGCCGAATGCAATCGCATCAAAGGCAAGTTGATGATCGATTGCCGTTCTTTCAGGCATCCAGAATAAAGCGCGCCTCCGCGCTGAGGCGAGACAGGGTCGATTCGCTTATCAACGCTTGAAAGTTTGTCTGCGGTGGGTGGTGGCGTCGAGTGAAATACGAGTGCAGGGCATAGCGCCGAGATTCTGAGCGATTGACCGTGCCGCCGTGCCAGAGATGCGAATTGAATACGACGACCGTGCCAGCTTTGCCTGTCAAGAGGACCTCGTCCGGATGGGCTGCCCGCGGATCATCGAGCGCCGTTTGGGGGACTTGCCGACTGCGATGAGAACCCGGTACGATCCGCGTCGCGCCGTTTTCCGGCGTGAAATCGACCAAGAGCCAGAGCGAATTGCAGACCTGATAATTGCTTGGATCGACCCCTTCCGACCAATCGGCGTGCAGAGGCTGGTGTCCTTCGCCGGGCAACGAGGCGCGTCCATTGAGAGACGAGAGCTTGAAGTCGCCTTGAAGGACGTGGTTGATCGCCGCCAGGACCTGAGGTTGGGTGAAGCAGATTTCGAAGAGCGGGTCTTTGTCTACCAGGTTGGCAAGCCGCTCGGTACCGGCCTCTTGATGCACTTCCAGGCCCGCATCCTCGCCTTCCTCGCGCATGAGCTCTTGAAAGCGAGTGCGAAGCGCCTCAGCCTGCGCGGTTGACAAGACGCTTGGCAGAGGAAGAAAACCCTGTTCGTCGAGTTGCTGCTTTTCGGCGCGGCTGAGGGTTGTATCGGTGACGCCAAAGGCGGAGAGCGCCTGCTGCATGTTCATGAGGATCGCCCTTTCTTCAATCCGACGCTGATTAGACTACAATTGCCGCGAAAACGCTAGCGATGCGCGCCGATTCGCCCAGTGGTCGCAATTTCTTTAGAGACTTGTTATACTACCGTGCGCTCTGGCGCGGATTCACGGTAGTGTGCTGTGATTCGGCCTTTGTTCGCAATCCTCATTAGCAAGGAGTAGGAGTGATCCATGAGAGTCCAAGCAGGAATTCTTATCTCGATATTGGTTTTGCTTACCGGCGCTTTTGGCGTTTCGGCGCAGGACACCTTTTTCGGCAAGACGGCCGAAGATCTCTTTCCGATTCCCGAAGTTGCCGAGACCGAGTTGGAGCAGACGCTGGCTTTTGAGGCGCTGCTGAATGCCGACATCCCTGACGGCCATGGCTTGGGCGAGGGCAAGACGATCACCTTTGGCGTTCTGGGTCAAGGTTCGCGCGGCGGCATCTCCGGCACCATTTACTTCTGGCGCAACGCTTTTGAAGCGGCGACAGGCGCCGAGCTGGAGATCGTTGAGATACCCTACAATCAGCTGGGCACGACGATTCCGGCTGACTTCTTGACCGGGCAATACACTTACGATGTCTTCATCGGCGCCGCCTGGCAATATGGCGATTGGATCAGCAACGGCTGGATCCAACCGGTTGACCAATGGATTGGCGACGAGCGCTTTGCCTACTGGTCGCCAGAAGACACGGCGCCGGCTTTCCGCGCGTTGCTGCAATGGGGCGACGAGACTTATGGCACGCAGATGGACGGCGATGCGCAGCTGCTCTATTACCGCCACGATATCCTCAGCGATCCCGAATGGCAGGCTGCCTACGAAGCCGAGGTCGGCTCGCCGATGCCTTATCCCATCGTCACCTGGCAGGACCTGTTGGCCATCACCAGTTTCTTCAATGGCAAGGACTGGAACGGCGATGGCGATCCCGATGATGGCATCAGCCTCCACCTGGCGCCGGGCGGGCAGGGACACTTCCACTTCGCCACGCTGGCCGCTTCCTTCGCGGTGACGCCAGGCGATGGCGATGACCCGCGCGCCGTCAGCAAATACGACAATGTCTTCTGGTTTGATCCGGACGATATGACACCGCTGATCAACGAGCCCGGCCACGTCATGGCGCTGGAATTCCTGCAAGAGCTGGCGGCGACCGGCCAGGAAGCGCAGTTCGGCTGGCAGTTGGGCGAAGCTTGGGATAACTTCCTCGGCGGCAACGCAATCGCCACTTTCAGCTGGGGCGATGTCGGCTCCCTATCGCAGAACACCGAGCGCTCCGCCATCCGCGGCAGCCTGGGCGCGGACGTCACGCCCTGCTCCAGCGAATGGTACGACCGCGAAATCGGCGAGGTTGTTGTGGATACCGAGAATCCCAACTGCGTCGGCAACACCACCGGCGGCTCCTGGCACCCGACCATGTCGGCTTTCACCGAAAATCCCGAGCTGACCTACTTCTACATGGCGCTGATCGCCAACCCGTCCATCAACTTCTACAACGCCACCACCGGCTGGCAAGGCGTCGATCCCTGCTGCACCTACCAGCTCTATGCGCCGCGCGGAACGGCGGTATCGGAAGACTACACCGCCGTTGGCTTCGATGCCGCTGACATGGAACGCTACATCAACGCCTACGGCTCCAACGTCTATGACAAGCCGACTTCGGTCACCTACCTGCGCATCCCGGGCACGCTGGAATACATCCAGGAGACGCTGGACATCCGCTTGTCGGAAGCGATGACCGGGCAATCGACGGCGCAGGAGGCGCTGGACAACACGGCCGAAGACTGGGAGGAAGTCACAGACGATCTCGATATCGACAGCCAGTTGGAGATCTACCAGCAGGCGATCGGTTACATGGGCGGGATGTAACTGCCCTCACCCTTTGAAAATTGTAGGGGCGATTCTGTGAATCGCCCACTAACCTGAATCGTAAGGTCTGTAGGGGCGGGCCACCGGCTCGCCCCTACACACATCCTGCCGGGAATTCTCCAGGTTTGAACGTGTTATGACCAACAGCCGCGCCAAATACCTCTTCTTGATGCCGGGCGTCTGCTGGATTCTCGCGTTCACGCTCTTCCCGCTTGTTTATTCCTTCGGATTGAGCCTGACCAATTATCGGCTGGGCAAGAATCCCAAGTATATCGGCTTCGAGAATTACGCCGAGATCCTGGGCATCGGCGATGAGAAAGTCGACAAGAAAGCGGTCAGCACGGCGAGTTTCAGCGCCTTCCTCTTCCTCGGCAGCACGGCGGCCACGCTGATCTTCGGCACCTTTGTCGCCTGGGTCTTCAATCATAATTTGCCATTTTTGCGACAAATGCGGGCGATTATTACCATGCCTTTGTTCGCCGCGCCCATCGCCCTTGGCTGGCTGGGCGTGGTGCTCTTCAATGAGCAATCGGGACCGATCAACAACGTTTTGGAGGGCTTGGGCTTGGGGCGCGTGAACTGGTTCATCGAACCGATGCCGGCGCGCTTCGCGGTCATGTTCACCGATGTCTGGCAGTGGACGCCCTTCGTTTTCATCGTCGTTCTGGCGGCGATGCAGTCGGTGCCGGATGATTTGTATGAGTCGGCGCGGCTGGATACCAAATCGAACTGGGTGCTGTTTCGTTCGATCACCTTCCCGATGATCGCGCCGGCTTTGGGCACGGTGATGCTGCTGCGCATGGTGGAATCGCTGAAGATTATTGATATCCCCTATAGTTTGACGCGCGGCGGTCCCGGCTCGGTTACACAGACTTATGTCTATTACGCCTATGAAAAGGGTCTGGTTGGCAGCTTCCAACTGGGAGAAGCGGCCGCCTTGGCTTATCTCATGGTAGTGGTGGCGATTGTGGTCTCATCGGTTTATTTCTATCGCGTGCGCGAGCGCTTCGAGTAAGGGGCGACGGGCATTACGGCGAAGCGCGATTTTTCCACCCCATCCCCGGCCCCTTCCCCAGCGAGCTAGGGTCGCGTAGACACTGACCTGCGGAAGGGGAGGGAAACTTGGGGGACTTCGTAGAAAACAGCAGCAATTCATCAGGGAAAAGGCAATGGCAGCAGAAACCAATTCTCTCCCGGTGACCGCGCCACAAAGCCCGAAAGCGCGCGCCTCATTCGGCGATCGCCTCATCATCGCTTTGGCGATCATCTGCACCTTCATCGCCTTTTCGCCTTTTGGTTATGCGATATTGACCTCGTTCAAGTCGCAGTGGAAAGAAGGCTCGATCATCCCCTTTGTGCAGTTCGAGCCGAACTTGCAGAATTGGCAGACGGAATTCGGCTCTGGCGGACCGGAGACCTTCAAGGCGCTGCGCAACAGCACGCTGATTTCGCTGGGCGCGACGCTGGTGGCGACCACGCTGGGCACGCTGGCTGGTTATGGCTTGGCGCGTTTCAAGTATGGCGTGGGCAATCGCAATCTGGTCTCCTGGTTTCTGTCGCAGCGCTTTTTGCCGCCGGTAGCGACATTGATCCCCTTCGTGTTAATGTTCCGCGATTTGAAGCTGCTCGATACGCTGCCTGGCATGGTCATCGTCAACGCGACTTTCACGCTGCCATTCGCCGTGCTGATCATGCGCGATTACTTCGCCGACTTGCCACCGGAAATGCGCGAGGCGGCGCTGGTGGATGGCGCCAGCGAATTCACGACCTTTTTGCGCATTGCCCTGCCTTTGGCGCGGCCGGCGCTGGTGGCGTCGACTTTGATTTGTTTCGCCTTCGCCTGGAACGAATTCCTCTTCGCCAGCGTGCTCGCCAACCGCGATTGGAAGCCTTACCCGATGCTGGTGGCCGGCTCGGATACGGTGCGCGGCATCGACTTCGGCTTCGTGACCACGCGCATGCTGATCGCGGTGACGGCGCCTGTGATCCTGTCGCTGATGGTGCAGCGCTTCATTGTGCGCGGGCTGACCTTTGGCGCGGTGAAGGGGTAGGAATCACAACAGAACTTGTAGGGGCGAGACTTGTCTCGCCCTTTTTTATTTCACCACAGAGGGCACTGCGGAATCACCCCACAATCGTGTGCGACTGCTCGCGCATGTATTGCTGAAGGTAGTACCAGCTGCCGGCTGCTTTATTGCTGCCGGTGCTGCCCTTCCAGCCGCCGAAGGACTGGTAGCCGGGCCAGGCGCCGGTGGTGGCCCCGGTCGCGCGATTGACATAGAGCACGCCCGCTTCGATATGATCCAGGAACCACTCGACTTCGGCCGGGTCTTCGCTGTAGAAGCCGGCGGTTAAGCCGAGGGCGACGCCGTTGGCCAGCCGCATCGCTTCTTCCGGGCTGTCGAAGCCGCGCACGGCGACGATGGGCGCGAACATCTCGTGCCGCCAAAGGCGATGATCATCGGGCAAGTCGGTCACCACCGTTGGCGCGACGAAGTAGCCATTGGAACTGCGAGTGTCTTCGCCGCAGCCTGCGCCAAGCGTTTCGCCGCCAGCGAGGACTTGACTCCCGCCAAGCTCGGCGATGTAACCTTGGTAGGCTTGGTAGGCGCCTTCCCCAATGATCGGTCCCATGTAGGTATCGGCATCAGTGGGGTCGCCGACTTTGACTTCGGCGGCCAGGTCGACCAGCTTGCCCAGGAATTCGTCTTTGACGGCGGCATCGACATAGACGCGCGAGCAGGCTGAGCATTTTTGGCCCGTCAAGCCGAAAGCCGAGCGCATGACGCCGAGCGCCGCTTTATCGAGATCGGCTTTGGCGCTGACGATGGCCGGGTTCTTGCCGCCCATCTCGGCGATGACCGGGCGGTAGTAGCCGGCGGCGGTGGTGAAGCGCTTGATGATGCTCATGCCGACTTCGTAGCTGCCGGTGAAGGTCAAGCCCGCGAGCTCGGGATTGGCGGTCAGCGCCATGCCCGGTTCGTCCTCGCCGAGCACCATGTTGAAGACGCCGGCTGGGATGCCCGCGTCGACGATGCACTTGGCGATCAGGCTGGCGGTGAGCGAGCCTTCGGCCGCGGGTTTCAGCACGACGGTATTGCCGGCGATCAGGGCGGCGCCGGTGGGCCCGCCGGAGAGGGCGGCGGGGAAGTTGAATGGTCCGATGACGCCCCAAACGCCGTAGGGCTTGAGCACGCTGCGGTTGAAGTGCTGGTCGCTTTCGCTGAGCAGTTGGCGGTCGAAGCCGGCATTGTCCTTCATCGCGTCGACGCAGTAGCGGATGAGGTCGGCGGCTTCCTCGACATCGCCGATGGCTTCCAGGCGGTTTTTGCCGATTTCCATGCTGACGGCGGCGGAGATTTCAAAGAGGCGCTCGCTGATCAAGTCGGCAACTTTGTTGACCAGGGCGCATCGTTCGCTCCAGGGGGTTGCGCGCCAGGCGGGAAAGGCGGCTTTGGCGGCGGCGACCGCTTGATCGACTTGGTCGGCGGAGGCGCGCGCGAAGACCCCCAGCAGCCAATCGGTGTTGATGGGCGAGCGATTCTCGAAGGAGCCGTCGCCCTCGACCCATTCGCCATTGATGAGCATCCGGTAGCGTACCCCCAGATTGTTCTTCAAGTCGGCGACATCCTCTTCAAAATACTCGTGCAGCAGCGGATCCGGGCTGCCCAGCGTGGAGTAGGTGACCTTGATGTGTTTGCGCTGCTTGGCCATTGCGCCCCCCTTAGAAAGCGAACTCTTCTATGACTGGTTGCCTCTATCTTACCCGAAGCCGGGGCATACGCTCATGCGCTTGTGTGAATTGCACAGTCGGGCGCGGCTACGGCGGCTTGGCGCAGGCGCTGGCCGGTCCATAGTATTCTGCGCGTCGGCGGCCTGCGCATTTAGGTCAGCTCGTCGCTGTCCATGACGCGCTTGTTGACGCGTTCGATGCGCATGATGAGGCGCTCGTCGACATCGGGGCAGGCGGCGACGGTATCGCGGGTCATCCAGTCGTTGTCGCTGAGTTCGCGCTGTTTGGCGGCGAGCAGGGGCAAAACGGCCGAAAGGGCGTAGATGCAGAAGTGCTTGCCGGCGGGGATGCGCAGTTTGGCGCTTTCGGTCAACTCGAAGTAGTCGCCGACACCCAGTCCACAGACGGAGCGGCCCTCAATGCGTTCGACGGTGACGCGCAGGTCGTAGAGTTCGAATGGTCGGTTCATGGAACCCTCAGCAGTTGCAGGCAAGCATCGCGCACGATGCGCTCTTCGCCCTGATTTAGCGTCATCGGATTGAGATAGAAGCTCGAGTCGCTGTCGGGCGCGACGGCGATGGCCGGCTCTTGCGCGAGGAAGGCTTCCACCAGATCATCAGCCGATTTGCCGATGACAGATGTATCGATCGTCACGCGGCAGCGGGGCAGCGGCTGACCCGCTTCATTGGGGAAGGCGCGCTCAGCGCACACGCCGGGCAGCGGGTCAAGCGCGGCGCAAAACAGCTGCACCGTCTCTTCGCAATATTCCTCGCGGGCGGCGTGATCGAGATTGATGTAACGCTCGACGGCGGCGAGAACGCCCATCATCTCTTCTTTGCCGACTTTCATGGGGCGGCCTAAGCCATGATTGGGATTGCTGATGGGGCGGATGGAGTCGATCAAGTCGCGGCGGCCCAGCATCAAGCCCGATGACTGCGGTCCGCGCAGGTCTTTCCCGCCGCTGAAAAGGGCGAGGGCGGCGCCCATTTCGGTGAAGCGCCAAAGGTTGTCGACGGGCGGGAGCTGGGCGGCGGCGTCAACGATGACGGGGATGTGGTGCTCAGCGGCGATGGCGATTGCGGCTTCAAGCGAGATTTCATCGACGCTGTCAACGCCGCGCGCGAACCAGAAGACGGAGGCGGTTCGCTCGCTGATGGCGGCGCGCAGGGCGGCCGGCGCAGCTTCGATTTCGCTGTATTTCAGTCCGGTCTGGTGGATGGCGTAGTCGTAGGGGTTGCGCTGGCTGCGGAAGACAATCGCTTCGTCCTTGTAGGGGCCGATCTCGGGGAAGCGCTTGAGCGCGTCGGGCTGCTTGGATAGGACGGCCGCGGCGGAGGCCAGCATAATGCCGGCGGCGGCGCCCGAGGTGATGTAGGCGGCTTCGTTGCGCGTGAGCTCGGCGATGCGTTCGCCGGCGCGGCGCTGCAAGCGTTGGAGATCGACGAAGGCGGTTGCCGCCTCGTTCATGGCCGCGATGACTTCGGGCGGCATGAGCGAACCGCCAAACTTGGTCATAGTTGCGCAGGCGTTGATGAGAGGGCGGACGCCCAGGGATTGATAGTCGGTCATGGTTCGATGGCTCCTGTAGGGGTGCGGATCTGCCAATATTCGGGCGGCGCGTCTTGCCAGAGCGGCGTCGAGCGGCCGTTGAGGTCGTAGACGATTTCGCCGGCGCGGATGGTCATCTCGCAGCTCAACTTGCGATCGCCATTCATGCGGGCGTAGCCGCAATCGACATAACCGAACTCGCCTCTTTCCTGGCGCAGAACGGCGATATCGGCTTCGGCGCCGATGCTTAGCGTCCCCAACTCGGGATGGCCGATCTCCCGCGCCGGCGCCAGCGTAGAGCGGCTGATGACGTCGTTCAGCGGCATGCCCATGCAGAGCAGCTTCGACATCGTGTTCAGCATGTCATGCACGACGCCGTTGACGTTGCCGATATGCAAATCGGTGCTGATGGAATCGGGCGGGAAGCCGCCATCAAAGGCGGGAATCGCCTGGCGGAACCAGAAGCTGCCGGCGCCATGACCGAGGTCGAAGACGATGCCGCGCTCGCGCGCCTCGAACATGAAGTCGGCGGGCTTGTTCGCCTCATTCAGGATGGGGAATTGCTGGGCGTAGACATGAGTGTGGATGTCGCCCGGCTTCATTTTCTGCAGAAGCTCCGGATAGGTCCGGCCTTCGCGATGCCAGAAATCGACCATGAGCGGCTTCTGGCAGATATCGGAGGCTTCCAGCGCGCGATCGACCGCGGCCCAGGGCGGGTGCGCGTCATCGAAGGGCGCCGACACCCAGTAGTGCGCGGTCTTGATGCCGACGCAGTCGTCGGGGTAGGCGAGCGCGACCGAAGCGGCGAGCGCGGGATCCATCTCGCTGACGTCTTGCTCGAAGGGGCCGCGCATGCCCGAATTAACGATGTTGATGAAGGCGAAGATGCGCGTCTTCCAGCGGTCGATGACGCTGCGCTTGAAGTGCAGAAAATGCTTGGCGCCGGCGGTGCCGGTATCGACTACGGTGGTAACGCCGGAACGAAAAGTATGATGATCGGCGATGACGCTCAGGGTTTCCGGCTCGCGCGTATGGTAGACATGGACGTGGATGTCGATCAATCCGGGGGTGACGTAAAGGCCCGATGCGTCAATGGTTTGCGCGGCTTGGACGGATGGGATGTCGGGCGCGACCTGGGCGATGCGATCGCCGCTGACTGCGACATCCATCGGCGCGTCGATGCTGTTGGCCGGGTCGATGACCTGGCCGCCTTTGAGGAGTAAGTCGTAGTGGGTCACTTGCGCTTGCCTTGGTCTAGATTGCAGATGTCGCGTGGGGAATATGTGTGACAGTGCCTCGCTGAGGCGTACCGCTTGTCAAGTTTTGGGCGCGGCCTTGGCTTTGCCGACTTGATTCCGAAGTCAGGGGCGGCCGCCGGGCGGGCTAAGCGCTTTCGTCTGACGGCCATAGTCCCAACTCCTTCAGTAGCCGCAGTATTGTGTCTGACGGCCAAGCGTCAAGTTCGCGACGACGATCGATGAACAGCAGAATGTACCTGTCTTCACTTTCGAAGTATAAAACACGAAAACCGCCACTTTTGCCTACACCTGTTGAGCTATCCTCAACACGCGCGCCAAATACTGGCGCTGACTTTACGCCGCGAGCGCGCTTAGACGCAATGTCTCCAGTGGAGAGCTTTTGCTTGAAGCTTTTGAGGTCAGAAGGGAGTTTGGGATATTTCTTGGGCTTTGACAGCGCTTTAACTTGATTGTCGAAGTCTGGTATAGAAACCACTAATTTGCGCACAGACGGAACCTCAATCCTGTAGTTCTGCTATGAGGTCATCGACTGGCCGCGTTCGTCCCGCCGCCATGTCGCGCAATCCGCGCGCAATGCTCTCCTCTATTGCCAACTCCTCTGAATACGGAAGGACGCTGTTCTCGCGTTGCTCAGGATAAAGGAAATAGATTGCTCGCACGAGCTCATAAAATGACGACATTCTGGATACCCAGCCGACAATTCGCTTGACGCCAGAGTCCAATTCGCCGGGCAAAGTGTGTTGCCAAGAATTGCTGTCACAGGCGATGCGATACCATTGGCGTCCGTCGTCGAAAAACGTTTCTATCATCGGACCGTCACTCAATCTTTCTACATCTGAATAGATATCTTGCGCAAAAGGACCATACATATATGGTCTGAACTGATAGTAGTTTTTCAATTCTCCCTCGAACTCCTCGCCTACCAAGAATGCTGATTTCTGTAGCTGCACGCGGTCCAGTCCATTTTCACCTGCCGCTGCGATGATGGCAATCAAGATGATTTCTTTATTCGCCGTCTCACTAGACATGTCTTACCTCCGCATTGCGAACAGAAACTCGACTCCATTATTGATGTTTTGCCAAGGAATTGTCAACGAGCTATCACATTTTGACCTTATACCGCACGAGGATCTCGCAACCGGTCTCGTATCCTGCCGACAATAGGTCAATGGCGCCGAGCATTCCATCCGCTGTCTTCAATGATACGCATTGTATGCTCCAGCTTCCTTCTCCAGCATTTGTCTAGTTTCCGCGTCGCCAGCTTCTGTTCTCCAGGTCCATTTTTTCGCTGAATGCTTGTCTTCCAAGCAAGAGTACAAAGTGACATTGCAAATATGCGATTTTGCACGAGGCTTGAGCCGGCTAAATCGCGAGAATCTGCACCAAATTATGGTATCGTTAGGACATATGGGAACTCAGACGGAGGCCTGCCAATGACCCAATTCAACGGACAGGTGGCGATTATCACGGGCGCGTCCGGCTTGCTCGCTTCAGGCGTGATTCCCGTATTCCAATCGGGCGGCGCGAAGCTGGCGCTGACCTGCGGCGACGATCGACTTTATGAGCGCATGCCTGAATTGCGCGATGATCCGAATCATCTGTGCTTGCAGAGCGCCGATCTCTCCGACCCAGCCGTCGTTGACGCGCTGGCGGGCCGCGTCTTGGGGGCATACGGGCGCATCGACATCCTGGTGAATATCGTCGGCGGCTGGGACGCGGGGAAGCCGGTGCATGAAATGACGGTCGATACCTGGCAGTCGATGATTCGGCTGAACGCAACGGTTACGTTTTTGATGTGCCGGGCGGTGATCCCGGCAATGCTCGAAGGCGGCGGCGGAAAAATTGTGAATATCGGCGCCAGACCCGGCTTGCGCGCGAGCGGCAACGACGCCGCTTACGCCGCTTCCAAGGCGGCCGTGCTGCGGCTGACGGAGAGCCTTTCGGAAGAATACAAGCGGCGCGGGATTCGCGTGAACGCGGTCTTGCCATCCGCCATTGTGCCGGCCGAGCAATTCGCCGAGGACCCTCATTCGGGCGTGACGCCGGCGCAGTTGGGGCGCGTGATCGGCTTTCTCTGCTCCGACGATGGCGCGATTGTGCAGGGCGCGCTGATTCCGGCTTATGGCACGAAGTTCTGATTTTTCGCCACAGAGGCACCAATGTCAATGGCGCGGCGGGCGACCTAATAGGTCGCCCCTACATCGTCGTGATGTGGAATGCCGTCAGCGGCGGATCATGATTTCAGCGAGCGGCTTCTTTTTGATGGCGGGCACTTCGGCGTCTGCCGCGGGATAACGGACTGGAATCAGGACGAAGGCGCGTTCATTGGCGGGGCGGTCCAGGATCTCGCTGAGGAATTTCATCGGGCTGGGTGTGTGGGTCAAGGTGGCCAAGCCCGAGATCTGCAAGGCAGCCAAGAGAAAGCCGACAGCGATACCGACCGACTCCTCGCTGTAATAGTGGAGGACGCGCGCTTCTTCGCCCGTTTCGCTATCGGTTCGGATGCCGAAAGCCTGGCGGAAGACGACAATGACGCAGGGCGCGTCTTCGATATGCGGTTTGCGCCAGTCTGTGCCCAGGGGCGCCAGCGCGTCCAGCCATTCCTGGCTCATGCGTCGTTCGTAGCTCTCTTTCTCTTCCGCTTCGGCGGCGATTCGTATCTCCCGTTTCAGCGCCGGATCGCTGATGACGACGAAGGTCCAAGGCTGCTGGTTGGCGCCCGATGGCGCGGAGCCGGCGATGCGGATGGCATTCTCAATTAATTTCATCGGCACGGGTTCGCGCGAAAAATGACGTACGCTGCGCCGTTTGAGCAGGCGGCGGGCGAATGCGTCGGCGCGTCGAGACTGTTCAGCCGCGCTGAGACGATCAAAGTCGAGTGGCTCGAATATGGGCTTGCTGGGCATAGGTGTAGCCTTTATTCATGGTGGGCGACCCACTGGCTCGCCCCTGCAGTACGACTTTCGTGCGGACTCGCGACAGCATGAACCTATCAAAGCGTTTCAGAGTTCAAATACGTCCAGGTCCTTTGTGCTGACAACCTGTCCGTTGTAGCCGCTTTGCACTTCGGCGACCAATTCTTCGGGACTCAGACCCCAGAAGAGCTGGTGATATAGCAGCAGGAGACGAGGCTCTACTTGGCTCGCCAGCGCAGCGAGCTCGGCGGTGGAGGTGTGCACGCGGGCGTGATAGCGCTGCCAGGCTGGCGGGCGGGCGTCGAATTGCGAAGACGAATAGACCTCGTGAATCAGCACATCGCAGCCCCGCGCCCAAGCGGCGAAGGCGGGAACGGGCTTGGTATCGCCTGAGATGACCACGGTCCCGGCGGGCGTGATGACCTTGTAGCTAAGGGCAGCCAGATCCCCGTGGTCGGCAGGCAAGGCGTGGACCTCAACGTTATCGTCGCGGTAGCAGAGACCTTCCCCAATTTCGCGCGCGTCGATCTGATAGCCTTCTTCGCTGCTGGGATGGGCGGCGCGATGTTCGCGGATGTTTTCTTCGTATGCAAGCAGGATGTGGCGCGCCATGTGATTGAAACCGGGTGGACCGCAGGCGACGAGCCGCTCAGCGCGTCAGTGAATCCAGGGGGTAAAGAGCAGGTCGGGCAGGCCAACGCTGTGATCGGCGTGCAGGTGTGTGACGAACAGGCGGGTCAGATTGGTACTTTTCCACTGAATCAAACCAGCCTCATGCGCCTGAACGACGCGCTGGACGATGCCGTGGCCGCAATCGAAGAGATAGGGCTGGTCATCGACGGCGACAGCGACGCCGGCGCTGACGCGATCGGCTTCGGCGTTTGGCGTGCCGCTGCCGAGGATGACGACCTGCGCCCGGCTCATTCCAGCCAGAGCCGGCGCAGATAGCGGATCTTCTCGACTGTGTGTTGGAAGCCGCCGCCTTCGTGATTGTTGAAGTGATATTCCATGATCTCTTTCTCGCTGTTCACGTGGTTGTAAGAGGCGTAGACGGTCGAGGGCGGGCAGATGGTATCCATGATGCCCACTGAATAGAGCGCCCTTGCCTTCATCCGCGCGGCGAAGTTCATGCCATCGCAATAACTCAGCGTCCGCAGCACGGCGTCGATCTTGTCGCGATGGACCTGCAGGAAGCGCGCGATCTCCGGATAGGGGTCATCGGGCGTGATCTCGATGGCGCGGCGGAAATGCTGCAGGAAAGGCACATCGGCAAAGCAGACTTTGACATCAGGCAGCAGACCGGCGACGGCAATCGAGAGGCCGCCACCCTGGCTCTGGCCGTTGACGGCGATGCGCGTCGAATCGACCTCGGCGCGTGTGCCGATTGCCTCGACGGCGCGCACGGCATCGGTGATGAGCCGGCGATAGTAATAGGTTTGCGGATCGAGGATGCCTTGGGTCATGAAGCCGGGCGCGGACGGGTTTGCGCCGCTGCCGGCATCGGGGGTATCGCCGCGGCTCCAGACGCTGCCTTGGCCGCGCGTGTCCATCACGAGATAAGCGAAGCCGGCCGATGGGAAGGGTAGCCACTCAATCGGGAAGGCGCGCCCGCCGCCATAGCCGATGTATTCGACAAGGGCAGGCAGCGGACCGGCGCTTCGGCTTGGGCGCATGTACCAGCCTTTGATGCGCTGGCCATTGAAGCCGGAGAAGGTCGCATCGTAGACGTCCAACGTGGCTAAGCCGAAGTCGGCTGGCTCGAAAACGGCGTTCAGATCATGCGCGCGCGCTTCGGCCAAGGTATCAGCCCAGAAGGCGTCAAAGTCATCGGGTTCGTCGCGCGGGGGCTTGTATACGCGCATATCTTCCAGCGGCATGTCAAACAGGGGCATGGCGCTCGTCCTTTCGGCAGATTGTTGATGAAGAGATTATAGCAGCGGATTCTCCAGTGTGTTTCGCAGGCGGCGCGGGCACAGCAGTAACTCCAAACATGAAATACAGGTTTTACCACCGAGAACACCGAGCTTACAGAGGACACAGAGGATCATTCTCTATAGCTGAAAGTCCTACTTTGCTAGCGAATTGTAGGGGCGAGCCGGTGGCTCGCCCGTGTTTGTCTGGCGCTAGCAAACACGCTTAGCAGGACTAACTTGGAACTATTGAGTTGGAAGCGCGCCCCCTTGCGAGTAAGATGGATGCGGCGCTAGACAATGAAGGAAGCGCGATGGATTGGCGCGACTATTACTTGCGCGAGGTTCGCCCCGGAATGGAGCTGCCCTTGGCGCAAAAGTACCCGCATGTGAGCCTGGTCGGGGGCGACGGCTTTCGACCGCTCGGCGAGTGCGCGCTGCTGATGCTGGTGGCGCTGACGGGGACGGGCAAATCGACGGCGCTGGATCGACTGCGCGCGCGGTTGGGCGGAGCGGGGATGGACGTCATCCCGACGCGGCGCGAGCTGGCGGACTGGATCGCCATCCCGATGGCGCAGGCGCTGGCGGACGAGCCGATCGAACAGGTGCGGGATCGCGCGCGGCGCTTCGCTTGCACCCGGCGCTTCGCCGAGCAGGCGCCGGGCGGGCTGGCGGCCGCCTTCTCCTGGCTGTGGCTCGCTGATAGCTGCGATGGTCTGTTGTTCTCTGAGGGCATCCGCGGCCGGAACGAGATCAGATATGCGCTGGATCATTTTCCGCGCTGGCAGATTGTTGAGCTGACGCTGCCTCCCTTGACGCGCCTGCGACGCCTGAGCGAAAGGCGAGAAGACTTCGACCGCGCGGGTGGCACAGCCGACTTAACCTTCTTGCCGCGCCAGTTGCGAAGGGAAGCGGCGGCGCTGGTCAAAGCCGGCGAGATCACGGCGGCGGCGCTGGCGATCGTGGAAGCGGAGGCGGCGAATTACGGTTTCACACCCTTCGCCGACGGGGCAGCCTATCCCAACTATCATCGAGTTGACGTTGAGGAGCGCAGCCCGGAGGAAGTGGCGGAAGCGATCATTCGCATCATTGAGGGGCGGGCGGAACGTGGCGAAAGAGGGCGAAATGCCAAAGATCGTTCGGATTGACGCGGCGCCATACAACATCCCGCTGAAGAGCCCTTTGACCTGGGGCGGCGGCCACGAACTGCGTCAATTGCAGCATGTGCTGATTCGCGTTGAACTGGCCGATGGCGCGCTGGGCATGACTGAGGCGACGCCGCGCCCCAGCATCTATGGCGAGACGCAGGCGTCGATCCTCCATATCGTCGCGGAGCAGTTGGCGCCGCCACTGCTGGGCGCCGAGATCGACAGCTTTGCGTCGGTCGCGGCTCTATCCGCTCGCCTGGCGCTGATCAAGCACAACAATACGGCCAAGGGCGCGCTGGACATAGCGCTGCATCAGGCGCTGTCCATGAGTCTGGGCCGGCGCCTCACAACTTATCTTGGCGCGGCGCGGGAGCGGATATTGCTTAGCGCGATCGTCAGCACCGGGAGTCCCGATGCGGTGATGGCCGATGTCGGCGCGGCCTATGACGCGGGCTTGCGCGTCTTCAAGGTCAAAATTGGGCGGGACATCCCGGCAGAGATCGAAACCTGTCGGCGTTTGTTCAGGGAATATCCGGCGGCGCAGTTCTATGCCGATGCCAATGAGACGCTCGATAGCGGCAGCGCGGCGGCGCTTTTGAATCGGCTGCATGAGTTGGGCATGCTATATTGCGAGGAGGCGCTGCCGGTACATTTGCTGCGGGAGCGGAGTCAGCTGCGGCGGGATTGCCGGATGCCGATCATCGCGGACGACTCGGCTTTCACGATAGCGGACCTGGAGCGGGAAATCGCCTTCGAGACATTTGACATACTCAATATCAAAACGGCGCGCACTGGTTTCTCCGGCTCGCTGCGCATGTTGGACCGCTGCGTCGAGGCTGGGCTGGATGTGATGGTGGGGTCGCAGGCGAGTTCGCTGCTGGGCTGTTTGCAGGCGGCGGTTTTCGCCGGGCGCGCGGCGGTGACCTGCGCCAACGAGTGCAGTTTCTACTTGAAGACGGAAGCGGACTTGAGCATGGCGCCGCCGATCATCGATGGCTGTTTGAGCTCATCTGATGTGGAGCGTTCGCTGGTCCGCCTGCAGGAAGCGCTGATAGATTTCGCATAGTCATAGAAACAACCCTTGCGGTGAAGATATGAACCGAACTCGCCATATCCCAATTGTCAACGAACGGTAGGGGCATCGGTCGCCCACGCGTCAGCCGATGCGGAAAGTGATACAATCGCCCGGCAAACGTGAACGGCCGACTTTGGAAAGGGGAACACTATGAAAGTTCTGATTATGGCTGATATGGAGGGTGTGAGCGGGATCGTGACTTGGGGTCAGGTATCCGGCGGCGCGCCGATGTACGAAGAGGGGCGCAAGCTCTACACCGAAGAGATCAACGCGGCTGTGCGCGGCGCCAAGCGGGCGGGCGCCGATGAGATCGTCGTGGTCGATTGCCACGGGGCTGGCGGCGATTGGACCTTCAACTCCTTTGTGCCGGAGCTGCTCGATGATGATTGCACCTGGGTCGCCCATCATCCCTGGGCGCGCTATACCGAGCTGCTGGAGCAGGGCGCCGATGCCTGCCTGTTGGTGGGCATGCACGCGCGCAACAATACTGCCGACGGCGTGCTCTGTCATACGATCTCGACAGTGAAGTGGCACAACCTCTGGTTCAATGAGGACCTGGTGGGCGAGTCCGGCGTCAATGCGGTGCTATGCGGTCATTATGGCTGCCCGGTGCTCTTGGTCACCGGCGACGAAGCCGTCTGCCGCGAAGTCACCGAGCTGCTGGGCGCTGGGCTGACGACCGTCGCGGTCAAGCGCGGGCTGTCGCGTTACTCGGCGCGTCAGATTCCGCCGGGGCGGGCGCGCAAAATGATCGAGGAAGGCGCTTATCAAGCGTTGCAGAATTTAACGGCGGTGGCGCCTTATGTGCCGTCTTCGCCGGTGACGATCACGATCGAAGTCGATAAAGTGGAAAAGATGGACGACTTCCGTGGGCGGGCGGGAGTCGAGCTGGATCGGGCGGCGCAGAAAGTTTACAGCCGGGCGCAGGACTGGATGACCGCCTGGAATCAGATCTGGCACTGGACCGTCTGATCATTTTTCGTACTGCCGCCGCAGATTGGCGATCTGGTTCTCGGTCTGGATGAGCAGGCGGCGCGTCATCTTGAGGCTGGTCTGCTGATCACCGGCTTCCATGGCGGCCAGCTTGCGGCGTAGTTTTTCCGCTGCGCTGTACAGTTGCTGGAGTTTCTCAATTGCTTCGGTTGGCCAGCGCGTCAAATCGGGTTGGTCCGCAGGCGCCCCGTCGGGTTCTGAGCGCGGTTCCGCGGGATGTGATTTGGGTTTGCGCTCGCTTTGGGACTTTGCCCTGCGCTTCTGTATTTCGAGCATCTTGGTGGAAACGCGTGTTGACAAGATGGTGATGCCTTCGAGCGCTCCGTCGTATACAGCGCTGCCTTCAATGACGAGCAGATCTCTTTCGTCTTCCAGCGCCTTCTCGACGCGCTTCCAATGGCGCAGGCTCATGAAGACGTAGTAGGCGGTGACGCCGTCGACGGTATCGAAGTGAGGCACGCCTTTAGGGTAGGGAGGGGCTTTGACCTGCCGCTGTTCAATGACGGTCATCACGCTGCTGCCATCAATATGCAATTTGCCGGGTCGGCCGCTCAAGGTCACGGTCAGCCCACTGATTTGACCGGGTTGCGCGCCTAGGGCTTTCATCGGCTCGACGCGGTCTCCCCATTCAATGCCCGGCGGGGCAATGCTGCCATCGCCGCCTTTGCCGAAGTTGGGGAAAATCTCCCCACGCAGGCCGGCATCCATCTGCCCTTTCGCCAGGTAGAAGAAGACGCCGCCCTTGGAGCGCCGGCGTTTTCGGTCATGGGTGAGCAAGCCGCCGGACGCTTCGGTCGCTTCCGTTTCCGCAATAATTTTCTCGACGAATTCCAAGCCACACTTGGCGATCAATTGCCCGATCTGCTCGATGGGCTTGGCGGCGGTCTCGCCGAGGGCGTCGCCGAATTGCTTGGCGAGCTGGTGGGTCGGGTCGGCTAATGGCGTCGCTTTCGCCTGCCGCGCTTGATTTTCGGTGCTGTCAGTGTGTTCGTCCGAAGCCATAAGGAACTCGCAATCGCGTGAGCGTGTCGCTAGCAGGCAATATTACGGGCAAAGGCCGGCGACGACAAGACAGTCGGCTGATCAGGCGGCGGGCAAGACGAGCGACAGCGACCAGCCGACGACCATCAGCAGGCCGATTTGTCCGTGCAGCTTGGCGGTGCGTCCCTGGGCTTGATGCAGCAGCGGGATGGCGGCGCTGGTGTTGATTATGCGGATGAGTCGGAGCGTCTCGGGCAAGGCGATCAGCGTCAGCAGCGTCAACGGGGGCATAAATCCGGCGGCGATTACGAGGCACTGCGAGACATAGGCGCCGAGCACTAAAAGCATGAATTCGGCGCGGGCAAAGCGCAGGCCGAAGATGACCGCCAGCGTACGTTTGTTCGCGGCGCGGTCGGCCTCCATATCGCGGATGTTGTTCGCGTGCAATATAGCCGCGACCATAAAGGCGACCGGCAGCGAGATCAGGCAGAGCTCGGCGATGCGCGCGTCGCTCACCGCTGGCGACATCACGTAGTAGGCGCCGACGATGATGGCGGGACCCATGAAGATGGCGACCGCAATCTCGCCCAATCCGTTGTAGGCGAGCGGGAAGGGACCGGCGGTATAAGTGATGGCCACGAGGACGCCGCCGATGCCGATCAACCATAGAAGCGGTCCGCTCTGCGCCAGGAGGTAGAGACCGATCAGGCAGCCGGCGAGCGTCGCCAGGATGGCGCCGGCGCATACAATCGCCGGCTCGAGAATCTTGCGCTTGATGATCATGCCTTGCCCGGCTTGCTTGAGGGAGTCGGCGCCGCGGCGATGATCGGCGTATTCATTGATCAGGTTGGCGGCGCTTTGCAGAAAGAGCGTCCCGATAAGCGCCAGCAGAAATACAACCGCTTCAAAGACGCCGTCATCGAGGGCGATGATGCCGGCCAAGCCCATCGGCACATAAGTGGCGGTGAATACGCGCGGTCGCAGCGCTTGATACCAGGCGCTCAGTTTGGATTGGGGCGGGCTGGGGACCAAGAGCGGGATTCTTTCCGTGGGTAGCTGTCAATTCACCTTGAGACTATACCAGATTTGGCGGACTATGTTGGCAATTGCAGGTGGCGGGCGAGCCAAGGCTCGCCCCTACAATATCTGGGCGAGCAAAATGCCGAACGATGACGTGCGCGCTCCCAATGCGCGCGAGTGTGTATAATCGCTGAAAGAGCGAAGTCACAGGCGCGTTTCGTGAAGGTACTTCACCTATCGATAAGTGATGGCGGCGGCGGCGCGGCAATGGGCGCGTACCGTCTTCACCGTGGCTTGCGGCAAGCGGGCTTGCAGAGCGAGATGCTGGTGCTGCGCAAGGTCACAGAGGACCCAAGCGTGCATCGGCTGTCGGACCGGCTGAATCGCTGGGAGCGGGCGCAGCGGCGGCTGGCGGAGCGGCGCCATCAGCGGCGTCTCAGCGGGGTTCCGCGTGCGACGGGGAGCGGGCACTGGAGTCTGAATCAGTTCAGCTACCGCATTGCCGACGCCATCAACGCTTTTGCGGCGGATATCGTGCAGCTTCACTGGGTGGGCGATAACTTCCTGCCGATTGGTCAGCTGGCGAGGATTCGAGCGCCGATTGTTTGGACACTGCGCGATATGTGGGCTTTCAGCGGCGGCTGCCATTACGCCGGGGATTGTCTACAGTATCGCGCGCAATGTGGGCGTTGTCCGCAGTTGGTCGCGGGTTCGGCGAATGACATTAGCGCCCGTGTTCACGCCCAAAAGCGAAGCGCCTGGTCGAACCTGCCGCTGACGATCGTGGCGATCAGCGAATGGCTGGCGGATTGCGCGCGGAGCAGCGCGATACTGGGGGACCGACGAATCGAGGTCATCGGCAATCCGATTGATCCGCGCGTCTTCAAGCCATTGGACCGCGGAGCTTCGCGGCGCGCCTTCAATTTGCCCTTGGATAAGAAGCTGATCCTCTTCGGCGCAATCGGCGGAACCAGCGATCGGCGGAAGGGCTTCGCGTTTCTGGCGGAGGCGCTGACCATGCTGCCCAACGATGGTCGAACCGAGCTGGTCCTATTTGGCTCGGCGCGCCATGAGGCAATTGACGCCGGCCGTCCGGTTCACCAAGTGGGACGCCTGCACGATGAAGTCAGTTTGAGCGCGCTCTATTCGGCCTGCGATGTCTATGTCCTTCCCACCACCCAGGAGGCGCTGGGCAAGACGCTGATGGAGGCGCTGGCTTGTGGCAGTCCTTGCGTCGCATTCGAGGGAACTGGTCCGGATGATATGGCGGGGCATCGGCTTGATGGCTATCTGGCGCGCATGAAAGACAGCGCTGACCTGGCGGCCGGCATCGAGTGGACGCTGGCGCAGACTTGGTCGCGGGAAGACTTGCAGGCGCGCATTGTGGCGCGCTACGGCGTTGAGCGCGTCAGCGAGCGTTATGTGAAATTGTATGAGTCGCTTGTGGATGGGTCGCGATAATCCGCCGGGCAATCGCGTCAACGACCGTTATGCGCCGATAGCCGCGAAAAATGTGATCATGTAGGGGCGACTTACGAGATCGCCCGTTGGACAAAAGGCCCAAGTAAAGCGGGCGACTTGATAAGTCGCCCCTACATCAATGATGCGCTGTGACCGATTAATCGGTTGCTATGCTGATTTTGCCGCCGATCCTAAACCGCATTCCAGTCGAAAATCGGCCGATTCTGCGTTATGCTAGCATGCTAGAAGTTAGCGTAGGAAAGAGTTGAACAACATGATCGCAAATGATTACGCGGCGCTGGCCCAGCAAGACGAGCGGCAATTGCATCCGATGTATCATCCGTCGCGGACTGAGAACGCCGTGATGGTGGAGAAGGGCGACGGGGTCTGGCTCTACACAAGCGATGGCCGCAAGATCCTCGATTCGATGGCCAGCTTGTGGAACGTGAATATCGGCTACGGCAACCGCGAGCTGGCGCAGGTGGCTTATGAGCAGATGCTCGATATCGCCTACAGTTCCGGCTTCGCTGGCATGACCAATCCGCCGTCGGCGCAATTGGCGGACAAGCTGGCCGGCTTCTTTCGGCCCGATATGAACTTCACCAATTTCACATCGGGTGGTTCCGAATCCACCGATACGTCCTTTAAGACCGCGCGCTTCTATTGGTATCAGCTGGGCAAGGTGAAAAAGACCAAGATTATATCGCGCTTGATCGGCTACCACGGGATGACGCTGGCGGCGACGAGCGCGACGGGCATGAGCAAGTTTCACACCATGTTTGGCGGCGTCCTGGATGGCTTCATCCATGTCGAGAATCCGAACCCCTATCGCTATGAGGGCGAGTTGCGAGATGGCGAAACAGTGGCGCAGGCGGCGGCGCGGGAATTGGAAGAGGCGATTTTGCGCGAGGGACCGGAGACGGTGGCGGCTTTCATCAGCGAGCCGATTCAAGGCGCCGGCGGCGTCATGATTGCCGATGACGGCTACTTCGATCTTGCCCAGGCGATCTGCAAGAAATATGAGGTCTTGTTCATCGCCGATGAGGTGATCTGCGGCTTTGGGCGCACGGGCAACTGGTTCGGCTGCGACGCCTTCGGCATCAATCCCGATATCATGCAATTCGCCAAAGGCGTGACCAGCGGGTATATGCCACTGGGTGGCATTCAGGTGACCGATGAAATCCGCGATGTGATCAATGACGCGCCGGCAGATCAGAGTTGGATGCATGGCTACACCTATTCCGGGCACGCGACCGCTTGCGCAGTCGGCATCGCCAACATCGAGATCATCGAGCGCGATGGCTTGCTGGAGAACAGCCGCGTCATGGGCGAGCGGCTGCTGAATGGCTTGGAGGCGCTGGTCGATGAATTCCCCCAAATCGACAACGCGCGCGGGCTGGGTTTGATGGCGGGGATTGACGTGGTCAAGAGCAAGCAGAGCCGCGAAGGCGACCCGGACATAGCGGAGAAAATCAGCGTTGCGGCGCTGGAGCTAGGCTTGCGAGCGCGCTCGATTGGTTCCGCGATTGCCTTTGCGCCGCCGCTTTGCATCAGCGCCGACGAGGTGGATATCATCATCAACACGATGGGCGATGCGATCACGCGTGCGAGTGGGTAGCGGTCTATTCTATAACAACGTGTTGGAATACTTGCCGTTGAAAAACTCTACCGATGGCTTGAAGTCTTTCGCATAGTGATCAGCCAATTCAAGCCATCTTGGAATTCGCTTCTTAACTGGACAAGAGTCGCCCCAGTATTCAACAAACAGCGCATCGTCTAGTCTTTTTGACGCGTCAACTATGTAACTCTCGATATGCTTGAGTGACCGCAAGAGATAATTGCCTCCTCGGTCGGTTCCGGCTACGCTACCAGCTGTAAAGAGATCTCTAATTTGAGGTGCAACCACACCGTGCTGTGTTAAAAGGTATATCGCAGCCTGGTCGTATTTTCCCTTCTGGCGAGACCCCTTGAATATCTGTGGACACATCAATGCAGTTTCTGCGCGTAGTCGTATCTTTACGTCAGGCGGAATTAGCCGATATATGCGCACTTGCAGCGGTAAAGTATGAGTATTCTCGTCGTCAATCCACCAAAGTTTCTCGTCTTCGCCGACTCTTTCTTTCACATGCTTTCGTACGTGCACCATCTTTTGAGGCCTAGAATATGACATGAATTCCGTATAAGGAATCCCAAGATCGTCAAAGAAGCTTTCGTCGACATCCATATCAATCATGTATCGAGGCGAGTGAGAAATCCGAACGCCCTTGATGCAGTCTTCATATCTCCGCCAACGGATCTCTGGTAAGTCAGCGCGGCAGAAGATCAGATATATTTGGCTCGTGTTTGAGTCTCTCATCCCTTCAAATATGCTGTTTCCCGTGCCGTGCCAAGTCTTGCGCTGTGTATACTTTACTTCCACTCCAAAGCCATTTACAAGCACATCAGGAAACGCGCTTGGATGAAAAGTATGCCCTACTGATCCGACGCCTTTTGAATTACACGCAACGCGTAACTCTGCTGCAACCGTGCGCTCGAATGATTCTGCAGAATCAAAGCCAGCTGCGCCCGCTTTGGCCGATTCATTCATTCGGTCAACAGCAATATCAAGAATCGATTCAATATCCTTGTCTATCAAGAAAACACCTGATTCTCTATTTCGCGAGCAATGTGCCAAGCCATAACCGGTGGTACAGCGTTTCCAATTTGCCGTTCCGTCTCTCGCATGCCGCCGCTAAATCGGAATTCGTCAGGAAACGATTGTAACCGAGCCTGCTCGCGTAGTGATATGCGGCGCGGCAATTCATAGTGCCATTGGACATTGCCGTGATGTTCGGCCCGTATCGTGGTAGACGGAGCGTTCGCCTTCAGCCTTCGATTGCCTTGCTCAGGCGATCGTTTCGCTCGACTCCAAATGTGAGCTCGTTCTTCGCACCAATTCATGTCGGCAAGGTCGCCAATGGCCTCCTTGCAAGTGGTCTCAACAACTAAAGACTGTGGAGGAGGATGTATGAAAGGCATTTCGCCTTTGACTCCGACGATGATGAGTCTCGTGCGCCTTTGCGGAACACCGTAGTCCGAAGACAGATACAAGCGGTAAGAAACAGAATACCCGGGTATACGGAAGTCAGAAAGAATCTGCTCTCCAAAGTCGGATGATAACAACCCCTTTACATTTTCCGCTACAAATACGGTTGGCTCCAAGCGGTTAATGGCTTCAATCATGGTCTTGTAGAGAATCGTGCGCGTTCCGTGTTCTCGTTGTTGCTTACCATTGATAGAGACGTCTTGGCACGGAAAGCCACCTATGACGATGTCCGCACTCTCTGGCAGCGAGTCAATCCAGTCGTTTATGTCCCCACAGAAAATATGTCCACCGATGTTTTTCCTGTAGCTGTCGCAGGCCGCGTGGTTGTTGTCATTTGCCCAGATGATTCGATTGTGGAGACGAGGATAATGTAGTCCCAGATACGTAAAATCTCCAAGAAATCCTAAGTCAAGACCACCACAACCGGCAAACAGGCTAACTACTTCCCGTTCACCTATCTCTTCAAAAGGTATCGTTTCACTAAACACAGCCGTTTCCTTCCCAAAATCCCGCTATTTCACAATTTGGCTTCTCGGATAATAGCCACTCCGACGCTGTATTCAGCACATTCTCCGCTGGTAATCTGGCTTTCCCTTTTGTAGCGCATTCCCAAATTATCAGGATACGCCAGCCAGCATCAGTTAGACACTTGATATTTGCGGTGTCTCTTTCAACATTCCTCTTTATTTTTGCTTTCCAGTATTCTGTGTTCGACTTAGGAAATCTGTATAGGCGGCAACGGTGTCCGTGCCAAAAGCAACCGTTTACGAAGATGAGCGATCTATACTTTGGAAACACCAGGTCGGGTTTGCCTGGCAACCCTTTGCTATGGAGTTTGTAGCGGAATCCTCGCGCATGGAGTCCTTTTCTTATCAAGAGTTCGGGTTTAGTATCCTTGCTCCCTACTCTCGACATGACGTCACTGCGCTTCTCTGGGCTAACGCTGTCAGTCACCTCTACCGCCTGTGTAAAGAACTCGGATTGGTATGTCGACTATCACCCGAATAGATGTTCGACTCATGCAATTATATACATTTTAGCACGTCGCGCATAGTCAGTGCAAACAAATGTTTTAGCTGTTCCTTGGGATATCATCATCAATACAATGGGCGATGCGATCACGCGTGCGAGTGGCTAGCGTCGTCTCACGCCCCCGAGACCCGCGGCATCCAGAGCGGCTCCAGCCCCCAGCGACTGAATAGCAGAGCGCGCA
>JAPOXG010000072.1 GCA_026707225.1 Chloroflexota bacterium
GCTCATCCTGCACAAATTGCGCGAAGTGATGGAGATAGCCGATACGATTTCCGTATTGCGCGCCGGACGGCTCGTATTGCCCCCCACTGCTTCTGCTGATTTGAGCGAGCAGGCGCTCAGCGACCTCATTATTGGCGAGCGAGCGGCGGTCGAAAGCGCGTCGGACGTCGCCGCGTCGAACGCGTCGACTGTGGAGAGGGCGGTCAACTTGTCCTTGGGCGATGTCAGCACGCCGCACTCGGAGACGGAGCCGGCGCTGGCGGCGGTTTCCTTGTCCGTGAAAGCGGGCGAAATCCATGGCATCGCCGGTGTGGAAGGCAACGGGCAGCGGAGCCTGGTTGACGTGCTCACCGGCTTGATGCCGGCCAAAAGCGGTACGATGCGGCTTCTGGGGCGGGATGTCGCCAATTTGAAACACCACCAGCGGCGGTCCATCGGGCTGCGCGTTGTCCCCTTTGATCGCGTGGCCGAAGGCGCTAGCCTGGGGCTGCCCCTTTGGGAGAACGTCACGGTATGGAAAGCCGAGAAGTATCGCCGGTCGCGCTTCGCCCCCCTGCGGATCGGCGCGATGAGAGCGGCGGCGCGGAAGGCGCTGGATCAATTTGATGTGCAGTACGATTCGCTCGATCAACTCGCCGGTTCGCTTTCCGGCGGCAATATGCAGCGATTGATTCTAGCGCGCGAGTTGGCTGATAATCCCCGCGTTATCATTGCCGCGCAGCCGACCCGCGGTCTGGACTTCCGCGCGACGCAATACGTTTGGGGCGTCCTTCGCCGCCTCAAGCGCGCTGGCGCCAGCATCATCCTGGTTTCCTCTGACTTGGATGAGCTATTCAGCCTTTCCGACCGCATCAGCGTGATACGTGGCGGGCGGCTCGTCGCCGAGTTCGCGCCGCCCTTTGAAATGCAAGCCATCGGCGACAGCATGATCGGGGCGACGAGATGAGCCGCTGGATCGCAGCGGGAATTCGCATCGCTTCGCCGATCGCCATCGCATTCGCTCTCGGTTTCATCCTCTTCGCCGCCACCGGCTACGACATTGCCGAGGTCGTCAATGGTTTGTGGCAGGGCGCGATCGCCGCCCCCGGTTCGCTCGAGCAATCCGTCCGCTGGGCGATTCCTTTGGCCATCATTAGCTTCGGCATCGTCATCACATTGCGAACGGGCGAATTCAACATTGGCGCGCAGGGGCAGATTCTGCTCGGCGGCTTCGGCGCGGCGTCGGTTGCGCTGCTGCTTCCGGGCTGGTCCCCTCTGTTGGTCATACCGCTGGCATTGCTGGCTGGCGTCATCGGCGGCGCGCTGTGGTCGGCGATTGCCGGCGTCTTAAAGGTCTGGTTCAACGCGGACGAAGTCATCAACACCTTGATGCTCAACTTTATCGCCGCGCTGCTGATCCAATGGGTGACGACGGGACCGCTGAAGGACGACGCCACACGCGGCGAAACCGCCTCTACGCCTCGGGTTGCCGATGTGTTTCGCTTGTCGGACGGGACGGGCGTCTCGCTCGAATTGATCGCGATAGTCGTCATCGCCGCGGCTCTCGCCTGGATCATCATTGAGCGCAGTCCCTTCGGCTTGAAGAGCAAACTGGTTGGCAGCAGCCCGCGCGTGGCCGCCTGGCAAGGTCTGCAAATCAAGCGGATTCATATCACCACGTATTTGCTGACGGGCGCTTTTGCCGGGCTGGCGGGCGCGCTGGAAGTGCTGGGACCGAGCGCGCGGCTGGTCACCGGGGCGACGCCGACCCTCGGTTTCACCGCCATCGTCGTCGCCATCGTCGGGATGCTGCGCGCGCCGGGCGCGCTCGCGGCCGCGCTGTTCTTCGGCGGCTTGCAAGCGGCGATCCTATTCCTGCCGATCGTGAGCCGTCTGCCCAGCTCGGGCCTGCGCATTATTGAAGGCTTGGTCGCGCTGCTGATTACCGCGCAGTTCATCTGGCTGCGGCGGCGGCGCAATCGTCGCCGGCAGTCGTAGGGGGCTCTTGAGTCGCCCTAAAATAGATTTGGGGGGACGGGGTAGAAGAAATCCACTATGGAACAATTCGTCGTAACGACCATCCGCTTGTCGGCGCCGCTGATCTTCGCTGGTTTGGGCGGCTTGTTCTCTGTTCGCGCCGGCATTTTTCACATCGGCATTGAAGGTCTGATGCTGGCCGGCGCCTTTGTCACCGTGGGCTTCGGCAGCGCTATCGGTTCGGTCTGGCTGGGCATCGCTGGCGCGATCGCGGTGAACCTGCTGCTTTCTTATGTTTACTGGCTGCTGATAGACCGCTTTAAGGCGGACATGATTATCACCGGCCTCGGGCTGACAACGCTCTGCGTCGGCGGCTCTGCATTTTTGATGAATGCGCTTTTCAATCGACGCGGTTCGATGACATCGGCTGTTCGACTGCCGCAGCCGGTTGTCGGACCGCAAGAAGGCATCCTCGCTTATGTCTCCGAGCTGTCGATTCTTGCCTGGCTGCTGCCGCTATTCGTGTTCATCGTGTGGTTGATTTTGCGGCGTTCGCGGCTGGGCTTGCACATAGCCGCGGTGGGCGAATACCCCTATGCGGCGGAGGCGGCCGGCGTCGATATCAGCCGCACGAAACTGATCGCCATGCTGATCACCGGTCTTTGCTGCGCCTTGGCCGGCGCCGAGCTTTCAGTGGGCGGTCTGGCGGCTTTCAGCGAAAACATGACTAATGGACGCGGCTTCATTGCCCTGGCGGCGATCCTGTTCGGTTCGCTGGAGCCAATACGCACGACGCTGGCCGGCTTGTTCTTTGGCTTGGCAAACGCGGTCGGCATCAACAGCCAGATTTACGCCGGCGAAAGCAACATACCGCGCCAATTCATCTTGATGATTCCCTTCATCGCCACGATGATCTTTGTCGCGCTGCGCGGAGTTCTATCCCAACGCAGAATCTCGCAGGGCGCTTGAAACGATGCTTAGCGAACAAGCGCGGCAACTCTTCGACGAAATCCGGCGCGCCATCAGCGGTGGCGACGACGCTTTCAACTTGGCGGAAGAGCGACGCAATTCGGGTCAAGCCGGCATCCTGACGGGCGAGCCCTTGGGCGTCGAATACGACGAGACGACCATCGCCGGCTTGCGGACGGTTATTGCGAAGCCCCGCATCCGCAATCCGCGCCGCCAGTTGATCTTCCTTCACGGCGGCGCCTTTGCCCTCATGTCGCCCGAGACGCATAGCCGAATGGCCGGGCATCTGGCCAGAGCCTGTCGCGCCGAGGTTTACGTGCCCGAATACAGCCTGGCGCCGGAGCATCCTTATCCAGCAGCATTGCATGAGTGCGTTGACTTCACCAGCCGCTTCACAGAGGCGAAGCAATTGCGAAACGCGGCGATTGTGCTCGCCGGGGATTCGGCCGGCGGCGGTCTGGCGCTGAGCGCGGCGATGAAAATGCGCGATGAGGCTCGCCGCCTGCCGGCCTGTCTCGCGCTGCTCTGCCCTTGGCTGGATTTGACCTTGCAAAGTCAATCGATCGAGAGCAATCGGGACCGCGCTCTTTTTCTGAGCCGACGCAACCTGGAAGCCTTTGCCAATCTCTACGTGAACGACGCCGATCAATTAGCCCATCCCTACATATCGCCACTCTATGGGAGCTTGATCGACCTGCCGCCCATCTATCTTCAAGGGGCGGAATATGACATGCTTCTTGGCGACTCGGCGCGCTTGCACGAGAAGGCTTTCGCCGAAGACGCGCCCCTACGCTATGACCTGTTTCCGCTCATGCCCCACAGCTTTCAGTTCTTCGCTGGCAGGATACCGGAAGCGGACGCGGCGGTAAGCCAGATCGGCCACTATCTGGATCAGACGCTAGGGGCGGGATAGCGATTAACGGACGCCCGATCGGGACAGGTTGATGAAAGGCTGCAATTGGACATTTTCGGGCTGAGGAGCTTCGTCATTGAGAACGCGGTTGATCCCTTCGACCAGCAGGCTCGCCAGTTCGTAAGCGGGGTATTCAACCGCCATCACATTGCCAAGAGCCGCTTGATCCTTGGCCGGCATTGAATCCAGACAAACGAGGCTCGGGCAGTTGACTGCCTCGCCGCGTTGGCCGTAATGCTGTGATACGATCTCGGCGATTCGGTAGCTGTCACAGATGATCAAGCGCGCAGGCTCGCCCAGGATTGACAGAGCGCCGATCCTTTTGCTGGCCTGCCGGCCCGCGGAATCGAGGCGGAGAAGTTGGAATTTGTCATGGGCGCGCCGCGACATCACCGAGAGGAAGGCTTCGCGTTTCATATCGGCCGCAATGCTTGAGGACTCCCCGCCATACACGATCGTCATCTCCGGGCGATATCCACTGAGGCGCAAGGCGAAGTCGATGCCGGCTGCGTAATCCAGGGTGAATGTCGATGTTCGAGCATGATGCACCCGTCGATGCAATTGGAAGACTGGAATCTCTTCGTCGAGCGCAATATGGATGGCAGCCGCGCTCTTGATTGGGTCCGCGGGCACGATCAGCAGCGCGTCAATGCGTTGTCCCAAAAGCCGCTCAACCTGCACGAACTCACTCTCAACCGAGCCAAATGAGGTGACGGCAGCCAGCACGAACTCCGAATGGAAGAGTTCCCGATTGAGCGCGAACAGGAGATCCGGCGCGCCGGGGAAGGCGTAATCCGGCGCCACCATGCCGACGAGATTGCTCCGCTTCTGCCGCAGCGCCCGCGCGACATTGTCGAATCGATAACCCAGGTCGTCGGCAATCGATCTGATGTGGCTGGCTGTCTGTGGCGCCACCCGTTCGCTGCCGGCCAGGGCCCGGGATACAGTGGCGGTTGAGACGCCGGCAACCGAGGCGACGTCTTTCAACGTGATGGCCATCTTAGTGCTTTCGGCATGGAATCGCAGTCAAAGCCATTATAGTGCAAGCCTGCGCCACAAAATACTGCGGTGCGCCAGTTTAGATGAACCGCTGCTTCATCCACGCGGCGGTGTTGAAGAAACTCGCCACCGCGCTCCCCGGCGGAACCAAGCGATCACATGCCGCCCGCAGTTCATCACTTAGCTTCAGCTCCAGGACGGGCAGCAGGCGCTCAAGCTGCTCGACGGTGCGCGGACCGATAAGCGGCGCGGTGATGCCGGGCTGATCTTTGACCCATAGGGTCGCCAGTTGGGCTGGTGAGATGCCGTGATCCCGCGCGAGCCGGACAACCTGCTCGCCGACATCGACGCCGGCCTGGTTGATGCGCTCGGAATAGATGCCGCCGCGGAGCGCGCCGCGCGAATCAGCTGGCAAGTCGGTCGCGTTGGGGTAGCGCCCAGCCAGGACACCCTGCGCCAATGGCGACCAGGTGATCAGCCCCAGCCCGTAAGCCTGGCACAAGGGGACCAGTTCGTTTTCGATGCGCCGGTCCAGCAGATTGTAAGGCGGCTGTTCACAGACGAAGCGCGCATATCCCTTCAACTCGCTCACCATGATCGCTTCCATGATCTTCCAGGCGGGGTGGGTGGAGCTGCCGATGTAGCGCACCTTGCCCTGCCGCACCAGATCCGTGAGCGCGCCCAACGTCTCATCGACGGGAATCGTCGGCGACGGCCGATGCACCTGATAAAGATCGATATAGTCGGTTTGCAGCCGCCGCAGGGAGTCTTCGCAGGCGCGAATGAGATGCAGTCGCGATAGATCTTCATCATTTGGTCCCGGCCCGACGCGTTGAAATGCTTTGGTCGCCAGGATGACGTCCTGCCGGGGAAGCCCCTTGGCGAAGGCCCTACCGATGAAGCGTTCGCTTTCGCCACTTGTGTAGGAGTTCGCCGTGTCGATCAAATTGATGCCGGCATCGACCGCTCGATTCAGCATCCGGATCGATTCATCCTCGGGTGTCGGATCGGCGAAATTGCCGGTTCCCAATCCAAGTGGAGCGACTTTGACGCCACTGCGGCCTAGAACACGATATTCCATATTTGCCTCTCCTCGTCGACCAGGTGTCTCAAACATTATAAACCATCTAGGGGCGCCCCCGGGCAGCCCGCGAATCTATGTGCCATTTGTACGGGCGAGCCGGTGGCTCGCCCACAAGGTGAAATGTAATGATTTTGGTGAGACGGGTCAGCCACCGGCTGACCCCTACAGGTATCATTAATTTGGGGAATCGTAGTGACGTCCGCCGGTCTCTGTCATCGCCACCCTCGGTGGTAGAGGTGTACTTCCCCGTCACTTGAAGCGATGTCACGGCACGGTTAAACTTAGCGGATGAAGTCCCTGCGACGCATTTTTCAATTCATGCGACCATACGCCTGGTATCTCTTCTTCGGATTCTGGGCCACTGTCTTGCCGGTTGCGATGGAATTGAGCGTGCCGCGCCTGCTTCAATTCGTGATTGACGATGGCATCCGTCCGCGCGAAATGGATATGATTTTGCTCGGCGCCTTTTGGATGTTTGTTGCCGCCATGATCGGCGCCTTGAGCACGCTGGGGCAGGGCTATTGCCGGGCGGTCGTCTCGCAGGGGCTGGCGCTGGATATACGCCACGCCCTCTTCCGCCATATTCAGGCGCTGTCATTCGCCAATCTCGACCAGATGCAGACGGGCCAGCTGATGACGCGCGTCTCCAGCGATGTCGATGTCGTGCGCATGTTTTCCAGCGCCGGTTTGGCATTGCTGCTTCGGGTGCTGTTGATGATTGTTGGCAGCATGATCATGCTGCTGCTGACCGATTGGCAGCTCTCGCTGATCATGTTTGTCGTGGCCGGCGTCTCCGGCATTTTCATTCGTTACCTGATGCTGAAAGCGACGCGGCTATTCACGATGGTGCAGCAAAAGCTGGGCGCGCTGAATACGCTGGTGCAGGAGAATCTGGCCGGCATCCAAGTGGTCAAAGCCTTCGTGCGCGGCCGCTTCGAGATCGATCAATTCAGCGAAAGCAATCTGGATTATCGCGAGCGGAACATCGAAGTCGGCCAACTCATGGCGATCGCGATGCCGATCTTGCAGGTGCTGACGAACGTGGGCACGGTGGCGGTTCTCTGGTTTGGCGGCGCTTCGGTCATTGGCGATCGGCTCACCATTGGCGAGTTGATCGCCTTCAACAATTACTTGATGACCGGCATGGGTCCCCTGCTTTTCCTGGGCAATCTGCTGATGATGTCAGCCCGCGCCGAGGCGTCTGCCGAACGCGTCATGGAAGTGCTCGACACGAAACCCGCCTTGAAGATAGCGCGAAATCCGCACAAAGCCTCGCGCCGGGGCGGGCTCTCTGGTGGACCGATGCGCGTCGGCTTCGAGAATGTGTCTTTCCACTACAGCCGCCACAATGGGGGCAAATCGGACGGCGCCAATGGCGTCAGCGGCGATGACGTTTTGCACGGAATCAGTTTCGGCGCCGAACCCGGCCAGCAGATTGCGCTGCTGGGCGCGACCGGCTCGGGCAAGAGCACCTTGGTCAATCTCATATCGCGCTTCTATGACGTCAGTGGCGGCTCGGTGAGGGTGGACGGCGTCGACGCGCGCGATTGGGATCCGGCCGACCTGCGCGCCAATATCGGCATGGTGATGCAAGAGTCGATCCTCTTCAGCGGCAGCGTGCGCGAAAATATCGCTTACGGCGCGCCGTCGGCAACGCTCGCCGATGTGATAGCCGCGGCGCGGGCGGCGCAGGCGCACAATTTCATCACAGAGATGCCGCGCGGCTACGACAGCGTCGTCGAAGCGGGCGGCGCAAACCTCTCCGGCGGGCAGAAGCAGCGTATCGCCATTGCTCGCGCGCTGCTGATAAAGCCGGGTATTTTGATTTTCGATGACAGCACCAGCGCGGTCGACATGGAAACCGAATACCGCATTCAGGCGGCGCTGGAACAGCTGGCGGCGCGGGCGACTACTTTCATTATCGCGCAGCGCATCACCAGCGTCATCCGTGCCGATCAAATCCTCGTCCTCGATCATGGACGCATCGCCGCGCGGGGCCGGCATCAGGATTTGCTACACAGCAGCGAGATCTACCGCGAAATCTATGAATCGCAATTGGGCGAGGTGGCGCGCGCGAATGGGCGAGAATGAAGAGCTTTTACCACCGAGGGCGCCGAGTTCGAATGAGTGCACCGAGAGGTTTAAATATGACGCTGAAGAATATCTCTGTGCACTAGTATTAACTCTTTGAACTCGGTGGTAAAAGAAATACGCGGTGTACTTGTGGGCGAAAGATAGGAAAGAGATTTTGGACTTAGGCAGGACAGAGTTACGCGACTTCAAACCGGACGGCCTCACATTTCGCATAATCGGCGCGGCCATGGCCGTGCATAGCAAGGTGGGCCCAGGGTTGTTCGAAAGTATCTATGAGAATTCTCTCTGCATTGAATTAGATCGTCGTGAAATTAGTTATGAGCGGCAAAAGCGGTTTCCAGTGCACTACGACGGTGAACATGTCGGCGAATTGATTGCCGACTTGGTTGTTGAAGAAAAGGTGATTGTCGAATTGAAGTCGGTAAAGGACTTGCTGCCTAGCCATGGAGCTCAGGTAATCGCCTATCTAAGAGCAGCACGGTTGAAAAGAGGTCTGCCGATCAATTTCAACGTTGTTTCACACAAGACGGGTATCAGGCGAATCAGTGTCTGAAATCCCTCACTGCCCTCAAAAAAACGCGGTGTCCTCGATGGTAAAGAAAAGGAAAACATCTCTCTGTGCCCTCGAAAAAACTCGGTGTACTCGGTGGTAAATTCTTTCGAATATCCTCACCCGGAACATGACCGATGACTAACCAATCCTCATCCAACGCCCGTCCCCGCTTCATCGGCGGGCATGGGGGCGGGCGACCGACGGGCGAAAAAGCCAAAGATCGGCGCGGCACGCTAAGGCGGCTTTCCGATTATTTGCAACCCTATCATGGCCGTTTGCTGCTCGTCTCGCTGCTGGTGGTTGTGTCTACCGTTCTGGGCTTGGTGGGTCCGGCGCTGCTGGGCCGCGCCATCGATCAATACGTAGTCCACCACGATTTGGACGGCTTGCTGACCATTGCTCTGGTGATGGCTGGCGTGTATCTGACGCAGGGGCTTTTCACCGCGATTCACGGCATCATCATGACCCGCGTGGGCCAGCACTTCGTCGCCGATATCCGCGCCGCGCTCTTCCGCCATTTTCAGGCGCTCTCGATGGATTATCACGACCGCCACCGCACGGGCGATCTCATGAGCCGCATCAGCAACGACAGCGAAACCATCAATCAGATTCTCTCCAACGGCTTGATCCAGTTCACCACCAATGTCTTGTCGTTGGGCGGCATCATGGTGGCGATGCTGCTGCTCAATCTGCCTCTGGCCATCGGCACGCTGATCATCTTACCCATCATGCTTTGGATAACGCGGCAGGTGACCGAACGGACGCGGGTCGCCTTCCGCGGCATGCAAAAGAATCTGGGCCTGCTGAACGCCGTCATGGAGGAAAACATCACCGGCATCCGCGCCGTGCAAGCCTACGCGCAGGAGCAGGCCGCCATCGCGCAGTTTCAGGAAGCCAGCCATGCCTATCGCAAGGTCGGCATCCGCGCGGACTTCATCACGGCGGCGCTGGGACCAATGTTCACCACCATGATGATTCTGACGGTGGCCGCGACCGCGCTCCTGGGCGGCTGGCTGGCGCTGCGCGATATCGTCTCGGTGGGCGTGCTGGCGACCTTCGTGGTCTATATCATGAACTTCTTCCGTCCGATGCGCGGCATCGCCATGGTTTATAACCAATTGCAATCGGCTTTGGCCGGCGCGGAGCGGATCTTCGCCGTGCTGGATGCGGCGCCGACGGTGACGGACGAGCCGGGCGCGGCGCCGCTCAGGGATATCAGCGGCGCCGTCAGTTTCGACCGCGTCAGCTTCGCCTATGAACCCGGCCTGATGGTGCTGGAAGATATCAACCTGGAGGTGGCGCCCGGGGCGACGATCGCCCTGGTCGGTCCCACCGGCGCCGGCAAAACCACCATCATCAGCTTGCTCAGCCGCTTCTATGATGTCAGCCGCGGCGCGATCCGCATCGACGGCGTCGACATCTGCGCGGTGACGCAAGATTCAATCCGCGAACAACTCGGCATTGTCCTGCAAGATACCTTCCTCTTCAGCGGCACGGTGATGGAGAACATCCGCTACGGTCGGCTGGACGCGAGTGATGAGGAAGTGATTGAAGCGGCCAAGCTGGCGAACGCCGATGGCTTCATCCACTTGCTGCCGCGCGGCTACCATACGCAAGTTTCGGAGAAGGGGCATAACTTCAGCCAGGGACAGCGGCAGCTGCTGGCGATTGCGCGGGCGATATTAGCCGATCCGCGCATCCTGATTCTCGATGAGGCGACCAGCAGCGTCGACACGCGCACAGAAATCCAGATTCAAGAGGCGCTGCTGCGGCTATTGGAAGGGCGGACGGCTTTCGTCATCGCCCACCGCTTGAGCACGATCCGCAATGCCGATCAGGTGCTGGTGGTGAATGACCACCGTATCATCGAGCGCGGCGCCCACGACGAGCTGCTTGCCGCCGGCGGTTTCTATCATCAACTCTACATGAGCCAGTATCAGCGGCTGCAGGAACTGACGGTTCTCTGAATAGAATTCTTTGGTTTTGATGTTTGCGACGCTCGTCAAGAATTAGTATACTATTAAAATGGGTTGAATAAACGTTCTATAGAATGTGTTTAGGAGATAGTCTAGCACTGGAAAATGATAAGTCGATAGCATTGAGGACACTATAGTTCAATTTGGTTGGAGCACAGCATGAAACAGATGTCCATGCCAACCGCTGTTGAAGAGCATGTAACATGCGATTCGCAGCACTTATTCAGAGTTGCAATACACTATGCTGCGCACGGCGAGGAATGCCAAGTCGATAATGCAATTTTCAGACGCAACAAAGCATGGAGCAACTGCGCTCAGATTCCCCATTGGGTGAATCCAGAGACTGTTGGCCTTGACTGCTACTATACGAATCCAGATATAGCGAAACATTGTACAGACAGCCTTCTTCAAGTTATGCGCCAGGAATTTGCCAACATAGAGAAGTATTGGTTTGTCGAGCCAGGTGCAGGAACCGGCGTATTTTATGATTTGATGCCTAGCGAGCGTCGAATCGGAATTGATATTCTTCCGCAACGTAACGAGTTTCTTGCGCAAGACTTTCTGACTTGGAGACCCACCAGTCCTCGTGAGAGCTATGCCGTACTTGGAAATCCACCGTTTGGCTATAGAGCTTGGCTTGCGCTCGCGTTTCTCAATCACTCGGCCCGTTTTGCCGATTACATGGGACTCATACTTCCCATGGGCTTTCAGAGCGACGGAAAGGGGAGTCCAAAACATCGTGTGCGCGGTGCTCAGCTCGTGCATTCTGAGCCGCTACCTCTGCATTCCTTTGTGGACGGAGGCGGGCGTCCTGTAAAACTAAACGCCCTATGGCAAGTGTGGAAACGCGGAGTGAATAACGTACCTCCGTCGAAGACATGCAGCAATTGGATTGATCTCTTTACTGTGGATACACGCAAGCAACGACTATGTGGGCAAGAACGACTAGAGGAAGCAGATTATTTCCTGCAGAGAACGTATTTCGGCGAGCCTCCAGTTCTCGTGACAGATTTCTCCGAAGTGAAGTATGCCTGTGGGTATGGAATCGTCTTGAAGAATGAAGCGGAAGCCATTACTCGTCTACTCAACGAGACCGACTGGACGAAATACTCTAATCTTGCAATGCACAATTGTCGCCACATTTCCATGTATCACATTAAGCAGGCAGTGATAGACGGTGGATACGTGGATGGATAATGCTATCGAGGTAATGCAAAGTGTCATTGCTAGTTATCACAATCACCCAAAGTGGATAAGCGCGCCACTCAGCGGCATCAAGACGCTTAGTAATACACATGTCGGATCCGCGGGCCAAGATTTTGTGCGAAAATGGTGTGAATTAAACGGCTTGACTTGGGAGGGATCTTACAGCGTACAAAGTCCATGGGATGCAAGAATCGAGGGCATAACTTTCGAGGTCAAGACTGCCACCGAAGACAAAAGCGGCAAATTCCAATTCAACCACGTTCGATACCATCGCAGTTATCAGGCACTTCTTTGTCTTGGAGTCGGCCCTGATGCTGTGCTATTCAATGCGTGGAGAAAAGGCGACGTAACGGAAGGTGTAGCGGGCAAACTAGCAAGTATGGACAAAGGTTCATCTGCCACGTTCAAATTAACCAAGAAACCTTCCGAATTACTTCCTATCTCTGAATTTCGAGATCATGTACTAGAATTAGTGCAGGCAATTGGATAGAGCCTAGTTCAGTAAAGATCTTCATAGTTTAGTCTACCGCCCGCCAACCCGTGCCGAAATTCTCCTCGATAAATCGCTGCTGACGCTGGCTCGCGCGCACCTGCCGGGCCAGTTCCGCCGGATCCCAATCGGCCAGCAGTGCCTCCTTCATCTCAGCGACAAGCTCCTGATGCGCCGCCTCACCCGCCAAATTGTGAAATTCGCCCGGGTCGGCTTCGAAATCGTAAAGCTCAACCGGATCGCCCCAACTGTAATTCAGCTTGTAGCGTCCGCGCCGCAGCATCGCCATCGGCCGATCACTGCCATGCGCCAGGTATTCGCAGAAGGCTTCGTCCTTCCAATTGTGCCCGGTGTTTGTAAGCAGCGGCAGCAGACTGTCGCCATCCAGCGGCAGGTCGCATTCGTCGCCGGCGATGTCACATATTGTGGCAGTGACATCCACCAGAGAGACCACCTGCGAATATCGTTGCCCCGAATCCAAATGACCTGGCCAAACCACTTGCAGCGGCACGCGCGCTGACGCCTCATAGAAGTTCGACTTGCGCCACATGCCATGTTCGCCGTTCATATCGCCATGATCGCTGAGGTGAATGATGACGGTATTCTCCCGCTGGCCCGTCGCTTCCAGCGCATCGAGCAGCTCGCCGATTTTCTCATCGAGGTAGGTGATGAGCGCATAGTAGCCGGCGCGCGCCCGCCGCACCACCTCATCAGGAAATTGGGGAAAGCCGAACATGCTGCGGATGCGCTGCGCCATCGGGTGCAGATGCTCCAGATGACCATCAGGGATAACCGGCAGGTCCATCTCGTCAGGCGGGTACAGATCCCAGAATCGCTGTGGAACGATGTAGGGAAAATGTGGCGCGATGAAGGAGACGTTCAGCGCCCAGGGCTTGTCCTTGCGGGTGGGATCGCGCAGGTAAGCCAGCGCCCGCTCCTGCGCCAGATCATCGACATCCAGCTCCTCGGTCCGGCCCGGTCCCGCTGCATAGACCTCATGCCAGGGCTGCTCCGCCGGCGCGATGTCGTCATCCCAGGTATGAATCGGGTGGTAGCGCTCGGCGTGCAAGTCCCGCGCCAGTTGCTCTTGGAAGCCGTGATACTGGTCGGCGCCGCCGAAGTGCTGCTTGCCGGAAAGCGCGACATCATAGCCGACGGCGCGCAGGCGATGCGCCCAAGTTACCTGATCGGAGCGCATCGGCGTCCAGTTGTCCCAGGCGCCGATCTTGTGCGCCAGGCGTCCAGTCATGAAGGACATGCGCGACGGCATGCACAGCGGCGAATTGCAGTAGGCGGCGTCGAAGGTCGCTCCCGCTTTCGCCAGCCGCTCCATGTGAGGCGTCTGAGCGATTGTGTGGCCGTAGACGCTGCTGTACATGGGCGCGTGTTCATCGGACATGATGATGAGAATATTCGGCTTAGACATGAGCAGCTCCCTCAGAGGATCGGCGCCGACATTATAGCATTGCCGCGCTTGTACCTGCCGCGTCGGCGTTGAGCATGGCGTAGCGAATTCGGTTGAGGCGGCAACTTCAACGTACCAGAAAATATGCCTCCGTGTTCCCTCCGTGTCTTCTGCGGTGAAGAAAATCTGCGACACTTCCGGCAAAGCGCGATACCCAGCATTTCCACCACTGCCCTGTGGTAAGATGTCCGGGGAAATGCGCCACGAAAAGAACGATCCATGAAGGAACAAGTCGATGTCTTGATCGTCGGCGCCGGCATCTCGGGCATCGCGGCCGGCCATTATTTGGGAAAGCGCTGCCCGCGGCTCAGCTGGATAATCGTCGAAGGACGCGATGGGATAGGCGGCACTTGGGATTTTTTTCGTTACCCCGGCGTCCGCTCGGATTCTGACATGTATACCCTGGGTTATCGCTTTCGGCCCTGGTCGGGCGAGAAGGCGATCGCCGATGGTCCCGCGATTCTGCAATATATCAAGGATACCGCTCGTGAATTCGGCATCGACCGCAAGATACGATTCAATCACCGTGTCTGCCGCATAGAGTGGTCGTCGCGCGCGGCAGAGTGGACCGCCGAGATAGAAAGCCCGGCGTCGGGCGAGCCTGGACAAATCCGCTGCCGATTTCTCTTCATGTGCACGGGCTACTACCGCTATGACGAGGGCTACTTGCCGGCCTGGAAGGGTATGTCGCGTTTCACTGGCGATATCGTGCATCCGCAAGCCTGGGGCGCGCGTGGGGCGCGTAGACACAGCCCGTCACACAGCGCCGACCGCGACGATGTCGATATCAGCGGCAAGCGCGTCATCGTCATCGGCAGCGGCGCAACAGCCGTCACCATCGTACCGGCATTGGCGCGCGAGGCAAAGCATGTGACCATGCTGCAGCGTTCGCCGAGTTATATCGTCAGCATGCCGGCGCGCGACGACCAGGTAAATCGCCTGCGCGGCCGGCTGCCGGCTGCGCTCTTGAGCAGGCTGGCGCGCTGGAAAATGATCCTCTTCGCCGCCTATTCCTATCGCAAGGCGCGGGTGAACCCCAGCGAGGTTCGCGAGACGGTTCTGCAAGGCATTCGCGAGGCGCTGGGAGCGGATTACGATGTTGAGCGGCATTTCAACCCAGCTTACGCCCCCTGGGATCAACGCGTTTGCGTTGCGCCGGACGCCGACCTGTTCCGCGCCATTCGTGCCGGGCAAGTGTCCATGGTCACCGATCATATCGAGCGCTTCGTCGAAGAGGGCTTGCAATTGCGATCGGGCGAGATCCTGCCTGCCGATGTCATCGTCACCGCCACCGGCATGCGCATGCGGATCATGGACGGGGTGGAAATCATAGTCGACGGCGAGGCGGCCGACCTGGGCGACGCCCTGAGCTACAAGGGCATCATGTACAGCAACATCCCGAATCTGGCATCGTCCTTCGGCTATGCCAACGCCTCGTGGACGCTCAAATGCGAATTGATCTGCGAATACGTTTGCCGCCTGCTCAATTATATGGAGCGGCGCGGCTTCAAACGCTGTGTGCCGCGCCTCGAAACGAACTCGCCAACCACCGAGCCGATGATCAATTTCACATCCGGCTATGTGCGGCGGGCGCTGCCCAATTTGCCGAAGCAAGGGACGCGGCGGCCTTGGAAGGTCTATCAGAATTACTTTAAGGATCTACTGACGATGCGCTATGGCCGGCTCAACGACGGCGTGATGGAGTTCAAGTGACCTCAGCCTGTCAACTCAAACCCGCCATTCTTCACCGCCGCGCCGAAGACCTCGTCATCCAGCGCCAGCCCGAAGCCGGCCGCGTCGGGAAGCACCACCTGCCCCTCTTCGACGCGGTAGGCTGACGCGTCTATGCCGGGGGTCGTCGTTTCGTCCCATTCGACAAAGGTAAAGCCCTCCACCGCCGCCGCCAAGTGTCCCGATACGTAATTGCCGAGGTGACGTCCGTAGTGATGCGGCGCCGTGCGGACGCTCCAATTATCGAGTTGGGCGCCGGTGTCCAGCCAATTGCTGAAGCCATGGCTGAAGATGTCGTACTGGATGACATCGACGAAGCCTGCGCGCGCCCAATCCATCAGCGCTTCCGCCGCCCAGCCCTCGCCGTCGGCAATCAGCACGGATAAGCCCTCGTCTTCCATCCAGTCATGCAGCGTCTCGTAGAGTTCGGGGTCTTCGTGGAAAGCTTCTTCCAGCCAAAAGACATTGCAATCGGCTGTTTCCGCCAGCACCCGCTTGGCGATGTTGAGGTTGTAGCCATTGTTGGCGTCAATCAAGATCGTCGCCTCGGGACCCACCGCCGCTCGCACCGCCCGGATGACCGCGATATCACGTCTGATGCCGGCTTCCAGCGGCATGTGCCGAGCGCCGCGCCCGACCTTGATTTTGAATGAACGATGGTTGAGCTCGTAGCCCTCGCGAGCGTGTTCGGCGATGAGCGCAGCGCCCGCCTCATCGGACTCAATGCCCAGGTCGTTCATATAGAGCGACGTATCATAACATGGTACGCGCAGCGGCTCGGTGAATGGCGCGTTCGCGGGCGCCGCCAGTTGGTAAACCGGTTTGCCGGTTAGCTGTCCAAGCAGGTCCCAAAGCGGAAAATCGAAGGCGCGCGCCGCATCCGACATGCCGGCTTCAGCCGACAACAAGTCAGGCACAGCGGCGCCGACTATCGCCCGCGCGTCTTCGGGACTGGCCTGGCTGAATCCGAATCCGGTGGCGCCGTCGTTCGTGGTCAGGCGGGCAAGCGGCGCCGCTACATCAATGCCATGAATGTTCAAGCGCGCGTTATTGCCGGCTTCCCGCGGCCGCCTGCCAGTCAGCGTCGCCCGCTCAACGCGAACGATTCTTGCGTTTTCCATGAGATTACCCTTCGGCTTGGCCAAACATGACGCCGGTGGGGATGACATCGGTTGTCTCGCCGCGCTTGATCGCCTCGGCCGTCTCCAGGATGCTGGCGAAATCATGGACTGGCTCGAATCCGAGCCTGGTCTTGATCTTGGTCAAGTCCAATTCAAAGTAGTTCATAAAGGGTAAGCGCGCTTCGGTGTAGGGCATGTTATAGCGCTCCGCCAGCATCGGCGCCAGTTCGCCCCAATCAAAAAGGGCGGCGCCGGCCAGATTGAAGGCTTCGCCCACCGCCTCGTCCCGTTCAATCGCCAGCGCCAGACCGGCGGCAATGTCGCGGACGTCCGCAAAGTGCTGGCGGTAGGGAACGCCATTGGGATTCAGGCTCAGCAGCAGTTTCTCTTCGCCGTCCCAGCCCGCCACCAGCGATTCAATCATCGCCTGAACATCCGGATCGATCATGACGTCGCCGGGCATGTTGTTCATCTGATACGACTTGGGGTCGCTGTAAGTCTTGTAGGCCGCGCTGTAGAGAAAAAGCGTCGGCAAGCCAGCGTCATCGAGGAATTCGCTCGGCTCGATCACGGTCGAAAAGCGCATGGCGCAAGTGGGCAGGCTGTACTGATGGTGGTATACCATCGCCAACTCTTCCCCCAGCCACTTGGTCATCAAGTAGGGCATGGGTGGCGCTGTCTCTAGGCGCGCCTTGGGATATTCGCCGATCATGTCTTCGCGAATCGGCTCCTCGAAGTAGCGCCCGTTGACGCGCGCGTCCCAATAGACGCCTTCCGTGCTGGCATAGACAAATCGGTGCAAGCTCGGCTGTAGCTCGCGGACGCTTTCGAGCAGATTCAGCGTGCCCATCGCGTTGATGTCGAGGTATTGCCGATTGTCGAAGGGTCCTTGAAAGGCGGCCGCCAGATGATAGATGGCGTCAACGCCGGCGACGGCCTTGCGCGCATCCTCAAGATTGCGCAGATCGCCGAAGACCGTTTCGACGCCCTCGAAGGCATCGAGCTTGCTGGCGCGGCTGGCATCGCCCGGGTAGACGAAACTGCGAACAGAATGCCCGGCTTCCAGCAGTCGGGTCACCAAGTTCGCGCCGATGCGGCCCGTGCCACCGGTAACCAGAATCTTCACGCTTGCGTTTCTCCATTTCTAATCTGACATTGCCTAGCAGATTCTATCGCAGCCGCTTGATCCTTGCTAGAAGGGACAAGCTGTGTTGTATTGAGTCGCAGTATTCTATAATCTCTTACTGTTGCCCTAAGAAAACCGACTGGACGCCACACTAGAAGGAGATTGCTATGTCCGAAATCCCGCGCAGCGACTATCCCCGACCGCAGTTTGTCCGTGACGATTGGCTCTGCCTGAATGGCGAATGGGGTTTCGAAGTCGACCAAGGCGACAGCGGCATCCACCGCGGTCTGCTCAAGCGCGCGCTGCGCGATACCATCACCGTCCCCTTTTGCCCGGAGTCCAAGCTCTCCGGTATTGAGAATCACGACTTCTACAACGCCGTCTGGTATCGCCGCCAAGCCATAGTTCCGTCTGAGTGGGCGGGAAAGCGCATCCTGCTGCACTTCCAGGCGGTGGACTATGACAGCACCGTGTGGGTCAATGGTGAAGAAGTCGGGCGGCATCGCGGGGGCTTCTCCCCGTTCAGCTGCGATATCAGTGAGGTGGCGGACGCGGGCGCCGAAATCACCATCGTGCTGCGAGCGCGGGACGACGGGCAGAAGCCACAACCCCGCGGCAAACAAGCCACTGATTACGGTCCGGAGGGCGCCATTTATGTGCGCACCACCGGCATCTGGCAATCCGTCTGGCTGGAACCCGTGCCCGATATCGCCCTGCGCCGTCCTCGCATAAGTCCTGATCTCGCCAATCAGACTTTCCGCCTTGAGCAGCCCATCACCGGCAACGCGCCGGGCTTGCGCCTGCGGGCGACGCTGTCCGACGCTGCGGGCGAGGTGGTCAGCGCCGATACTTCGGCCGAAGTCGACCTGTCGCCCCGCCTCGATCTGCCCATACCCGCCGACCGGCTCCAGCTCTGGGGCGTTGGGGATCCACATCTCTACGATCTGGATATCGCTCTGATTGACGCGGACGGGAAAATAATAGACAGCGCAAGAAGTTATGCCGGCATGCGCGCCATCTCGATCGATGGGGTAGCCATCAAAATCAACGGGAAGACCGTCTTCCAGCGCCTCGTGCTTGACCAGGGCTATTATCCCGATGGCATCATGACGGCGCCCAGCGATGCCGCCTTGATCGAGGATATCGAGCTGAGCATGGCCGCCGGCTTCAACGGCGCCCGCCTGCACCAAAAGGTCTTTGAAGAGCGCTTCCTTTACCATGCCGATCGCCTGGGCTATATCGTTTGGGGCGAATTCGGCGATTGGGGCTGCGGCCGGCAGGGGCCGCTCGATGGCGAGCATCAACAGCCCGGACCGGATTACATCACCCAATGGCTGGAATGCCTCGAGCGCGATTATTCGCATCCGAGCATCATCGGCTGGTGCCCGCTGAACGAGACCTGGCAGTCGATCACCGACCGCATCACCGCGCTGGATGATGTCACGCACGGTCTCTATCTGGCGACCAAGGCGATGGACGGAACGCGCCCGGTGCTGGATGCCTCCGGTTATTCGCATCGCGTGCCGGCTGCCGATGTTTACGACAGCCATGACTACACTCAGGATCCCGACGAGTTTCGCGAACGTCACGCGGGCTTGGCGCAGGGCCAACCCTACCTCAACAGCGCCGAAAGCTGGCTTGTGCCGGAGCGGCTGATGGGCAATATCCGCTGGTCGATTCCCTATGACGGCCAACCCTACTTCGTCAGCGAATTCGGCGGGATCTGGTGGAATCCCGATGTCATGGAGGGCGAGGACTCCTGGGGCTATGGTACGCGGCCGCGCGACCTTGACGAGTTCTACGACCGCTTTGAGAAACTCTGCGCCATCTTGCTCGATGACGTCAACATGTTCGGCTATTGCTATACCCAGCTGACCGACATCTATCAGGAGCAGAACGGCATCTACAAATTCGACCGCGGTCTCAAGTTTGATATGGATCGCATCCGCGCCGCCCAAATCAAGCCAGCCGCTATCGAACTGGCGGACGGCTGATTGCAAATTGAGCAGGAGCGACCGTAGGGCCGCCCGCCGTCAAGGCCTCATTGAAAACTGCGGGCGAGCTGGCGGCTGGCTGGTACAGAATCCATACTGTGAATTCTTTACAATGTGTGAGCCAAATCGCAACTTGCGACGTACAGTGGCGACGTAATTCATATTACCCTCGGCAAATGCGAAATCCGCGCAAATAGCCACGCGACTTCATTCAATCCTGGGTGGAGTCTGCAAGAAGATGTTGTACAATAGCGCGGCTCACTAGAAGTAGCGCGCGAATGACGCTATCTTCAGGCAAGTAATCATCTCAGAAAATTGTGATGAGCGAGGAAAGGAATACCGTGCGAGTAGTCATACTTTTGCTGATTGGAATCTTTGCCCTGACCGGCTGCGCATCGCAAGCCACCTTTGGCGACGCGATCACGCAGGGCGAGCCCACGGCGATTCCCACACCCGTCGTGCCCAGCAAACCAGTCTATCAGGTCGAGCGTGGCAAAATCATATACGAACGCCGCTTTTTCGGGCGCATTACGCCTCTGATCACCGAAGAGATCGCATTTGAAATCGATGGCCGCGTGTTGGAGGTCTTTGTCGACGCTGGCGCCGATGTGGCCGAAGGCGAGGTTCTCGCGCGCCTGAACACGGCCGGTTTGGAAAACCAACTGCTGGATGCGCAAGAGGAACTGGCGATCGCCACTTCGATCTTGGAAAGCGCCGAAGGCAAAGTGCGCTTCGACAGCCAGCGGGCTTCGCTCGCCCTTGAGATGGCGCAGTTGAAGCTGGATCACGCCATCGCGCAAACCGGCGATTCAACGAACAGCGACCAAGCCCTGCAAATCAATCTGTTGACCCTTGAGCGCGATCTGGCGCAGGTTGCCGTCGACGAGCTGACCAGCGGCGTCGATCCGCAATTGCGCTTCGACGTCTCGCGGGCGCAAAAGCGCGTGGACGAGATTGCCGCCACCATCGCGCAGGCCGCGTTGCTGGCGCCGATGTCGGGACGATTGGTCAATTTCTCGGCCGATCCGGGCGAGCCGATCGCTGCCTACGAACCGGTTGGACTGGTGGCCGATCTCACTGTCCTGGAGATCACCGACGAAATGAACCCTGAAGATCTGACGGAATTGGCCGAGGGCATGCCCTTGCTCATCAAGCGGGCGGCGCTGCCAGGCAACGTTTACAGCGGTACGATCGCCGGGCTGCCAGCCCCTTATGGTTTGTCGACTGACGAGCTCGTCCATGTGGCTTTTGACGAACAGCCGCCGGCCGACGAATTTGACGTCGGCGACCGGATGAACTTCACCGTCGTCATTGAAGAGCGTGATGATGTGCTCTGGCTGCCCCAGTCGGCCATCCGGCAATTTAGCGGCCGCAACTTCATCGTCGTGCGAAACGAAGGCGTTCAACAGCGGGTCGATGTCCGCCTGGGCTTGGAAGGCGATGGCCGGGTCGAGATTCTCTCAGGCGCTGACGAGGGCCAGACGGTTATCGGTCCATGATGCGATTCAATTTGCGCCTGCGCGCCGTCGTCATCGTCGCGGTCAAACGCTTGCTGGCGCAGCCGCTGCTGTCGCTGGCGACGATCATCGGCTTGACGGTCGCGGTCGCCTTGGTATTGACGATACCGATCTATTCCGAGTCGGTGGCTTTTCGCGTCCTGACCGATCGCCTCACTGAAGGACCCGACCGCATCAATCGCCCGCCATTTTCCTTCCTTTTCAGTTATATCGGTTCCTGGAACGAGCCGGTCAACTGGGAAGCGACGCTCGACCTGGATCGCTACCTGCGCGAAAAGGGCGGGGCGGAATTGGGCTTGAATTCGACCCTGGTCGTCCGCCACCTGGAGACGCAGAACTTCCGCCTTTATCCCTCGGGTGAAACCAATTATCGCGACGAAAACCGCTCGCTCGATTATGTCAGTTTCGGCACAACGGAGAACATCGCCGAGCAGGTCGAGCTGGTCGAGGGGGTCTATCCGGCGCCGGCCGATCCATCGCCGGAAAGCTATGTCGATGTGATGATTCATGAGGAATTCGCTTCCGAGTTCGGCATTCAATTGGGCGAGTATTACCAGGGCTATAATTGGCGGCTGGACGCGGACGATCCTATGCAGATCACGCAGATTCGCATCGCCGGCATCTGGCGCCCCCGGGACGATGAGGACGAATACTGGTTCTATCGCCCCAACGTCTTCGAAGACATTCTCCTCATCAATGAAGAAACTTACCGCAACCGGCTCGCGCCTTATACCGAATCCGAAGTCAACCTGGCGGTCTGGTATATCGTGACCGATGGCAGCGGCGTCAACACTTCCCGCGTCGACGAGCTCATCCGCCGCCACAACGACACCGAAAAAATCGCCGACCAATACTTGTCGGGCACCTATATCCAAGCCTCGCCGGTGGAAGAATTGCGCCCATATCAGCGCATCGTCACCGTCCTCACTCTGACGCTGACGGTGTTCAGCCTTCCCATTGTCGTCTTGCTCATCATATTTCTGGTGATGCTGGTGGGCTTGGTCGTCGATGGCCAGCGCAACGAAACCGCTGTAATGCGCAGCCGCGGCGCCTCGCCTTTCCAAGTCGTTGGCTTGACGATGGTCGAAGGCATCATCATGGGCTTGATCGCGCTGGTCGTTGGCGGCTTGCTTGCCCTTCTATTTACCCAGCTGATCGGCGCCTCGCGCAGCTTCATGGACTTCCGCTGGGGGCGTCACTTCATCGTTTCCGTGCCGCCGACCATCGGCTCGACCATTGCCCTGGCGATCGTCTTCAGCATTCTCATCCGCGTCATACCGACCATCGGCGCCGCTCGCCACACCATCATCAGCTATAAGATGGACCAATCGCGCCTGCTGCAGCGTCCCTGGTGGCAGCGGCTTGGCGTCGATGTCCTGCTGCTGATCTTGATCGGCTATTTCTATTATCAGATCGTCCAGCAGGGCGGGCTGATTGATGTCGAAGGCGGCCTTCGCAACATTGAAGACGCCTATGACCAGCCTCTGGTTTTCCTGCTGCCGCCTTTAACGATCTTCGCCTTGACGCTATTCTTGCTGCGCTTCCTGGCGCCTACGCTGCGCGCCATGGCTTGGCTGATCCAGTGGAGCAACAGCGTCGGCCTACTGATTGTGACGCGGCAGTTGGAGCGCTCGCCAGGCGCCTACTATCTGCCGCTGATCCTGCTCGTTTCGACCATCAGCCTCGGTATTTACACCGCTTCATTCGCCCGCACCATCGACCGCTATCTCTACGAGCAGCAGTATTACCGCGTCTCGGCTGACGTGTCGGTGCGCGTCTTCAGTCAGAATCCCAGCGCTTTGCCCGGCGGCGGTGGCGGCAATGACGCGCCGCCCGCCTATATGCATATATCCGAATTCACCTCCATGCCCCATGTGCTCGGCGCCACCCGCATCGGCGAATACGCCGCCAAAGCGCGCTTGACATCGGGCAGCGTCGAAGGCCGTTTCGTCGGCGTCGACCGCGCTGATCTTGGTCCAGTGGTTTTCTGGCGCTCCGACTTCGCCAATCTGCGCCTGGGCTATTTGACCAATGCGCTGGCGCTGCAGCCGGATTCGGCGCTGGTATCGCGTGAATTTATGGACAAGCGCGCCTTGGATATCGGCGACCTGCTTGAGCTGGATGTGCGCAGCGCCGGTGAAGTCTTCAAGGTGAACTTGCAGATTGTCGGCGAGCTCAATTACTTCCCGCGCTGGTATCCGGAAAAGGACGGCGCGCTCTTCGTCGGCAATCTCGATTATCTCTTTGAGCAAGCGCAGATTGAATTGGCGCATCGCGTCATCATGCGTGTGGGTCCGGACTTTGATCAGCGGAAATTCTCGCGCGCGGTCTTCGATCGCGGCGCCGCCGGCGTACTGGTGGACGAGCCGATCTCGCGCATCGATCGCGAGCAATCACGCCCGGAGCGGCAAGGGCTCTTCGGTTTACTGTCGATCGGCTTCATTACTTCGTCGCTGGCCACCATGATCGGCTTTCTGCTGTATACGATCTTTTCCTACCAGAAGCGCTATGTCGAATTGGGCATCCTGCGCGCTATTGGCTTGTCGCAGTCATCAATGATCGTCTCGGTCGCTTGGGAGCTGGGCTTGCTAATCATCATGGGCTTGGCGCTCGGCTTGGGCATCGGCTTGCTGGTCAGCGTGCTCTACATCCCGTATATGCAATTCGTCAGCAGTCTGGAAGGCCTGGCGCCGCCTTATGTCGTGACCATGGCTTGGTCTGAAATCGCCCAGATCATCGCCCTATTCTTGGCGACCTTTCTGCTCATCATGCTCATTCTGCTCGTCATCCTGCGCCGTATGCGCATCTTCCAGGCGGTTAAGTTGGGGGAGACACTCTAATGGCAACCAGCAACGGGGCTTTTGTCATTTGCGATGACCTCTACAAAATCTTTAAGGTCGCCGATATCGAAGTGATGGCGCTGCAAGGGCTCGACTTGACGGTCAAGCGGGGCGAGCTGGTGGGCGTGGTCGGCGCCAGCGGCAGCGGCAAGACCACCCTCATGAACGTGCTCGGCGGCTTAACGCGCCCATCGGCGGGCCAGGTCATCATCGACGGCAAAAACCTGCTCAAGCTCAGCACCCGCGAATTGACCGCTTATCGACAGGTCGAGGTCGGCTTTGTCTGGCAGCAGGGCAGCCGTAACTTGATCCCCTACCTGTCCGCCCTCGATAACATCAAGCTGCCGATGACGCTGGCTGGCGGCGCGGGCTCGCAAATTGACAGACGCGCGCGCGAATTGATGGACTTGGTCGATCTCTCCCATCGCTACGACCACATACCGATTCAGCTCTCCGGCGGCGAACAGCAGCGCGTCGCTATCGCCGTTGCATTAGCGAACGAACCAAAATTGCTGCTGGCTGATGAACCAACCGGCGAGCTGGACTCGACTACATCCGATCAGATTTATGACCTCTTCAAACGGCTCAACCGCGATCTGGGGCTGACTATTTGCATCGTCAGCCACGATCCGCTGATCGCGCAGCACGTCGGGCGCGTCGTCGCCATCCGGGATGGCAAGCTGGCCAGCGAGACGGTGCGCCGCAGCCGGCAGGGCGCCAAGCGCCAGCCTCAAAATGCCGAGCAGGAGCGCGCTGAACTCGCCGAGCGCTGGGACGATCACTTTGAAGAACTCATCGTGCTCGATTCGGCGGGGCGCCTGCAAATCCCGAAGCAGTATCGCGAGCAGCTCGGCTTCGAGAACCGCGTCGAGATGGAAGTCACCGAAGACGGCATCGTGATTCGCCCGGCGCAGAATCTTGACGAGACCTCATCGCAGGGCGAAATCCAGCTGGAGCGGGAAATCCGCGTCGGCGAGAATGGCACACGTGGCGGTCTCTTCAGCCGCTTCCGGAGGAAATCATGAGCGATATCGCAATCGCCGCCAAGGACGTCGGACGCGTCTACGCCTCGGATTCCGGCGATGTTCACGCCCTGCGTGACATCGACTTTGAGGTCGATCGCGGCGAATTCGTCGCCTTGCGCGGGCGCTCCGGCAGTGGCAAAACCACCCTGCTGAATTGCCTGGGCGGTTTGGACAGCCCCACTAACGGCGTCATCTGGATACAGGGGGTCGATATCGCCACGATGGAAGAGGCGCAGCGCACACGCTGGCGGCGGGAAAGCATCGGCTTCGTCTTCCAGCAGATGGGCTTGCTGCCCAGCTTCTCCGCCTACGAGAATCTTGATGTGATGGCGCGCATGGGCAATGTTCCCCGCCGCGAACGCCGCCGCCGCATCCTCGATACGCTGGACTTGGTCGGTTTGCTCGATTACTACGACCACCGCCCCTACGAGATGTCAGGCGGGCAGCAGCAGCGCATTGCCATCGCCCGCGCCCTCGTCACCGAGCCTGACCTGATCCTCGCCGATGAGCCGAGCAGCGAGCTCGACAGCGAAACCACCCACATGGTGCTAGCCGTGCTGGGCGAATTCGTGCGGGAAAAAGACGTCTCCATCCTGCTCTCCAGCCACGATCCCATCGTCGATGAATATGCTGATCGCGTCATCAACCTGCGCGATGGGCAAATCGATGGCGCAGCACCCTAAGGCTTGTCCGTTTATGCAGAAAGAAATATGGGCTAGTTGTAAGCAGCAGTGGGCCAGAGTTCACAAGCATCATATTAGACGAAAATTGTAGGGGCGACACTTGTGTCGCCCGAAACTAAAAAAGAGGCGCATATTCTGTGGCAAATCCTTGCCTGGCAAATTTGTGTCCGCTCGTCAGCCCTGTTCACCGAGTTGATCGGAGGGCAGAAAGAAACAAATGTATTTGCAAGCATCCCCTCGGTGATCTCGCATGAAATCGCTGTCCTCGGTGCTGCTCCTTCTTCCGCTTCTCTGCGGCGCAAGCTGGGTTTCCGCCGTAGACGACACCATTCTTTTCCGCGATGTCAGCGCGCAGGCGGGCATTTCGGCGACCCATCGCGCCATCTGGAACGAAGATCTACCGGTCCCTTATGACGGCGCCTATCTGGCGGCCGGTTCCGCCTGGGCTGATTACGACCAGGACGGCTGGGTCGATCTCTTTGTCACCGGCAACCGCGCCCCCAACGCGCTCTATCGCAATAACGGCGACGGTACATTTTCCGTTTCCGAATTCTCGGAGCTCTTGAGCCTGCCGGAAACGCCAAGCGGCGGCGCCGTCTGGGCCGACTATGACAACGATGGCTGGCGCGATCTGTATGTTCTGAACAATGGCGCCAACCGGCTCTTTCGCAATGTCGCGGGCACAGGCTTCGCTGATGTTACGGCGTCGGCTGGCGTGGGCGATATCGGCAAGGGCACATCGGCAGCCTGGGGCGATTATGATGAGGACGGCCACCTCGACCTTTATGTGACGAATTGGTCCTGCTATCCCGAATGCGAGTTGGTGGATTATTCGCGCAGCCGCGACGCGCTCTATCATAATAATGGCGATGGCAGCTTCACCGATGTGTCGGGCTTCTTGGGATTCGAGCTGCTGCTGGGCGCCGGTTTCGCGGTGAGCTGGGTGGATTACGACAATGATCGCGATCTGGATTTGTACGTGGTCAACGACAAGGTGATTAATGCGGTCGGCAATGTCTTGTGGCGCAACGACGGGCCAGGCTGCGCTGGCTGGTGCTTCACCAATGCGTCGGCTCGTTCCGGCGCCGATGCGGTCGTGCATGGCATGGGCTTGGCCACCGGCGATTATGACAATGACGGCGATCTGGACTTTTATTTCTCCAACATGATTGGCGCCATGGTGCTGCTCGAGAATCTGGGCGATGGCAGCTTTGCCGATAGCGCGGACTACGCCGGCGTCGCTTATCGGACCGGCGCGGCCGTCGGCTGGGGCACGGCTTTTTTCGATTATGACAACGACGGCTGGCTGGACCTGTATCTGGCTGCTACCGGGACTACCGCCATCGCCAGCAAGAGCGGCGCCCAATTGGAGAATCCGGACCAGCTCTACGGTCTGCCCGCCGAGTACGGCTCTGGCGGTATGCACTTTATTTACCCCGATATGCTCTATCACAACCAGCGCAACGGCAGCTTTAGAGCCATTGATCAAAGCCTTTTCAACGACCGGGCCGCGGCGACGATGGGCTTCAGCACGGCTGATTATGATCGCGACGGGCGCGTCGACTTCGCCTTAACCTGGTGGAACGAGGCGCACGGGCTGTTTAGAAATACCGCTCACCAAGGCAAAAGGAACAATTGGATCGCCTTTGAGCTTGAAGGCGGCGGGGCAATCGACCGCGACGCCATTGGCACGCGCGTACGGGTGGTCACCGATGATGGATTGTCGCAGATGCGGGAGTTGAAATCGGGTTCGAGCCTGGGCGCCGGCAACGAACTGGTTCTTCACTTCGGCTTGGGCGACGCGGAAATTACCCGCGTCATCGTCAGCTGGCTCAACAGCGAGATTCAGGAATACACCAGCGTGCCTCTGAATCGGCGCTGCCGCATTACGTTGGAGGCGATGACCTGCGAAGATTAGTTGCGACGCTAGGTGTTGGGTATCGGAGTGTAGTGGTGAGTGTTTTGGTGAAATATATCCGGATTTTCACGCCATTTGTCGCAGATGAATTCATAC
>JAPOXG010000053.1 GCA_026707225.1 Chloroflexota bacterium
CGTCATAAATGCCGCGGAAAGCGGCGATCTGTTCAGCGGACAATTCCACCGGACTATCCAGCAGCAGCCAGCGCGCGATCTCGCTGCAGGGCGGCGTGGTCAGCGAACCCTGATAGGTGTAGAAGGTGCGCGCTTCCGGTAGCAGCGCTGCCAGAGCAATCGGCTCGCCAGCCGCTTCCGGGGCGCCAACCTGAGCTGGCAGGTGATCAAATACGGCCGCGTAAGCCTCGTTTTTACTATCGCCTTCGGTGAGCATGATGCCGACAACGGCGAGGTTGCCATAGTTGGGATCTTGATGCACGAAGTGAATCTCCAGCGGCGCCGGCATCCCGTCAATCGTATGCTCGCTGGGACTGTGGAAGTGGAATTGCAGCAGGTTGTAGGTGATGCCATTGTAAACGATGGCGCTGCCACCATCGACATTCACTTGAATCGTATGGCCGTTGTTGAAGATATTGTTGGCGCTCTCGCCATAGCGGAAATCGATGTCAACCAGGTCCAGCGCGCTGGCGTCGCGAACATCGATCGGCGATTGTGCCGAGCCGTCGGCGCACAGTACGTAATCCGGTGACAGCTCTCCCCAATACGCAGGTCCCGCATCGCCGCTATAGCCCCAATGGATATCGGCCGCGAGCGTGTTGAGCAGCAGCGCAACAAAGATGATGAGGAAAAGCACTGTCGCGAACAGTAATCTGCGTTTGGGAGACTTCACAAGCAATACTCCTAATAACTGTAATCTTCTTGGATTATAGGGCATTGCTGAAGGCGCGCAAAGCGAACGGCAAACGCAGAAACGATGTATTCCGTCTGCCTGTCAACACTTTAATCAAAGGGAAAACTCAGTCGTTCTAAGTAAGGCATGAGAATGATTGCAGCATGGTAGAAATTCTCAAAAAATCAGAAAGTTGTAGGGGCGAGCCACCGGCTCGCCCGCTTCTCTATGGATAGCTTGTCAGTTTTCGCATGAACAACTTGATTCTACTTCTATGTCCTCGGTGATAATAGATCGCTAGGCTGTTCGCGAAGGGGATTCTATCCCTGATGTTGCCAGTCTCGTCGTTGGCGGGGTTTAGACTTATCGCCGCTATCGATTATAATTGGCAGGGTGAGAGCAAAGCGCGCTCAGCGATTCCGCGCGCGATGAATACAGGACAGGAGATTATGAATGGCTGAACAAGGATTTACGCCGCCGACCAGCGAATGGTATCGCCCGGACGCGGACATGGTGAAACAGGCGAACGTGCCGGATTACGATGCGGTTTATGCGTTGGCGCGGCGGGATCCGCAGGCTTTCTGGGCCGAACGCGCTGCTGAACTCGACTGGTACAAGCAATGGGACCAGGTGCTGGATGACAGCAACAAGCCTTTCTTCAAGTGGTTTGTCGGCGGCAAGACCAACATGGCTCTCAATGCGCTTGACCGTCATGTGACAACCTGGCGGCGCAACAAGCTGGCGATCATCTGGGAGGGCGAAGATGGCGAGCGGCAGACGCTGTCCTACTGGCGGCTGTGGCAAGAGGTCAACAAATTCGCCAACGTCCTGCGGGGCATGGGCGTCAAGAAAGGCGACCGCGTCACCATCTATATGGGCCGTGTGCCCGAGATCGCCATCGCCATGCTGGCTTGCGCCAAAATCGGCGCGCCCCACAGCGTCGTCTATGGCGGCTTCTCCGAGCAGGCGCTGGCCAGCCGCATTGAAGACGCCCAAAGCAAAGTCTTGATCACTTGTGACGGCGCCTGGCTGCGCGGCAAGATCGTCCCGCTGAAAGATACAGTCGATGAGGCGGTCACGCGCTCGCCGGTGGTGGAAACGGTGATCGTCGTCAAGCGCACAGGCCAGGAGATCAATATGGAGCGGGACCGTGACTACTGGTATCACGATCTGATGGCGCTGCCCTTCGCCAAGCCAAATGCCGAGACTGAAGTAATGGACGCCGAGGACCCGCTGTTCATCCTTTATACCAGCGGCACCACCGGCAAGCCGAAAGGCGTTCTGCACACCCACGGCGGTTATCAAGTCTATACCGCGACTACACTCAAGTGGGCGTTTGACCTCAAGGAAGAAGACCGCTGGTGGTGCGCGGCCGATCCCGGCTGGATCACCGGCCACAGTTATATCGTCTATGCCCCGCTGATTCTGGGCGCGACCAGCATCATCTACGAAGGCGCTACCACCTATCCTTATCCCGACCGCTGGTGGCAGATCGTAGCTCATTACGGCGTGACCATTCTGTATACGGCGCCGACCGCGATTCGTGGCTTGATGCGCTTTGGCGAGGCATGGCCCCAACGCCACGACTTGAGAAGCTTGCGTTTGCTCGGTTCGGTTGGCGAGCCGATCAATCCCGAAGCTTGGCGCTGGTATCATCGGGTGATTGGGGGGGAGCGTTGCCCGATCATCGATACCTGGTGGCAAACGGAGACCGGCGGTTTCATGATCACGCCGCTGCCTTCCGTAAGCTTAAAGCCGGGCAGCGCCACCCGTCCCTTCCCCGGCATCGAAGTCGACATCGTCGATGATGACGGCGCGCCCGTCGGCGCCAACGAAGACGGCAACCTCGTCATCACCAGCCCCTGGCCCAGCATGATCCGCACCGTCTACGGCGATGACGACCGCTTCATCAGCCAATACTGGGAGAAATACCGCGATCAGGGCTGGTATCTGGCCGGCGACACGGCGCGACGGGATGAAGACGGCTATCTCTGGATCATCGGCCGCAATGACGATGTGCTGAAAGTCAGCGGCTATCGCCTGGGCACAGCCGAAGTCGAGTCGGGCTTGGTCAGCCACAGCGCCGTGGCCGAGTCGGCGGTGATCGGCGTGCCCGATGAATTGCGCGGCAACAAGATTTTCGCCTACTGCATCCTGGTGGAAGGCGTCGATGGCTCGGACGCGCTCGAAGCCGAGCTCAAAGCGCACATCCGGCATGAGGTCGGTCCCATCGCGGCGCCGGCGAAAATCGAATTTGTGGACAACCTGCCCAAGACGCGCAGCGGCAAGATCATGCGGCGCGTACTGAAGGCGCAGGCGCTGTGTCAGCCGCTGGGTGATTTGAGCACGCTGGAGGATTGAGGGACAGCCCTGACGACGCGCTAACGGCCCGCGGCGATGTCATGCAATATGTCTTGCAGTGAGTTCACGCTAGTTACGTAGCTTCTAGGTCGGCGCTCGCGAACCAACGCATCGAGTTGTTTCAGGCGGTCTTCATTGTAGTAAGCGCCATCTACCAACGCGAAAAGCGCCATGCCATTGTTGGTGCGTTGCAGGAAATTCATCAGCAACATTTCTAACTCGTTGAATTGGCTGTCCTGATTTCCGCCACCTTCTTTTGTGTACTTCTGGGCAGCAAAGCATGCTATATTATTAGTTGTCCATCGGAAATCCAGAGACTTGGAAGGCTTGGTCGCGCCACCAAGTTGCCCTCGGGTTACAAACTGGCCGTCGCTGTTCAGGTATAGCGCATTTATTCCGATGGCTGGTAGTTTTTGGAAATCTGACACATGATCCATTTTCTTGATGAATTCAGCTGCATGCTTCTCGTGGATATTCTGTCGTCTTGGTTCGAGTGCTAACGTCGAGGCAAGAGGGCCAGATGGATCGGCTTGAAGCTCGTCCCAATACCTATGTTCAGGCACGCCAAATTGACTAGAAAAGTGAAGGATTCGCTTCTTCAGCCTCGGTGATTCTTCTTGTACTTCTTGCTCGACTAGGAGCAAATTCTGTCGACAGATTTGGTGCTCTAAATTCTCGAAGTCCAATACGGTCATTGTCTACAAGCCATTCAGTCGGAATTGTGCTTAGCCGTGACTTGAGTATGCTTTGTGCGGCCCGTGAGATGTCCATGCCCACAAAGTTTCTCCCCAAACTATGAGCTTGTATTAGAGTCTCACCGCTTCCCGCAAAACAGTCCAACACGATGTCCCCAGGATTGGATGAAGTTAGAATGATACGCTGGAGCATTTCGGCGTTCTTTTGGGTAGGGTAGATTGGTCTCTGTGGATCTTTGTATTCCCAAACGTCTTGAGGGAGTTTTCCTTTTGCTTCATCGGCGTATTTAATCATCCGTGGATTTCCTGTAGAACTCCACGCGATGAGACCTTGAACTTCTAATTCATCTAGCTTCTCGGGTTGATAACGCCAGTGCCGGCCTTCGGGTGGTTCAATACCTCGCCAAGAATTACCGGTCTTGCCGTTCTGCGTTACTCCCGGCGCATGAAGAGGAGTCGTCGTGTATCTTCGTCCCATACTGTCCACAAAGGGATACAGCCGCTCTATATCTTCCTCGCTCAGTGGTTCTCTTTGTGGATGCCAGATTAATCGCTTTGGCGATACCGAATAAAAGAGAATGCTGTCTTTTACATTTCCAAATGAGTAACGATCGAAGTTCTTTGGATTACATTTTATGCGCGTTATGCTGTTACGAAAATTCTCCGCGCCATACACTCTGTCCATGATGAGGCGTACGTGATGCTCTACCGCCAAGCCGATATGCACATATATTGAACCGGTTGGTGACATCACGTTTCTGATGGCGCGTAGTTGCCGTTCAAGAACGTCAAGATACGCTTTGCCTTTCTTTCGGTCGGAATATGCAACCGAGCCATTTCCGCTTATCGAGTTCGCGCGATTTTCGCTTATGAGAAAGTCATTGCCAGTTGCAAAAGGAGGATCAATATAAACAAGGTCTGCGAGCAATCCCCGACTCTTTAGTAACGCCAGACCTTTTAGATTGTCACCTGCATAAAACAGGTTTCTGTCCATCGTTTCACACTTTTGTCTGCTATCTGTACGATACTTTATCTATTAATTGTATGATAGTTTATCTGCAAGGTCTTGGATATGCAAAACTGAACGAATGTTCCCCGGCATTTGAGAATGACCAATGCGCCGCGGAATGAACAGTTCCGGATATGCGCTTGAACTCTCTGCAAGCGAAGGGACTCGAAAAGTGGACCGAAAATCCCGGAAACTCGACACGGCGGCTGAGAGAGCAATTGCGACCCCGTGATAAAAGCCTCTGGCTCGCCCTCATCATCCCAATAATCGGCATCTTGCCGATGTTTGGCGAAGGACTGGCCAACGGCGCCGACGCTCCCTTCCACGCCCATCGCATCTTCGCCATGGCGCGTCTGATTGAAGCGGGCGATCTCTATCCGCGCTGGGCGCCTTATTTCCACCTGGGCTATGGCTACCCGGTCTTCACCTATTATGCGCCGGGCGCGACCCATATCGGCGCTTGGCTGCATCTCCTGGGTTTTGACGTCGTCACCGCCTATACCCTGACCTGTGTCTTGGCTTGGTGCATCGGCAGCCTGGGGATCTGGCTGCTGGCGCGCCAGTTTCTGCCGGTCGCCGCCGCGCTCCTCGCCTGCGTCCTTTGGGTGTACGCGCCTTCGCGTTTCTACGAATTCTGGTGGCAGGGCAGCCTAGCGCAAATCGTATCCACTTCGTTCATCCCCTTTATCTTTTACGGCATCTTGTCAACGAGGCGGGTTCCCAATCTGCGTGCCAGCTTATGGCTGGCGCTTTCGTTGGCGGCGGTCGTTTTGACCCATACGCCAACCGCTTATATCGTGCTCATCTTTGCCATCCCCTTTTGCCTGGCAGCCGCTTTCGCCTCCCGAACGCGGCATGAGGCGGCACAGCGTCTGTTATTCATCTGCATCGGATTGGCTCTCGGCTTGGGCTTGTCCGCCATCTTCTGGCTGCCAGTCGGGGCGGAATTGCAGTATGTGAAAATCGGCGGCGAACTGCGCGACACTGTCGACTTCCTCAAACATGAGTTTCTTAGCCTTGGCGAGCTACTGAGTTTCCCGCAGCTTATCGATGGCAATGACGCGACCTTGCTGATGGCTCGAACGCTGGGGCCAGTTGGCGCGGTTTTGAGCGCTCTCGGCGGCGCAGCGCTGTTGATTCGCCGGCGCTTCGGCGCTGCCCTGCTCTTGCTCATCGGCCTTGCTGCCGCGATTCTGTTGACATTGGAGCCGTCGTTTGATTTCTGGCTGAGCATGCCCGGGTTTCGCAACCTGCGTTTTCCCGCGCGGATTATCCGCCTGGCAGCGCTGATTGTCGCCTTGCTTGGCGCGTCGAGCTTGCTGCTCTTGCCGGCCCGCTGGCGGACGCTGGCGGCATTCGCCCTGTCAGCGGCGGCGATCGCGCAAGCGCTGCCCATCATGCACCCGCGTGATGATGATCGGGTCTGGCGCGAATTATCGGCCAGGGACGAGATCGTGATGGAGTACCGCGAGCGCAATTGGGGCACGACCGCCTACAACGAATTCCGGCCCATTTGGGGGGCAGCTACCTCATTTGACCTGCCGCAAGACCTGGACAGTTACCTCAACGCGCCCTTGCAGATTCGCGTTTACTCCAGCGATTTCGCTCGCCGTCACTTCGATGTCAGCTACCAATATCAAGCCGACAATCAGATTTTGATTACCGCGAGGGGCCGGGCGGTCGAGCTGCGTCTGCGCCAGTTCTATATGCCCGGCTGGCGTCTGACAGTGGACGGCGAGGCGCATCCATTTGAAGCGGATGATCGCTTCGGTTTGATCCAATTCCACTTGCCCGAAGGCGCGCACCTGATGCAGCTTGATTATGTGGGGACGCCGATTCAGCATCTGGCCGCGCTGGTTAGCTTGGCCAGCGTTTGCCCCTGTCTCTTGATCGTTCGATTTGCCGCGCCATCCCTTCGCCCCCCCGCGCCCGAGCCAGCTATCCCCATGAGCGCGGCGCTGCTGACGGGCGGCGGGATAGTAGTCTTCGCCGCTCTTAACGCATTCTATTTGCAAGACAATGTCTTTCGCATAGTCAGAGTCGCTGGAAAACCCGTTTATATGCAGCAGGACGCCCGCGCAAGTTTCGATGACGCCGTGATGCTGCTCGGTTATACCCTGGCGGCGGACTATGTCGCTGAGAACGAGCCCCTGGCGATACGCCTCTATTGGCGGCGTCAAGCCGCGCTTGAGGTTCAATACGAGCCCGTTGTGCAACTGGTTGATCTTCAGGCTTCGGGCGCTTGGGCGGTCAGCCAGCCTGGGAATTTCGAAGGCGGATTGCTTTCTGACATCGCGCCTGGGCAATTCATGTCCGATGGCCACAAGCTGAAGCTAACGGAGCATGCTCCCGCCTACATCGGGCGAATCTCCATTCAGTTGCTGAATTCGGATGATAGCGGCGCCTTCGCCAAATTGCCTGATGGTTCCGACCGCTATTTGCTGCCCGACCTCATCCAGATAAACCGTCCGGGCGAAGCGTTCCGCGGAGAGTCTCAAGCGATTGATCTTGGCGGCTTTTTGACCTTGCACTGCATCGAGACCATGCGAAAGGCGGATGCGCTCGCGGGTACGCTCCATTGGGAGGTCATTGAACAGCCGGCGCTTGACCTGCATCAGTTTGTACATGGCTTAGACGACGGGGGGGCTGTCATTACACAGAACGATGGCGAACCACTGCCGGGCTTGTACCCGATGTCGCATTGGCGCGCGGGGCAGCATATCACCAGCGATTTTTCGCTCGCAATCGTTGATGGCGTCGCGCAAGTCGCATTTGGATTATACGACCCAAGCAGCGGTACGCGCGTCCCGGTCATGCTCGAGGGAGCAGCGGCCGATCGCATCCTGCTGGCGCCGGACGATGCCCCGTGCTAAGGGCAATTTAGAAGTAGGTTATTCCGAATACGTGACAACTTCGCCGAGCAAACTACATGCTCTGTGCTGTTTGTGCGCTCCGCTGTGAGCGATTTGGCGCCATGCTCGCTAATGTAAAATCGATCGCCGGCCTTTGCCAGCCTCGCCCGCGAATCTTTGGCTAGATGCTTCAATGTTGGTTACACTTTGTATGTGGCGCTTTATTCGCGCGCCACACTTTTGAAGTGCGAGACGATTCATATAGGTGCAGAAGGGAAGCGATTCATGGCGAAGTTAAGTCGAAGAGATTTCTTGAAGGGTTTGGCCGCATCGGGCACAGTGGTTGGGGCGCAGATGACGGGTGGCTTGCTCACTTCTCTGCCGCTGGCTGCCGCGCAAGATGTGGTTCAAGTGACGTATGCCACGCCTGGCGGCGCGGTAGAAGATGCCGCTTGGGAACCGGTTTGGGAAGCGTTCAACGAAGAGAACGAAACCATTCAGGCCAATTATCTCGCCGTTGGCGGTGGCTATGGACCGCAGTATTTGCAGCTGCTGCAAGCGCAACTCGCGGCGGGCACCGGTCCTGATGTCTTCTTTGTCATGGACGGCTTCACGGTCGGTTTTGCCGCGCGCGGCGTCTTGGTGCCGATCGACAGCTATGTAGACGCGAACCCGGATGTCGACCTTGAAGACAACTATCCGGGTCATATCGCGGCGCTAAGGTGGCAAGACCAGCTTTGGGGACTGCCGCGCGATGGCGCGCCCTACGCCACTTGGTTCAATGCCGATATCTATGACGAAGCCGGCATCGATTATCCACAGGGTTTGACCTGGGACGAGTATCTGGAACAAGCCGTCGCGTTGACCGACCGTGATGATCGCGGTCGCGCGCGCGTCATCGGCGGCGGCCGCGGCGCCTGGATCGACTGGATCTGGCAAGCCGGTGGCGATGTGCTGAACGAAGAAGGCACCGCCTGTCTGATGGGCGAGCCGGAAGCGATCGACGGCTTGCGATTTGCGCAGAGCCTGGTGGTCGAGCACGAGTGCGCGCCATCCGCGTCGGACTTGGCGGACCAGAACGAGGGCGCGCTCTTCACTTCCGGTCGTATGGCGAGCTTCACGATTGCGCGTGGCTTCCTGGGAGCGGTGTGCAACACTCCATTCCGCTTTGATGCCGCGCTGCCGCCGGCGGGCGCCGTCCGCGTGGGGCGCACCAACGTCGGGCCCACGGTCATGTCGTCGGATACCGCCGACAGGGACGCCGCCTGGGAATTGCTCAAGTTCATCAACAGCAGCCGTGGTCAGACATTGAAGATCAGCTCGGGTTACGCATATCCCTCGCGCCGCTCAGTGGTGCAAGAAGACTGGTACGTGAACTTCACTTGCGGCAATGCCATCGGTACTGGGCTCAACACGGTCTTCAATGACATCATGGAAAACGGCTGGGCGCGGACCTGGCCCCAACACCCGCGGTGGCCCGAAATCAGCACCGTCATCAACAGCGAGCTTGACGCGCTTTACAGTGGCGACAAGTCGGCGGAAGCTGTGGGGACCGAAATCGCCGCGCAGGTCGACGCGATTCTTGGCGCCGAGTAGGGTCGACGGCGCGCCACTGCGCCATTTGCACCCTTCCCCCCAGCCCCCTCTCTCACATGGGGCTAACGAGCGGATATGTATGGGATGGGATACGCGGGTCTATTCGTAACGGGTCAGCCACCGGCTGACCCCTACAGAGTTCTTTAGGTTGGAGAAATGTAGGGGCGACCCGGTGGGTCGCCCGCTGACTCATGAACTTGCCCCTGTTTTCTAGATGCTGATTCACAATATCTTCAAGCCTAAACGCCTGAGTTTCTGGGAGTCCCTGAACGCATGGGTCTTCGTGGCGCCCTGGATACTCGGCTTCATCTTTTTCACCGGGGGACCGATCCTGGCATCGTTGGTCATCTCCTTCACCGAATGGGACATCGTCAATCCGCCGGTGTGGACTGGTTTGGGCAATTACAAGTTGATGCTCAGTGATCCGCTCTTCTTTCAGTCGCTCAAAGTGACGACGATTTACGCGCTGGTGGCGGTGCCGCTACAGATTGTGGTCGGTCTGTTCATCGCCATTCTCCTTAATACCAAGATCAGGCTCATCGGCGTCTATCGCACTCTGTTCTATCTGCCGGCGGTTTTGCCGATTGTGTCGGTGGCGGTGATGTGGCGCTGGATACTTTCGCGCGATTGGGGTTTGATTAACTGGTTCTTGTCGGTATTTGGCGTTTATGGTCCCGGCTGGCTGTCGGAGCCGGAGTGGGCGCTGCCGGCGCTGATCCTGATGAGCCTATGGGGCGTCGGCTCGGGCATGCTGATCTATCTCGCCGGTTTACAGGGCATCCCCAGCGACCTCTATGAAGCAGCGAAAGTAGACGGCGCGGGCGCTTGGGCATCTTTCGTCTACGTCACCTTGCCTATGATCTCGCCCGTGATTCTGTTTCAACTGGTTGTCGGCTTGATCGCCGCCTTTCAAGTATTCGCCCAGCCATTCATCATGACCCAGGGAGGGCCGCAGAATTCGACCTTGTTTTATCTGCTGCATCTGTTCCGCAACGCCTTTGAATTTTTCCGGATGGGTTATGCTTCGGCGCTTTCTTGGGTCTTATTCATGTACATCGCTGTATTGACGCTGCTGATCTTCCGCTTTTCCGCCGCCTGGGTCTTTTACGAAGGTGAGATAAAAGACGAATGAGCCGCCGGTGACGCCGATTTCCGCTGGGACCTCACTTAAAGTTGCGTCAGCCCAGAAGCGACCAATCGACTGGGCTAAAGTGTTGGCGCATATCATTCTGATCGCCGGCTCGATCATGTTCTTGATGCCCTTTGTTTATGTCGTTTCTACCTCGCTCAAGACCGCCGGCGAAGTCTATTCCTTCCCGCCCGAGTTCATCCCCGATCCCGTTGCCTGGGAGAACTACCCCGATGCCTTGACCGCGATGCCATTTGATCGCTTCTTTCTGAATACGATTTTCTTGGCAGTGGGGCGGATCTTGGGCCTCACTCTGAGCTGTTCGCTGGCAGGATTCGCCTTCGCCAAGCTGCGCTGGAAGGGGCGGAACACGCTCTTCTTCGTCGTGCTCTTGACACTGATGATCCCAACCGAAGTGACGCTGATACCGCGTTATATTCTCTTCACCAAGCTGGGTTGGATCAATTCTTTCGCGCCGCTGCTGGTGCCGGGTTTCTTCGCCGAGAACGCCTTCTTCGTCTTCTTGTTTCGGCAATTTTTCATGACCATGGGGCAAGACCTGATAGACGCGGCGCGCATTGATGGCTGCAGCTTTGCCGGCTTATTCTGGCGCATTATTGTTCCGAACGCGAAGCCAGTGTTTGCGGTGGTCGCCATCTATGTCATTCAGAATAATTGGAATTCCTTCCTGCTGCCGATGATTTATCTGACGGACAGAGCCAAGTACACGCTAGCGCTCGGTCTGCGACTCTTCAACGAACAGTATTATTCGCAGACGCATCTGCTTATGGCGGCCTCAGTCTTTGTCGTCATTCCAATCGTCATCTTATTCTTCTTCATGCAGCGTTACTTCATCCAAGGCGTCGTTTTCACCGGATCGAAAGGATGAGTGGACTGAGCGGCGCAAAGCCAAATATCGTGCTTATCACTTGCGACGAGCTGCGCGCGGATGCCTTGAGCTGCTATGGCAATCCCGTCGTCAGTACGCCCAATCTTGATGGGCTGGCGGCGCGTGGCACGCGATTCGAGCGCGCATACACCAACAGTCCCTGGTGCTTGCCCAGCCGCTGTTCACTGGCGACCGGTTTGTACCCTCATCGGAATGGCGCCTACAGCAACTTCCGCGATGTTGCTCTCGATCCAGAGATTCCAAACATTTATACGCTGCTGCGCGACGCGGGCTACCACAGCGCGCATATCGGCAAATGCCACTACGCGCCGGCGCCCTATGGTCAGACGCGACCGAACCAAACCTTGCCCTATGACAAATTCCGCGACATGTATCTCAGCCTGGGCATCGACACGCTCGCGCTTCAGGATGACAAGCAGGTGTCCGTCTGGTTCATGGATGATTATGCGCGCGAGCTTGACGCGGCTGGCTACTTGTGCGCCTACCGCGATGCCGTGTGGAGCAAAGAGAAGGCCAAAGTCTTCCCGTTCCCGGGTCCGGAAGAATGGCATCCCGACAGCTGGGTTGGCCGCAAAGCCTGCGAGTTGCTGGATTCGTACTCGGCTGCGCAGCCGCTCTTCCTCTGGGTCTCGTTCAGCGGTCCACATTATCCCTTCGACGCGCCGGCGGAGTATTACGAGCGTGTCGATATGTCGCTTGACGCGCGCGTGATCAGCGCGACCGAATTCGATGACCCTTCTCGCATCCACAGCGCGACCTTCCACGGTGGCCCCACCGGCGCCATCGATGGGCTGGGGCAAGCGCCCGGCGGCGCAACCAAGAACTTCAGCGAAGTGTACTGGCGAGCGTTGCGGCGGAACTACTTCGCCAATGTTGCGCAGATTGATGATTATATCGGGCGGATTCTGGCGTCGCTTGATTCGCGTTTTGGCGCAAACACGCTGATCATCTTCACCGCCGATCATGGTGAAATGTTGGGGAATCACGGACTCTGGGGCAAGAACAATTGCGCTTATGAAGATGTTTGGAATGTACCGCTAATTGTGAAGCAACAGGAGAGTGACGAGCCGCGCGCAAGCGATTCCATGTGCATGTTGGTCGATATATTGCCGACATGCCTGGCGGCCGCCGGCTTGAAGCATGATTTCTGCGACGGCATTCCGCTGAACGAGCGGATAGATTCAGGTGGCGCAGACCACGTCTTTGCGGAAGGCGAGGGCTTCCTGGCGGTGAGCGATGGCCGCTTCAAACTGACGCGCGTGGCGCAGGGCGAGCGGCAGCATACCGAGTTGATTGATCTCGAAGCCGATCCGCATGAGTTCGTGAATCGCGCAAGTGAGCCGGCATTGCAGCCAGAGCGAGCGCGATTGCAGGCGGCGATGGTTGACCATTTGATGGCGCATTCCTTGAAATAGGCTCAGCGGACTTGGGCTGATTTGGCCTTCGGCAGCGTGTTTCTGCGGGCAATACGTTATAATCTCGGGCATATTTTGCGCAGTTCGACAAGCCAAAAGGCCCTCCCATGAGCGAAGCCCCGCCCGTGCTGGAAGTTCGGGGCATTAGCAAGCGCTTCCCCGGCGTCTTGGCGAATGACAGTGTTGATTTGACCTTGCGCAAGAGCCAGGTCCTCGGCTTGCTGGGCGAGAACGGCGCCGGCAAAAGCACGTTGATGAACATGATCTACGGACTGTACAAACCGGACGAAGGCGAGATCCTGGTGAATGGCGCGCCCGTTCAGATCGCCGGGCCAAAAGACGCCATCGAACTTGGCATCGGCATGGTGCATCAGCACTTTCAGTTGGTGGACGTCTTGACCGTGACCGAGAACGTCATGCTTGGCAATGAGACCGTCAGCGGGCCCTTTCTGCGGCGGGATAGGGCGCGGCGCGAGATTGAGCAGCTTTCGCGCGAATACGGGCTAGATGTCGATCCGGACGCGCAAATCTCAGATCTGCCGGTAGGCATTCAACAGCGCGTGGAGATTATCAAGGCGCTTTATCGCCACGCCGATATCCTCATCCTCGATGAACCGACAGCGGTGCTCACCCCGCAAGAGACGCGCGGACTCTTCAAGATTATGCGCACACTGCTGGATAAAGGCGTCAGCATCATCTTCATCAGCCACAAATTGAAAGAAGTGCTGGAGATCTGCGATGATGTGGTCGTGCTGCGGCGCGGGAAAGTCGCGGGCCACGCCGACCCCAGCGCATCGACCGAACAGTCGCTGGCATCGCTGATGGTCGGCCGCGATGTCATCCTCGAAGTCGACAAGGCTCAAGCCAGCCCGGGCGACAAAATCCTGAATGTGGTCAACTTGCATGTGCATGACGATCGCGGTTTGCCGGCGGTGGAAGGCCTCAGCTTTGCATTGCAGCGTGGCGAGATTCTGGGCATCGCCGGCGTGCAGGGCAACGGGCAGACTGAGCTGGTGGAGGCGCTGACTGGCATGCGCGCGGTCGAAGACGGACGCGTCTTCATCCAAGATACCGACATGACCAATGCCTCTCCGCGCAGAGTCACGGAGCGAGGCGTGGGCCATGTGCCGGAAGATCGCCAGCGTGACGGCTTGGTGGCGAGCTTCACCGTGATGCACAATCTGGTGCTCTCGACTTATTATCAGAGCGCCTTTTCCCGCGCCATCGTTGTGGATGAACGGGCCATCGCCGACAATGCGCGCGAGCTGGTCGAAGCATACGATGTGCGGCCGCCCATCATCAATAACATCGCCGGTGGCTTATCGGGCGGCAATCAGCAGAAGGTCATCGTAGCTCGCGAGTTTTCCCGCGATGTTGACCTGCTGATCGCTTCGCAGCCGACCCGCGGCCTGGATGTCGGATCCATCGAATTCATTCACCGTCAAATTGTGCGCATGCGCGATTCCGGCGCCGGCATTCTGCTGGTCTCTTCAGAATTGGACGAAGTGCTTAGTTTGGCCGATCGGGTGGCGGTCATGTTTGAAGGCGAGATCATCGACATTCTTGCTATTGACGAGGCCGATCGCGATACGGTTGGCTTGCGCATGGCCGGCGTCCGCGGCGACAGCCAGGCGGTCGTCGACGCATGAACCAGTCGCCTCAACGGCGTCGCGGGGGCTTCATCGGCTTGTGGTCGGGCCTCTCACCGAGTCTCGTGCCGCTGTTGGCGGTGATCACCGCCTTCCTGGCCGGCATCCCTTTGATCACCATCACCGTCAGCGATAATGCCCTCCAGCCCGATATCGCCGAAGGATTGCGCGTCTCGTCAACCGCTTATGTCGCGCTGGTCGAATCGATTACCGGATTGACCATCAATGCGGTGGCCGGGGTCGATGACTTCGCCGAAATGCGCGCCTACGCGGCGAGCCACGATATCACAACGCGGCGCAGTTTGTCGCGGCAAGCGCGGCCCTTCGAGCGTATACTTGAAGTGGGGCAGGAAGAGACCCGCGCTTATGGCGCCTTCTTCGCCCGTTACGAAATCAGTGAAGAAGCGGCGACGGCCATTGCCGAACGCATCCCAACCATCCTCGAAGTCGGCGACGAGCGCCTGCGCGAGATCAAACCCCTGCTTGACGATCTGGGCCAGCTCAAGCGTTCCGATGCCCGCGCCCTGGCGGAATTGGCTGCTGACAAAGCCGAGCCAAGCGGGTACGCCATTGACGAAGCGATTGCGATTTTTCCGCTGCTGGCTGATCTATCGGCGGCGGAACTGGATCGCGTCTGGGCGCGCTTGCGTACGATTGACGAATACGGCCAAGTCGCGCTGCTGCGCAGTCACGGCGCATTGCTGACTCTGGACGCCCTGGAGATCGCCCCGGACAGCCTTGAAGCCAAGACCATCCAATCGATTGTACGGTCCGATTATGAGGATGTGCGCGAAGCGATTGACACACTCGCGGCGTTGGATGCGCTCGGCATCGAAGATCCGGCGGCGCTGGGCGCGCAATTCCGCATTGTTGGCAGAATGTATGAGTCGGAATATCTCTCGGGCGCGTCCGTGAATGCGGCGCTTGACCAGCAGTTGGACGCGGCGCTGCGGCAGCATCTCGTCATCCGCCGGCCCGGCAATCGCGTGCTGAATGCCGATGATCTCGGCGGCGTGGCATTCGGTATCCTCAAAAACGATCAAGATCTGGAGGTGCTTTTCCTGCGCCTGGGCGATCAGGCGCTGCTATTCATCCCCTCGAACCTGGAGAAGACGATCGTCCGCGCCATCCCCTTCATCATCGCCGGCTTGGCCGTCGGGCTGGGCTTCAAAGCGGGTCTGTTCAATATCGGCGCCGAGGGGCAGCTTTACGCAGGGGCGATTGCGGTCGCCGCCTTGGGCGCTTTCTCGCCGCCGGCATCGTCGCCGCTCTTCCTGCTGCCGGCGGTGATATTCTTCGGCATCCTCGGTGGTTTTCTCTGGGGCGCATTGCCCGGCGCGCTTAAAGCTTATACCGGCGCACACGAGGTCATCACGACGATCATGTTGAACTTTATTGCCATCTTGATCGTCGATTGGCTGATCAAGTCGGTCGATCCGGTCATCCTGGGCGATGTGAACGCGAGCGTGCCGAAGACGCCGGTGATCCTGCCAGCGGCGATGCTGCCGACGATGGACGCGATCCGCTCGCCGCTCGCCTTGCTCTTGTTGATGGCGGCCGTCGCCGTGGTCGCCTTCCTGCTGAATTACCTGCCCGCCCGACGCGATAATCCAAGGGCGGCCCGGCGCAACGGAATCATCTGGGCGGGGATCATGAGCGCGCTCCAGCTCTTCCTGGTGCTGATCGCCGTCGGCGATCAATCCAAGCTGCATTTCGGCTTCTGGCTGATGATCGCCGCCGTCTGGCTGACGGACTGGTTCTTGACGCGCACGACGCTCGGCTTTGAGCTGCGGACGGTGGGCGCCAATCAGAACGCGGCCAAATACGCCGGCATGAGCGTACCGCGCAACGTGGTGCTGGCGATGGCGCTCAGCGGCATGCTGGCTGGTCTGGCCGGCGCCATCGAGATCAGCGGCGTCGAGCACGAGATGCTGCCGCGTTTCTTCGCCGGCGTCGGTTTTGACGCAATCGCCGTGGCACTGCTGGCGCGCAACAATCCCAAGAGCATGGTGTGGGCGGGCCTGCTTTGGGGCGGGCTGCTGAGCGGCGCGGCTTTGATGCAGATTCGCGCTGATATCTCGATTGATCTGGTGAAGATCGTGCAGGCGCTGATCATTATGTTCGTCGCGGCTGATCAGATCATCCGCTTCTTGTGGCGCGTGCCCAAACGCAGCGAAGAAGAAGAGGGCGAGTTGGTCTTCTCAACCGGGTGGGGCAGCTAGCTGTGTCCGCTATTGGCAAGCAGAAGGGCGGGCGACGGCTTGCGTTCAAGCTGACGCGAAAGCGCATCATTGCGGTCGTGCTGCTGATTTTGGGCGCATTCATTTTCTTCGAATCGAGCACACTCGATAGCGAGCTCGTCACGACCTTGACCTTCGAGTCGAGCTCGACTGGTGAAGCGCCCGCTGTCGCCGATATCCCGGTGCCGACATCATCGTACCTTTTGGTCGTCGGGCTGCTCTTCATCGTCACGGGCGCGCTCAATTTTTATGAATTTGAAATCTCGCGCTGGCGTCGCCTCAGTCTCGCGCTGATGGCGCTCTGTGGCGCGCTCTTCATCCCGACCGTCATCATCGCGGCCGCGGCCGGCAACGACACCAACCTCACCACGATCATTGCCGAGAGCCTGCGCCTGGCGACGCCGCTGGCCATCGGCGCCTTCGCCGGCATCTGGTGCGAGCGCGCCGGCGTCGTCAATATTGCCATTGAAGGCATGATGCTTTTCGCCGCCTGCTTCGGCTTCACGACGCTGTTTTTCCTGCGCGGCGCGGCGCTGCCATTGGAGACGGCGCAACTGCTGGCGTTGATTATCGGACTTCTCGCCGGCGGATTGATCGCGCTGCTGCATGGCTGGCTCTCGATCACCTTCCGCACCGATCAAATCGTCAGCGGCACGGTCATCAATATTCTTGCTGTGGGCGTAACCAGCTTCGTGCGCCGCGAGTACCTGCTATCGACCGAAGCGGGCGCGGCCAAGCTGGGCAACTTCGCCATCCCGATTTTGAGCGACCTGCCTGTGATCGGCGAAGCGATCTTCACCAACCAGCCGATCTTTTTCATGATGTTTGTCATGCTCGCCTTCACCCATATCGTGATGTTTTACACGCGCTGGGGCTTGCGGACGCGGGCGGTGGGCGAGCACCCGCACGCCGCTGACACGCTGGGCATCAATGTCAATCGGACGCGCTGGATCAACGTCTTTATCAGCGGCATGATCGCCGGGCTCGCCGGCGCCTGGTTCTCGCTGGAAGCGACCGGCAGCTTCAATGATGGCATGACGCGCGGCGCCGGCTTCATCGCGCTGGCGGCGATGATCTTCGGCAAGTGGACGCCAATCGGCGCGTTCGGCGCGGCATTGCTCTTCGGCTTCTCCGATTCGCTGGGCATCCGCCTGCAGATGGTCGGCGTCGGCTTCCCGGTGCAATTCTTGCAGATGGTGCCCTATGCAGTGACGCTGGTGGTGCTGGCCGGCTTCATCGGGCGCGCCAGTCCGCCCAAGGCGGTGGGCCAGCCTTATGTGAAGGAGTGAGCTACAAATGCTTAGTCAAGATACAGCCAAATCTCTCGCAGTTGAACCATAGAGTCCCTAGGGAAGCAGCGATGAGCGAAAATTCGAATGCTAACGTAGTCGGCAAGGGTGGCATCAGCATGTTGCGCGGCGGCTCGGCGCTTTCGAGCAGCAATGTTGACGCCAAAGGACTCTCGATGAAAATCGCCGTGATCCCGCCCGGCAGTGTGATTCCCGCCCATCTCCATGTCGATTTTGAGACGATGATTTATATGCTCGAGGGACGAGTGCGGCATGAGTACGGCGACGGCTGCCAGTTGGTCATGGAAAACAGAGCGGGTGATTTCCTGTTCATAGAGCCGGGCGTGCCGCATGAAGTTTACAATCTGAGCGATACCGAGCCCGCTGTGGCGGTCATCGCGCGTTCGGCGCCGGATGAGCGGGAGCAGACCATTCCTTATGACCGTGCTGCGGCGCTGAAGGCGGAGAAGGAGGAATAGATTCCGGAAGAAGCGTAGCGATGGCAGGTGGGAGTGGCTCGCTTAATTCGTTTATCAACCCCATTTCTGGTCGCGCATTCGCTAACAGATCCGCAGTCGCATTCCGCACGCCTGGTCGAGGCGAGAAGAAGAACAACCGCGAAGGTAGAACGAATGCGAATCGAAGCAGTATTTCTGTCATGACTTTGTGCCTCTCATTTGAATATCCCCCTTGCCCGCGCCAGGAGTCGGCCAGTTATTTTGTGTGAGCGTGGTTGGTTCTTTTCGCTGCCGCCGAGCGGCTGTTAGAGGCAACCCCGCAACCCACAGCTACATTGAAAATCTGGTCCCAGAATAGTAAAGTAGGTGCGGTAATCTATCTTCGCAATCGAGTCTTCTCAGGAGAAAATGATATGAAAAAGTTCATAGTGTTGTGCAGCCTGCTCGCGCTGCTGCTGGGACTGGTTCCCCTCGCCACAGCGCAGGGCGGCGTGGAAACTTTGTGCCTCGTAACCGACATCGGACAGATCAACGACGGCACCTTCAATCAGTCGGCGCACGAAGGCGCGGACGCCGTCGCGGAAGAATACGATCTGGAATACCAGTTCATAGAAACACAAGCTGAAACCGACTACGAAGACAATATCCAGACCTGCATTGAGGAAGGTTTTGAAGTGATCGTCACGGTCGGCTTCCTCATCGCCGATGATACCTATGCCGCGGCCGAGGCCAATCCCGATGTCTACTTCCTGGGCGTCGATCAATTCGTCGCCGATGGTCCCAGCAACTACGTGGGCATCCAATTCCGCGAGGATCAATCCGGCTTCATGACCGGCGTCCTGGCCGCCTACGTCGCCGAGTGGCAAGGCTCGGATACCATCGCCGGCGTCTATGGCATTGACATCCCGCCCGTCAAGCGTTTCCGCAACGGTTACGAGCAAGGCGCCCGCTACGTCAATCCGGACCTCACCATCCTCGGCGTCTACATCGATAGCTTCGTCGCGGCTGATCGTGGCGCTTCGGCGGCGCGTCAATTCATCGGCGAAGGCGCGACTGTGCTATTCGGTGGCGGTGGCAAGACCGGTACCGGCGCCATCCTGGCGGGCGCGCAAGAAGGCGTCTACGTCATCGGCGTTGACAAAGATGAATGGCTGACCAGCTTCGGCGCGGGCGAGACCGATGGTTCCGAATTCATCATCTCCTCGGCGATGAAGCGCGTTGATGTCGGCGTCCATGATATGGTCGCCATGCTGGCCGAAGGCGATACGAGCGGCTTTCCCGGCGGTGGCGTCTTCTTGATGGACGCGGCGATGAATGGCGTCGGCCTGGCGCCGCCGCATGAAGCGGATATACCGGATGAAGTATGGGAGAAGGTGAACGCGCTTAATGCGGAGTTGATCGCCGGGGAGATCGAGACCGGCGTGAACCTGATCACGGGCGACTTGCTCGAATAGCCGTCTCAATCAGGCGCTGTAGGGGCGACCTACCCGAATAGCCGGTACACATCGAAACTGTAGGGGCGACCCATTGGGTCGCCCGCCGTCCAATTGTGCAGAATAAGGTTGCTGCCAGAGTCTCGTTTATCCGAGAATGTGTATAAGCGGATCAGCCTCATCAAGCGATGGGGCTGTTTTCATTTTGTCACAACGCCCCATCCGTATATACATCATCCACCAAGCGCAGTATCCCCAGCGGATTCTCGTCCTTCAACGGATCCGGTAGCAGGGCGTCGGGCACATTCTGGAAAGCGATGGGACGCATGAAGCGGTAGATGGCGTTCATGCCGACGGAGGTCGTGCCGGGCGCGGTGGTGGCTGGGTAGGGTCCGCCATGCTGCATGGCGCGCACGACGGCGACGCCGGTGGGAAAGCCGTTCCAGATCACGCGGCCCGCTTTCTCGCGCAATTGATGCAGCAGGCCGCCGATGTCCTCCAACTCATCCGCTTCGGCGTGGATGGTGCTGGTCAGGTTGCCTTCAAGGGCATCGACCGTGTCGCTTAGATCAGCGCCGTCAGCGCAGACGACGAAGAGCGTGACCGGACCGAAGTGCTCGACTTGCAGGCGGTCATCAGCGCGGATGGCGGCCGCGGTCGTCTGCATCACCGTATTGCTAAAGCAGAAAGAGTCGCCGTCGGCGATGGCTTCGCCGCCGGTCAAGACGCTGATATCCGGACTGGCGATAGTCTGTCCCACCGCTCCCGCCAAGCCCTGCGCGATCGTTTCGTTGAGCAGAACGCCAGCCGGCGCCGCGCTCATCTTGGCCGTGACATCCGCGATGAAGTCCTGCGAAGCCGGGCTGTCTTGCAGCAAAATCAACCCGGGATTGGTGCAAAACTGCCCCGTGCCCATGGTGATCGAAGCGACCAGACCCTCGGCGATGTCGTCAGCGCGTTGGGCCAGCGCCGCTTGCGTGATGACCACTGGGTTGACGCTGCCCATTTCGGCGAAAACGGGAATCGGGCGCGGGCGGCGGGCGGCCGCATCGTAAATCGCGCGTCCGCCACGCAGGCTGCCGGTGAAGCCGACCGCTTCAATGCCATCATGCGCCACCAGCCACTGCCCAACATCAATGCCATTTCCCTGCAGCATGGAGAAGGCGCCGGGAGGAAAGCCCTGAGCGGCAACAGCGGCGTTGAATGCCTGGGCGAACAGCTCAGAGGTGGCGGGGTGGCCCGGATGCGCCTTGACCACCACCGGGCAGCGGGCCGCCAGCGCCGAGGCCGTATCGCCACCGGCGACAGCGAAAGCGAAGGGAAAATTGCTCGCGGCGAAGATGGCGACCGGACCCACCGGGAACTGCATCTGCCGGATGGACGGCTGCCCCGGCTGCTCGGAATTGATGATGGGGCGCAGGTAACTGCCCTCGCGCAGAAGACTTGCGAAGGCGCGGAACTGCCCAGTCGCGCGCGCCCGCTCACCGGTCAAGCGCGGCAGACCGAGCCCCGTCTCGCGGTCCGCTGTATCCAGCAGCGCATCGCCGAGCGCTTCAATCTGTTCCGCGATTTCGCCGAGGAAGTCCGCCATTTTCTCTGAAGAATAATTACGAATCACGGCGAATGCGCTGTCCGCCGCCTCAACCGCGCGCGCTACTTCCGCGGCGGTCGCGTTATGAAAGGGCAGGTCGGCAGTCTCCTTGCTACGTGGATCGACGCTGAAGAACGTGTCAGCGCCCTCGGCCGATGTAGCGCCGGCAATATAATTCTGGCCAGTTAGTTGCATCGTTCGTCTCCAGTATTTCGCATTCGTAAAGCCCCCCGCAACCTTTACGGGACTCCGGAGCTGGGGGTCTGGCTGGTTCTTAAGTCCAGCTCGTCAACTATAGCAAAGAATGCGGGCAGATCACATTCGTCGAAATCGACTGTCGGTCCCCGCACATAGGCGCTCCGGATGGACCCGTAGCGCTTCATCAACTGCTTGCGCATGTGTAGCGAATACTCGTGTCCCCGGCCCGAGACGGCTCGGGTTAGAGGAGCGCCTTTCAAGATGATCGCCTCGGCCGACTCTGTATTGCCGCGCTTCCACAGGTCCCAAGCCGCCAAGAATAGTTCGTTGAAGCCGACGCCGGGGATTAAGCCGGCGGCGCCGTTGCGCAGCTCTTCGAGAACGGTGATGCCACCGCCACCGCCAAACATCTTGCGGTCAGCGGGGAGCAGCGGCTTAAGCTCGCGCATTTTCACCGCCGATCCCGGCCCTTCCAGCTTGTAATACAGAACGTTTGGCGCGCGGTCAGCAATCTCAGCGAGAGCCTCCGCTGGCAATTCGGTGTGGCTATATTGCGGGATATGCGGCGCTTGCTGAAGGATGATCGGTACATCGGTCGCCTTGCCGAGCGCGACGTAGAATTCCACCAGCGCCCCCGCGCCATTGTCCATCGTAGGCGGCGGCAAGGTCATCAAGGCGGCAGGCTGATAGGCGGCGAATTGACGCACCTGTTGCAGCGCGACTTCGCTGCTGCTAGGCGCGATGCCGATGATCAGCGCCAGGGCGCCCGCCAACTCGCTCGCGACAATGTCGACAGTCTGGCGGCGCTCATCATCGCTCAACTTGTAGGCTTCGCTGGCGAAACCGTTGATGCCGATAGCATGTACGCCGCCTTCAGCTTCAAATCGCGCGATGTTGCGCAAACTGTCCGCGTCGATATCGCCCCTGTCGTCAAAGGGCGTTAACAGAATCGGGGCGATGCCTTCCAGCATAGGCTTCTCCGGAACGCGTTGGATCATTCTGGAGCGTAGCTTAACGCATGCCCGTGTGATTCACCACTCTCGGTAGTGTCGCTTACAGGCGAGCCGTCGTCTCGCGCCTGCAGCGCGCAATATGGATCGGGTTCCTTGAGTCTTTGCCGGTGGTCAATATCTACGCGACCTTCGGTGTACTCGATGGTGAAAAATAATGCGGCGTTTGCCAATTTGATCGACAGCGCCCCTTAGTGAAACTGCGGAATCTCAACCCGCGCGCCGCCATTCATCGCCGACTCGTGGGCGCAGACGCCCGCTGCGGTCCAGGCGGCTGTCGTGATTGCGTCGGGCCAGGGCTCGCGCCCTTCTACGATGCTGCTGACGAACTCGTGCACGAGATGCGGGTGGGAGCCGCCATGCCCGCCACCCTGCAAGAAAGACAAATGCGTCTGAGTCTCGTCATAGACGCCCCGCTGCGTGAAGCGCTCGATTTCCTTAGGCAGCAAATCTTGCCGGTCGGGCACATCCAGCCGCTCAGTAGAGATGTCGTTGCCGCGCCCCCACTGGGTGACTACTGGCTTCATACGAAAGACAACCGGTGGCTCGTCTTCAATCTGCTCCCACTCAAAGGTCGCCTTCTCGCCGTATATATTGAAGCTCTCGGTGTAGCCGCGCGCGGTGTGGAAGAGGCTGCGCGTGATCTCGGCCGCCAGCGGCGGATCGCTGCTGATTTCATAAATGGCGGTTTCAACCGGGAAGGGATTGCCGTACTGCTCGTGCAATTCGGCGCGCATGACGCCGGAGCCGAAGCAGTGCACCGCCTTCGCCTGCGAATCCGCCAGCGCCAGCACTGGCGACACCGCATGAGTCGCGTAATGCATCGGCGGCAAGCCCATCCAGTAGGGCGGCCAGTATTCCATGTCCTGATAATGCGCGCCGCGCAAGAACTGGATGCGCCCAATCTCGCCCCGCTTGATCATTTCCTGCACATGCAAGAAACGCCGCGTATACACTGCCGTTTCCATGCCCATATAGTTCACCCCGCTCTCGCGCTTGGCAGCGACGATTGCCTTGAGATCGGCGATGCTGGTCGCCATCGGCACCGTGCAAGCGCAATGTTTGCCCGCGTTGAGAACGGCGACCGTCTGCTCGGCGTGAAGCGGGATCGGCGTGACGAGATGCACGGCGTCGATGCTGTCGTCAGCGAGCACGTCGTCCAGATCCGGGACGCGCGTTTCCACCTCGAAGCGGTCGCCGATTTTCTGCAAGACCGCCGGATCTGAGTCGCAGATGGTGACGCTTTCGACATTGGGGTGGTGCAGGTAGATGGGCACGAACTCCGCGCCGAAGCTGAGCCCGGCCAGCGCGATGTTAATCTTGCGAGAAGCGGTCATCGTCAATTTCTCCGCATCTGATAATGGATTGCGGACGATTCACAGAATCGCCCCTACAAGTATCGTACAGTTATGGAAAATGTAGGGGCGACGCTGTAAGTCGCCCTCTAGTTCATCACAATGTGCCTTAATGCTACCCCTGCACCGCGCCGAAAGTGATGCCCTCCACCAACTGCCGCTGCGTCAGCATAAGGAGCGGCACCAGCGGCAGCAAGACAAACATGCCGGCGGTCGCCACCAAATCCAGATTGCTCGATTGGTAATCGGCTTCGCGCGGCGGAATGGTATACAGCTTCGTCGTGAGCACTTGCGTATCCGGCGATGTCGACAAGGTGAAGACGAAGAGGAATTCGTTCCAGCCCCCGATGAAAAGCAGCAAGAAGCTGACGAAGACACCGGGCATGGCGATGGGCATGATGATGCGGAACAAAGTCATGAAGCGACCGGCGCCGTCAATCGCTGCGGCATCATCCAGTTCGCGCGGGATGGCGTTGAAATACGCGAATTGGAGCAAAGTCGCCAGTGGCATGCCGCCAGCGGTGAAGACCAGAATCAGCCCGATATGCGTATCGAGCAGGTTGAACTGAAGATAAGCGATGAAAATGGGTCCCAGCGTGACCATGGCCGGGACCGCCATGCTGGCGACCAGCAGGCTGTACATCAAGGTGCGGCCGCGGAAAGTGCCGCGGCTGAATGCGTAAGCCGCCATCGCGCCCAGTATCGTCGCCGCCAAGCCCGAGCCGCCAGCCAAAATAACCGTGTTGCGCAGCGTCAATCCAAAGTCCCAAGCCCGCGCCATGAAGGGGTAGTTCTCCCATGTCGGGTAGCGGGGAATAATCGTCGGCGGGATGCGGTTGACCTCGCCGACTGACTTGAATGAGGTAAGCGCCATAAACAGCACAGGAAAAACCAGGCCGACCAAGACGATGACCAGCAGGGTGTATAGCAAGGCATTGCGCAGCCGCCGCCGCTGATGAATCATTAGATCTCCCGCGAACGATACAAGAGCCAGGCGAAAATGGCGCCGATGACGATGGTCAGCAAAAGCAGCACGATATTGACCGCCGAGCCATAGCCGTAGCGCAGTTGCTGGAAAAAGCGTTCGAAGGTATAGAGCGCCAGGGTCTTGGTGGCGCTGCCCGGTCCGCCGCGCGTCAAGCCATAAATCTGCTCGAAGGTCTGCACCTCGGCCATGGCGCGCAGCAGCAGCACAAGGTAGATGGCTGGCTTGAGCAAGGGAAGCGTCACATACCAGAAACGCTGCAGGGTATTGGCACCGTCGACAGCGGCCGCCTCCAATACTTCTTTGGACAGCGAGCCGATCGCCGCCATGAAAATCAGCGCGACCCAGCTCACGTTCTTCCACACCGTCATGGCGATGACGGAGAAGCGGGCTGTTTCGGCATCGCTCAGCCAGCGCACGGCCGCGTTGCCAAAGCCCAGCTCCTGCAGAATCGCGTTCAGAATCCCGCCGTCTTCAAAGTAGAGAATCCGAAAGGCGACCGCCGCCAGCATCGGCGCGACCACCCAAGGCAGCAGCATGATGAAATTGCTCAGCCAGCGCAGGCGCAGGTTCTGCATCAGGAGCACGGCGATGCCCAAACCGATGACGGTTTCGGCCACCGCGGAAGCGCCGGTGTAGAGCAGGGTCCAGCCCAGGCTGCCGATGAGGGTGGCGTCACGCGTGAGGCTCTCGTAGTTGCGCAGGCCGATGTATTTCCCGCCCATGATGGTGCGATTGGTGAAGCTGATGAGCACCGTCTGGATGATGGGAATGACGGTATAGATCATGCGCAACAGAAATGCCGGCAGCACCAGCACATAAAAAACAGCATATCGGCTGGCGAATATATCTTGCAGGCGGCTCTGCGGCGCTGACGTTGCTTTGGCTTGCGCCATTACAGTTTTCCTGTGGCTCGGTCCCAAGTCACGCAGGGGCGGTATTCTACCCCTCCCCCCAGCCCCCTCCCCAACACCTTAGCTGACGACAGGACAGTTTTGCAGCGGGCAAAAGATCTTCCCGAATCCTGCATCTTTTGCGTAATTTAGGGCGACTCACAGAGTCGCCCCTACAGTTTTCGCCGGGATAGATGCTTTGGATATCCAACCTGGGCTACAAATTTTCGATTAGACCAAACCTGTCCTGTCCTCAGAACACCTTAGGGAGGGGGAGCGCCGCGGGCGAAGACGGTAGTCTCTTTCCATAACCGTACGATGTAGCGTAGCGATACCCGTGGCGAGTTTCTCCGCAAGTCTCCCCCCATAGCTAAGGGGTCGCGTAGACACTGACCCGTCGGGGGAGATTTAGAGGGGGGTGAAAAGCGCCCTATTCCGCTTGCCTGATGATCGTGTGCTCTTCTTGCAGCCATTGGAAGGCTTGGTCTACATTGCGTTCGCCAGAGAGGATCGACTCCCCGAGCTGGTCAAACATGGACCAGAGCTGCGACACTTGCGGATTGTTCACAATCGGATAGCGGAATTGCGCCCCCTGCGTGATCTCGCCCCAAGACGGATTCTGCAGGTTCAGGATCGGAATCTGGGCGACGACCTCTTCGTCTTCAAAGAGTGACTTCAAGCCGGGCATGGTATTGGTCAGCGCGACGGCTTTCAGTTGGTCGTAATGACCCAAGAACTCAAGCACTTCTCTCGCTTGCTCACGCTTTTTCGAGGCGGTTGGGATCGAATAGCCCCAGCCATGGATCAGCAGGCTGTCGTTGGCGGGTCCCATCGGGAAGCGACCCCACGCGAGATTGTCCTCGGTCACGGAGGTATCAACCGTACTCGTGATATTGCTGTACATACCTTCGTAACCCCAAACCATGCCCGCTTTGCCGCCGGCCATCAGCCCGATGACCTCGTTCCAGCCTTCGTTGATGGTGGATGGCGGCGTGATTTCATAGTCGTTGACCCAGTCGTACATCCACTGGAGCGCGGCTCTGGTGGCGTCGTCATCGAGCGCCTGCAGATCGGCGCCCGTATGGTGCAGCGCCAACAGCACGGTATTGAAGGCGTGCCCCCCGCCGCCCAGCGGACGCCAGCCCCAAACGCCGGCTTCCTGGTCCGTGGCGGCTAATCCGGCGGAGACAAAGTCATCCCAAGTCGCTGGGTGTTCCGGTACCAGGTCGGTATTGTAGAAGAAGGGCGTGGCGCCCATGAAGTAGAAAATGCGGAAAACACCGCCCATCGCATTGTCCAAGACGTTTACGCTATCGGTGAGGTCATCGGCATTGTCGGTATAGGCATTCAAATCGCTCAGGTCGAGCGCCCAGCCATTGATGCCATACATGCCGCCCAGCAGGTCATCGAGGAACATGATGTCGGCGTGGGAATAACCGGTTTGACCCCAGAGCGTGTACTTCTGCATCACATCGCTCCAGCTCCCCGTTGGCAAACCCTCCTGAATGATCTTAATCCCGGTCGCTTCCTCAGCCGCTTCATACTGCGACTCCCGGAATTCCCCGCCCCAGCCGACGAGGTTGATCTCGTGGTTGTCGGCGCGGACGATGTTGGGGAAGTGCGGCAGCAGCGAGCTGGCCGCG
>JAPOXG010000003.1 GCA_026707225.1 Chloroflexota bacterium
CCGCGGAAGAAGTCGCTGCCGATGAGGGAGTTGCCCCATTTGATGTTGTCGCTGAGATCGGGCAGGATGCGCTCGCCGGCGCTGAACATGAGCGTCTGGGCGCCGGTGGCGTCCGAGTCGTCTTCGTTCTCCAGCATCTTGAGCAGCAGCGAGAGCTTGCTGACTTCGACGGCGTTCTGGTCGAGGTCGACGCCGTAGATGTTGTTTTGCAGGATGCGGCGCTTTTCGGCGGTGGTGAGCACGTATCCGCCAACGATGCGGCGCAGGACATTCTTGTGACGCTCTGGCGCGCGGCTGTAGGTTTCGAGGTGCCAGTCCAGCAGGTAGGTATAAGCGCCGACGAGGAAGGAGCCGCTGCCGCAGGCGGGGTCGAGGATGCGCAGTTTGGCGGCTTGGGCGGGCGCAAGGTCTTTGAGCAGATCGCCGACGGTGTTCTCCACGATGTAATCGACGATATAGCTGGGCGTGTAATAGACGCCGCCGGCTTTGCGCACTTCGGGCTTTTCTTCGACGCGGACCGCGCCGCCTGGGCTGAGTTCGATGACCTTGCCGAGGAATTGCTCGTAGACCTGGCCCAGAATTTCGGGCGGCATGACGGAGAATTCGTAGGGGCTGTCGGGAAAATACAGGTTTCTGATGATGTGGCGCAGCGGTTCGTCGGGGATGTGAATCTTCAGCGAAACGCTGTCGGGCTCGCTGGCGCGCTCATCACCCCCGAAGTGGAACAAGCCCGAGTTGTATTTGTCGTCGGCTTCGATGAAGAGCCGCTTCAATTCTTGGTAGACTTGCTTGCCTTCGTCCGCGGCGCTGCGCAGGCGTCCGTATGCTTCGATGTCGCGGTCTTCGGCGATGCGCAGGAAGACGATGCGGTCAATGGCGCGCTGCACCAGCAAGTTGAGTTGGCGTTGGCTGAGGTCGCGGTTGTGCAGGGCGATGTCTTTGGCCAGCAATTCGCGCCACGCTTCCATCTTGCCCAGGAAGGATTGGTCGACGCTGAAGAAGCCGCGCTCTCGCTCGCCTTCGACCCACTCGCGCAAGGCGCCTTGAGCCACGGCTTCGCGGCTGAAGCGCGATTCCATTTCATCCCAATCGTCGAGGTAATTCTGGCATGTCCAATAGCGGAGGCGGGCCGTTGCTGCGGGGTCTTTTTGATTGGGTTCGATGCGGCAGTCGTAGACGCAGAATTCTTCAAAGTCGGTTAAGACGCTGACGGGCGTGCCGCCGGACCAGCCATAGCGCCGCAACTGAAAAGCGGGGACGGTGTTCCGCTGCAGATTGATATGCGGCATTTTGGTCTCGACGAAGAAATGCCTGGCGCTGCCGATATGGAAGCTGTAATCGGCGCGTTTGGATCGTTCGAGTCCCGCTTCCCGCACTGTGACGCTTGGTTCATGGCGCACATGCCGCTTGTCGCGCATGTTCCAGCCCAGCGCTTCGAAAAGCGGATCGACAAAATATTGCTGTACTTCGTCTTCGCTGCCGGGCTTGTCGCGGTCGAACTTTTCGATCAGTTGGTAAATGCTGTCGGGCGCGCCCATGTTCTTCGTTAGCTCTCCATATCAATCACGATCTTGACAGCGCCTTCGTCCTGGATGCGGTGGAGCTCGTAGGCTTCGAGCACGTCCGCGAACTTGAAAGTATGCGTGATCATGTCGGCGACCGGGACCGCCCCATCGCTGATCCACTCTAGCGCCTGGCGGGTGCTGGTGTGGTTGGGCTCTTGGATAGTGCCGACGTTGGAGCGGGCGGTGAGCGATTTCCAGAAGAAGTCGAAGATGGGGAAGTTCATCGTCTCGAAGCGGGGCACGCCGAAGTTGAGGATGAAGCCGTTCTCGCGGACGATCTCGATGGCGAGGCGGATGGCTGCTGCTTCGCCGGCCGCTTCGATGACGACATCGGGCAGGTTTCCGCCGTTGAGGTCGCGCAGGGCGTCGGCGGTCGTGATATCGGCGTTGTGCAGGGTGTCGGTGGCGCCGAAGCGCTTGCTGTAGGCGAGGCGGTAGGCTTTGAGATCGAGGGCGATGATCTTGGCGGCGCCGCGCTGCTTGAGGGCGAAGTTGAACCAGAGGCCCGCTGAGCCCTGGCCGATGACGGCGACGGTCTTGCCGTGCAGGTCGGGCAGGTGTTTGGCGGCGAAGAGCACGGTGCCGAATTGCTGGGCTTGCACGGCGTTTTCCAGCGGCGTGCCGGGGGCTGAGGAGCGGACACGTTTTCAGCACAGACTGTAGTGGACCCATACTAGTGGACACAAATGTTCAGAATCTTAGGGAGAGATTAT
>JAPOXG010000115.1 GCA_026707225.1 Chloroflexota bacterium
CAGAACCAAGTTAATCATACGAAAGACATCCTCGCTCGGAAATCTCCCCTGCCCTAGCTCGCTGGGGAAGGGGTAGAAAAACGGCAAGCCTTCCTCTGACCTTTCCGTAGCAGGGCAGCCGTTGCTATAATGCCTGCGCAAAACCACGGCAGAAAATACAGGAGTGATCCGGTGTCCGATTTGACCCAACTCGCGATTAATACCATCCGCGCGCTATCGATGGATGCGGTGCAAAAGGCCAATAGCGGGCATCCAGGTCTGCCAATGGGCGCAGCGCCATTTGCCTACTGCCTGTGGCTGAACCACATGCGCCACAACCCGCGCAACCCCGGCTGGCCCAACCGCGATCGCTTTGTGCTCAGCGCCGGGCATGGCTCCATGCTCCTCTATTCGCTCCTCTACCTGACCGGCTACGATGTCACGCTGGACGACCTCAAGCGCTTCCGGCAATGGGAGAGCAACACCCCCGGGCATCCTGAGTTTGGTGATACCGCCGGCGTCGAAACGACCACCGGACCGCTGGGCCAAGGCGCGGCCACCGCCGTCGGCATGGCGCTGGCCGAAGCCTTTCTCGCGAAAACCTTCAATCGTCCCGGGCATGACATCGTCGATCACCATACTTTCGTTCTCGTTAGCGATGGCGATCTTATGGAAGGCGTCTGCCTCGAAGCCGCCGCCCTCGCCGGGCATTGGGGCTTGGGCAAATTGATCTTCCTCTATGACGACAACGAAATCACGCTCGATGGCGCCGCAGACATGACCCTCTCGGAAGATGTCGCCGCTCGCTTTCGCGCGATGGGCTGGGCGGTCAGCCGCGTCGCCGACGGCAACGATCTCGCCGCCATCAATAACGCGCTCGACGACGCGAGATCAGCCTCGGATCAACCCAGCTTGATCGCGATTCGCACCATCATCGGCTATGGCAGCCCCAATAAACAAGGCACCAGCAGCGCGCACGGCAGCCCTCTGGGCGATGATGAGGTGGCGCTGGCCAAGCAAACACTCGGCTGGAGCGCCGATGAGCGCTTCCACGTTCCCGGCGACGCCCTCGAGCATTTTCGCGGCGCCATCGACGCGGGCGCGGCCGCCGAATCGGAATGGGCAAGCCGATTCGCCGCCTGGCGCGCTGCCTACCCGGCGCTGGCAGAAGACTGGGATCGCGCGATGGCCGGTGAATTCGCCCCCGGCTGGCGCGGCGCTCTGCCAACTTTCCCAGCCGGCGCCTCCATCGCCACTCGCAGCGCTGGCGGCGAGGCGCTCAATGCCCTCGCCCAGTTCGCGCCAACCATGATCGGCGGCGATGCCGATCTCGCCGGCAGCACGCGGACGCTAATCAAAGGCGCGGAAAATACCGGCCCCAATCAGGCGGCGGCGCGCAATCTGCGCTTCGGCGTTCGTGAACATGGCATGGGCGCCATCGTCAACGGGCTGGCTTTGCACGGCGGCATCGTCAAACCATACAGCGCTACCTTCTTCACCTTCAGCGATTATATGCGCCCGGCGATCCGCCTCGGCGCCTTGATGGATATCCCCACCGTATACGTTTTCACCCACGACAGCATTGGCTTGGGCGAAGACGGGCCGACCCATCAGCCGGTTGAACAGCTGATGTCCCTGCGCGCCATGCCCAATCTCCATGTCTTCCGCCCCGCCGACGCCACCGAAGCCGCCGGCGTCTGGGCTGCTATCGCCGAGCTGGATCACCCCGCCGTCATCGTCCTCAGCCGACAGGACCTGCCCGTTCTCGCTGGCAATGACGCAGGCATCCACGAAGGCGTCTCCCGCGGCGCCTACGTCCTCTCCGAACATGAATCCGGCGATATTGACGCCATCCTCTTGGCGACCGGCAGCGAAGTTTCGATTGCGCTGGATGCCGCCGGCTTGCTGGAAGAAGCCGACATCCGCGCGCGCGTCGTCTCCATGCCCTGCTGGGAGTTGTTCGAGGCGCAAGATGATAACTACAAAGAGAGCGTCCTGCCCGCCGCCGTAACCTGCCGCGTCAGCATCGAAGCGGGCGCCACTCTCGGCTGGACCCGCTATGTCGGCGCCGGCGGCATCGCCATTGGCGTCGATCGCTTTGGCGCCAGCGCCCCCTACACCCGAATCTACGAGGAATACGGCCTGACTCCAGGGCATGTAGCCGAGGCGGTCCAGACGCGCCTTGCCGATTGACGCGTTTTCGAGGTTATCAATGTCCGCGACGCCACCAAGGGTCATTGTCGTTCTGCCAACCTACAACGAGCGCGAGAACATCACGCGCATCGTGCCGGCGCTCTTCGCGCTCAACATCCCTGATTTTCACTTGCTGGTCGTCGACGACAGCTCGCCTGATGGCACGGGAAAAATCGCTGAAGCGCTGGGCGAAGAAGCGGCATACAAAGGCCGGCTCCACGTTTTGCATCGCGCGGAAAAACAGGGCTTGGGTCCCGCTTATATCGAGGGCTTTCAACGCGCGCTGGCGCTCGGCGCTGATCTTGTCATCCAGATGGATGCCGACCTTTCCCACCAACCCAAGTACATCCCGCTGCTGCTGGAAAAAGCGCGCCATTTTGACATGGTCATCGGCTCACGCTATGCCGCCGGCGGCAGCGTCGACGCAGGCTGGGGTCCGCTGCGCAAGCTGCTCAGTTGGTGGGCGAATCGCGTCTATACACCCGCTATCCTGAGCCTCCCCATCCGCGACGCCACCGGCGGATTCCGCATCTATCAACGGGATTGCCTCATCGGCATGGATTTGGATCAAGTCAAAGCCAATGGCTACGTCTTCATGGTCGAGCTGGCATTTGTGGCGCATCGCCTCGCCTACCGCATTGGCGAGATACCGATCCACTTTCCTGATCGGCAGCACGGCGACTCCAAGATGTCCAGCGCGATTGCCTTTGAAGCGGCTCTGCGCGTCTGGCAGATCATGCTGCGCCACCGTACTCTGAACCCCGCTGACCGTCGTTCACTCGACTACCGCGAGTAGATTTCCAAGTTACTTTGTGAACACACTGTAGGCAGCTACTTGAAGAAAGCAACTGCTAAAGTGAATGAATTGCAATACGAGCGAGCGGCGTGCTGTGTCTACACGCAGCTGAGGCTCGCTCAAGTGGGCTAAATTTTTCCAACCAGTTATTGCACGACGATCAAGAAACTCCTCTACAAACTATCCGCCGCCCAAAGCAGCCCGCGCCGCACAATCTCGCGCGCCTCCGGCACATCAAAATCGCCGACAACGTGACCAAGCGAGCTGTAAAATATCTTGCCTTTGCCGTAATGCCGCGTCCACACCACCGGCATGACGCATCCTTCAATCCAGGAAGCGTGGTCGCCGCTGAAGGTGGTCGTCGCCAGCACCTGATTCGACGGGTCGGTGTGCATGTAATACTGTTCCGAATGCATAGCAAAATCGGGAATGCCCGCCGTGATCGGATGCGCTTGGTCATCGACGTTCACACGATAATCGATGATGTTGCCAGGATGCGCCACCCACTGTCCGCCGACCATAAACTGATATTCAGTATTGTTGCGGAAGGCGTCAGCCATGCCGCCATGCCAGCCGCCGACATTGACGCCGCGCTCTCGCACCGCATTCAAGAGCCCCGCCTCCTGCTCGTTGCTGATGCTGCTCATCGTGTTGATCGGCGTCACCATGTCCACCGACGCCATCAGCTCCTCGTCGAGAAAACTGTCCAGCGTCTCCGACAAGGTGACGTCCAAGCCCGCCTCTTCCAGCAGCCCAGCGAATAAATGCGTAGTCTCTTTCGGATCATGCCCGGGCCAGCCGCCGTATACCATCAATACCTTCTTGCTCATGCGCTTCCTGCCTTTTCGGGACTCAGTTTCACGTAATGCAAATATACTCGCTTCTCCGCTTCTTTCACAGCCGCGTCTTGTGTTCCTCAATGGAACCAATCCGCCTACGCCTGCAAATGCGAATCTATTCCGCTTCTGAACTTAGCCTGTATCCGGCACGGTGTTACCCCATCCCCGGCCCTTCCCGAAGGTCTATGTCGGCGGTCAGTGTCTACGCGACCTACGTGACCCAGTAAACTAAGGGAAGGGTGACGCGACGGCAAATTTTGGAGATTCGAGCGCTATATCGGCGATATTACTTAGCGACCTTGTTCGCGGCGGCAGCGCTCCCCCTGCCCTAGCTTGCTGGAAGTCCGCCCCCCGTTGAGCGGGGGGAACAGGGGGTTGGGGGGAAGGGGTTTGACACCCGCGCAAGATACACCTAAATCAGGACAGCTAGCTCACTTCCATGTCCATGCGAAAAATCGTATTCCCCGACGCGACATAAACCATATTCTGCTCCGGATATGCCACCACCGCCGAGACCAAGCCCAGCTTCTCCTGGTCGAATGCCTGGAAGCTGTCCATAAAGGTGCCGGCGACCGTCGTCTCAAAGATCGTTCTCGTCCGGCGGCTGATGATAAAGAAACCCGGCGCGAACGGGCTGTCATTCAGGTAAAAGCCCTCTGTTCGCGCAACGTGAGGTTCGCTGCCTTCGTTAAACCCGCTGAACACAAAGGGGGACTCGTTGCCGCCAATGTAGGTCTTCATCACGCCGTCATCGTAGAGCACATACACCGTGCCCTTTTGGCTGATGGTAAAATCGACCACATTGCGCAGATTCGGTCGCGCTGACCCGGCAAAGTACTCTCGAGGCGCGCTGACATAACTGCTCCCCGAGGGATCGTAGCGCCAAATCTGCCCCGCCTCGCTATCCAGAATATAGAGCTTGCGCGCCCAAATCGTCAGCGCCTTGGGCTCCTCCCAATTGTTGGCGTTCAATACGCGCTGCGCGTCGCAGTTCAAGATGAATTGCCGCGAACAGCGCACCAAAGTGCCGTTCCGGTCCAACATGGCCAGGTCGCCCGAATGATCATCAAAGGCAATATCGACAATCTGCCCGATGGTGAATCCGCCTTCATGCGTCGCGCCAATCCGCATCAGCGATATCGGCTCCTGACGAATCGGCTCCCGCCCATCACCCGACAGCTTGATGCTGTATACCAGGTCGTTCTTGTCATCCAGCGCGTAAAGATCGCTGCCCTGCTGCCGAAGCCGCGTGATCGCCGCGTCTTCGAAATTCGCCAGCGGGATCGCCTGCCGCCGCTTCACGTTGTTGATGGCGTCAATCAGCGTCTGCGCCTCTTCTCGCATCGCCGCCACCGTGGGGTCATCGCGCCGCATGACATCGCAAGCCTCCGCGACTTGCAGCGCCGCGTTCCAAGCCGATGTGACGCTGCGCCGATTGCTCGTATCCAATGAGCGCGCTAAACTCGCCGTGTCTTGCAACTTGCCCAGACACTGCTCGAATTCCGTCTCGCCCAAGTTGGACACCCAGGATAAGACCACAATGCTCACAATGATCATGGGTATCAACAATATGGTGAGAATCAATGTGCCGGAAGACAGTCGTCGTGTCGGCGTGATCTGCGGCAGTGGAAACAAGCGCTGAAACAGGTCCGCAAAGAAGATCAACAGGCCCGCGGCGCGCCCCGCCAAATGCGCCAAGCCCCAAGCCAAGAGCGAGCCGAAATCGCCCCGCCGAGGCCGCTTGCCCGGCGCGCCCTCCATCTCCATTTCCAACTGCTGCCGCGCCGCGCCCAGCTTCAGGATCACTTCATGCGAGGATTCGCCCGGCGCCGCCAGCACCGGGCTCTCATATTCCGGCGGTACCAACTCGACCAGCATCAACTGGCTCTGAATTTTGATCATGCGCCGCAAACCGTGCAGCGCCTTTTCGATATCACTCTCCAGCAAGACGCTCGTCAATCGGTCGACCGGGATATCGGCGAGATTCCCATCAGACAACACCAGCCGGCTGCCAGCGTTGACCCCATAGCGCACCATCGAAATCTCCGGCTCAGGCAGCAATCCCAGCGGCACGCTGAACAAAGGCTCATCATCGGTGAGATCTTCGGGCAGAGTCAGCGTTAAGCCAGCCGTCTGCAGGACCGAAACGACCGGACCCACCCGCGCGACATACATATCGTCTTCATGCAATACAGCCGCGATCATGCTCGTCTCAAATTGCTGGATATCGCGCTCGCTGTGTTCCAGGTTGTGCTCGTAAAGATTGCGGTTGATCACTTGAAACATGGCGCGCAGGGCGATGGTAACGCTGCCGCCCGCGCTGAAATAACGTTCAGCCGCCAAAGTCGCCAGCTGCTCATAAAAGGTGGTCGGGGCGATTGAGCCCGAGGGCACGATCAGCAGAAAAAAAGTATCGCCCTCGCGCCCGTCGGCGGCTGTCGCCGGCGCCACTTCGACCAAGGCGCCCGGCGGATTGACATTGATTACACGCCCGCCAACGATGTATAAATGCCCTACCAGCGCTTCCAATTCAAATGCCATGCCATGCCACAGCCGCTTCTCTCAACAATAATTCGATTTTACTTGAATGCGTAAAGCGCGCTAGCGATGTGCGCGCCGACCTGCCAAATGAAGACGCCCTCCGCGCGACCGTTCGAGAACAAGTTTTGTAGATTGACATAATTCGATTAAGATAGAGTGAATCGCTTTGTGAAAGGACCCGTTCTATGGCCGCCACCAGATCGGCCGAGGGCGTGATGCCCGCCACTGCGTCCGGGCGCGCCGTCGCGGGCCTCCCCGCCGATAACATCCGCTTGGATTGGACGATGGCGCTCATCTCTTGCGCCATTGTATTTGGCTTGTACATCGACGGCTGGGCGCATAATCACGGTTTTGTCGATGACAGCTTCTTCACGCCCTGGCACGCGCTTCTATACGGCGCGGTCGGGCTCTCCGGTCTCGTGCTAATCGCGCATCATTTTCGCAACGTCAATCGCGGATTCCGCTGGAGCAAAGCCCTGCCCGCCGGTTACACGCTCTCGCTGATCGGGTTTTTCGCCTTTGGCGCCGGCGGCGTCGTCGATATGCTCTGGCACGAAAGCTTCGGCTTTGAAGAGGGCATCGAGGCGCTAATCAGTCCGTCTCACCTCTTTCTCGCCTTGACCGGCCTGCTCATCATGACCGGTCCCATCCGCGCGCTTTGGCAGCGGGAAAGCGACGACAGCTGGGCCAGCCTCGCGCCGGCGATTCTCTGTTTCATCTGCACTACTTCGGTTTTTACTTTCTTCAACGCCTTCGCCGCCATCGCCGGCGATATGATAATCTTGACCGGGCCGCGGCCCGTCCCGCACAGCCTGCAAGACGTCGCTGGAATCGTCGCCTTCATCATCCAAAGCAATATCCTGCTCGGCGCCGTCCTTTTCATGACCCGGCGCTGGCGTCTGCCCTTCGGCGCGATCTCCCTGCTCTTCATCCTCAATTCGCTGTTGATGACCTGGTATCGCGTCGGCGAGGCGGGCGAATTCATCTTCGCCTTCAGCGCCGCGCTCGTCGGCCTCCTGGGCGATTACCTGCTCAGCGGCTCAATGCCCATTGAAACGGGGCGACTGCGGCTCGCCGCTTTTTTGCTTCCCTTCGCCCATAGCCTTGGCGCGATGGTGACGCTGCATATTCTGGGCAATTCCGTTTGGAATACCGGTGGACTCTGGTGGCTCATTCATATGTGGCTCGGCGTCCCGGTTCTGGCCGGCGCTTTCGGCTACGGTCTGAGCATGATCATGAGACAGCCCGCGCTCCCCGCCGGCAAATCGACTTGAGAGTCAAAAGGAATGCATTGACATTTGTCAGTCTGCGGCTGCCGACCTGCCTCATTATCCTGCTGCTCGCTTCCGCTTGCCGTCAGCAGCCGATCGCCCCGGCTGATGTTCAGTTGGAACTGATAACGACGAATACGCTCATCGGCGAAACCACCTTGTTGCTTACCGCCACCGACAAGAACGGCAATGCCATCGCTGATCCCGGCGCCCTGCGCGTCCGCGGCGACATGAGCCACGCCGGCATGGTCCCCGTCTTCGCCGAAACAGGCCAGTCAACAAATGGCGTCTTCAGCCTGCCTTTCACCTGGACGATGGCTGGTGGCTGGATCGTCGAAGCCAGCCTCACGCTGCCCAGTGGCGAGCTCGCGGCCGAGACCTTCAGCTTCGAGATCCTCTCCGAATCCAGTGCGGACCAGATGACCGTCATGGATCACAGCGAAATGGAACATCCGGCGGGCGAAACCAGCGCCGTTTACCTGCGCATCCGCAACCGCGGCGCAGCTGACCAGGTCATCGTCTCCGCCGAAAGCGCCGCCGCCGAGCATGTCGCTTTTCACCGAACCGTGGTGGATAATGATATCGCCCGCATGGAAGCCATAGACGCCCTGGTCATCCCCGCCGGCGAGACGCTTGAGCTGCGCCCGGGCGGCACGCACATCATGCTTTCGAGCCTTCACCAAAACTTGGCGCCGGATAGCACTTTCTCGCTTCGGCTCAACTGCAACAGCGGCGAGGTTTACCACCTGGATTTCCCCGTCGCCGACATGCTCATGAGCGACCTGGATGATGCCGTCGATTTTGGTGACTTGACTTTCAGCAATCGCTGGGCGCGCCCGGCGCGAGCCAACAAGCCTCACGCCAATTTGCCGATGAACTCGCATACCGAGCATTCATCCGGCTGACAATCTCTCCTATCAACATGATTGTACGGGCGGCTCTGTGAAACTTCCGCCCAAGCACGAGAATTGTAGGGGCGACCTACCAGGTCGCCCGCCCAACAGGGAAAACTGTAGACACACGCGCTGCACAGCAGCCGCCCACGCAAAAATCCTTGCGTCCCGCCGTGATGAAAAAACTGGATGAATCAAGCGCTCGCAAGGTCTAGCTCCCCTTCCCTAGCTCGCTGGGGAAGCGGCCGGGGGATGGGGTTTGCGCCCCCGCAACCCAGCGCACAACCCGTATCTTCCGCGCCCCCGCCGGTAGCAGCCGCAGCAGCGCGCCACCCTCCGCCGCATCCAGCGGACGCAGCAGCAGCAGCAGCGCCACGTAAGCCGCCCCGCCGATGACCAGCGCCGGCAATGACCCGCCCAGCGCGAACAAGACCAGAAGCATCACCGCCAGCGCCGCCAGCGGCCGCCAAAGCAAACTCAAAACCCGTACATCATCCAGCTTGCCCCGCGCCAGAAGGATAAACGGCGCAAACAGAACCAGCTCCGAGGCGATGGTCGCCAGAGCCGCCGCCCGAAAGCCGTACGCGGGAATGAAGAAGAAATTAGCCGCGATATTGAAAACGACCGCGGCCGTGAAGGCTCGCGTGACCAAGCGCTGCTGACCCAGGCTGACCAGCGTGTATTGCGTCAAGCTGTTCATCCAGCCGATCGGGATGCTCCAAATCATCAGCCGCAGGGCGATGGCGCCGTCCGGGATATAACGCGCCCCGCCCAAAATCAGCGTCAGCGGCTCCGCCAATACGGTGAAGGCGACCGCCAGCGGCAGCGTCGCCGCGAAGAGCAGCTTGATGCCGAATCGATAGGTCCGGCTCAGCGCCACGCGGTCATCCTGCGCCTGCCGCGACATCACCGGGAAGAGCGCCTGCGTGAAAAACGATGGCACGATATTGATCGCCAGCAGCCATTTGTAACCGGTGCTGTACTGCGCCACCGTCTCCGCCCCCTTCAGCGCCTGCAAAATCAAAATATCGACCTGAAAAAATACAGTCGCCAGAAAGTGATTGAGCATCAGCGGCAAGCTTTCGCTGACCATCGCGCCGATGAGCCGCCGGTCCGGGAGGCGCGGGCCAATGCGACCGATGAACTTCCGCCCCGCCCAGAGCAGCGCCAGCAGCGTCAATACATTGTTGAAGATGCTGATCACCGCCAAGCCCACGATGCCGTAACCGAGCAGCAAAACGATCACGCCGAAGACAGCCTTGTTCATCGTCGTAATCGTCGCGATCGCCGCCGGGCGCTCCGCCTGCTCGTTCGCGTAAAACAACGAAGTCATGCCCTTCGACAAGCTCGCCGGGAATAAGCCAATGTAAAGCAAGCCAATGGCGACCAGACCTTCGCTGCTGATCGCCTCCGCGCCCGAGCTCTGCCAGAGCAGCATGACGCCCGCCAGCAAAGGCGCGCCCGCCAGGCTCAGCGCCAGGCGAAAGAAGGACGTGTTGTAAAGGAAATAGCCAGCGCGCGCGCGCCGCTGCGACACCTCGCGGATGAGAAACAGGTCCAAGCCGAAATTCGTGAAGATGTCAAAGGCGACGAAGAGCACAATGGCGAAATTGTAAATGCCCACGTCGGCGGGCAGCAGCAGCCGATACATCACAATCGCGAAGGCGAAATCAATGCCGCGGTTGAACAAGTTGAGGATGATCGGCGCGGCGCTGTTGCGCGCCACCTTGGCCAGCCCGGACGAAGCCTCGGTATTCAAGCCGACAGTCGCCCGCCAAAACCAGGCGCCCAGCAGGAAGACGATGACCGCCACGCCGATCGACGAAGTGAACATGCCCAGCTGCATACTCGCCGGGCTGTAAACCAGCCGCACCGTCCAATCGCCCGCCGGTAATTCAATGCCCTGCAAATTCGCCAGCACCAGCCGCAGACCCAGCCCAAATTCGGCCTCTTCGCCGCTGCCGAAGGGACGGGCGAAAGCGCGCCAGCCCGGCATATAACTCTCGCTGATGACCAGCCAGCTGTCACTGGCGACGCTTACATCGATGAATTTCTCGCGCCCGCTGTCTCGGCTGATCGCCGCCTCTTCATAGCGCGGAATGCTCAAGCCGCCAAAGACGTCGAGCTCGGCAAAGCGGAAGCCGCCCCCTTCTTCCGCCAGCCAGCGCGGATCCCAGTCGGCTTTGTCCACGACGAAGGCCCGCGGCATCACCGACTGATTCTCCCATATCGCCACCTCTTGCCGATAGACATCCTCCCAGCCCGGCAAGTACATCTCAATATCGGGCGCCGTCAGCACGAAGCGAACATTCAGCAAGCTCAACAAGTCGGATTGCAATACCCGCTGATAACCCGCCGGGCTTCGTCCCGCATCAGTGTAAAGCGGCGCAATCTGATTGTGATCCAATAAATGCTGCGGCTGCAACGCCCGCATCGTCGCCACATAGCCGGCTGGTATGATGCTGTCGTAGCCCCGAATGTCATCCAATCCATAGCGCATGGCCGCGTTCGGATGCAGTATCCGCGGGTCGCCCGGCCGCTCCAGGCTCGTCACCCGAAAGCGCCCCGCCTGCCCCTGCAGATATTCCACCGCCGGCGGCTTAAACTCCAAAAGCAGCGGATCGCTCGCCGGATTAAATCCATAAGAGGCGATCAGCAGATCCACCGCCGTCACCGCCAGCGCCAGCGCCCCCCAGCGCCATGACCGACGCCGCGCCGCCCACAGAAACAGAACGCCGCTTACCAATAGCAGCGCGCCCAGCGTCAGAACCTGCGGCAGTTGATAACTGTAGAACATCCGCCCGTCAGCGAATGCGGCATCGGCCCCCGCCAGCTCGGCCACCAGCCGGTCCAGCATCGGCTCGAAACGAGCGAAATCAGCCTGGATCGCCGCCAGTCCCAAGATAAGCCCGAGGCCAACCAACAGGCTGAGCAGCCCCAAGAGCGCCGCCGACGCCTGGTTTCGTCCGCGGCCAGCGCACAAGATGTGCAGCCCCATGCCCGCCAGCGCCGCGATCGCCAGCGTCAAGGCGAAGACCCAGCGAAAGGGCGAATTCAACTGATTCATCCCCGGCAGCTGAAAGACCAGCGCATAAGCCGCCGTGCCAAACATGAATGACAGCGCCGCTAGTGCCAGCGCAGCGAACAGAATGAGATGAGGCGCCAGCTCCCGCCGCCAGCCCTTGACCAAGCCATAGAGCGCCAGCAGCAGCGGCAAGACGCCCACATAAAGCGCGCCTTCCACATAATTCTTGACGCCCCAGTAAATGGTATCTCGCGTGAGACCCGCCGCGCCGCGCAAGTCGCTGATCAGCTCGCCGCTGAAAGCATCCACATAGCTGTGATTCGCCGGGCTGCCATAAAAGTTCGGCAGCAGAAACTGTACGAGATCGCGAACGGGATGGGCATAACCCAGCACCGTCTCCAGGCTCGCGCGCTCCGCCCGCCAGTTGCTCCCCACAAATTCATAGAGCGGAATCAGCTGCAGCGCCGCCAAGCCGATGCCAAGCGCGACCAGCGCGATCAGCCACAGCATCGTCGCCAGCGCCCAGCGGAGTGGCGGTCTCCCCGTTTCGCGCCAGCGCCGCGCCGCCTCCCAAACCAGCCGAAAAGCCGCGTAATACCCCGCGATCAACAGCGTATAAATCGTCAGCTCAATATGCCCGGCCAAAATGTTGCAGCCGAGCGCCAGCGCGCCGGTGACCACCCACAGCAGCGCCGTGCCCCGGAAGATCCACAAGCTGCGACCACGCAGGATATTCTCGATCATCCATAAAATAAGCGGCAGCCAAACCGCCGCCGCCACGATCATCGGGAAAACCGCGCTGGCGATCAAGAAGCCAGACAGCTGATAAACGATTCCCGCCAGCCCGGCCCCCCGCCGGTTGACGCCCAAGCCGCGCAGGAATCCCGCCATGAATACGCCCGCCAGCCACAGGTTGAGCAGGATGAACCAGCCATAAGCCGCGCTCAATGGCAGGACGTAATAGATGACGCTGAATGGATAGAGCGCCGAGTGCTGCCCGGCGGCGAAAAACGGAATGCCGGCGAATTGGTGGGGATTCCACAGCGGGATCTCGCCATCCGCGATCTGCGCCCGAATGAAGCGCTTCCAGGGCAAGTTCTGCAAGACCATGTCCGAAAGCAGGTGATTATGCGGAATCGCCGGCGCCCTAACCACGTCCCGATACGCCGAGTAAGGCAAGTGCTGATACAAGTTTTCGCTGGGCAGCAGCGTGCGACCGCCGAGCGTCTGCTGATGGAACATCACCAGCGGCGCAATCAGCAGCACCGATATCAGAGCCAGGTCAGGCGCGCCCCGGCGGAAGAGCTTCTGCATCGCTTTTCACCAGCCGCCACCATGGAACGGCATCATGTCTCGGTAAGCTGCTTCCTTTATACACAGACGGCGAAAATTTGCCTAGCCGAACGGAAGCCTCCTGAATATCCCAAGTCACAGCGTCTTTATCCCAAGAATTCTGCGATATATCCCTTGCGTAGCCGTCGATTCAGTCTAGAATGATAGGTAGCCATGGATCCGATCCTGATCGGACCTAGGTGAACGGGCGGTTTCTCCTGTGCCTTCCTGGCGAGCGCGCATCGCCTTGTGATTAGCGGTCGGCATCGAATGAGAACGGAAATGAACATGTTACAGCTTACGGGAGGGCACTCATTATTACGCAGCTGGCTGAACTCAAGCAGCATCCCCTGAGGGAAACAACCATGGCGAACAGCTTGTTCGACAACCGCTATCGATACGACTACATCTACCCGCGCGGCCGCTCGGGCGAGACCTTGCGCGCTGTCGATACCGCCGCCGATGAACGACCCGTCGTCATCAAGCGCCCCAACCCAAACGACGCGCCGCCCATCCGCGCGGGCCAGGAAGTCAGCATCATCAACGAGCGCGAAGCCCTCAAGCGGCTCGCCGGGCATCCCGTCTTGACCGAACTGCTGGGCAGCGGCCAATTCTTCGTCGGCGGCATCCCCCAGCAGTACATCGTCATGGAACGCGCCGAAGGGCACATCATCGAAGAGGAAGTCGTCCGACTCGCTGGGCAGCATCAACGCCTGCCCGAGCTTGAAATGCTGGAAATCTTCGAGCGTCTGATTGACCTCCTGCGAACCGCCCACGAGCTGGACATTGTCTACAACGATGTCGACGCCAAGCACCTCTTTTGGAACCGCGACCGCTACGAACTCAAGGTGATCGATTGGGGCAACGCCGTCTTCCTCGAAGGCGACGAAGCCACGCTGGCTGGCATCAGCCGCCAGACGGACATCTACCAAATGGGCGAGCTCATTTACTTCATTGTCTCCGGCGGCTATCGCATCGAGGTCCCCCGCGACGCCGACGCCGAATTCCGCGTCGACTTTCATCAAGACAGCGAGACCATCGATCCGCGCCTGCAAGCGATCGTCACCCGCGCCGTGCATCCCAATCTGCGTTACCGCTACGCCTCCCTTAGCGAACTCAATGCCGATCTTTTGCGATATCGCAGTCCGCTGGAACAAGACCGCAACTCCATCGTCTCCCGCACCATTGACAAGCTCCGCAAGCCCGATCTCAGTCGCAACGATCTGCAAGCTTTGCAGACCAATCTGCAAATTGCCCTGCGCCAGAACCCCGCCTATCCCGCAGCCCGAAACGCCCATCAGGAAATCATCGACCGCCTGCGCGATCTCGAAGTCGCGGCCGATCTTGACGCCGTCAGCATCTACATACGCAGCCACAACTGGGCGAGCGCCGCTGATCTGCTTGCGGAACTTCGCGGGCGCGCCGGCAGCAAAACCGGCGGCTTGGTGCACCTCCTGCTGGATTGGTGCCTGATGCTGGCCGACAGCGAACTCAGCCCCGCGCCCGCCTCCGTGTCGGACGCGGCCGAATTGCTCTTTGAATACAAAGCGGACAAAGCCGCCAACACGCTTCTGGCCGGTCCCGCGCCAGACGAAGACCACCGACTCTTGAACTGGCGCCTGGCTGAGCGCATCTCGTCGCATTTCCCCGATGTGCTGCTGCTACGGCCCAACCTCTACCGGCTCGATAGCGCCATTCAGCAGTTGGAGGCGGAAGCCATTTCGATTGACGAGCCGCTGGGCATTCTGGCCGGCATCAACCGCGCGCTCGACCAGACTGCAGTCATGGAAGCGCCCGGCGCCGGGCAACTGCGCGATGTCTTTCGCGAAGTGGTCGAAAGCCTGTCCGCACTCAACGCCAACTTGCAGACGCTCAGCTTGCAGCATGAGTTCTCCGAAGGGCGCTTGCCGCTCAACGCCCTGACGCGCGCGCTCAACGCCGCTATGGCTCTGGCGGACAATATGCACGTGGTCGGTAAAGCCGCCGCCAACAACCCGCGCGACGCCCTCTCCTCCCTCGACGCCAGCCGCGCTATTGATCCCGCCAACCCGGCTTGGGATAAAATCGAGGACTTCCTCAGCCTGCTCTACGAAATCCTGCAAAACAGCCAGACCTTTGTGCCCGCCGCCGATGGCTCCGATCTGGAAAGGTGGCTGACGGCCACGCGCGATGAGCTCGAGCCCTTCGCCAGCCAGCTCTTCGACGAGATGTTGACGGAGATGCTCGCCGGCATTTCCACCGCGCAAGTCGCCTGGAAGCGCTATCGCGAAGTGATCGTCGCCGGCGACAAAACCGAAGCGACCGGCGTCTTGACGCGCGCCGCTGAGACCGTCAGCACCATCAGCCCCACCCTTTCGAGCTGGTTCAGTCAACTGTCCAGCGTGGTGGAAAGCGCCACGTACGTCGAGCGCCACTCGGTCCCAGGCCACCTGGGCCGGACGCTGGCTGACGGCTGGGCCGCCTTCGATCAGGGGCAGCTCGCCGACGCGCAGCGGCTGGGCCAGCAAGCGATGGAAATCGCCCGCAGCGATAGCGAGCAATTCATCGCCGAACGGCTCTGGCGCGTCTCACGCGTCTTGCGCGATTGGGTCGAGCGCAATGGCGTCGAAAGCGAAAGCCGCACGCAGCAGGCGCTGATTGATGTTGAAGACCTGTTCACCGATCACGAAAACCGCGCCATCAACGGCTTCGCGGCCCAAATGCCCAGCACCGAGACCTACCTCAAAGCGATGTCGCAAGGCTTGGTGCAGGCTTTCGCCACGGCAAACACCGCGGCGCTGCGCATTCTCTTCGCCCATTACATCTTCTCCGGCGTCCTCGACGCCCACGACGGCGCTATTGACGACGCCCGCTTTTGGCAGGCCGCCTGCCTGCGCGCCCTCCCCGAATTCGCCGAGCGGCACACCGCCCTGCGCAAGCTGGACGAATTTATCGAACGCCGCGACAGCTTGCTCGCCGCCCAGAATATCTTCGCCGAGCTCACCGGTCCTCACATCACCGACAGCCTCGCCGAGCTCCTGCGTCAGCTCGAGAACAACCCGCAGTCGCGCCTGTTGACGCCCGGCATTCAAAGCCTGAAAGCGCTGGAATCGGCGCTGCAAGATTGGGCTGACGCCGAGTTTCGCGCCGCCGGCAACAAAATCGAACAAGTGCTGCGCAGCATCACCGAAGCCGAATCCAACGCCAATATCAAAATGAGCGCCTACCGCGCCTGGATGATGGAGCTGCAAGCGGCGCTGGCTGAATTGAGCGTCAAGCGGCGCAACCTGCTGAGCGAAATTGACCGCCAGCTTGACGAGCCACAGCCGAGCATTCGCGAAGCCATCCATCTGCAAGCCGATGTCACCGAAGACCTGCTGGGCTACAAGCTCGCGCAGATGATGCTGGGCTGGCGCGATACCTACGAAGCCTTCGTCTCGATCTATGCCGGCGACAAAAGCCGCAAAGACAAACTCGAGGCGATGGACGAGCTATTCAAAGCGATGTTTATCGATCGCAACCCGGCCTATCCTCTCTTCCGCCATTGGTATCGCGGGGTGGAAGCCATGACCGAAGAAGCGCCGGAAATCAAGCCGGAAGATCAGCCAGCCGCCCCGGCCCCGGCGCCGGTCGAGCAAGCGCAATCGCCCGAGCCCTCACCGCCTGAAACCGAGGCGCAGCCAGCCCCCGTCAATCGCTGGATCTTTAATGCCGCCCTCTTGATTGGCATCGTCCTCGTTATTGGCGGGCTGCTCTCGCTGGCAGGCAACGGCCGCCTCGGAGGCTTCCTGGCCGCCGTCATGCCTGCCTCAGCGCCCACGGTCTCCGCTGCCGAAACAGCGCCCGGCCCAGCGAGCAGCGGCGATGCCGACGAATCCGAAGCGCAGGCGGTCAATCCCGCGCCGGAGGGGGACGCATCCGCTGGCGACAATGAGAGCGCCGCCGCCGCAACATCCGCGCCAGACTCGATTGCCATCGCGGAACCAAGCGCGATCCCCAGCGAAATACCAACCCTGGCTCGCACCGAAGCGCCGACATCTGTACCAACACCGATTCTGCCGCCAGAGGGACTGAAGGGCGCGCAGAACTTGCTCGATCTCTACGCCAGCGCGGCTGCGGCGCCCTTCTGGGATGAAAACGTATTCAGCGGCGCCGGCGGCTCCTGGCGCTTGGGGAGCAGCGGACCCAGTGAAAGCGACGCGATCTTCCACGCCCCGCCTGCCGATCTGTTGGCCAGCCGCTATGGCAACGACGCGCCCGTACGCATCAATCGAGTTCAAGCCGAGCTCGCCTTGCTCAGCGCCGATCCTGCGCTCGCGGCCGATGATGTTTATTTCGGCATCTTGCTGCGAGAGGCCGATGGCGCGGGCATAGCCGGCATTCAGATTCAGCAGGTCAGCCCTGATGTCATCAGACTGGCATTGTACAAAAACGGAGAAGCCGACTTCGTCAGCCAGCGTTCGGTCAACAATCTGATCACGCGCCTGCGCCTCGACCGCGACCCCACATCCGGCGCCGTCAGCGCCTTCTTCAATGATTCGCGCATCGGCGAGCCAATGGACTTCTCCCCCGCCGACGCCCCGCTCGAACCCGTCATCTTCGTCAAAGACGGCGGGGTGGTCATCGGCGTCTCCGCCTGGGAAATCACGCTGGACTAGACGGCCAGCCTATTGGAATGCTGTAGGGACAACCGACGTTCAGTGTCCATGCGACCCTTGGGTCGCCACTACAACCGGCAGCGCGAAACTACTTTGCAGCCCCCTCCGCCACCCTCGCCGCCTCGCGCGCATCGACGCCGCCCCCGCCATTCGTCAAAGCCGCGCCCGCGCCCATGGTGCTGACGAAACTCTGAGCGATGCTCGTCAATTCCATCGGCAGCAGTAATTTGGTCGACGGGCTGCTGCCGACCTTTTCCAACATCTCCATATATTGCAGCGCCATCGTCTTGCCATCAACATCGCGCGCCTGCTCACAAATCGCCTTCAGCGCCATGGCGAAGCCTTCCGCCCGCAACATCTGCGCCTGTCGCTCGCCTTCCGCTTCCAGGATCTGCGATTGCTTCTGCCCCTCGGCTTCCAGGATCGCCGACTGCTTGCTGCCCTCGGCGCGGGCAATAGCGGCTTCACGTTCTCCTTCAGCTAATGTGACTTCAGCGCGGCGGTCGCGCTCGGCGCTCATCTGCCGATTCATCGCATCCTGAATCGCCCGCGGCGGCTCAATCTCGCGGATTTCGACTGTCGTGATTTTCATGCCCCAGCGCTCGGTCGTCTCATCCAGTTTGACGCGCAGCACATCATTGATCTGATCGCGGCGCGACAGCACATCATCAAGCACAATGTCGCCGATTACCGCGCGCAAGGTTGTGGTCGCTATCTTGCCGGTCGCGTCAACCACATCACCGACCTTGGTCACCGATGTCTCTGGGTCGATGATGCGGTAATAGACTAGAAAATCAATGCCGATCGAGGCGTTGTCCTTGGTGATGGCGGTCTGCGACGGGATGTCAATGATTTTCTCCCGCATATCCACCTTGGTCGCCGACTCCAAAAATGGGACGACATAGATCAAGCCCGGACCGCGCACAGTCTTGAAGCGCCCCAATTGGAAAATGACCAGCCGATCATATTCCTTCACCGCGCGAATCGCACTCCGAAGCAGCATGAAAATCGCCAAAACGACGATGACGAGCAGGATGCCGCTGAAGCCCGTGCCCAATGCCTGTGTTAGTTCCCCGTTCATGTCTCGCTCCTTTAGATCTTATCGCTTACGAATCTTGCCAATACGCAGCTGAAGCTAGCCGTCTTCCAGCCGCTTCGCCTTCTCAACATGCAGCTCCAAGCCGTCCTGACCCGTCACAACGACCTCGGCGCCGCTTTCCAGCCGCGTACGACTGCGCGCCGTCCACAGCTCGCCATGCAACTGCACCGTGCCGCGTTCTTCAATCTCCGCCACCACCCGGCCGCGCTCCCCGACCAAGAAGGCGTCCTTCTGCGTCGACGACAGCGTGCGCTGCTGCTGCTGCACCGAGCGCAGAATCGTCCGATGATAAGCCCAAGCCACAATCAAGCCCAACACAATCCAAATCAGCGAGACGCTAGCTTCGGCGAAAAGGAAAAAGCTGGCGACCGCCTGTATCGCCAAACCCCCAATGGCGAAGCGTTCCCACTCCGACTTGAGCAACGGCAGCAAAAAGAAGAGCGACGCGCCAATCACCAGCGCGATCACGGCGATCCAATTGGCGGCCGCCTGGCTCAGCAAGAACAGCGTGCCAATAATCAGCGCCGCGCCGCCAATCTCGGCCAGGCCCGTGCCCGGGATGTAGGCGCCCGCCGCGCTGATCCACAGCCCCGCCATCAGCAGCAGATAAATCACGTTTGGATCTGTCAGGAATTCCATAAGTCCACCGTTATCTAAGTTTCCAAGCCGAAACACAGGCGCCAATAATAATAGAGATGAGCCCAATAAGACTCCATAATCCACCTGCAATATAGAAAAACGTCCCAACAAGAAAAGCATCTATCGTTGCGAGAACGAAGCCAAAAGCGATATTCCAGTTTAAGCTCAGAATCGCCAAACACCAAACAATTTGCTCTCAGTTATCATATCTCTCTATTGATAGTATAAGCCATAATATTTCCCGCTCACCACCAATTCTTGGGGTGGAGTGCTACAATCGTGGACGTCGGAGATACCCTATCCTAACAATAAGCTCTCTGTGTTCTTCGTGTTCTCTCGGTGTCCTCTGTGGTGAAGAATTATGTGTCACTCTCGACGAAGAGCGCTACTGCGATCGTCACCACTCCCTTTTGCGGCTCTAATCACGCGGGACGCTCAAGCGATAGACGACGAATCGATCGCGCGAATAATCCAGCGCGACGCCGAATCCAGCCGCGTCCAGCGCCGCCAGCCAATCATCGTGCGGCTGATCAACCGGCGCGACCAGGTAGCGGTCGCCCTTCTCATCCAGCGCCAGCGCGCCCGCCGCCAGCGCCGCGGCTGTCGGATAATGCGCCTTCCGCTTGTCATGCCAGGGCCCCAGATAATAACCCAACTCCCAGCCCAGCCAGGGATCGTAGATGACGGTCGCGACTGGTTTCGAATTGAGATGATCCGCCAGCGCGTCAATACCGTCAAAGACGCTTCGATCGCCGCCGACATTCCAGCCCGCGTGCCAGCTCCATAATCCGCCCGCCACAATCAGCGCTGCCATTCCCAAGCGCAGTCCTTGACCGCGCGCTCCGAGCATGCAAGCGCGCGCCAACTGAGCGGCGACGAGGATAATCAGCGGCGGCAAGATCAGCAAGAGATAGCGATCATAATGATTGAAGGGCAAAACCGCGTGCGCGCCCAGGTAGCCAATGATATAGAGCAGCAGCGCCGGCTCCACCGCGAAGGACCATTTGCGGGTCGTCCCCCGGCGCCATCGGCGCGCTGACACAAATGCCGCCCCCAAGAGCAAGACGCCCGTTAGCAGCGGCGGGCCCAGCAGCCATAATCCGCGCCCAAGCCAATCGACAAGACGCCGCAGCCACAGCGCTGGCTCAGCCAGCCAGGCATCCGGCGCATTATTGGCCGCCGCCTGCGCGAAGATGCTCGCCTCGGGCCGCGCGCTATCCCAAATCAGCAGCGCCGCGCCTAAGATGATAGGGGGCAACCCCAGGCGCAGCCAATCCTGACGCCGCCCGCCGCGTGCCAGCAAGATCATCACAATCAGCGGGGCGAAGAGCGCCGCCTGCTGCTTGCTCCAGAAAGCCAGCCCCAGCGCCAGACCTGCCAGCCCCCAGCGACCGGCGCGCGCCAGATACAGCGCCGCCGCCGCCCAAAACAGCAGGCTCATGTCAGTCAAGCCGCTAGCGCCAAAAGCGAGCATATAGGGCGATGTCGCCGCGAGGGCGCCCGCGAACAGCGCTGCCCAGCGGTCGCGATGCATTTGCCAGGCGAGCCGCATCAGCAGCGCCGTCGACAGGATGGCCAGATAGACATTTGGCAGCCGACCCGCGAATTCACCCAAGCCAGCGTCCAGGCGCAGCACGCCATCTTCGTCTGCCGAGACCGCGACCGCCACCATGCTCAAAGCGCTGAAATAAATCGAAAGCGGCGGCTTGTCAAGCGGTCCCGACAGCAGCCAATCGCCCTTCACCGCGGCGCCGCGCGCGAAGGTCATGAAAAAAGCTTCATCGGGGAGGAAACGCAAATCACGCGTCAGCTGATGAAATTGGGCGAAGCTCGTCAACATGAGCAGCAAAATCGGCGCAGCCCAGCGCCCGCCCAGCCTGAACCGTCTCTCAGCCAAAGCGCTGCCGCAAATACTCCAGAACGACGCGATCGATTGAATGACGATTCTGCTCCGGCGTCCAGCGCATCTCCAGATTCTCGTTGCCGATCAGCATCCGGAAGACCTGCAGGCATACCTCGTCCCAGACGCCGTTGACCTCGCCGGTCATATAGCCCTGTTGGATCATGATCGCCTGCAATTCCCGCGCGATATCGTCATCAATCCGGATCGCGTCCTCCACCCGCGGCGGCTGAAAATAGAGATGATGCAGCTTCACCAAGGCGATGAGATCAGCCACCGGTTCCGCGGCATCATCCACCCGCAAGTCGAGATAGCGGTCGTTGTCGCCGCCATATCCCCCATTTTGCCGCACGACCAGCACAGCCGCCGATTGCTTGCCGCGCTTGTCGCCGCCGGCGCTTTCGCCAGCGCGCAATGCAGCCGCCAATCGATCCGCCAATTCGCCTTCGGCCCGCTGGAAGCCCGCCGCCATCGCCTCAATGACCGCTTCGCCCGCCAGCAAATTGCCCTGAACCGAGAAGCCATCGCCCGTCTGATGCCCAGCCCATGCATGACACGCTCCGCCGGTGTGCGCCGCAACCCCGCCACGCGCGTCCACCAGCGCCACCTGACGCGTCTCGCCCCCCTCGTCCGCCTCCAGCAGCCGGCTCAAAGCCGCAGCCGCCGAGAGCCCCTCGCCCATCAGCGCCAAGCCATCGGGTCCGAAGCCGAGTTTGGCGTAAGACTGCGTCGCCACCGCGCCCGCGTCCGCCCGCGCCCAAGGAACCACCGCCCCAACCGCCGGAAACTTGCTCGCCACCGCCACGCCCCAAGCCGCTTCGTCCGCGCAATGGGCGACGATGGAAAAAGTATGCATGCTCATTTTGTTTCCGCCTGTGTCTTTCGTCGCTCGATTATATCAGCACCTCCGCGAAGGCGGTAAGGTTCACCGCGCCCATCCTCATCCAGCGAAGTCACCACCTCATCTTGCCCGGCAATGCGTCAAAACATCCCTGAAAATGACTCTGTGTCCTCCGTGCCTCTGTGGTTAAACTGATTTGCGAAGGGCAGACAGCAACGGAGAGAATATGCAATATCGCGCATTGGGACGCTCGGGCCTGCGAGCCTCCGTCATGGGCATCGGCGCCGGCGGACCCAGCCGCCTCGGGCAGCAGGACAGCGTCAGAACAGAAGCGGAATCGGTCGCGCTCGTCCTGCGCGGATTAGACGCCGGCATCAACTTCATCGACACCGCCGAAGCCTATCGCACCGAAGCAATCGTCGGCGCCGCCATCGGCCAACGCGACCGCAGCAAAATCCTCATCTCAACCAAGAAACGGCTGCGCGGCGAGAACATCACGCGGGCGCAACTGCGCGCGGGCTTGCACGACAGCCTGCGCCGCCTCGGTACCGACTATATCGATGTCTATCACTTGCATGGGCTGAAACCCGAACAGTACAACTATTACCGGCAAGAAATCGTCCCAGCCCTGGAAGAGCTGCGCCAAGCGGGGAAGATCCGCTTCATCGGCGTCACCGAAAACTGGAGCGGCGACCTGGCGCATAAAATGCTCGCGCGCGCGGTCCAGGACGGCGTCTGGGATGTCATCATGGTCGGCTTCAACCTATTGAATCAAAGCGCCCGCGAGTCCGTCCTGGCGGCAGCTATCGAGAACGACATCGGCGTCCTGATCATGTTCGCGATCCGCCGCGCCCTCAGCCAAAGAGCGAAACTGAAATCGACCATCGAAAGCTTAATCGAAAGCGGCGAAATTGACCCGCGGGACATCGATCGCGCGAATCCGCTCAGCTTCCTGGTCGAGAGCGGCGCCGCGCCCAGCATCGCCGATGCCGCCTACCGTTTCTGCCGCGATGAACCCGGCGCCCACGTCATCTTGTCAGGCACAGGCAACCCACAGCACCTCGACGCCAACCTCGCTACCTTCGCCCGCCCGCCCCTGCCGCCAGATATCACCGCCCGCCTCAAGCAAATCTTCCGCCACGCCCACTCCGTCACCGGCGGCTGACACCCACAATCCAAACGCAATCTGTAGGGGCGCCCCTTGGGTCGCCCGCCGCATGCCAGAAAATGTAGGGGCGACCTATTAGGTCGCCCGCCGAAATATGACACAATTCGGAAACAAAAAGAGGCAAGCCTCTCGACTTGCCCCTTGTCGATTTGAACTGCTTTGCCATCTAGTGACCGCAGCCGTAGCCGTCAAAGCTGGCCACCGACATCGGCGCCGGCGCCGTCACATCAATGTCGACATTCAGCGTGCCGTTGGAGCCGCCCTCAGCGTGGCTGATCACCAGCGTATACTGTCCGCTCTTGCCGACCTCGTAGCCCTTGATGACAGCATCATACTCGCTGCGCGAAATATCATCGTCGCCGATCAGCGCCTGCCCCTCGGGACCGATCAGAATGATCAGCGGATCGACGAAGCCCGGCTCAACCGTATCCACGGCGATATCCAACGTCTGACCGCGTTTTGCGTCAAAGGGAACGCTGTAAACCCAGCCCTCGCGCATCGGCAATTCGAAGCTGCTGTCGCCCTCGAGCTCGGCGTGGAAGAGCGTGCGATTTCGATTCATCATCGCATAGCGGTAATAGTCGGCCGCGCTCACTTCGGGCTGTCCCATCTCTTCATAGGTGATGCCCCGCGAGAGATACGGCAGCGAGTAGCTTTCGTCCAATTGCATCGCCGTGCTGATGTGGCTGATCGACGCATCGTATTCGCCCATATAGCGGTAAGTGACGCCCATCCAGTTCATCGCTTCCGCGTCATGGCGATTCAGGTTCAGGGCGCGGCGGAAATTCTCCAGCGCCACCGTGTAATCGCCAGACATCAAGGCGCGATAAGCATCGGCTTTGAAGCGGGCGCCGTCATTGCCCAGCGTGAACATGCCCGAGACATCAAAGGACACTTCCACGCGGCCCTCGGCGCTGCCGCCGGCATGGGTCATGACCACGGCGTATTCGCCACTCACCGGCGCGCGGAACTGCACATAGCTGTCCCACCATTCGCCCGTGTCATCGTTCGCCGTCAGCGGCAAGCCGTCCGGATCCAGAATCAAGACCAAGGGGTCGGCATCCAGGTCGCGCTGGCTGCTGATGGCGCTGACCGCAATTTCTTGATCGGCGCTGGCGGTGAAGGGGAAGATGTACACGATGCCTTCCGACATCGGCACTTCGAGGCTGCCCTCCCAAGCCAGATTGTCATTGCGAATGACATTCGTCTTGATGCGCTTGATCCATTCGACGTAATCCCGCATCGCGGCCCCCATATCGCCCATCTGCTCATAGACGATGCCACGATTCAGATAGGGATAGTCGGCCTCCGGCGCAAGCGACATCAACTTGTTGCAGTCGGCCAGCGCCAGATCGAATTGGCCAATCTCGCTGTAAGCCCAGCAGCGGTTGTTCAAGGGGGCCAGATTATCAGGCTCCTGCTGCAGCACAGTCGTATAATCCTGAGCCGCCAGCGCATGCTCATCAATCATGCTGTAGGCATAACCCCGCGCGAAGATCGTCTGCATGTCCGCTTCGCCCTGCGCGATCAGCGCATCGTAGAGAGCAATCGCCGAACGGTACTCTTCGTTGGACAGGCTCGACCAAGCCATATTCTTGGCGGCGCTAGCGCTCAGAAAGGCTTGCGGCAATGCCGCCGCTTCCGCCGCCTGCGCGATGGCTTCCGCCGCTTCCTGCAAGGCCGCTTCCTGCGCCGCGATAATGGCTTCCAACTCAGCGACTACATCGCTCTTGTCTTCAACTGGCGTCGCCGGCGTCAAAAAACCGATGGTGACCACGACGGCAACCAGCACCAGCAAACCCTCGATGATCAGAGCGCTTGGGCGCTGGCTGAGAACGCGGTCTTTGATTGAACGCTTGGGAATATCATATTCCGGGTACGGCTTCTTCATAATTTACCCCCCGCTCTTTCAGCTACAGATCATTGAACAACACTACTTGACACTTAGTATAACACATCTGACGCTGCCCTCGTCAAGCGGCATCGCCAGCCCGCTGCCATCACAAACCATCCGCCAACCCTGCGGCTGTGCCACGCGCGGCCTCGCCACCAAGCAACTCCTGATACTTCGCGTAGCTCGAGCGCGCCGCCGCGCGAAAACCTAGTGTATCGTATATCGCGCTGATTTCCAAATACATCTTCGGATATGACGATCCAAGCCGCAACGCCTCGTGAAAATGCGGCAAAGCCTTGTGCGCTTTCCCCTGAGCCACATAGACGCGGCCCATATTGTAATTCGCCAACGCATGCGCCTGCGGATACTCTGGCGCATACTCCAGCGCAAAGCGGCAATACTGCGCCGCCTGTTCATAATCGCCCTTCTCCACCAACAGCCAGCACCAATTCTCGAGCGCTATCGCGTAATTCGCCCGATTGCCGGCTCTGCGCAATGCCTGCTGACAATGCTCGCTCGCCTCGGCGAAGTCCTTGGTTTCGCCATAAGCCCAACACAAGGCGTTGTGTCCAGCGAAGTCGGTCGGCCGCAGCTCAAGCAGTTGGCGATAATCCGCCTGCGCGCCCCGATAATCGCCGGCTTGCATCTTCACATAGCCGCGCCAGGAATAACTCTCAGCGTCATCCGGCGCTACCGCGATGGCCCAAGCGAACATCGCTTCAGCGGCAGCGAACCGCCGCTCCTGGACATACTCTCGGCCTCTTTCCTTGATGAAGGCGACCGGCTCCCGGGTCTTGAATGCCTCTACTTCGACCGCCGCAGATGCCGTCCCGCCACCGTCCAGGGGATCAAAAAAGTCAAAGGCCGCGCCCGCCGCGATCGTAATGACAATCGTCATGACGATCTCAAGCGCAATCGCGCTCCAACGCTGAGAAAAGAAACGCTGAATCAGACTGTTCGACGGTACGTCATGATTGGGATATTGATCGTACATAATCGCCCTGATGAATTGCTCCCTTTAGTGTAACGCAAATCTTCGCTTCGTCGCCAATGCCTAAGCCTACGCTTGCCTGACGCTATTTGCTCAAATTAGACCGGATCAGTCTAAGCTTAGCGCGAAATCCTTAGCCGTTCATTAAGGCAATCGCCAAATCATAGCCCCCGGTCTTGTGGATTTTCACCAATCTTCAGTCGCTTCAACCGAGCCGGCGGACAACAGAGTTGTTGCGTGAGCCTCGCTCGTCATTGCGGATGAAGCGTCGCTCAGGTGCTCTTAGGGCGTTTTGCCGCTTTGCGGGCTGCCCTCTCCGCCCGCCGACGCGCCGCACGGGAAACGGCCGAAGCGGTTGCAGCTTCGTTATGGCTCGTTCCGCGATGATGGGGGACACCGCGATGTTGTTTTGATGTATTCTCTACCATATCGGTATGAACGTGGAATCTACCATCTTCGCCGTCCATATCGATCAAGGGCAGCCACAGGCTAGCGCCGTTTTCGAGATCTAACGAAAGTGCGTAGGGTTCGCATGGATCTTCCGTCCAATTTTGCAACTCAGCCTCGCTTGGCAACTGCAATTCGGTGATGTGCTTGCCTTGGATCTCGGCAATGAGTTCCATAGCCCGCGACATGTCGGGGCAGGCAAAGTCGCCGTGATTGGTCAATACATCGACAGCGACGATAGCATATCCGCCGTCCTTAAGTCCTGGTCCCGCTACGAATGCGTCGGAGAAAATATCCTTCTCGCTCTGTGGTTCGTTTTTCACTTGGCTTACTCCGCATGTTGAGCATCAGATAAATTGTACCGCAAGGCACAGCCGCAAAAGGTCACGCCGCACTTACAAATGGCTCAGAACCGCGATTTCGAGGCGTTTGGGCGGTGTCGGGCGCAAGACTTCCCGATGTCTGCGATTGTCGACCGAACTTCGGAATCGCGCTTATCTGCGCCGATTGTAGCGGGAGCCAGCAATTGCCAGTGAAACTTGTCTATTGGGAGTGGTACCGCGGTATAGATCATTACTTCGCTTTGCACCCAGAAGAACTTTGTGCTCTCTTCGCCCTCGGTGTCCTCGGTGGTGAAATAGCCTTTGCACTGTCTGCCCCGAGGAACAAATCGGCGCCATGTTTGTAGTGGTCCTGAAAAACTGGACACCTAGTAAAGAGAGTATACTAGATGCTCAG